>CAYSQI010000015.1:0-51723 GCA_964433215.1 uncultured Bacteroides sp.
TTTTTGAAATATTTTTGTGAAAACTTATGTTTGTTTGGTAAAAAATGTTTATTTTTGCCGTATCGACTTATAGAACAACTATTATTTATTTAAAAAATCAACTTTCACCGCGCAAATAATATTTGACAACTATTTTATAATCAACTAATTAACTTTAAATCTATCATGAACAAAACCATTTTGACACTGGTGCTCAGTGCGGCTACTATTGTAGCCGGCGCTCAGGTGGTGGAGGTGCAGTCGGTAGAACGAGTAGCCGTCGCCGGCGGCGTATCCGTCAACGTACCGCGCATCAGCCCCGATGGCGCTTATGCCGTGTTGTCGACCAATACCGACAACGCTCTTTACCGGGTAGACCTCGCCACCGGCATTTCAACCAAAGTAGCTAACCAAGGCTCGGCCAATGACCTGACTTTCAGCCCCGATGGCTCGACAATCGTATTTAAGACGTCAGAGACTCGCGACAATCAGCTGCGCTACTATTCGGTGCAGATGGTTGATATGACCGATGGTTTCGCTCGCCGTCTGTCGGAGCCCGCACGCCACTGTGCACAGTTCAGCGTGTCGCCTTCGGGTGTCTTGTCGCTGAGCGACAACGGCCGCTACAGCGCTCGCAACATGGCCGGCCAGAAAGTGCAAGCCTCGGGTATGCCTGTAGTCAGCATTCACTACGGCCACCTCGAACTGACCACTCCCGACGGGACCACTGTGACTCTCGACCCGCAGGGCCGTGGCTCATACCTATGGCCGCAGCTGTCGCCCGACGGCACTAAGATTGTCTACTACCTGGCACGCCGCGGTTGCTTCGTGTGCGACCTCGACGGTAGCAACGTGCGCCCCTTGGGCTACATCCACGGCGCTCGCTGGATCAACAATGAATCGGTCGTCGGTTTCCAAGATTACGATAATGGCACTGAAGTGCTCAAGTCGACCATCGTGGCTGCCAACCTCCAAGGCACCATTCAGACCCTGACCGACGACTCAGTCATCGGCATCAACCCCTCGGTAAGTGCTGACGGCAGCCGCATTGTCTTCTCGACTATCGCCGGCGACCTCTATGTAATCAATCTTAAATAACCCTAATACACTATCGCAATGAAAATTAATAAAATAGCTACGGCGTTAGTGCTCATGGGACTCGCCGCAACGGCTTTCGCAGCCAAGACCCCCGACCAATTGCGCGTCTATATCAATCCCGGCCACGGCTCGTGGACCGGCAACGACCGCCCGATGGAAATCATCGGCAAACCCGAATATTCGTCGACCAACACAGATACCACCGGCTTCTTTGAGTCGAACACCAACCTTATCAAGGGCTTCGGCATGCTCGAAAAGCTCATCGAGATGGGTGTTCCCTTCGACCGCACCAAAAATCAGACCGGCGAGCGCTGGGAAATCGGTGCAGCCCTCGACTTGGAGCAGAATATCGTAATGAGCCGCGTCAAGAATGGCCCGTTCGAAGCTGAAAACACTACTTCGAGCCCCAATGCAGCGCTCTACAACCGCTCGCTGCTCGAAGTGTCGATCGAGGTTGACGAGAACGAGTTCGACCAGTTTGTGTCAATTCACTCGAATGCCGCTACGAAGGGTTCGACTGTCAACTATCACCTGTTCATGTATCGCGGTCACAACGGCAAGGAGAATGTGCTTGTACCCAACTCGTGGGAGATGGCCGAGGCTGCTGCCAAATATTCGTTCGCTAACGAGCATGCCGCATGGTCGGTAAGCAGCGTCTACATCAATGGCGATATCGACTTCATGGGCGGTGCCGGCTACAACGCTACCCCCGACGAACGTGGCTACGTGGGCTACCTGAAGGTGCTCAAGCATAGCTGCCCCGGCTTCCTGGTCGAAGGCTACTTCCACACCTACTATCCTGCAGCTCACCGAGCTATGAACTTCGACGTCGACTGGATTGAAGGTTGCCAATATGCTCGCGGCGTGGCCGAGTACTTCGAATTCGAGCAGCGCGATGCCACCGGCGAAATTTACGGTATCGTACGCGACCAGCACGAACGCTTCTCGCATCGCTACTATACCCCCAACCCTGCTACCGACGACATCTATAAGCCGCTCAACGGCGCTACAGCCGAACTCTATCTTGGCGAAGACAAGCTGGCCGAATACACCACCGACGAGTTCTACAACGGTGCTTTCGTGTTCAAGGGCCTTCAGCCGGGTGTATATACCCTGAAGGTGTCGCATCCCGATTACAAGGACTCTGAACCTATCGAAGTTGAGGTCAATGGTGGCGCTACATCGTATCCGAAAGCATTCCTCGAAGCTACCGACTATGTAGAACCGATTGACCTGCCCGTCAACTATCCCGACCCGCTGGCCAAGCTCGGAACATACACTCCGGCCGACGAATATAATTTCATGGTGGCTGCTGCCGACCTGCCTATCGATGCCCTCGCCGGCAAGGTAATCCGCCGCGTCATCGTTCGAGGCGAGAAGATGTATATCCTCGCCCTTGATAAGGATATCACGCTGGCTGCTGTCATTCCCGCTGCCGAACAGGCCAAGCCCACTGTTATCGTTTACGACCTCGCTGCTCGCAAAGTAGTGGCCGAACTTTCGACCAATGGCACTTCCGGTTCGATTGCTCCGGTAGCCGACCTCCAGCTCACCGCCGATGGCTATCTGCTGGCTTGCAACGCTACGAAGACTCAGTACGACGATAGCAATATACAAGCAGGCGACGCCGGCCGCGGCACCTTCTACATCTACAAGTGGGACAACGACGAGAACGGCCTGCCCACCGGCGATCCCCAACCGTGGATTAGCACTCAGAATTCGGGCCTGTGGTTCCGCGCTTATCCTACCCACTTTGCATATACCGGCACCACCGAAGAAGGTAGCATTGCCATCCCGATGCCTACCGTCGGTGACGCTCGCAATACCCGTGCCAGCACCATCTCGATTTTCAACGGCGAGGCCGCTGCCGCTGTCGACTACAAACCCGGCGCCAACAACCCGCTGCTCTTCGAAGCCGGCGCTGACGTGAACTTCTTCGTGTCGCCTCTCTACGACGAAGATGTGCTCTGCATCAGCTCGACCAAGGGTCTGCAGTCGTGGGGTTGGAATTCGCCCTTCGGCTCGACTACTGAAGCTGCTCCCGCCAATCTGAAGTTCGACGGCCGCGCAGGTATCTTCAAATATGCCGGCGCCAGCTATGTGGCTATGCCGCTCAACGAAGGCGATAACAACGTCGGTATCCAACTCGTAGACCTGAAGAAAGATGTTAAGTCGGCAGCAAACCTGACACTCAACATTGATACTCAGATATCGACCGCTTCGGCAGTAGCTGCTGCAGCTGCCGGCGAGACGGTAGTCGTTCGCGATGAAGCCGAAGCAGTGACCGACGCTTGGATCAACCTCTACTTGTTGCGCGAAGGCAAGCTTACGATTCTCACAACTAACCCGGCCGGCCAGCCTTCGGCTGTTGGCGACATCATCGTTACCGATACTGATGCAGCCCCCGTCTACTACAACCTGCAAGGCGTTCGCGTAGCGGCTGACAATCTCACTCCGGGTGTTTATGTGAAAGTTGTCGGCGCTCGTGCCACCAAGGTAGTCGTTAAGTAAAACGCACCATGCGCATTGCGCAAAGTTAATAAATAAAAAAGCGCCCCTGCGACTCACGTGCCGCAGGGGCGTTTTTACTATAAACCCCATTAGGTTTTTTTATATTTATGTCGTAGTGAGGCTGTATTGCGATTTTGCCGAAATATTTGTATCTTTGCGGAAACATTTTAAGGTAAAAATGGAAACGATTCAAGTAAATATTAAAGACGTGTTGTCGACGGTGTCAAACGACGCCATCGATGCCCTCGCCGCAGAGGCAGCTGACGGTCTCCGTAAGCTGCAGGATGGCAGTGGCTTAGGAAATGATTTCTTAGGTTGGGTGAAACTTCCTGCCGAGACTGACGACAGCCTGCTCGACGATATCGAGGCAACGGCTGCCGCTTTGCGTCGCGACTGCGACGTGGTAGTCTGCATTGGCATCGGCGGTAGCTATCTGGGTGCCAAAGCTGTAATTTCCGCACTTGGCAACTCGCTGGGTATCACCACGAAAGGCAATCCCGAAGTGCTTTTCGCCGGCCAGAATATCGGCGAAGACTACCTCTACGACCTGCAGCAGTACTTGCAGGGCAAGCGTTTCGGCATCATCGTAATTTCCAAGAGTGGCACTACCACCGAGCCCGCCATTGCCTTCCGTCTGCTCAAGGAGCAGCTCGAAGCTCAGGTTGGTCGCGAGGCAGCTGCCAAGCTTATTGTCGCCATCACAGACGCCAAGCGCGGTGCGCTCCGCACCCTGGCCAACACCGAAGGCTACAAGACCTTTGTCATCGCTGACAACGTCGGCGGCCGCTTCTCGGTGCTCACGCCCGTAGGTCTGCTGCCCATCGCTGTAGCCGGCTTCGATATCAAGGCCCTGGTGGCCGGTGCGCGTCTGATGCAGGACGAGACCCTCGCCGGTAAGGATTGCAATGCGCTCAAATACGCCATGACTCGCAATGCCCTCTACCGCGCCGGCAAGAAAATCGAAATTCTGGTCAACTACAACCCCAGCCTCCACTTCCTGAGCGAATGGTGGAAGCAACTCTACGGCGAAAGCGAAGGCAAGGACCACAAGGGCATCTTCCCCGCTTCGGTCGACAACTCGACTGACCTGCACTCGATGGGCCAGTGGATTCAGGATGGCGAACGCACCATCTTCGAGACCGTAATCACCGTAGCCCGCACTCGCCACGAAGTCGTTATCCCGGCCGATGCCGACAACCTCGACGGCCTCAACTACATCGCCGGCAAGCACGTCGACGAAGTCAACAAGATGGCTGAGCTCGGTACGCGCATCGCCCACGTCGATGGCGGCGTGCCCAACTTGCTTATCACCCTGCCGGCTATCGAGGAGGGTTATCTCGGCCAGCTCATCTACTTCTTTGAGGTTGCTTGCGGCATCAGCGGCTACATCCTCGATGTGAATCCCTTCAACCAGCCCGGCGTCGAGGACTACAAGCGCAATATGTTCGCTCTGCTCGAAAAACCCGGCTACGAAAAGGAAACAGCCGCTATCAAGTCACGCATTTGACCACTCGTCACATAGAACTACCGCAGGAACCCGGGCCGATTGGCGTATTCGACTCGGGTTTCGGCGGTCTTACTATCTTGAGCGCTCTGCGCCATCGCCTTCCAGACTACGATTATCTCTACCTGGGCGATAATTCGCGTGCGCCATACGGCACTCGGCCTTTCGACGAGGTCTATCACTACACGCTCGAAGCTGTTCAGAGCCTCTTTGCCCGTGGTTGCCATCTCGTCATCTTGGCTTGCAACACGGCCTCGGCCAAAGCCTTGCGCACAATCCAGCAGCGCGACCTTCCGGTCATCGACCCGCACCGGCGCGTGCTCGGCGTCATTCGCCCCACCGCCGAAGCTCTCGGCGGCCTTACTCGCTCGGGCCATATCGGCATCCTCGGCACCCCCGGCACGGTGGCGTCGCGCTCCTACGATATGGAGATAGCCCATTTGCATCCCGGCTATGTCGTCACCAGCCATGCCTGCCCCATGTGGGTGGCGCTGGTCGAGTACGGCGAAGCCGCCTCCGCCGGAGCCGACTACTTCGTGGCCAAGGATATGGACACCTTGCTGGCAGCCGACCCGCTGATCGACACTGTGGTGCTCGGATGCACACACTATCCGCTGCTGATGCCCAAAATCCGAGCTGTAGCGCCCGAGGGGGTGCGCATCGTCAGTCAGGGCGACATCGTGGCCGACTCGCTGGCCGACTATCTGCGCCGACATCCCGACATGGACGCTCGCCTCACACGCGGCGGCTCCGCTCAATATCTAACCACCGGCGACCCCGCCGCCTTCGACTCGCTGGCGGCTGCGTTTGTCGGACAACCTGTCAAAAGTACACAAATATGACCACTCGCACCGGACGACTCTATCTCTTCCCCGTTCCTATGGGCGACACGCCCGTGGCCGATGTAGTGCCCGCCCGCAACATTGAGCTGCTGCGCTCGGTGCGCTATTTCGTGGTCGAGAATTTGCGCTCGGCCCGTCGATTTTTGCGTGCCGCCTCGCGCGACATCGTCATCGACGATTTGCATTTCGAAGAACTCAGTGAGCACACTCCGTCGTCGGCTGTCGATGCCATGCTGGCACCGCTGGCCGAGGGCTTCGACGTGGGCGTCGTCAGCGAAGCCGGCTGCCCGGCCGTGGCCGACCCCGGTGCCGACCTGGTGGCCGCTGCTCAGCGCCGCGGTTATGAAGTGGTGCCGCTCGTAGGCCCTTCGAGCATCCTGCTTTCGCTCATGGGCTCGGGCTCGAACGGCCAGTCGTTCACATTTCATGGCTATCTGCCCATCGAGCCGGCGGCTCGCACACGTGCCATTCGCGACATGGAGCGCGAAGCTCGTCGCCACAGTCGTACGCAGATATTCATCGAAACTCCCTATCGCAACAATCGGCTGCTGAGCGAGCTCACCGCCACGCTCGCTGCCGACACCCGCTTGTGCGTGGCCAGCGACATCACCGGCCCGCGACAGAGCATCCTTACTCGCACCGTGGCCGAGTGGCGCGGCGCCAAGTGCGACTATTCCAAGATCCCCGCCATTTTCCTAATTTGCAGCTAACTAACTATGACACGCCGATACAATCGCCGATCCACTCGTCCGTTGGACGAATTGCCAAGCCTCTTCGGCGCCGAAGAGGCCGAGCAGGCCGAGGCCACGTTCGAAGTGGTGACTGCCAGGCCTTCCGCCGCGGCCGACACATCCTCGGCTGCCGGCGAGTTTGGTGTCGGTGCTGAATTTCGTCGCCCGGTCGAGCGCCTGCGTTTCATGTCGATGGGCAGCGGTTCCAGTGGCAACTGTGCCTACGTGGGCACTCGCGATGCCGGTATCCTCGTCGATGCCGGTGTCGACAACAACAAGGTCACCGATGCCTTGCGCCGCAATGGCATCTCCATGGAGTCGCTTAAGGGCATTTTTCTGACTCACGACCATGCCGACCACGTGAAATTCGCCTATTCGCTACTCCGTCGCAACCCCCACATGCGCCTCTACTGCACCAACCGCGTGCTCGAGGGCTTGCTGCGCCGACACAACATATCGCGCCGCATCAAAGACTACCATGCGCCCATCTTCAAGGAGCACGAATACTCTATCGGTGCGATGAATATCGTACCATTCGAGACCTCGCACGACGGAACCGACAACTGCGGCTACTCCATCGCGCTGGGCGATATGACTTTCGTCATTGCCACCGACATGGGAGTCGTCACCGAGCGAGCCGATTTCTATATCCGCCGAGCTCGCGCTCTGATGATTGAGAGTAATTACGACTCCGATATGCTCACCAACGGACGCTACACCGAGCACCTGAAGGCGCGCATCCGCTCCGAGCGCGGACACATGGACAACGTGGCCACTGCTCGCTATCTGACCGACATCTACACGCCGGCTTTGCGACATATTTTTCTGTGTCATCTGAGCGAGGACAACAACACACCGGCCATGGCCATGGCCACGGTCACCAGTGAATTGCGGCGCGCCGGAGTCACCCCGGCAATTTCGGCGGTCGACATTCCGGACCACACGGCCTACATCATTCCGCTGCCGCGGTTCGACGTCACCGAACTCTACGTATTCTGATCGGAGCCATGTCCACCGCCGAGCATAGTCAAGCCGTAGTCACCATTGTCATTCCGGTCTACAACCGGGCCGACGTAGTGACGCGAACGCTCGACAGTGTCGCCGCGCAGACAGTGCGCCCGCTCGAAATAGTGCTGGTCGATAATGCCTCGACCGACGATTCGCTCGCTGTAATCACCCGTTGGGCAGAAGCTAATGCCGACTCGGACTTGCGTGTCCGCATACTCCGCGAGCCCAAGCCCGGGGCATGCTGCGCCCGCAATGCCGGCCTAGCTGCCGTCGCCACAGAGTGGACCATGTTTTTCGACTCCGACGATGTCATGACGCCCGACCACGTCGAGCGCGCATTGGCCACGCTCGCCGCTCATCCCGACGCTGACATCGTCTGCTGGGACTTTTGCCTTCTGGAACCGGATGGCCACCGCAAGCGCCATTCGTTCATCACTCGCGATGTGCTGTACAACAATGTGATGCACTCGTCGTTCAGCACCATGCGCTATATGGCGCGCACCGAGCACTTTCGCCGTGTGGGTGGCTGGCTCGAGGGCGCTCGTATGTTCGACGATTGCGAGCTGGGCGTGCGCCTCCTAGCCACGAATCCGCGTATCGTGCATGCCGGTCGGCGATTTACGGTCTATGTGTATGCCACGCCCGAATCAATCACCAATACGGCCGATGGGCGCGTCGCCCGCATGAAGGTGGCACTCGATGCCATCGCCGATAATCTGGGGCCGCGTCGTCGCCACTGGGCCGAACTTCAGCGCCTTATAATGACTTCAACGTGGGCGCGTCGCGACCCGGAAGCGCCGGCTGTGGCCGCCGACATATTGGCAGCGCAGCCACTCGGCCGCCGACTGCTCTGGCGTCTGCTCTACCGCTATTCGCTCGCCGGCGGACGTGGCGTGGCCCGCATCTACCGCCTGCTGACCGCCTTT
This sequence comes from uncultured Bacteroides sp., assembly GCA_964433215.1. Taxonomy (GTDB): domain Bacteria; phylum Bacteroidota; class Bacteroidia; order Bacteroidales; family Muribaculaceae; genus CAG-873. Next base: position 8,600 of record CAYSQI010000015.1, read on the forward strand.
AAACTGTAAATATCGTATCTCACAAAACCATTGAACAATGTCGAATCGTCGTATATTGCTTTGTCTGAACCATCTCGGAGGTGAGGAACTCAAATATGTACTCAAGGCTTTCGAGGATAACTGGATTGTGCCCATGGGCCCCGATGTCGATGCTTTCGAGCACGACCTCGAGGCGTTCGCAAACCATCGTGCTGCCGGCGAGCCGCTCGATAAGCGCGTTGTGGCGCTCTGCAACGGCACCTCGGCCGTGCAACTGGCTCTCATCGGTTGTAGTGTCAAGCCCGGCGACGAAGTCGTGGCGCAGTCGTTCACGTTCTGCGCGTCGGTCAATCCGATTATGTATCTGGGCGCCAAGCCGGTGCTGGTCGACTCTGAGCCGGATAGCTGGAACATGGACCCCGAGCTGCTCGACCACGCTATTGCCGACCGCATCGCCGTCACAGGCCGCAAGCCTCGCGCCATCATGGCGGTGCACCTCTACGGCATGCCTGCCCGCATCGACGAAATTCTCGCCGTAGGCCGGAAATACGACATTCCGGTCATTGAGGACGCAGCCGAAGCCATGGGTAGCAATTTCGACGGGCAGCGCTGCGGCACCTTTGGACGCTACGGCGTGTTGTCGTTCAACGGCAATAAGATGATAACGACTTCGGGCGGCGGCGCACTTATCACGCCCGATGATGCCGCACGTCGCCACATGATGTTCTACGCTACGCAGGCACGCGAGTCGTATCCCTACTATCAGCACGAGGAGCTTGGCTACAACTTCCGCCTTTCGAATGTCTGCGCGGCCATCGGTCGCGGCCAGATGGCGATTATCGACGAGCACCTGGCCCATCACCGCCACGCCCAGGATATGTATCGCGAATTGCTGGCCGACATACCGGGTGTGCATCTGCACGAGAATCCGTCGGCGCGCTACGATGCCAACTTCTGGCTCTGCACCATCACGCTCGACGACGAGGTGCGCGTGCGTGGTCGCGAGGAAGCATATCAAGCAGTAATCACCGGCGCTGTCGGCGGTGCTGCGGGTGTCACTCACTGTGCATCGTCGCCTCATACGGCTGTGGAGCCGCGAGTCGATGTCGAGGCTCTGCGCCTGGCCTTGGCCGAGGCGGGTATCGAAAGCCGCCCGCTGTGGAAGCCTATGCACTGCCAGCCCCTATATGCCGACGCACCTCGCTATGTCAATGGCGTGAGCGAGGACCTCTTCAGCCGCGGCTTGTGCCTACCTGCCGGTCCGTGGGTCACCGACGACGACCTACGCTACATTGCCGACCACATCCGCGAAGCAATCGTCAACATATAATCGTGTCAGCAATAGTCAAGATTTAACATTAATAATATAAGTTCGGATAGCAGCGTGCCGGTCGCACTTCGATGTGACCGGCACGTTGTTTTAGTTTGTCCGTAATAACGCTTTTGCCTTAGCAAACACAAATTAGTGGGCTTTTTGAATATAAGCAAAGCTACAATTAACAAAGATTAACTAATCGGGGGGGGGTAAGTCTTAAATTATGTGTAATTTTGCGGATAAAATATAAACTAATTTTTTAATTGTTATTCTATGAAAAATGTAACTCGCTTTTTTCTGGCGGTGTTGTGTCTCGCAATCAGTCTGAGCGGTTATTCTAAATCCTTCACTCTAGAAGGGATTACCTATTCGGTAATCAGCGAAACCGAAAAGACTGTTGCCGTCTCACAACCGGCTTCAGGCCAAGCCCCTTATGAGGGTGCAATCAAAATCCCCGGCACAGTACAATTTGAGGGGCGTGATTATGATGTTGTTAAAATTGATTCGTATGCTTTTGCCGAAGATGTTGAAAACGGCCCGCATCTGTTAGAATCAATTGAACTTAATAACAATATCACAGCTATTGAGGAATGCGCTTTTCAGGGCTGTAGATCTTTGACGAGCATATCTATCCCAAATCGTACAAAGTACGTTGGCGTAAATGCTTTTGCATACTGTGATAAACTGACTCAGCTAAAACTTGGCGAATATCTGGAAGAAATCCGCGATGGCGCTTTCGGTGCATGTACCAGCCTCGGTGTCGTCAATTTACCTTCGCGAATCAAGACGATAGGCAAGCAATCGTTTATGTATTGCCAAACGCTCACAAGTATAAAGTTTCCGCAGTCTCTTACGACAGTGGGAGATCAGGCATTTTCCGATTGTGTAAACTTGGCTACTATAGATTTTGGTAACGTTAGTTCGCTCGGTAGCAGTTGCTTTGCAAATTGCACCAGCTTAGCACAGATAACATTGCCTACGAGTTTTACGACTATTCGTCCGTCGACTTTCAGTGGATGTAGTAAACTCAAAGATATTACTTTTAGTTCTGATATTAGCGTTATTTCGGACAATGCTTTCAATGGTTGTTCGTCGCTCGTAGAACTAACATTGCCTGGCACATTGACAGAGATTGGTGAAAGTGCTTTTGGCGGTTGCTCGGCAATTAATCGACTTACTTTTGCCAATAATTCTGTCGAATTACGCTATGGTTCCGGTAACTTTACCGATTCGCCTATCGAAAGGCTTACTCTTGGTCGCACACTGCGCTATACATCAACAAATCCCGGCGCTTTTTCAGAAGCATCGCGTAAGGTCAATAGTCTTAAGAATGTTGAAATTACATCAACAGTCCGTTCACTTCCTAAGGCTATCTTTAAGTCTTGCAAGATGCTGACAAGCTTGAATATAGCAGAGGGCCTCCAGACTATCGGCCAAAGTGCTTTTGATACTTGCGAAGGATTGATCGACCTGACGTTGCCATCAACTCTTGTTACAATCGAAAACGATGCGTTTTCTCATTGCTATTTCTTGGAAAATTTCACATTGCCTTCAAATGTCAAAGTCATCAATGCGCAGGCCTTTTTCCAGTGCCGTCACATTACTTCGATTGATTTGAGTAATGTAACCGAAATTAAGAGTAGCGCTTTCGGTGAGTGCGACCGCCTTGCTGAGGTTACTTTGTCGGCCTCGCTGAAGTCAATAGGAGCTAATGCGTTTTCATCTTGTAAGGAACTCAGTACAATAGTATTCCCATCGTCTCTTACAAGTATAGGGGCCGGTGCATTCTTCGAGAGCGGCCTTCGCGATATTACGAGTGAAGCCAAAGTGCCTCCGACAGCAAAGAGCGACACATGGTCGCCGGAAATATATGAATCTGCGACACTCACTGTTCCGACGAATTCAGTCAATAACTATAAGTCAGCTACCGGCTGGAAAGAATTTGCGAACTATGCGTATACCGAAATATATGCCGTTACTGTTAGTGCCAATGCAGGTGGCCGTGTTCTGCTTAACGGTAGCGCGGTGGCTTCACTCGAGTTAGCCAAAGGTAGTAGCCTTACGATTACTGCAGAGCCTGAGGCCGGCAAAGTTGTCGAATCAGCATCATATACAATGGGCTCGACTACACAATCATTTACCACATCAGCTACAATTAGTGCGGTTACTGCCAATGTGAGTGTAAATGTAAACTTCGGCGACAAGCCCTTAGTACAGCCGACTTCAATAGCCTTTAATCCGAACAATTATCTCATCAAGCCGGGAGAAACGGCCACACTTAACGTTGTCTATACTCCTGCCGATGCTTATGCCCCGGTGACGTATAGCATAGTGTCGGGCAGTGAGTATGTAACTATTGATGAAGCCGGTGTTGTCAGTGGTGTGCGCAATGGTACGGCTATTATTGAGGCTTCGACAGGCTCGCTTACCGCAAGAGCTACTGTGGTAGTTGATGATGGTTCGGTGCAGATAGCGCCTTTCGATGCAAGCGAACTTGCATTATACGAGCCTTATCAATGTGCCGTAGTTGGAGTCGATGGTGTTAATGCTTCCGACATTGTGTGGTCGAGCGATAATTCATCGGTATCAATGTCGCAAGATGGCGTCTTGATGTTTGTGGAAAACCCAGCTGACAATTGGATCAAAGCCGTTATCAAGGCTGTATTGCCTAACGGACAGGAAGCTACGATGGAAATATCTGTTGATATGTCGGCAAAGCTTCCGTACACCTTTACATACATGTCGCAGACATACAAGGCTGTTGCACCTTATAAGCTCGCATGGGATAATCAACGTCGAGAAATTAACACAGATGTCATTGTGCCGGCAAATATTTTATTTGAAGGATTCAGCTACACTGTTGTCGCTTTTGAACTCGTGTCCTACGTCGGAAGCAGTAGCTTCGATGTAACGTTGCCGGCTACGATAACCGATGTCAAAATCGATAACAATTTCGTTCGTAATATTTACTGTAACGCAGTGAATCCTCCTAAAGGCAGTCTCAGCCTCTACAGCGACGATGAGCACGTCGTTTATGTGCCTGCCGGAAGCGTGGCTACATATCAGGGCACTCGTCCTTGGAGCTCGTACACGATCCGCGCTATGAACGAGGACGAGTATAACGTCATTGTCAATATCAACGACGCTGATCTTGGCGAAGTGACTCTTAACGGTCAACCCTCGACAAGCCTTAAAGTGGCCAAGGGTGAAAAACTGACGATAAAGGCCACTCCATTCTATTCCGACTATGTGGTTAAATCTGCTTCGTACACAATGGGTGCTGAGACAAAGCATTTTACATCAAGCATTGTCATTGCTTCGGTTACTGCCGATGTTACGATAAACGTAGAGTTCGGACGTGAAGCTTCAAGCTATCCTGTCGAGGTTTATAGCAACAATGGTGGTAACGTATTGCTTAACGGAACTATTTCGACCGGAACAATGGTTGAAGAAGGTAAGCCACTTTCCATTAAGGTAGTCCCTGATGCCGGTAAAAAGGTCCAGAGTGCTTCCTATACAATGGGTGGTGAGGTCAGAACCTTCACAACCGAAACTGTAATAGCTGCTGTTACTGCTGCCGTACGAATTGATGTTGTGTTTGTCGACAACGGAGGAAATGTTAACGAATCGGCAACAGCTACATTTGATTTCACTATTCCTTCGGCTCTAAACCCGGCACAAACGGTCAATTCGAACAATAGTCCGGTTTGCGAGGTAAATGGTGTGACATTTGTAAATAATGGTGTGACACTCGTTGCAACCGGAGGCGGTACGACTCCGCGTCTGTGGGCATATCGAGATTCTTATCAATATCGCATCTACAATGGTGCAACTATGGTAATCAAAACGGCTGATTATAAGGCTACGATTACTAAGGTGATTTTTGAAGGCGCAACTCTCGATGCCTTGACAATCAATGGTTCGGCGCTTGGCAATAATTCAAATGCAACGTATGAACTGCCGACCCCCGCAGCGTCCATTGAGGTTAAATGTGTGACTAATGGTTCGCACAAACGTGCCGACATCAGTAAGATTACAGTTCAATACACTTCTGGTTCAAATGGTATCGAAGATGTCAAGATCGATGAAGGTCCCATCGAAGTCTTTACGCTCACCGGTCTGAAAATAGCCGATAGCGCAGAAGGTCTCGCCCCAGGCATCTACCTTATCAGATGTGGCAACAAGGTAAGTAAGATCACGATTAAATAAGTAGTAATATTTGGTTCAAGAGAGGCTGTGTCAAAATTGGCGCAGCCTCTCTTTTAGTGTGATCGATATGGGTATTGTGCTGAATACTTTAATCCGCGAGGGCTATGTGGGAGGTGGCGCTTGCCGGGTCTTTTATGACATCGATTCTGACGGGGATTTCCTTAGCCAGCGCTTCGATGTGGCTGATGATGCCCACGCGTCGGCCCGATTCGCGCTGAAGGCTGCGCAGCAGAGCCACGGCGCGCGATAGCGGCTCGCCCGACAGGGTGCCGAAGCCTTCGTCGATGAACAGGGTGTCGACGGCCAAGCGCGGGCTGATATCGCTCAGTGCGAGTGCCAGCGATAGCGACACCATGAAGCTTTCGCCACCGCTGCCGGTGTTGGCCGAGCGGCGTGCTCCGCCGTTGTAGGCGTCGACGACGTCGATATTGAAGGTGCCTGCCTGTACGGTCAGGCTGTAGCGGTCGGTCAGACGGTGCAAGTAGCGATTGGCTCGTTGCAGCAGGGCGTCGAGTATGAACCCCAGTGCGATGCGCTTGAATTTTGAGCCGTCGGCGTTGCCCAGGAGTGCGTTGAGCGCGTTCCAGCGCTCGTGTTCGGCGCGTGCGCTGTCGATTTGCTTTTGCAGTTCGCCGATGGCTTTGATGTTGGAGTCGTCGTTAGCAATTTGTGTATCAATGCTGCCGATGAGGCTGTTGATGGTGTCGATGCGCTCGGTCAGAGCCTTTTCTTCGGCTGCGATGCTCTCGGGCGTGGCGCCTTCGGCAATCAGAGGCCGGGTGGCGGTGTGTGCTTTGATGTCGGCTACGGTGCGAGCAAGTGCTTTTTGCGCGTCGTCGCGAGCAGTCAGCGTGTCGGTGACCAGCGTTTGAATGTGGGCAATCTGCTCGGCCGTGGCTTTGTTGAGCTCGGCAAGCTCGGCTTCGGAGAACGAGTCGTCGGACTCGAGGAAGCATGTCACGGCAGCGCGATAGCTTTGAGCGTCGGCCTCGGCACGGCTAATCAAGGTCTTCAGGCGAGTGTATTCGGCAGAAATGCGATTGAGCAAGGCGGCCGGGTCGTCGTCGCGAGTGACCCCGTCAGGTGTATAGTCATCCGAACTTTGCAACTCGCCGAGGGTGTTGTCGATGGCGTCGAGGCCGAGCAGTGTGGTGCGAGCGGCTTCGTAGTCGGTTCGGGCTCTGTCGCGGCGGCCGACAAGCTTGTTGTATGCGTCGAGCGCATCGTTGAACGCTTTTTTGAAGGCGTCGAAGCCGGCGCTGCGTTCGTCGGCCCAGCAACTGATGCCGTCGATAGTGTTGAGTCGCTTTTCGGCCTTGTCAAGGTCGCTGCGTCGCGCTTCCAAGTCGATGTCGGTCGTCTTGATGAGTGCGCGAGCTGTGTCGGCGGCGGCTTGTGCGCGTTCGCAGGCTGTGACGGCTGCTTTTTCGGCTTCGATGGCCTTGGATAGCTTGGTATGTTCGAGAGTGCGCTCGGTAATTAGTTTTTCGCGCACTTCGAGGGCTTTGATAGCTTCGTCGCGTAGGCTTTCGGCTGCTTGAATTGCTTCGTCGAAAGATACATCTGTAATGTGCAGCGCAGATAGCTTTTCGGCCAGTTCGGTGCGACGCGCTTTCAGTTCGGCTTCGGCTTTGGCCAGACGCTCGGCTTCGCGCTCGCAGAGGCGACGCTCGGCTTGCGCTTGGGCTTGTGTGTCGGTGAGTGCTTGGCGCGCTTGGCGCTCGGCTTCAGCGGCGCGGTCGCGGTCGGCTTTCAGCGTCAGGCGTAGCTCGGACTCGGCAGCCAAGTCGGGTTCGACTATTGAGTCGACGACGCGGCTGCATACGGGGCATTTGCAGCCCGGTATGAGCAGGGAGCGCAGGGCATTTGCGTGCTCGTCGGCCGAGGCTGCGGCCAGGTCGTAGAGCCGCGAGGCCTTTTCGAGCGCTTGTGTGGCTATGTCGCTTTGTTTGGTTAACTTTTCGCAAAGACTATCGGTCTCGTTGAGCTTTGCTTTTGCGGCTTCGAGCGATGTGCGGTCGGCGGTATATGCTTGCTCGGCGGTGGCAATATCAGCGGCTTCCTTGCGCGCGGAGCGGATGTTTTCAAGGGTCTTGGCGGCAGTGTCGCGCCGGGTAGAGAGGGCCGCAAAGTCGTACTTGGCGATGTCGGAGTTGAGCCCGCTGACTCTGTCGTTGACTGCTGCGACAATTTTTGAGGCATTTGTTGCGCAGTCCTTGGCGTCGCTAAGGACTTTGTCGAGGGCAGGTAGCGATTCGATTGTCGAGGCGCGTCGGGCGGTGAGGTCGTTGATGGCTTTTTGAGCGCCAATTGCTGTGGCGAGCGTATCGTTGACGGCTGTGGCTTGCGAGAACGAAAGAGCGCGGTCGCCGTAGTCGGTGATTTGCTTATCGAACGAGTCGGCCGCGATGAAGGCTTGGTCGCGTCGGTCGATGATTTGCTGCTTGAGGAGCTTATAGCGGGCGAAGTCGAGACGTAGTTTGCTGATGCCTTTGCGGCTTTGCTCGGCATCGGCGGTGGCCTCTTGAGCGGCCTTCAGAGCGCGGCGCGCATCGGCCGAGAGATCGAGCCGCTTGAGGAAGTCGCTTTGGCGCTTGAATTCGTCGGCTTCGACGGCTTTCTGCCAGCGGTCGGCAGTTTCAGTCTCGGCAGTGTGTCGTGTGCGCAGCTCGGCATCGCGGGTCAGCCATAGACGCCACGTGGCAAGGGTGGCTTGGCGAGTGCGTCCTTCGGAGGCTTCTGTGGCCAGAGTGGTGCGTTGCTCGGTCAGGGCTGTACGTTCGTCGGCCGTGAGTAAGCTCACCATGCCTCGACGCGTCTCGAGCTCGCGCACGGTGGCTTCGCGTCGGCGAGTTTCTTCAAATATTTTGGCGCCGATTCGCGCGTAGATTGTCTTGTTGGTGATTTTCTCGAGGATGTCGGCTTTGGAACGGTCGTCGCTGAGCAAGAAGCGGGTGAATTCGCCCTGGGCAAGCATGGTGGTGCGGCAGAACTGGCCGTACGACAGTCCGGTGAGTTCAACTATAGCGTCGTTGACGGGTTTAATCTTTTCGATAACGGGCTCGGTGGGGTCGCTCAGGCAGGTGAGCAGTCGGCGGCGTTCTTTAATCTTGCCCGCGTCGGTGCCTTTGGAGCGGCGCGTGGTGCGCTCGGCAATCCACTCGGCACGGTAGATCTTGCCGTTGTTGGCTTCGAAAGTGAGGCGTGAAAAGCCCTCGAACGAACCTTGGCGCAGCAGCTGGCGCGCGTCGTCGGGTGCCATATTGGTCGGTGAGTCGTCGGCGCGCGAGCGCATCTCGGTGCGGTCCATGCGCGGTACGCTGTCGTAGAGGGCCAGGCTGATGGCGTCGAGCAGGGTGCTTTTGCCCGAGCCGGTGGGGCCGCTGATGAGGAACACGCCGGCATCGCTGAGCGGACCGTGGGCAAAGTCGATGGAGGCGTCGGCAATCGACGCTATGTTGTGAATGTCAAGTTGTAGGAGTTTCATAGCCGGTCGTCCTCGTTTACGGAATTAATAACTTCTTGGAGTAGTGCGAGCTGGTCGTCGGAGATAGCAGCGCCGCGGGTGGCGATGTAGCGGCGAGCGATGTCGAGAGGTGTGGCAGCATCGAAGTCGTTGACGCTCATGGCTTCCGGAGCGTCGATACGTTCGGCCGAGGTGACGGGGCAGTATGTAATGTTGCAGAACCGGGCAGCCGTGTTGAGGCAGATGTCGCGGGCTTGGCGGTCGGCATCGAGAGGCAGGGGCGCTTCTTGGGTGACTTTGAGGCGCACGTAGGCGCGACGATCGGGGTCGAAGGCGCGCAAGGCTGCGATAGCTGAGTTCCAGTCGCCTTCGAGGGTGACTACCTCGTAGTCGGGCTCGATGGGCACTTCGCGGATGACCGGCAGGTCGCCTCGATGGCCGATTTCGACGATGCTGACAGTGTGCTGCCACACCTCGTCGAAGCTGACGGGGAGCAGGCTGCCACTATAGCGGACGCGGCCGCCGGCGAAGGTTTGCGGCCCATGAATGTGGCCGAGGGCGACGTAGTCGTAGCAATCGTCGCCGAGCACGCTCAGCGGCAGGCAGTCGATGTTGCCGATAGTGAAGTCGTCGGAGTCGTGGCCGGTGGAGCGGCAACCGCTGACGGCTAAGTGCCCCATGAATACGACCGGCAGGCCTGCCGAGTTGCGCTCGGCGATGGCGGCTCCTATTTCGGAGTAGACGTTGCCGAGTCGTCGAGCGCTGATGTATGGCACGGCGGCAATAAATCCGCACCCCGGCAGTTCGACAATGGCGTCGGCGGGGTTGGCGGGCATGGTGCCGATAAGGTGGACGCCGTCGCGCAGCCAGGGTGTGGCGAATATTTCGTGGTAGGCAGCGTTGTCGTGGTTGCCGGCGGTGATGATGATGTGCATAGAGGGCACGCGCCGGTGCATGGCGTCGATTTTTTCGACGAAGAGTCGTCGAGCCTTGCCTGCGGGCATGTACGAGTGGAATATGTCGCCGCTGACGACCATGGCGTCGGGGCATTCGGCTTCGGCAATTTCGGCCAAGCGGTCGAGGGCTGCAATGTGCTCGTCGAGCCGGTCGTAGTCGAAGAATGTGTGGCCGATGTGCCAGTCAGAGGAGTGGATGATTTTCATAGGAGTGAGGGCAGTTAATTGTCGACTGCGATGATGCGTTGCAGGTCGGGGTACCAGACGAAGCCGCGGAGGTTGTCGTGGCCCATTGAACGGAGCATGTTCATGTAGCCGCGCACTTGGTCGGCATGGTGTTTCGAAGGAGAGGCGGTGAACTTGTAGTCGATGATGTCGATGTGGCCGTCGGCGGTCCAGACGATGCGGTCGGGACGCCAATTTTCGCCACGTTCGGTGTCATAAATTGTTTGCTCGGCGAGCACGCGGCGAGTGTCGGGACCGAACCAGCTGCGAGCGTAGTCGCCGGCGGCTTCGAAGGCTCGGGCGAGTACGGAGCGGTATTCCTCGGCCGTCGAGGGGTCGGCGTGTAGGTCGTAGACGACACGGTCGACGGCGCGGTCGAGGTCGTCGGATGTCTGCATCAGAGCTAAAATGGCGTGTAGGTTGGTGCCACGGGCACGGGCGGCCGAGTCGGCGTCGGCATCGGTAATCGGCTGCATCGGTAGGGGCAAGCCTTGGTCGACGTCGAGCCCTCCGGCAGGCTCGTTGATGAGGTCGTCGACGCGAGCAATGCGCGAGGCGGTGGAGTTGAAATTGAAGGCCGGCTGACGCGGAGCTATGGGCTTAGGGTCGAGCAATGGCCGCTTTTTCTTGGCCGTGGATTGTTCGCTCTTGGCCGGCGGAGTGGTGGGCGAGCCGAAGGAGAAGTTGCCGGCCTCGTCAAAGCAGTCGGCTGTGTCGACGAACAGTGAGGCGTCGATATCGGCTACCAGCGAGGGCAGGTTGCGGCTGTGCAAGGCTTGGAATAGTGCGTCGCAGAGGCTGCCGTCGCCATCGGAGAAGGCGTCGGTGAGCGTGATGTCGAGTTCGTTGATGGCGCGAGTGAAGGCCACGTAGGCCACGTTCAGATTGTCGGCCGAGTCAGCTTGAATTTGGCGATTGATGGCTTCGCGGAATGGGCTATTCGGTTCGATGAAGGCCTGCGTAGGATTCAGGTAGAGAATCGGAGGTCGGTCGGCCGGGTCAATGTCGGTGAGTACAGAGAGATCGAACCAGGCGGGTTCGCTGCGGGCTGTCAGTTCCCAGTACATGAATGGTATGTGAACGCAGCGCCACTCGAGCCCCTTGGCTTTATGGACCGTCATGATGTCGACGGCGTCGAGCCCTGACGGCGCGGTGATTGCGAGCGAGTGGCACACGGTTCCCCAATATTCGAGAAAAGCGTGGACCGTAGGAATGTGGTTGTCGGAGAATTCACTGACGGCATCGAGGAAAGCGTTGATGTATGGGAGCTCGGCCATGCGCTGAGCTTCAGGAACTTTCAGAGAGATGATAGCCTCGACCATGGAGAGCAAGTTGGCCGGAGCCATGCGTCGCAGCTCGGCGATGTCGCCGATGAGCGATGTCGCGCCGGTCGCATCGGGTGCCGACTGATCGGCGGCGTCGGTGTTGCCGCGAAGAGCCTTGTCGAGAGCTACGTCGATGTCGTCGCCTTTGGCGACGTAGTACTCGAAACGGTTCATCATGGCATCGGCCATGTCGGGATGTGTGTGGTTGTCAGTTGGCTCGATGTCGGCTTGGAGTCCGGCGTATGAGTAGTCGATGATTTCGAGCATACTGATGATGAGCTTTACGGCTGGTGAGTTTTCGAGCAACAGTGTCTCGCTCGACATTATTTTGATTTCGGGAAAGTATTCGTTGAAGATGCTCGTGACAAGAGCTCCATCTGCAACTCTGCGACAGAGCACAGCGATGTCTTTCCACTGATATCCGGCTGCGTGTTGCTGCATGATGCGGTGTCCGCATACGATGGCCGCTGCTCGTTTGTTGTCGAAAACGCCATCTTGGTAGCAGGCATCCAGCAAATCAACGTCGTCGCCGAGGAACGAGGCAACACGTTCGCGAAGGATGTCTTCGTCTTTGCTGTCGAGGCGTCGGATGTTGATGTACCAAGGCAGGTCGGCTGTGGCGGCCGGCAGTGCTTGTGTGGCGCCGTCGTAGCCGGTGATTTGGGTTTCATCGGCCATGCGGCAGAATATGGTATTGTTGAAGCGAACGACGCCGTGCGAGCTGCGCCAGTTGGTGTTTTTGTCGATGGTGGTGCCGAGCACTTCGTTGTCGGCCAGATCTGGGTCGGTCTGTACGCGATGGTCGAGAAGCGAAGAGTCGCCGCCGCGCCAGCGGTAGATTGATTGCTTGACGTCGCCGATGATGAGGGAGTCGTCGCCTGCGGATAGCGAGTTGGCGACCAGCGGTTGCAAATTCTCCCACTGCAGACGCGAGGTGTCTTGGAATTCATCAATGAGGAAGTGGCGAAGCTCAAGGCCTACGCGCTCGTAGATGAATGGTGCGTCGGCGCCGTTTATGATACTGCGGAGCAGCGAGTTGGTGTCGTTGATTAGGATGAGGTTGTTGTCCTGTCGGAAGCGGTTGATGTAGTCGTTGATAAAGCCCAGAGCTTTCAATGTGGTGATCGACCGGGCGATTTCCGAGTAGATGACCCATTGAACGACGGCATTGCGCACGACGTCGAACCACTCGAATAGTGCAAGATGGGCCTCGTCGCTTGCCTTTATTTTGGCTTTGAAGAAACCACCGCGGCCAAAGTAGCTTTCGTCGCGATATTCTAAGGCAAGTAGATACTTCGCTCGGTCATTTCTTTTCTTGAGCATCGCTGTGGCTACGTTGTTGTCGAATATAGTGTCGGCAAGTGAGCGGCTCACCAGTGATGCGATGGAAGAGTTAAGATTGTCGACGGAAAGCCCTTCGGCCTCAAGAGCTTCGCGAAGTCGGTTGGCCATCTGCTGAGACTCTGACAAAAGTGAGGCGATGCGGCGGTCGATGGCATCTCTGAAGCGGTCGGTGGCACCCGGCCGAGTAAGAAAGGCATGTAGCTCTTCGGCGTGTTTGGTGAATGTCTCGTTGAAAGTCTTGTTGAAGTAGCTGGTGAGGTTTTTGAACGTGGAGCCGGTGCGGTTGAACGGATTGAATTCTTCCCCTAGGTCGAGGCGTCGCAGAGCGTCGTCGCGTAGCCATTGGCCAACGCTGTCGCTTACACCTTTTTCGTGATAGTTGACGTCGTCGAATAGCATAGTGACGGCAGAGGTGACGGCGAAGTTGCTGTCGAGTTCGAGCCGGTAGTCGCCTTGACGGTCGATTTCGCGCGCGAAGCTGCGCAGGATTGTTTGGAAGAATGAGTCGATAGTGGATATGTTGAAGGCGCTGTAGTCGTTGAGCAGAAGCCGCAGAGCGGCAGCGGCAGCGGTGGCAAGGTCTTGGCGCGAGCAGCCGTAGTCGGCAGTAAGCATCGAGGCATATTGCGAGTCGCGCTCGCCCGGTGCGGGCATGTCGGCCAGCATGTCGAGTTCCTTGATGATGCGACGCTTCATCTCGGCCGTTGCTTTGTTGGTGAAAGTGATGGCTAAGATGTGGGAGTGAGGTCGGGCGTGTCGCGAAGTGGGCGCCACGAGATGCCACTTGCCGTCGGGCGATTTGCACCCCAGCAGCTGGCGGATGTAGCGGAAGGCAAGGTTGAACGTCTTGCCTGAGCCGGCTGATGCTTTATATATCGTCAACATATATGCGAAGTTATGAAATAAAAGCGTAAAAAACAACAGGACCCGGCGATTTTTGCGCAGGGTCCTGTCGAATAAGCTATGTGAGGCTTTTAGATTAGTCGAGAGCAGTCTGAATAGCCACGATGCGGCTATTGTTGCCACGGATGAAGTTGAGGATTTCATCGCGTGTCTCAGAGGGCTCGATGTCGGTTTCGATACGACGCAAGGCATTGAAGAGCGACGTGCCCGACTGATAAATGTGACGATAAGCTTTGGCGATGTCGTCGATTGAAGCTTCGCTGTATCCGGCGTGCTTGGTGAGGATGACGGAGTTGACGCCATAGTAAGCAGCGGGGTTGTGAGCGATGATGACGAATGGCGGCACGTTGGAGCTGATGCGGCAACCGCCCTTGATAAGAGCGAGGCAACCGATGTGCACACCTTCGTTTGCGATGACGTTCGACGACAGGATGGTGCCGTGGCCGATGTGAACGCCGCCGGCGATGGTGACGCCGTTGCCGAGTACGCAGTTTGAGCTAATCTGCGAGTCGTGGCCGATGTGGCTATCGGCCATGATGAAGATGTTGTCGCCGATGCGAGTGCCGTTTTCTGTATCGATACCGCGGTTGATGATTACGTGTTCGCGGATGACGGTGTTGTTGCCGACGTAGCAGTAGGTCTGCTGGCCTTTCCAGCGGAAGTCCTGAGGGTCGGCACCAACGATAGCACCTTGGTAGACTTTGTTATCACTGCCCATGCGAGTGCCCTTCATGATAGAGGCATAAGGCATGATTTCGCAGCGGTCGCCGATTTCGACGTCCTTATCGATGAAGGCGAAAGGGTGAATGATGACGTCTTTTCCCAGACGAGCACCGGGATCGACGTAAGCAAGTGGACTTATCATGGTGTACTGATTTTGAGTATCACTAATAAAGGAGGTTATCGACCGCCGCCGAGAGCCTGATAGAGGTTGATTACAGCCAAGTCGCGAGCGCGGTTGCAGTCGATGAGAGCGATTTGTGCGCCGAGCAGGCCCTGCTGAGCTGTGATTACCTGCAGGTAGTCGATGTTGCCGGTCGAGAAGGTGTAGAGGTCTTGGGTCATCGATACGGCGTTTCCGAGGTCCTTAACCTGGAGTTCGAGGAACTCGGCTTTTTCGACGCTCTTGTCGTAGACGGTGAGGGCGTTGCTGACTTCGGAAGCGGCGCTGAGCAAGGTGTACTCGAACGAGTTAAGAGCGGCTTGCTGCTGCGCTTTGGAGGCTTTGAGGTTGGCGATGTTACGTCCGCGTGAGAAGATAGGAGCGACGAGCGAGCCGGCGAGCTGCACGAACCAATCGCCGGGGTTGCTGATAACCGAGCCGAGCAGGTTGGTGAAGCCACCGTTGGCGGTGATGGTGAGGCCGGGGTAGAATGCGGCGCGCGCCGAGTTGGTGGCATAGTAAGCTTTAGCGAGCGACATTTCGGCGGCAGCTACGTCGGGACGCGAAGCGAGCATCGACATTTCGACGCCGTTGTGGGCAAAAGCGGGAGCGTTGAGCTTGCTGTCGGCGTTTACGGCCCATTCGCGAGGCATGACGTTGAGCAGCAGCGACATGGTGTTGTTGAGTTGCACGACGGCAGTTTCGAGGTCGGTGAGTTGGCCCAGTATGTTGTAGTAGTTGGCCTCGGATTGCATTACGCCTACTTCGGTGGTGCGGCCGGCTTCCTTAAGGTCGCGCATCATCTGCACGGTTTCGGCCCAGAGTTCCGAGGTGTGGCGTGTGAGCTCAAGCTGGCGGTTGACCGCTCCGAGTGTGTAGTAGGTGGTGGCAACGGCCGAGATAATCTGCGAGCGTACAGCCTGACGGTAGGCTTCGGTCTGCATCAGAGTGGCCTGAGCCGAGCGCTTGGAGTTGAGGAGCTTGCCGAAGATGTCGATTTCCCACGACACCTGAGCGGGAAGCTGGTAGCTCCAGCCGAAGTCGAAGGAGCCGTATTTGGCACCGGCGCCGTTGGGCGCGAGGGCTACAGAGGGGAGGTAGGCGAGTTTGGCGCCTAATACGCCAGCCTGAGCGGCTTCGACGTTGAGCTGAGCATTGCGCAGGTTGGTGTTATTTTCCAACGCCTGATTGATGTACGACACGAGCAGCGGGTCGGTGAAAACATCTTCCCAAGCGAGGTTGCCGAAGGCTGTGGAGTCGACTTCCTGAGCGAGCGCAGCGGCGTAGTCGGATGTGAGGGGCGTCGAGGTGGGCGTCTCGTATTTTTGATATATGTGGCAACCCGATAGCCCGGCCATGAGGGCCAGGGCTACGGTCGCTGTTAGTATTTTGTTCATATCTTTCAGCGTGAGTGAGGGTTAACGTGCATATTGTTCGATTTCGCTTTCGATAGTGCCGCCTTCTTCCTGATCCTTCCACTTGATGGGCTTGATCTTTTCTTGGATAGCTTCGAATACGCAGAAGAGAGCGGGGACGATGAAGATCTGGAGCACCATGCCGATGAGCATACCGCCTACAGAGCCGGTGCCGAGGGCGCGGTTACCGTTTGCGCCAACGCCGGTCGAGAGCATCATAGGCAGAAGGCCGATAACCATAGCGAGCGAGGTCATCAGAATAGGACGCAGACGGGCAGCGGCAGCAGCGACGGCAGCGTTGAAGATGCTCATGCCCGAGTGGCGACGTTCGAGAGCGAACTCGATAATCAGGATGGCGTTCTTAGCCAACAGACCGATAAGCATGATGAGTGCGATCTGCAGGTAGATGTTGTTGGTGATGCCGAAGATGGTGGCGAAGATGAACGCACCCATAAGGCCGAAGGGAATCGAGAGGATCACGGCCCACGGCAGGATGTAGCTTTCGTACTGAGCCGAGAGCAGCAGGTAGACGAAGAGCAAGCACAGACCGAAAATCATAGTTGTAGCGCTACCGCTGGAGCTACCGGCTTCTTCGCGGGTCATACCGGCATATTCGAAGCCATAGCCCTGAGGCAGAGTCTGCGAAGCTACGCGCTCGATGGCGGCGATAGCGTCGCCCGAGGAGTAGCCGGGAGCCGGGTTACCGGTGACGGAAATCGAGTTGAAGAGGTTGAAGCGGTTCAGAAGGTCAGGACCGTAGACGCGGGTGAGCTTGACGAAGTTGTCGATCGGGGCCATTTCGGCGCCGTTGCGCACCTTGATTTCGCTCAGAGTCTGCAGTGAAGCGCGGCTTTCGGGGTTGGCCTGCATCATTACGCGGTAGATCTTACCGAAGCGGTTGAAGTTCGATACGTACATACCGCCATAGTAGCCTTGCAGGGTCGACAGGATAGTCGAGGGCGAGATGCCGGCCTGCTTACACTTGGCGGCGTCGATGTCGATCATGTACTGCGGGAAGGTGGGGTTGAACGTGGTGTAAGCCACCTGGATTTCGGGCTGAGCCATGAGCTGGCCGAGGAAGGCCTGAGTTACGGCGTAGAACTGGTTGATGTCGCCGCCGGTCTTATCTTGCATCTTGAGCTCGAAACCGTTGGTCACAGAGTAGCCGGTAATCATAGGCGGAGCGATGAAGATGACGCGGCCGTCCTTGATGCCGGCAGTGGCTCCGTAGAGTTGCTGGATGACGCTGGTGACGTCCTGGCCCTTGGTGCGGTCGTCCCAATTTTTGAGTTTGATGAGCAGAGTGCCGTAGGTAGCGCCCTGGCCGGCCACGAAAGAGTAGCCGTTGATGGTCTGAACCAGACGAACGGCGGGGTTGGCCATGACGATCTGTTCGAGTTGGTTGAGGACTTCGGTGGTGCGTTCCTGCGAAGTGCCGGCGGGCATGTCGACCATGCCGAACATGAAGCCGGTGTCTTCGTCGGGTACCATGGCGCTGCGGGTTGTCGCCATCAGGTATGCGAGAACGACAATTGCAACGATGACGGTGCAGAACGAAGCGATGCGGTGGCGCGAGAAGAATCCGACGCCCTTCTTATACTTTTCGAGCATCTTGTTGTAGCCGTTCTCGAATGCGCGGTGGAAGCGCTTGCCGAAGAGGCCGAGGATAGTGAGGACGGCGCAGACGCTGGCGATGATGAGCTGCGGAATGTTGTGGAACGAGAACCAGTGTGCAATCATGAAGTAGACGGTTGCGCACAGGAGCAGCACGGTGATAATCGGCGGGAAGTTGAGGCCGAACGAGCGCTTGGCGCGGCCGACTACTGCTTCGCCGGCAGCCGAGTATGCTTTGCCGAGGCGTTCTTTCAGGCTCGAATCGTCGTCGTGGGCCTTAAGGAACACGGCACACAGTGCAGGCGACAGGGTCAATGCGTTGATAGCTGAGAAGCCGATTGCGATGGCCATGGTGATACCGAACTGCTGGTAGAACACACCTGCGGTGCCGGGCATGAACGACACGGGGATGAACACGAGCATCATGACCAGGGTAATCGAAACAAGTGCGCCGGCGATTTCGCTCATGGCGTCGATCGAAGCGCGTCGAGCCGATTTGTAGCCTTGGTCGAGCTTGGCATGGACGGCCTCGACGACCACAATGGCGTCGTCGACCACAATCGCAATCGCAAGTACGAGAGCCGACAGGGTGATGAGGTTGATCGAGAAGCCGATCACGTTCATTAATGAGAATGTACCAATCAAGGCCACGGGGATGGCGATGGCCGGGATGATGGTGGAGCGGAAGTCCTGGAGGAATACGTATGTCACGAGGAACACGAGCACGAATGCCTCAATGAGGGTCTGGATTACGTTGCCAATCGAAGCGTAGAGGAAGTCGTTGTTGTTCATCGGGACGTCGAAGGTGAGGCCTTCGGGGAGGTCGGCTCTCATTTTTTCGACTTCGGCGAGACAGTCGTTGATAATCTGAGTAGCGTTGGAGCCGGCGGTCTGGAACACCATACACATTGAGGCGGGCTTGCCGTTGGCCTTGTTGTGGAAGCCGTATGTCACACGGCCGAGCTCGATTTCAGCTACGTCGCGCAGGCGGAGAACTTCGCCGGTGGGCTTGGCGCTGATGACGATGTTGCCGAATTCTTCGGGAGTGGTCAGACGGCCGCGATAGCGCATCGGGTACTGGAACGACTGGTTGCCCTGTTCGCCGAATGCACCTGGAGCGGCTTCAACGTTCTGTTCGGCCAGAGCGCCGGCCACGTCGGTCGGCATCAGACCATACTGAGCCATGATTTCGGGCTTGAGCCATACGCGCATAGAGTAGTCGCCACCGAAGCTCATGACATCACCCACGCCCGATACACGTTGGAGTACGGGCATGACGTTGATCTTCATGTAGTTGTCGAGGAATTCCTCGCTGTATGTATTGGTGGTATCGATAAGAGAGACGCCGACGAGCATCGAGGTCTGGCGCTTCTGAGTCTGCACGCCTACTTGGTTAACTTCCGAGGGAAGGAGGTTTGAGGCCTTGGCGACGCGGTTCTGAACGTCGACGGCAGCCATGTCGGGGTCGAAGCCCTGGCGGAAGGTGACGGTGATTGTAGCGGAGCCGGTGTTGGTGGCAGTCGATGAAATGTACTGCATGCCTTCGGCGCCGTTGATAGATTCCTCCAGAGGAGCAATCACCGAGTTGAGCACGGCCTGGGCGTTGGCACCGTTGTATGTGGTCGATACCTGAACGGTAGGAGGTGCAATGTCGGGGTACTGCGTGATAGGCAGGGATATCATACCCAGCAAACCGAGCAGTACGATGAAAATCGAAATCACCGTCGACAGCACAGGCCTATTAATAAATGTATCAAGTTTCATTTTTTGAATTAGCTTAAATGTGAATTTGTTGACTGACTTGGATAGTCACGGCATCGCAAGCGAGGCGGCGCGACCTGCAATAGGACGGCACGCCGAGAGAGGTCGTGAAAAATCTTCGCGCGATGGATTTATTGCTGAGCGGGAGCGGCTTCTTGGGGAGCGGCGTTTGCGTCGACGGGTACGATGGGCATACCGGGGCGTACGGTGGTACCGATGCCTTCGGTGACGATGCGGTCGCCGGCTTTGAGGCCGTTGGTGACTACGAAGTTCTTACCGTCGTTGATTTCGAGGACTTCGATGCGAGTGGGGACGGTGACGTTGCTGTCGTTGAGAGTGAACACGTAGCGGAGGTTCTGTACCTCGTAAGTTGACTTCTGGGGGATCAGAATGCTGTTGGGAGCTTCGACGGGGATGCGAACTTGTCCGGTGTAGCCGCTGCGGAGCATACCTGAGGGGTTGGGGAATAGCACGCGCACGCTGGCAGCGCCGGTGGCGTTGTCGACAATGCCCGATACGCTCTCGATGCGACCTTCGACGCCATATTCGGCACCGTTGTTGAGGACAAGTTTCAGAGCGGGGATGTCCTTGACAGCTTCTTCGAGCGAGCGAGAGCCGTTGTCGGTCATTTCGAGCAGATCGTTCTGGTTGAGAGCGATGTAGGCGTAGATTTGCGAGTTGTCGCTGACGGTGGTGAGCGGAGTCATCATCGAGGGCGAAGCGAGAGCACCTACGCGGAAGGGAATTGTACCAACTACGCCATTCGACGGAGCCTTTACTACGGTGTACGACAGCGAGTTGCTGGCCGATGTCAGCGCTGCTTCGGCCTGTGCGAGCTGGGCGCGAGCCTGTGCGAGCTGATTTTCAGCTACTTGGTACTGTGTCTGAGGTATGATGTTGCGCTCGTAGAGAGCTTTGAGGTTGTTGACGTTGATTTCAGAGGTTGCGACCGCAGTGTTGGCAGCGTTCACAGCAGAGCGAGCTTGGTCGACGGCTGCTTGGTAGGGGACTTGGTCGAGAGTAAAGAGAGTCTGGCCTTTGACTACGCGCTGGCCTTCTTCGACGTGGACAGCGGTGATGTTGCCCGAAACGAGGGGACGAATTTCTACGTCGGTTTTACCTTTGAGGGTAGCGGGGAGGCTCTTGTACAGCGTTGCATCGTCTTCTTCTACTGTGAGCACTTTCAGCTGGGGAGCCTGGCCCTGCTGAGCGCTTGCGTCATTCTTGCCACACGACGACATGAGCGCTCCGAGAGCAGCAGTCGTCACAAGGCACGTGAGTGTCAGTGTTTTAATCTTCTTCATATTTATAATTTTGTAGCTATTGATTACCTTTTTACCTATCGTTATATAATTCGGTGCAAAGTTACTGCTTTTTTGTGCATTATTTGTTGTAATTTATACCAGGGTGTTGTCCATTTGGTCGAAAAATGTTATTAAAAAATATTAATGACGAGTCGCGAAGGTCTGAAAATGGGGCCGTAGGTGTTTGGAGTGAAAAAAAAGCACCCGCCTGCAGGTCTTGACCTGAGGCGGGTGCGAGTATTTGACGGCGTCGGTCAGCTGTTTAGCAGGCCGACGCTAAAGGTCGGATTATTTGTCGGCGGTGACGCGTTCGAGCCACTTCACCATCGATAGCATCACAATCATAGACAGGAGGCAGAAGCCGGCGAACACGGCCCAGCACATCCACTGCTGCGGGAATTGGTTGAGCATCGTCACGCCGAGGGCGATGAAGAGGTTGCCGACGGCGGTGGAGGTGAGCCACAGGCCCTGGCAGATGCCTTGCAGGTGCTTGGGCGCAATCTTCGATACGAACGACAGACCCAGCGGCGAGATGAACAACTCGGCCACGGTGAGGAAGAAGTAGGTGAGAATCAGCACGTAGGGGCCGGTCTTCATCGACATTTTCATGGCTTCGTCGAGGCCTTTGAATTCCTCGCCCGAGGGGTAGTTGTAGATTACCGAGATGGCGAGCAGGAAGATGTAGGCCAGGGCCGTAATCATCATGCCGAATGCAATCTTCTTGGGAGTCGAGATTTCTTTCTTGCGCTTGGCCAATGCACCGAAGATGAACATGATAATCGGCGTGAGGACAATCACGAAGAAGGGGTTGATGCACTGCCAGATTTCGGGCGCTACGTTGTCGGTGGTGACAAAGTCGCGGGCGAATACTGAGAGCGACTGACCGTTCTGGTGGAAAGAGAACCAGAAGAATACAACCACAGCGAGCACAGCGAACAGGGCGTACATGCGCTGGCGGATTTCCTTGGCATCGCTCTGAGCTTCGGCGGCGGTGACGGTTGCGGCTTTAGCTTTCTTGACCGGAGTGGGGAGGCGCTTCATGACCCAAGCGAAGACGCTCAGCGAGATGAGCATAGCCACCACAGATGCGATGAACGAGAAGTGGACGCCGGTGTTGAAGATTTCGAGATAGTTGGAGCACGAAGCGAGGTCAACGGGGCCGTTGAAGCCGACTTTTTCGGCGAGGCCTGCGAGGTTGGCGGTGTCGCCGGCGCTCATGTTGGTGGCGTCGTTGATAAATTTATGGCACAGACGGGGCAGGTCGGCGTTGTAGGCCAGGTCGTGGGCCTTGAGCCAGAACTCGCGCAGCAGCGGAGCGATGAACGGAGCGATGACACCGCCGATGTTGATGAATACGTAGAAAATCTGGAAGCCCGAGTCGCGACGGCTCTTGGCGATGGCCAGCGCTTCGGGGCCTTTCTTGGCAGCTTCGGCTTCGAAGTTGTCGTACATTTGGCCCACAATGGCTTGAAGGTTGCCCTTGAAGAGACCGTTGCCGAAGGCGATGAGCAACAGAGCGAAGCAGGTGAAGATGAGAATCCAGGAGATGCCGCCGTCGGTTTGCTCGGAGAATACGGGAATCGACAGCAGACCATAGCCGAGAGCCATGACGAGGAGGCCGGCTACGATGGTGCCCTTATACTTCTGGGTGCGGTCGGCGATGAGGCCGCCGGGGAGGCTCAGCACGTAGATGAGGAAGTAGAACACGGCATAAATCCAGCCGGCGAGGTCGTCGCTAATGCCGAATTTGGAGCAGAGGAACAGGAGTAGAACGGCGTTCATGATGTAGTAGCCGAAACGTTCGCCCATGTTGGCGATTGCGGCGGGAATCAGACCTTTGGGGTGGTCGCGGCGAGCCTTGATAATGTAGAATATCAGCAGGGGCACCACAATCACCAGGATGCAGAGCAGGATAGCCAATGCCTGATTTTCCTGCCAAAAACTGGAAATCGAAAGTAACATAACTAATTATTTGGGTTTAAGGTTTGTGAATATTCGCGTTTTAGGCCTTGTGCGACTCTTGCAGGAGCTTGAAGGCGCGAGCGTAGTCGTGCATCTGCTTCACCATGGCCAGCAGGCCGTTGGAGCGGGTGGGCGACAGGTGCTCGCTCAGTCCGATATCGTCGATGAAGTGGAGGTCGGCCGAGAGGATTTCGTCGGGGGTGTGCCCGTTGAGAACGTCGACGAGCATGGCAATGATGCCTTTGACGATGATAGCGTCGGAATCGGCGGTGAACTGCACGAGTCCGTTGTCGTCGAGGCGAGCATCGAGCCACACACGGCTCTGGCAGCCTTCGATGAGGCGGTCGGGCGTCTTTAGTGCATCGTCGATGGGCGGTAGCTCGTTGCCCATGTCGATGATTTGTGCGTAGCGGTCGAGCCAGTCTTCAATGTCGACAAACTGGTCGGTTATTTCGAGTTGTTTTTCTTCGATGGTCATGGTTTTTCGTTGTATATGACGTTGAGAACTACCGTGCCGACGTCGTGCATGGTGGCGGCGTCGAGGTGTTCGATGTTGTCGCGGTGAGTGTGCCAAGTGGGTGGGAATGAGCCGGTCTGCGGGTTGGCGTTCTCGATGATGTCGGTGACGGGTATTCCGGCTTGAATGAGCGGTATGTGGTCGTCGTTGACGGCTCCGCCGAGTTGTGCCGGAAATCGGTCGGCGAGGCCAAGTCGGCGAGCCATATCCCACACTTTCGCGGTGGGGGCTTGAGCCAGGTTGGCCGAGAAGTACTCGTGTGGAAAGCGAGCGTCGCGTCCGCCGACCATGTCGAGCAGGATGCCGAATCGCGGCATATTTGCGGTGGTGTAAGGCAGGTGCTTGGCGAAGTGTGCGGCGCCCAGGGCCCACGAGTCGTCGTAGCTGTCGGATTCGGTAGTGGTGTCGGCGCGTCGGCCGTAGTCTTCGCAGTCGGTGAGCATGATGTCGACGCCGACTGCGGCCGCTTCGAGCCCGAGGTTGCGGGCGATTTCGAGTAGGACGGCTACGCCGCTGGCTCCGTCGTTAGCTCCGTCGATAGGCAGCTCGCGCTGCGCAGCGTCGGCCTCTTGGTCGGCCCAGGGGCGAGTGTCGTAGTGGGCGAGCAGTAGGATGCGGGCCGAGGTGTCGGCGTTGAATCGTGCCAGGATATTGCGCACGGGCAGGCGAGTGCCGTCCCAGGCTGTGGCAGAGGATTCGAGCACTTCGACAGTGTCGGCGCCGCAAGTCTTGAGGCGGTCGACGAGCCAATCGACGCAGTGACCATGGGCGTCGGTGCCGGGGACGCGCGGCCCGAAGGCCACTTGGTGCGCGGCCATTGCCATGGCTGAGTCACCGCTGAACGCGCCTCGCACGGCGATGGTGTCGATGTGCGAGCTTGCGGCTGACGCGGTGGCGCCGGAGCCGCTGCACGAGCACGTGGCCGCTGCCCAAAGTGCTATGGCTGATAGCGATATGGTTTTGATAGCGGTCATTTTTTGTCGCTTGGGTTTTCGAAAGAGTCGATGAGGCTGCGAGCCTTGTCAATGTCAGAGGCGTGGTCCACGTCGATGACTTTGCCCATGGGGCATGCGCGGAGGTTGAAGCCGGCTTCGAGCAAGGCTCGCTGGTAGTTGCGCATGCGGCCGATGCCGCTGTCGATGCACTCGCGCAGTACTTGCAAGGCGCGAGGCGACTGCAGACCGTAGACGCCGGCCGATACGTAGCGCACACCCTCGAAAGCCTCGTCGCGATAGGCGTCGACGCGTCCGTCGGGGCTGACGCCCACGTAGAGCGGCTTTTCGTCGTCGATGAAGTCAGTGACGCCCATGTAGCCATCGGCTTCGCCATCAGCTTCGAAGGCGGCGACGAGGCGGCGCATGGCGTCGGCGCTGAAGATGGTGTCGACGGTGGTGAGGACAAATTTGCCGGGGGGCAGCATGCCGGAAACTTCGTAGAAGCTATGCATGGAGTCGGGTGTCGATTTCACACGTAGGTGCATAGGGATGGCCGAACGACGGGCGGCTTCGGCTACATAGTCGGCCACTTCGGTCATAGATTCGTTGACTATGACCGCGATGCTTTCGGCGCCGCAGTCGTTGAATATGTCGATTAGACGCTGAATCATGGGTCGGCCGTCGAGGTTGACGAGTGGTTTTGGCGCGGTCACGCCTTCGTGGGCGAGGCGCGAGCCGTCGCCGGCAGCTATAATTGCAAAATTCATTCTCCGGATAAATCAAGTACTACATTATCAGAACCTTTCTCGTAATATTGTCGGCGCAAGGGCGAGCGGTAAGCTTCGTCGTAGCGTTGACGGCAACGCCAGATGTCGATGGCTGCATATATGGCAGCGCGGGTTGAGTCGGGGTCGGCGATGCCCTGTCCGGCGATGTCGAAGCCTGTGCCATGGTCGGGCGAGGTGCGCACGAATGGCAAGCCGGCCGTGAAGTTGATGCCGGAGCCCATGGCCAATGCTTTGAATGGCGCCAGGCCTTGGTCGTGGTACATGGCCAGGATACCGTCGAATTTTTTGAATTGGCCCGAGCCGAAAAATCCGTCGGCAGCGTATGGGCCGAAGGCGAGGATGCGCTCGTTGCGTGCTTTCTCGAGGGCGGGTGTGATTATTTCGGTCTCTTCGGTGCCGAGCAGGCCGCTGTCGCCGGCGTGGGGGTTGAGTCCGAGCACGGCGATGCGCGGTGAGCCGATGCCAAAGTCGCGACGGAGCGAGCGGTCGAAGATGCGAAGCTTCTCGATGATTGTGTCTTGTGTGACGGTCTCTGCCACTTGGGCGATTGGCGTGTGGGTTGTGAGCAGGGCCACGCGCATGTTTTCGTCGCAGAGTATCATCAGCGCCTTGCCTTCGCCGGCAGCGGCTTCGAGGTACTCGGTGTGGCCTGCAAATGTGAATTCCGAGCTGTGTATGGTCGATTTGTTGATGGGGCAGGTGACCAGCACGTCGATATCGCCGTTTTTGAGGTCGGCGACAGCGCGCTCCAGAGCTATGTAGGCGGCGCGGCCGGCTTCGGGCGAGGGCTGTCCGGGCTCGGGACGCACGTCTTCGCCTACGACGTTGATTATGTAGTTGTTGTCTCCGTTGGCTTGTGCGGGGCTGTCGATTTGGGTTAAAGGTACTTGCTGCATCTGTAAGGCCTTGCGATAGGTGGCAGCAATCTTAGCCGAGCCGTACACGATGGGTGTGCAAAGCTCGGCCAGTCGGCCATCTTCGAGCAACTTCAGCACGATTTCGTAGCCGATGCCGTTTATGTCGCCGTGGGTGATACCCACCTTTATTTTTTTATGCATTTATTGTTCGGTATTAATTATGGTTATCATTAAGTTCGGAATCGGATGCTTTGCCGGAGCCGTGTTCGCCGGCAAGCATGCCACAGGCGGCTTCGATGTCCTCGCCACGCGAGGCGCGGATTGTAGCCGTCACGCCTAATTCGTTGAGTCGGTCGCGAAAGGCTTCCATGGTCGCCGTCGACGGTGGCAGCATATCAGAGCCAGGCAGGGCGTGGTAGCGGATGAGGTTGACGCGGGCGTCGGTGCCACGCAGTAGGCGGGCAAGGGCGTCGGCGTGGTAGCGGTCGTCGTTGCGACCTTTCCAAAGGATGTATTCTACCGAGAGTCGTCGCTGGTGAGCGAAGTCGTAGCCGCGCATCAGCTCCATGACCTCGCGCACGGGGAATGCGCGTTCGGCGGGCATTATCTCGCGGCGCTCTTCGGGGAATGGAGAATGGACGCTCACGGCCATGTGTACGCGTGTTTCCTCCAATAGTCGGCGCAGTCCGGCGCGGTTGCCGACGGTCGAGACGGTGATGCGCTTCGGGCTCCAAGCCAGTCCCCACGCCGAGGTGAGGATTTCGATGGCCGTCATTACGGCGTCGATGTTGTCGGTCGGCTCGCCCATGCCCATGAACACGATGTTGGTCAGGCGTTCGCTTTCGGGAATCGAAAGTATTTGGTTCATGATGCCGGCGGCCGACAGGTTGCCATGGAAACCCTGGCGGCCGGTCATGCAGAATTTGCAACCCATGCGGCATCCGGCTTGCGACGACACACACAGCGTAGCTCGCTCGCCATCGGGAATGAATACGGCTTCGACTGCCATGTCGCCGACACCTTCGAAAAGGTATTTTACCGTGCCGTCCGCACTGACAGAACTTGCCAGCGGGGCAGTGCGGCCGATGCAGTACTTTTCGGCTAGACGGCGGCGGCCTTCTTTTGAAAGGTCGGTCATTGAGTCGATGTCGTTGACGCGGCGTTCGTATAGCCAAGCGGCCATTTGTTTGGCGGCAAATGGTTTAAGGCCAACTTCCGCAGCTACGCGGCGCAGGCCTTCGACCGTCAAGCCTATGAGGGGTTGTCGAGTGTCGGAGCTCATGATCAAGAAATTTCCACAAAAATACTCAAAAAATCGCAAAAGTATGGTCGTTTGGAATAAAAAAACAATAAAAGCGCTTGCCGAATGGCAAAAAATGCCTAACTTTGCACCGCGCCCGGATGGCGGAATCGGTAGACGCGACGGTCTCAAACACCGTTGGAGCAATCCTTCCCGGTTCGATCCCGGGTCCGGGTACCCACCGCACGCCTTGCTGCTCTACAGCCGCAGGGCGTGCTTTTCTTTTAGGCGGATTGAGTTCAGTCGCAAAGTGAGGATAAAAAATGGCGCATGGGGTGGTGGCAAGCTGCCGAGTCGGCGCATTTGCGTAAGTACACATATATAAACGATGAAAAAAAGGAGCGGCTCGGATGAGTCGCTCCCTTGATATGCCGTTGGATGTGTGGCGGATTAGATGTCCCAAACGAGGTACATGGCGCCCCAGGTGAAACCGGCGCCGAATGCGGTCAGCACCAGGCGATTGCCTTTTTTGAGTTGGCCTTTGTATTCGTCGAGGCACAGCGGAATTGAGGCTGCCGAGGTGTTGCCATAGTGCTGGATGTTGACCAGGACTTTCTCCATGGGGAATTTAGCGCGGTCGGCTACAGCTTCGATGATGCGAAGGTTGGCCTGATGGGGAATCAGGTAGTCGACGTCGTCGGCTGCGAGGTTGTTGCGCTTCATCACATCGAGAGTCGAAGTGAGCATGTCGGTCACAGCGTTTTTGTAGACGTTGCGGCCGTCCTGGAACAGGAAGTGCTGTCCGGCGTCGAGCGTGGCTTGCGAGGTGGGGAGCACTGAGCCGCCGGCTTCCATGAGCAGGTGTTCGCGACCGCGACCGTCGACATGGAAAACTGCGTCGATAACACCGACGCCGGCTTCTTCGGTCGGCTCAACCAGTACGCAAGCGGCGCCGTCGCCGAATAGGGGGCAAGTGGCGCGGTCGGTATAGTTGACCATCGACGACATCTTCTCGGCGCAGCAAACGATTACCTTCTTGTAGGTACCCGACTTGATGTAGCTGGCTGCATCTTGCAGCGCTACGATGAAGCCGGCGCAAGCGGCTTGTATGTCGTAGGCGTAAGCGTTTTTGAGTCCTGTGCCGTGTGCGATTACAGAAGCGGTCGACGGGAAGCGGTAGTCGGGGTTCGACGTGGCGCAAATCAGCAGGTCGATTTCGTCGGCGTTTATGTTGTATTCTGCCAGCATTTTTTCCACAGCCTTGATGCCCATGTATGACGAACCGGCGCCTTCCTTGTGGAGGATGCGACGTTCTTTGATACCGACGCGAGTCGTAATCCACTCGTCGTTAGTATCTACCATCTTGGAGAGCATTTCGTTATCGAGTACGTCGTCGGGGACGTATGAAGCTATTGCGGATATGCGTGCGCTGTTCATTTATCTTTATGAATTTGGTTGCTGATGTTTGATTTAGCCGCAGGTGCGATGTTGATATATAAATATGAAAACTTGCTCCTCTCTTCTCCGTCAGCCTGCCACCTGCGCATTGAGCTCAGTGAGTGTGACAAGCCTGGGGAGTCGCAAGGAGTAATTTTTCATATCGCGCCTACACGGGCCTGAAGGCCCTGCACAGATAGGGGGAATGCTTAGAGAGCAGCTTCGCCCATGACGATAGCCTGCTTGCCGCGGTAGTAGCCGCATTCGCCGCATACCGTGTGGTAAACGTGCCATGCGCCGCAGTTGGGGCAGAGTGCAAGTGTGGGAGCTACAGCCTTATCGTGTGTGCGACGCTTAGCTGTACGAGTCTTCGATTGTTTGCGTTTAGGATGTGCCATTGTTCTTTATTGTTTATTGTATTATTTTATATCTTTTATGGAGAGAGTTGTTGATTTCAATTGTCAGTTGTTTTCACTATCGGCCAAGCCTTTGAGCGCGTCCCAGCGAGGGTCGGTGGCTACGGCATCGTCGCTTGCATCGTCAATGTCGGTCAAGCCTTCGAACAATTCTTCTTCTTCGGGCGATGAGCCGGCGCGATGCTTTTTGAGCAGGGTGCTCATCTGGCGGTTGCATTTGCCGGCCGGGTGGACGTGCTTGATGGGGATGGCCAGCACAACGGTGTCGTACAGCATATAGGCAACGTTGAGTTCGTTGTTGCCTTGGGGGATTACAAGCAAGTCGTCGCTCTCATCGTTGTAGTCGTCGCCGTATTCGACGTTGATGTCGTAGGTCGTGTCGATGGCAACTTCAAGGTCGTCGAGGCAGCGGTCGCAAAGCATCAGCACGGTGCCGTTGATGTCGAAATGCAACGTGTAGACGTCGTGATTGTATTTCACAGACAAGTGCACGTCGATATTGGCATCACGAATCTCATCGTACTCCATGTCTACAAAGAACTGGTGTCCGAGTTTGTAATCAAACTCATGAGTTCCGGGCGCCAACGATTTCAAAGGCAACTTAAATGCTGTGAACTTTCCCATTACTTTAATCGGCGTTTTGTGAAAAACTTTGCAAAGTTACGGATTATCTATTAATTGACAAACTTTTCCCCGAAAATAATGTTAAAAACCGCGTTTGAAAGCCATTTGAAAGCGTATGAAAACGAAACGAAAACGAAATATTTGGCTCGTCCGGCGGGTCGTCGGAGGAGTGTTTTTCGGCGTTTTTATAATTTTGCCTTTCATTTTTATTCATTTTTTATTAACTGCCGAGTGAGTTTTTTTGCGAGTTTTTTGCCAATTTTTGCTTTTGTTTTCTATACTTTTTTTAACTTTGCAATCAGATGCCGCTTGCGGCTCTTCGTTCATTTCCAACATTTCAGCTTCAAGTAAGTAAGAGGCGTTCTATTTGTCTATAAATCAGAAAGTATTCGAGCTTGCCGAAAAGTTGAATATAACCCAAAAACCTAATTATATGAAGAAAATCTTTACTCTACTTTCAGCCGCGCTGCTTTGCTTTGGTGCAAGTGCCGCATCGGCAACCACTGTGTGTCAAGTCAAGAAAGCCGCTCCTGTCAAGGAGGCCCGCGCCGAGCGCGCTGCGAAGTCGAAAGCTATGTCGGCACCTATGCGTAGCAACGACTTGGGCGCGCTGGAACTCAACTTCCCGCCGGCCGATGCTCAGGAAAAACAATATTCGCGCAATTGTGAATATTTTATGCTCGACTACGGCGGCTTGTTCCACTCCGACGACTATGGCGCTGTATCCAAAGTAGCCTACGACGGAACGAAGGTGTACATCTACAGCCCGTTCACCGGCATGCCCACCGATACATATCTCGTCGGCGAGCTCTCGGGTGATAAAGTCACAGTGACTTTCCCTCAGAAAATCGACGTCTACGAGTACGAGGACTACGACAACGACCCCACCGGCGAGCTTGGTTTGATGGTTACCGAAAACTACTATGCCTACGAAGTGATTTTCAGCTCGGATGGCGAGACCGAAAGCCTAAAGGCGTCGGAAGATCAGACTGTTACGTTTACCGTGACTGACAATGGTTTAGTGCAGGATGGCGACACATTCATAGCCATGCTCCTCGGTGAAGAAGTCGAAGATGGCAATGGTAACAAGGGTTATCAGCTTAGCTGGACCGGCTATGCCGATGCTAAAGTAGAGCTGACCGAAGTCACCGCCGAGCCTCTGACCATTCCCGAAGGCCTCGCCCTCGAGACATGGGTGATGACTGCGGACGAAGTCAGCCACCTGGTCAAGGTAGCTATGTCGGGTGCTGATGTTTACGTTCAGGGTCTCTTTGCCGATATGCCCGAGGCTGTCATCAAAGGCTCGTTCGATGGCGCAAATGTCACTTTCGCCACTGACCAGTTCTTGGGCGTTTGCGGCTCGGTCGAGCACTACGCTTATTTCATCCCGGCCGATTACACATACGTGCCGGCCACGAGCGATGACGAGGAAGATACCTACGACTTCGTAGCGCTCGCGAGCGTGAGCCTTGCTCTTGATGCTGAGGCCAAGACGCTCTCTACTCCCGAAGGTAAGGCCGTGACATTCAGTACCATTCCCGGCCAACGTATCTACTACATCGACGCATATCTTGAGCCGCAATTCGCATGGCAGGATATGTCGACGCCGATGACTCCGGCCGACCCCGAAATCGTGGCTTTCGAAAATCTCTTCGATGACTATGGCTTCTCATTATTCGATTATATTCTGCCTACGCTGAGTACCGACGGCCGTGTGCTCGATAAGCGCAACTGCTTCTACAATATCCTTATCGACGGCGAGCCGATGGTCGTTTACTACGAAGACTTTGAGGATGTCTCGCTCTCGACCGAATATACCGACATACCTGTCGACTACGAAGATTTCTACAATATCACCAACTACTATGAATACGTCGAAGCTCTCATCTTCATGGATGGCTATGACTCTATCGGCATTCGTATGATGTATGTCAACGAGGACGGCACCGTGACGTATTCCAACGTAGTCACCTACGGCTTGGAGTCGGTTGAAGATATCGAAGGTAGCGCCGAGGTAGTTGACGTGAAGTACTTCGACATTAATGGTCGCGCAGTGTCGGGCGATGCTCGCGGACTGGTAATCGGCGTGTACAAGATGTCGGATGGTAAAGTCAAAGTCGCTAAGTTAGTTAAATGAAAATCAGACAATTAATCTGTATAGCATTGTCGGTAGCCTTCGGGCTGCCGACTTTTGCACAGACTGCACGCGAAGTCAATTATGCCGGCACCGACCTCACGATGTGGGGCACGAATAAAGCCGAGACATACGACTTGGCCGTTTACCTCAACGATGCAAAATTGGTAGGCGCCGAAATAGTCGGTGTCGACTTGCCGGTAGTCGTAGCCTCCGGTACCGACAATTGGTCGGTGTGGTTGTCGTCGCAGCTATCTCTTGAGAACAAGCAAAATGTAGCCGATATCGCTACCGTAGCGGCTACGCCGACCAATGGGCGCATTTCCGTCACCTTCGACACGCCTTATACCATACCGGCCCAAGGTGTCTACGTCGGCTATTCGTTCGATGTCGATACACTCTCGACCGCTACGCGTCAGCCTGTTAGCGCCGGTGTGTCGAACAATAGCGCCGCTTTCAATGTACACACGTCGCGCACATATCTCAAATGGCGCGAAGCCGGCAACGGCTTGGCTCTGAATCTCACGGTGCGTGTGCGTGGCAACTTCGGCAGCGATGCCGTTGAGCTGGTAGCGCTGCCCGAGTGCGGCGAGGCAATCGGCACCGACATCCACCCTGTCGCTAAAGTGAAAAATGTAGGTGTAAATGAAGTTGACTCAATCAAATACACGTGGACATTTAATGGCGCTACGCAATCGAAAGTCAAGACTTTCGTGCCGGCTTTGTCGTCGCAGACCGGTGAGCTGATCGATGTGCCGTTCACACTGCCGACCACAGACGCAGCCGGCGCATATCCGTGCACACTCGAAATCACCGAGGTGAACGGGCGAGCAAATGCCACCGATAGCGCGTCACTCACAACTGATATGTATGTCTATCCATATCGGCCAGTTCATCAGCCGCTTGTCGAAGACTACACCGGCACTTGGTGCGGGTGGTGTCCGCGCGGCACTATCGCGTTCGAAGGTATGAAGAGCGAATTCGGCGATGAATTCATTGTTGTCGCTTATCACATTGATGATATCCTGACCATCACGCCGAACCCCTATGTGGCTAACTCGGGTGTCCCGGGCGCTTACATCGACCGTGGCGGCTTCAACGACCCTTACTTTGGTTCGTTGTCGGATAGCGTGGCTGCCCAAATTACTTCATATAAAGAAGGTTTTAAGCTGGATTGGGAAGCCGAACGCGCCAAGACTGCAGTAGCCGACCTCGAAATCTCCGCACAGTGGAACGATGATAAAACGTTTGTTCATATCGGTTCGAGAGTGAAGTTTATGCGCCCGTTTGCCGATGCCGATTTTCGTATGATGTATATTCTGGTCAATAGCGAGTTGACCGGCTCGGGCCGTGGATGGTTCCAGAAAAATTACTTCTCCGGCAATGATGCTTACCGCTCGACCGACTTAGAGCCGCTTGTCGACCAACCCATTCAAATTAAGGATATTGCATTCCAAGATGTCGCCATCCTGGCGCCGTACACCTTTGGCAAAGAAGGGAGCTTGCCGACAGAAATTCCCTATCTTAAAGAATTGTTCGTCTCCGAGGAATTCTCTCTCGACCAAGTGACCACGACCCCGCCCGACGAATACGCCAAAGTGTCAATTGACCTCGTTCAGGATAAGTCGAAGTTGCGTGCCGTTGCGGCCATTTACGATGCTCGCACCGGGCGAGTTGTCAATGCTCGTATGGCGTCAATAATCGACAGCGCTTCGATTGCTGATTTGACTGCCGATGACGATGCCGCCGAGCAGTGGTACACCCTGCAAGGAGTCCGCGTCGATGCAGCCAACCTCGCCCCCGGCATTTACATCCGCCGCGTCGGCTCGAAAGTCACCAAAACCATTATCCGCTAATAGGCGAGAGCCCCACGGCGGCGACCTTTTAGTCGTTGTCGGCGCTCTGCCGTGTAAGCGTTCTCACCGCGTCTTGAGACCGGGCCGGAGAGAGCGCTTACTTTTTTTGCCGCGCATTTCTCGCCGGATGCGACGAGTCTTTTTGTTTTTCCGGGTGCGTTTTTTGTTCTTTTTTGCCTTTCAGTGAAATTTTTCATAATTTTGCACTTTAAACCGTTTAATTATGAAACTACTGAAAGAATTTAAAGAATTTGCCATGCGTGGCAACGTAGTCGACATGGCTGTCGGTGTGATCATCGGCGGTGCTTTCGGCAAGATTGTAACTTCTCTGGTTAACGATGTTATCATGCCGGCTATCGGTTTCGTTACCGGCGGCGTGAACTTTACTGAATACAAATTCGTCATCAAGGATGCCGCCACAGACCCTGCTACAGGCGAATCGATTGCCGAAGTGGCTATCTCGTGGGGTAATTTCGTGCAGACTGTTGTCGATTTCCTCATCATCGCATTCTGCATCTTCATGGCCATCAAGGTGATGAACAACCTTATGAAGAAAAAGAAAGAGGAAGAAGCTCCTGCACCCGCACCTGCTCCGGCCGGCCCCACCCAGGAAGAGCTCCTCGCCGAAATCCGCGACTTGCTTAAGAAAAACGCTGAAAAATAATCACTTGACGTTCTCAGCCGACAAATACGCATCCGAGCGGCTGACCATTTTTCTGATTGGTCTGCCCGGCTCGGGAAAATCGACACTTGGCCGCGCCTTGCAAAGTGCGGGCGTGGCCGATTTTATCGACCTCGACCAAGCAATCGAAGAGCGTGCCGGCATGTCGGTGCGCGAAATTTTCGACCGACAAGGCGAAGCTGCCTTCCGCCGGCTTGAAGCCGACACCCTGCATAGTCTCGCCGCCGGTTCGGACACCGGTAGCCGAATATTCGTTGTAGCTTGCGGCGGCGGCACGCCCTGCTTTGGCGATAACCTCGACCACATGCTTGCCACGGGCCGCGTCGTCTACTTGCAAGCCCGCCGCGATATCCTCATCCGCCGACTCCTCGACGCCGGCGACTCGCGCCCCTTGCTTCGCGGTCGCGATGCCGACGGTGTCGGCCGATATGTCGACGACCTCACGGCTTGTCGTCACCCATTCTACAGTCGCGCAAATGCCACGTTCGATTCGTCGCAACTTGACTCGCCCGAACAAATAGCTGCGACTGTCGAGCGTTTCAAATCTTTCATCGCATTGCTATGAGCACCACTCCTACACCTCAGGAACAGCCCGTCGAGACCATGACGTCGCGCCGCTACATCACCCTCGGCTTGCCTGCCGGCTCTACTCGCGGCGAGCGTCGCTTTCCACTCACCCCCGAAGGAGCCTCTATGCTCGCTGAGCGTGGCTTCGAAGTCCGACTCGAATCCGGAGCCGCCGACTGCATACACTTTGCCGACGACGCCTATCGCCGAGCCGGTGCTCGCATCGTCAGCCGCGCCGAAGCTCTCGATTGCGACATTGTGCTACATCTGCCGGCCATCTCGGCCGACGATGCTCGGCGTCTGAAGAGCGGCTCGGTGCTACTCTCGCTTTCGCACCTCGAAGGTCGCACCCCCGAGGCTGTCGCCGAGTTGCTCAAGCGCCATATCATCACCATCGCCCTCGACCTCATCACCGACGACAACGACAACCGGCCCTTTGCCGATATCTTGGCCGAAGTCGATGGCCGCGCAGCCTTAGCCATAGCGTCGTCGCTCCTGGCCGACCCTGTTCATGGCAAGGGCATTTTGTTGGGTGGCATCGCGGCCATCGTGCCATGCGAAGTCACCATCATCGGCTCCGACCTGGCCGCCGTGGCCGCCGCTCGCACCGCCATAGGCCTCGGTGCCACCGTCCGGATGTTCGACAACGACGTCTACAGCCTCCGCGAAGCAATTCGCAGCCTCTCGGGCGCTGCCGGCACTTCGGTTATTGCATCCGCGCTGCATCCGCGCGTCTTTGCCTCGGCACTGCGCTCGGCCGACATCGTAATCGCCACCCCCACGCGCCACCCGCTTGAAATCAGCTCGGACCTTGTCGCCGAAATGAAGCGCGGTGTCATCGCATTCGACCTCACAGGCCGCCGCTCGCGTCCGGTATTCCCCGGGCTGAAACAAATCGACCTTGCCGACGCACCCGGCTACCCTTGCTCGGCCAATTCGTTGGCCGCAGCTTGCTACATCAACGCCGGTTCGGCCGTGCCTCGCACCGCCGCTATGGCGCTGACCACAACGCTGATGACGCTGCTCGACGATGTGCTCGTATGTGAGGGTATCTCCAACGCTTTGCGTTTCAACTCCGGCCTTGCTCGCGCGGCTCTTACCTTCTTGGGTAAAGCCGTCAACGCCGATATAGCTCGCATTGTAGGCTGCCAGCCAATCGATATAAACCTATTCCTGCAATTTTCCTGACACATGGCTCCGAACAAGAAATATTACGTAGTGTGGGAAGGCCGCGAGCCGGGCGTCTACGACGATTGGGATGACGCTTTTGAGCAAGTCGACGGCTATCCCGGTGCCCGCTATAAGGCATTCCCCTCCTACGACTCGGCTGTCGCCGCATTTCGCGGATCCGTCAGCGAACAATCGGCATTCCTTACCCGCTTAGCTTCGCACGTAGCAGCCTCCGGCTCGGTGCGCGACTATACTACTATCCCGGGCATTCGCCTCGACGCCATTGCCGTCGACGGTGCCTGTTCGCGCAATCCCGGGCCAATGGAATACCGCTGTGTTCGCGTCGTCGATGGCGTCGAAATTTTCCATAAGGGTCCATTCGCCGGCGGCACTAACAACATCGGCGAGTATCTCGCACTAATCCACGCTGCCGCCATGCTCGCACAGCGCGGCGACACCACCACACCTATCTACACCGACTCGCGCACTGCCCTGGCCTGGGTGCGCAACCGCCGCGCCAACACTCGCGTGGTCGCCACACCCGAAAACGCACCTCTGCTGCAAATCGTGGCTCGCGCCGACGCCTGGATTCAGTCGCACGACATCCCCAACCCCATCCTCAAGTGGGATACCGACAACTGGGGCGAAATCCCCGCCGACTTCGGCCGCAAATAACTATCAGTGGTTTAGTCAGTTAGCTTCGCGGCGGAAGAAGGTGTCGAGGTGGCGCTCGCCGAAGCGCTGGCAGAGCTCCCAGAAGTTGGGCACAAATAGTGTGCCGACGATGGCGTTGACCGCCATACCAAACACCACGGCTGTGCCGAGCGACAGGCGCGACGCGGCGCCGGCACCCGTAGCGAAGAGCATAGGCATCACACCGAAGACGAAGGCAAGTGCCGTCATCATAATCGGGCGGAAGCGCACACGGCCTGCATCAAGCGCAGCCTGTCGTATTGTCTGCCCGGCTTTGCGATAGTCGATGGCATACTCCACAATCAGAATTGCATTCTTGGCCGAGAGGCCCAGCAGCAAGATGATACCTATCTGAGTGTAGATGCTCACCGACTGCCCCATGGCCATGCAGCCGAGGATGGTGCCCAAGATGGCCGTCGGCATCGCAATCACCACGGCAATCGGGTCGGTAAGGCTTTCGTACAGCGCAGCAAGTACGAGCAACGTCACCACCACTGCCAGTATCAGTACGAACGTCACGGTCGTGCCGGAGTTCGTTTCTTGGTAGGCCTCGCCCGTCCAGGCGTAGCCGTAGCTCTGTCCGAGTGTGTTGTCAACAATTTCCTCCATAGCTTTGATGCCGTCGGCCGAAGATACGCCATCGGCCGGAGTGGCCGTCAGCGCCGCCGTGCCGTACATATTGTAGCGGCTGACGGTCGACTCGCCCATTGATGGACGAACGGAAGCGAACGAGGCCAGCGGCACCATGTCGCCCTGCGAGTTGCGCACGGTGAGGTTCAGTATATTGTCCACGCGCGCGCGAGCCTCCCCATCGGCTGCCAGGTTCACTTGATACACACGGCCGAAGTCCACGAAGTCGTTGACATACGCTCCGCCCATGTAGGCCGAGAGGGTCGAATAGACATCTTCGAGGCGCAACCCCTGCATCTTCACTTTGTCGCGGTCGATATCGACGGCATACTGCGGCACTACGCCTTGATAGAGCGACGTCACCGACGCTATGCGCGGGTCGGCCTCGGCAGCCGCACGCACATCGGCCAGGGCTTTCATCATCTGCTCCGGCCCGAGGTCGTTGATGTCGAGCAGCTGCATTTCCAGTCCCGACGACAGTCCCAGGCCGGGGATTGCCGGCGGGTTGAGCGAGAAGATGATCGGCTCTTGCATCGAGGCGCCGATGCGGTTTGCTTCGCTGACAATAGCGTTGACCGATAGCGACTTGGCGCGTCGTTCGCTCCACGGCTCCAAAATCACAAAGGCTGAGCCGAGGTTAGAGCCGGCGCCGCCGCCCATGAACGAAAAGCCGCTCACGGTCATCACATCCTTGACGCCCGGCACCCGGCGCAGCTGCTGCGCATAGTCCGACACGACCTTGTCGGTGCGGTCGAGCGACGCGCCGGTCGGTAGCTGAATCGACGAGATGAAGTAGCCCATATCCTCCTGCGGCACGTAGCTCGTCGGCCACTTTACGAAGCCCCAAAAGGCCGCACCCGTAAGCACCAGGAAGAGCCCGATTGCCACCCAAGGCCGACGCAAAAATCGCCCCACCACTGACATGTACGCCTCCAAGGCGGCGCCGTAGCCCCGATTCCACCATTTATACAGGAAGAAGCGAGGAGGCCGCGTCGGCTTCAGAAACAGAGCGCACATGGCAGGTGTGAACGTCAGAGCGTTGAACCCCGAAAAGGCCGTCGACACCGCTATTGTCAGAGCAAATTGTTTGTAAAGCTGCCCTGTGATGCCGCTTACCAGCGCTGTCGGTATAAACACGGCCAGCAGCACGAGCACTTCGCCCACGACCGGCCCTTGCAGTTCTTTCATAGCCTTCTCGGCCGCCTGACGCGGATTCAACTTCCCTTGGTCGAGCAGTCGCGCACAACCCTCGACCACCACGATTGCATCGTCAACCACAATCGCGATAGCCAATACCAGGCCGAATAGTGTCAGTGTGTTGAGCGAAAAGCCCATAAACTTCATCACCGCCAGCGTCGCTATCAGCGACACCGGGATGGTCAGCATCGGGATGATTACCGCGCGCCAGTTTTGCAGGAACAGCAATATCACTATCATTACCAGTAGGGTAGTCTCAAGAAATGTCATCAGCAGCTCGTCGATGGATGCGGTGACAAACTCGGTGGTGTCGAGCATCACCGAGTAGCTGACTCCGGGCGGAAAGTAAGCCGCCAGCTCTTCGAGCTTTTCCTCGCAATGTTTGGCTACGTCGAGTGCGTTGGCACCGGGCAGTTGCGAAATGCCGATTAGAGCTGTCTGCTGGCCGTTCACGCGCGAAATCTGAGTGTACGATGTCGAGCCGAGGTCTACATCGGCCACATCGCGCAGCCGCAAGATGCCGTTGGAATCAGACCGCAGCACGATGTCGCCAAACTGGTCGGCACTGACCAGGCGCCCCTGCGCCGTCAGCGTGTAGGTAAATGGTTGGTCCGACGGCGACGGCCGATTGCCCACACTGCCGGCCGAGACCTCGATATTCTGCGAGCGGATAGCGGCCTCGACGTCGGCCGGCGTCAGGCCGCGCTCGCGCATCACGTCGGGTTTGAGCCACACGCGCATCGAATAGTTGCCGGCGCCGAACGCCGTCACGCCGCCCACGCCATTGACTCGCGCCAGCTCGTCGGTCAGGTGCAGTGTGGCGTAATTCGTCAGAAACAGAGCATCATAGCGCGAGGGGTCGTCGCTGTCGAGACTGATAAAAAGTATGCGGTCCGACGACTCCGACATCACCGACACGCCCTGCTGCTTCACCGGGGCGGGCAGAGTGGCTTCGGCCTCCGAAATGCGATTTTGAACCTTCACCGTGGCCATGTCGGGGTCGACACCCTCCTCGAAAGTAAGTGTCAGGCGGTACGAGCCGTCGGACCCCGACGTCGAACTCATGTAGAGTAGTCCTTCGACGCCGTTGACCTGCTGTTCGATCGGCACGCCGACCGTTTCGGCCACCGTCTTGGCGTTTGCGCCGGGATATGTGGCTGTCACCATCACCGTCGGCGGAGTGATGTCGGGATACTGCGCTACGGGCAATTCATTGTAAGTCAACACTCCGGCAAGCACCATGGCCACAGCGATTACAATCGCAAAAATGGGCCGGTCTATGAAAAATTTGCTAAACATGGCTTCGAGTTATTATTTGACAATGCGAGGACGCACAGTGAGGCCGTCGCGCATCTTGAGCAGCGCTGACGTCACGTAGCGGTCGCCCGGCCGCACGCCCGACAACACCACACGCATGGTGTCGCCAACCAAATCGCCGACCTCGACCGGAGTGTATACCACGCGGTTCGAATCATTCACCACATACAGATAACGGCCCAGCTGGTCGGTCCCCAGCGAGGCATCGCGTACCAGCATGGCTCGCGGCTCGACTTTGTAGGGCAAGCGCACGGTGGCGTACATGCCGTCGCGGAGCTCGTTCCAGCGGTTGTGCAGTCGGCATTTGAGCAATAGCGACCCGGTCGACGTGTCGACGTTGGGTGATATGTAGTACATCCGGCCGGTGTAGGCGTGCGGTAATCGCTCCTGAAACTGAATCGGCACGGAATCGTAGTCGATTAGATGTCGGTTGTTGGCGTGCTCGAACATGCGCAGAAACGACGCATCCTCGATGTAGAAATTTGCATCGACCGTGGCGTCATCATAAATCCGCGCCAGTGTCACCGGCGATGCTTCGCCGGCCACATAAGCACCGGCCGAGTACATGCCCGACGACACGCGGCCGTCGAATGGCGCCCTAATCGTACACTTCTCGACGTTGCTGCGGGCTTGGTCGACAACTGCACGTGCCGTCGCTATGGCCGCGCGGCTTTGGTCTCGATCGCTCAGCGCCTGAGCTACCTCCATTTGCGACACGGCATTGCTCGGCGCCGCTCTCTGCACAGCCTCGTAGTGGCTCTCGGCGTATTGATTGGCGCTAATGGCCTTGTCCAGTGATGCCTCGGCTTCGGCCAGTGCATCGGTATAAGTATTTGTGGCTATGGTGAATAGCACGTCGCCGCGCCGCACTTGCGCGCCGCCCTCGTAGTGTTGCGATGCTATCGTGCCGTTGACGCGGCACACCACATCGGCCGAGCTCGATGCTTTCAGCGTCCCCGGATACGTTCGAAAGAGTGTCACCGAATCAGTCTCCACCGGGGCCACGTCTACGGTCATCTCTTCGACTGTCGGTCCAGCCTTGTGGTTGCAAGCCGCGAGTGCGGCAATCAGTGCAGCTGTTATGGTAATACTGTATATCTGTCTCATAGTGTGTTAATTATCGTATTCAAGATATTGATTGTAGCCTCCGCCGAGAGCTTTATATAGGTCGATTAGTGCCGTCATGGCCGCTCCGTGCGACGAAATCACCGAATTGGTGTAGCTAAGTAAGTCGACTTGCGCGTTGGCCACCACTGTGAATTCTTCCAGCCCCTGGGTGTAGAGGTTGAGCGATAGCTCGAGCAACTCGGCTGCCGCATCGGCCGCCTGCTGGTAGTATTCGGCCTGTTCGAGCGCCTGCCGATAACTCTCCAGCGCATTCGCCACTTCGCAATAGGCATTCATCACGGTGTAATTATACGTAGCCACGGCCGCTGCCAGGTCGTCGCGAGCTGCCGCCACGCCGGCGCGGCGCGCAAAGCCGTCGAATAGAGTCCACGACAGCGTTGGTGCCACCGAGTATTCAAAGCCGCGGTCGGTAAACATATCGCCGGGGCGTCCGGCCGATACGCCGACCATGCCTTGTAGCGCCAACGAGGGCAAGTAATCCTTACGGGCGATGCCGACCGCTGCTGCTGCGGCGTCAATTTGCTGCTCGGCGGCCAGAATGTCGGGGCGGCGGCGTAGCAATTCGGCCGGCACGCCGAGCGCCACCGGGTGCGCATACTCGGGCAGCGGTGCAGGCGCACCTACGCGGGCGGCAACTTCGTCGGGATATACACCCAGCAGCAGCGCCAACGAATTGATATACCCTCGTACGGCCGCTTTAAGCTGAGGTACGGCCGCCTCGGTCGAATACAACACCGTAAGCGCCTGGTCGACGTCGATTTTCGATGTCAAGCCACACTCGTAGCGCGTCTGCGCCAGATTTGCTATCGTGTCTTGTCTGCCGATATGCGCCTGCGCCACAGCCAACTCCGATTGGGTCATCCGCAAACCTACATAGGCCGAGGCCACTTGGCTGCACAGACTTTGCATCGTGGCCACCCAATCGGCTCGGCTGGCGCGATACTGTGCGCGATTGCGCCTGACCGTTGTCCGAATCTTGCCAAACAGGTCGATTTCCCACGATAGCGATGCGCCGAGCGAGTATGTCGAGGCCGCGGCTCCGTCGTGCCGTGCGCGCTCATAGGCCGCGTTGACGCTCACCTGAGGATAATAACCGCTGCTGGCCACATCTACTTGGCGTCGAGCCGCGTCCATTCGTCGAAGTGCCACCTCCAAGTTGAAATTTCCGTCTTCGGCCTCCGAAATCAGCGAATCGAGCAGTGGGTCGCCAAAGCCGCGCCACCACGCATCGGCCGATGGCAACTTAGCTTCGGCCACGCTGCCGGCGGTTTGCTCGATAGGAGTCACGGCACCTGCCGCTTGTTGCTCGGAAAGTACAGCACCGTTCCATGTGGCAGGCATGGATGTCGCTGCCTCGACCTGTGGCGTCGTCGGCTCGCCCGTCGTCGGCCATGTATTTGCCCAAGCCGGCGAGCCTATGGCTGCCACGATCGTAATTGCCGGAATTATTACTTTTTTCATATTCTTATTTCAAATTCTTCAACTTTGTCACGACGTATCAAAACCGGGTTAATACTCTTATATAACCTTGAAAAAATCGAAAAGTTGGCCGAATTAATGTTGTAAAACATTTTTTTTGCAGAAAAAATGAGAAAAATGCTCAGAAAATTTTGTCACTCAAAAAAAACTTTATAACTTTGCACCGCTAAACGCGTAATGGCCCATTCGTCTATCGGTTAGGACGCAAGATTTTCATTCTTGAAAGAGCAGTTCGATTCTGCTATGGGCTACTAATAAAAAACAATAAAAATATTAACTTAACGACATGGCAAACCATAAGTCATCATTAAAAAGAATCCGCCAGACCGAGAGCCGCCGTCTGCGCAACCGTTACTACGCTAAGACTGCTCGTAACGCCGTTCGCAACCTGCGCAAACTCACCGATAAGGCTGAAGCTGAAGCCAAGTTGCGCACCGTTAGCGCCATGCTCGACCGTCTCGCCTCGAAAAAAGCAATCTCCAAAAATAAAGCTGCAAACCTCAAGAGCAAGCTTTCGCACCACATCGCAAAGCTCGCTTGAGTTTACGTCATAGCGCACAAGGAGAATTTTTCTTGACATTCTCCGCATAATTTTTTTGAGTTTTTAGAGATTTTTTGGCCCATTCGTCTATCGGTTAGGACGCAAGATTTTCATTCTTGAAAGAGCAGTTCGATTCTGCTATGGGCTACCCTGACCCCGATGTCTTTTTAGGCACCGGGGTTTTGGTTTTTGGGGGGTGAGCCCGGTAACCGCCGAAGGGTACGCAGCGCTAGCCTGGCCACCGCCGAAGGCGCT
>CAYSQI010000016.1:0-47230 GCA_964433215.1 uncultured Bacteroides sp.
GTTAAAGCGTTTACTTTACGCTATTTCTTGACGTATAGGAATCTCGCAAATTCTAAAGTCACAGTCAAGATTGTAGCAACGGTAGATGTCTCTTATTGTATGGTTATTGATTGAAATTACCATGGGTGATTTCATATACATTATATCGTACAGCGTGAGGCTTCGGCGTTGCTCTTTCTTCTGTGACGGGCAATGCGAGAGCCTCTATACGCGGAAAGAGCGACAAAGTATAGCATCTCACGCTTTTTTTATATTTGCCTACTCAAGAGAATGCTATAAGGCACTTTAAAATCTTCTGATGCGTAGCAAATTAATTGTAGTACTTGGTATATGTACCTTAGCTATTACTGGAATAACATTTTTTAGTTGTGATAGGAATGTAAATTCGATCATGGACACACATTTCGATGTTAATGGAGCTCCCCTAGACACAATTAACTATTTTACTGTAAAAGAACCAACAGCTGCTAAATTGTTTATCGAAACATCTGGCAGTATGAATGGCTTCTTCAGAGCTAATAAAGCCAATGCTTTCAAGAAGACGGTTTGGTCTATATTCTCTGGAATAGCTCCAATTACTTCCGGTTGCGTATATACAATGTCTAATGGCGGTGATATTAATGAGCCTGTTGATTTAGCCGGTTTTAGGAATAAGATGAACGCAGGAGCATTTGTGTCGAATTCATCCACACATGTGCCAACAATGATAAACAACATAATGAACAATATTGATGTTGCACTTGAAGAAGTTGCTATCCTCGTTTCGGATATGAAATATAGTCCAATGGGTAACTCCGCCGATGTGGAATTAATTCAATATCAGGAAGAGATTAGAAACGTTGTTGGGCTACATCCCGGTTTTTCATTATCTTTTGTTTGTGCAAAATCAGAATTCTTAGCTCCTAGCGGAAGCGTTTTGGAGGAAGACTCACCGTATTATTTTATTATCATCGGCAAATCCGAAAACGTTGTTGCCATGAGAAATAATATTGCTCGTTGGTGCGAGGCTACCAACTCTTATGTTGAGTCTGGCGATATGGCTATGAATTACCGAACGCCTTCATACTCCATTGAGAACGTTACGAATGGTTTGCTTAGTAACGAATATCCACAAAACCTCATTACAGTTTTTGATCGAGATGTTTCCGATACTTGCTCGTTCATCGTTCGCATCAATATGAATGGCTATCCTTGGGGTGCCGTTGATGCTGATGTTCTCAAAGACTGCTTCAAGGCTAAAGCGGTATAT
Source organism: uncultured Bacteroides sp. (assembly GCA_964433215.1). Classification (GTDB taxonomy): domain Bacteria; phylum Bacteroidota; class Bacteroidia; order Bacteroidales; family Muribaculaceae; genus CAG-873. Next base: position 1,250 of record CAYSQI010000016.1, read on the forward strand.
GGATCGTCCGTTGATGTAGAACTTCTCACTGACGATGAACACCTCGTCGATAACCACGCCTATAAAGGCGACTTCAAACGACGTTCTTACGCAGACTATCTTGTGAAACTATATAACGTCAATTTAGATGACGAAGTAATTGAGTGGACTTTTACCAATAAACCATTTGATGGTCGTTATTTGATGAGCTTTAACACGATCATCAATGCCGATCAAGAGAGTGACTTGTCTGGCACATTCTCATTCAATAAGTTTATTGAGGGCTGCTTCAACGCTCGTCTCAATATTTTCGACGAGAATCCGGTTCGCATCCTTGTTTCGTCTTACCAATGAAAATAAAATCAACTCATCATGGGTATCATTAAAATATTCTTCCTCCTACCGTCACGTGGCATGTTCTTACAAGGATTTGCCGGCAACGACCAGTTGAAGGCTCAGGCGGAGCAGGTATGGCGACAGCTCGACGGCCTTTCGCCTGTTCTGCTTATATTAACCGCTGCCCTCGGCATTGGTCTCGCGATTTATTATTATACTGGGTATAACGAAATGCCTGGTCGTCATTACAAGATTAAGCATTGGGGTATTTGGGCAGCTATCGCCTTTATTCTCTCACTTGTTGGCACTGCAGTCATTGAATATGTCGGTATCAAAACCAACATCCGCACAGGTCTCACATCCCTCTATTGGCTGTGCGCCCTGAATAATGCACTTTATTGCTTGATTCTTTATTTCTTAACCTCATTGGTTTGGTGCAACGTATGCCGTACCAACGCTTATAAATTCCTCAAATTCTGACTATGAAAAGGGTTTTTGTATTCTGTATCGGCGGCACAGGCCTCCGAGTTATGAAATCCATTACTATGCTGCTTGCAGCAGGTATGGACGCAAAGGGTTATACGATTGTTCCGGTCCTTATCGACCCGCACATGGACTTGGAAGAAAAACGTAATCTCCAAACCCTTATTGGCGAGTATGAAACAGTTTATAATAATGTAATTCTCAGCGACGGCAAACGCCTCAATCCGATACGCGGATTTTTCGGTGCTGACATTGCCGACCTCGCTAAGCTGAATGGTCAACAAAATGACATTTCCGAGCCTATCGCTGAGAAACGTTCCTTTGGTCAATACCTCAATGTAGGCAACCTAAATTCTGAGGACGTGAACAAGTATCTTGTGCAGACTATGTTCTCGCAAGCCAACCTCGATAATGACCTTTCAGTGGGTTTCAAAGGTAGCCCGAATGTTGGCACGGTTGTTCTCGGCGAGATGATAAAGGGTGCTGACTGGTTCCAAGCGTTCAGCAACGCTTGTCAGAAAGGCGACCGTATTTTTATAATTAGCTCGATTTTCGGAGGCACAGGAGCCTCAGGATATCCGCTTCTTGAAAAGAAAGTGCGAGACTCTACCGACCATCCTAATGTTAAAGACGCTATGATGGGCGCGGTTTCTGTCCTTCCGTACTTCTCGCTCGAAGACCCCTCGACAACCGATAGCGACATTGATTCAGCTAACTTCCTAACCAAGGCTAAGTCCGCTCTTGCTTATTATGAGCATAGTGTTCTGTCAGACTATCTCTATTACGTAGGTGAACAGGAGTTGAAAACTACATACGCTAATGATGAGAAGAAACAGGAGGATAAAGCTCATTTCGTCGAACTTGTTGCTGCTACCGCTCTCTTTGATTTCTTGTCAAAGACTGACAAACCCGACAAGACCCAGACTCTTTCTCGCGCCATCAAGGAAGATGTCGAGTCGCTTTCTGTTTCTTCTCTCGGCGATGCCTATAACGATGTTGTAAAGGCAGTGGCCGATATGATGTTGCTTTCTCGTCTCGTTTACTTCCTCCCTAACGAGAGTCAGTTCCCGCTGTCGAAAAACCGTGGCTTCGATGCTGATTTCTATGCTGACAAATCTTTTGTCAGCCTTCGGAATTTCCTCACACGTTTCTCGCAGTGGTATCAGGAACTTGCCGAGAACAAACGTGGTTTCGCTCCGCTGACGATTGCCGACCCCGACAATCGCAGTGCAAAACTCTCCAACTGGATTCAGGACTTCTCGCTTGACGCTAAGGACGAGTCCTATTACCTGTTGGATATGATACGTGCAAGCAACAAGGATAAAGACGATACACAAACAATCAAGTTCCGTCGCTTCCTTGATTATGCTTACCAAGCCATTGATAAATATACCTCTAAAATAATGTAACGCTATGAGTAGTGTTGACCTCAATATTATCGAGCGTGGTCTTAAAGGTCAGCAGTGGACGGCTGAAAAAGGCCCTATCACTGCCGGAGACCTCGCTAAAATCTCAGAGCAACGCACTAACAACAGTAGCGCGTTAAATGCTCTCCCGACTCCTTTTGCCCGTTTCTTCGTTGTCAAGGAGGCTTTTCGCCGTGCCCTCGAAGAAGTAAAAGACCCCAAGAAAAACGCTGGAGACGCTTACAACCGTCTCGTGTCTGACACCCTCGACGTTTTTGAATTGCTCTATAATCTGACTTTCCACGAAGGTCGCTGGGACGATTCCCGTAAAATCGTTATTCGTGAATGGGAGCTTGCCAACGACCTTAAAAATTTGAAGTCACAAGTTCCTATCCTCGGTAGTGCAGTACAGAATTATTTCGCCTCTGACCTCAAAGCATCAGGTAACCGCCTGTTCTTTGTTGTCCTCGTCGATGGTGGCCGCGATTATCTTCTCGCCACGTCATCGCCTTTTACCGGCTTCGTAACTCCTCCCGACCTCGATAAGAAAGTTGATCACCGTGGAAACGGTACAACTTCCTTTATGGGTAAACGCTATCAGCAGATGCCTTCACTCGTTCGCAAATCCGGTGGTACCTACTTCCGCGATATTAGTCTGTTCGGTGCCCGAGACAAGGATTTCAAAAACTATATGTTCCATCTCGTCGATAACTCCCCATTGGGCGACGAAATGAAAGAGTTGCGCGACTACATCAAGCAAATTCAGATTACTGATCAGGACATCAATAAGAACTGGCAACCTCAGTTCAAACCTATCATTTCCGAAAACTCTAATGTGCTTGTAATTAATGGACTTCCCATAGGCAAGGATTCCAGTCTTAGCACTGTAAACTTCTTCAATGATACTCTTATCAAACTGCCGTTCCGTCTGTCTAAGGACTATTATCAGCCTATGACATACGCTGGGGCAGATGATAACAGAGATTATGACTTCATGTTGCCTATCAGCCATGAAGCCTTATCTCTAATCGAGGGCAATTTCCAATGTGTCTGCAAAGTTACCAATACCAAAGTTATCGTTACCCTTAAATATAAGGGGGAGGAATACACCAAGGACTACTATGTGGATTCCGATAACTTCGGCTCTCGTGGTCGTATCGTGAACCTGCAACGTGAAAACATCAGCTTCAACCTTGCAGTGTTCCCGAACATCCTCTCTCCGAACATAAACGAAAACAATTACTTCAAGGTAATGGCAGTTATCAATGATGCAACTGCCGAATACCGCCCGATTTCCATCAACAATATTGAGATGTCGTTCTTCTTCAAGAACGACGATAGCCGATTCGAGGAAATTGGAACTATCGATAGGAATAATACTCACGCCAAGTTCGGCGTTCGCCCTGCCGTTGTTCGTTCCGAACAAAATGATGAAAGAGAGGTTGAAGCCGGTTCAAAGTTCTACGAAATATTTAATTCCCAATTCGACGCAATCAGCTTGCGCTTTACCCTCGACAGCGGTACCTGCGAGGGTGTGCTGCTCCCGAATTGGAAACGCGCTCAACGTACTCAGGACTCCTACACTTATGCGGTTGACCTTGGCACCACTAACACCTATATTTCTTGCTGCAAATTAGGCCGCGACAACGAGCCTGAACAGCTGAATATGGGCGAGCCGATGATAGCGTTCCTCCATGATTTCAAGCGTTCTTCTCAACACTCGCTTGTCTCGGTTATTGAAAACGCTATTGCTCCTAAGTGTCGCAAGAACTTCAATACCGAATTCGTTCCGGCTCTCATCGACGGCTCGATATATCGCTTCCCAATCCGCACAGCTCTCTGTGTGAAGAAAGGCGACAGGAGCAAGCCCTCGCTGTTTGACAACTGCAACATCGCTTTCTTCTACGAGAAATCTATGGGGCTTGGCAACCAGTCTATTCTCACCGATATTAAGTGGGAGGACAGCCACGAAAAAGAACTGCGTCTCTTTATCCGTGAACTGCTACTTGTCATCAAGACAGACGTTCTCCAAAAGAATGGTCTGCTTGCTAATACTAAACTGATTTGGTTCCGTCCTCTTAGCTTCAAGGGTGCTATCAAGGACATCTATACCACCATTTGGCAAGAGGAGGCGAAGAACATTCTTAACATAGGATCTTCGCAAATCGACTGTGTCTCTGAATCCGAGGCTCCGTACTACTATTTCAGTAAAAAGAACTCTTTCAACAGCGTTGACGCTGTCTCTATCGTTGATATAGGCGGTGGTTCAAGCGACTTCATCTATTTTGCCGATGGAAAGCCTCAAATCGCAAACTCCGTTCACTTCGGTTGCGATGTTCTTTGGGGTAATGGTTTCAGCGGGTTCGACAATGACCGTGTAAACGGCATTTACGAACGATACGTCGAGACCATTCATCTCGGCGACCATACCGATGAACTTGAACAACTCAATATCAAAATGTGCTCCGACCGTGAGGTTTCCACGAAGGACATCATCAACTTCTGGCTGAGCAACGATAACCATTGCGAAATCACCAAGAAGTTGAAAGAAGCATACAAGCCTCTGTTCCTTTATCACTTCGCCTCTATCGTGTACTTCATGGCGAAGATGTATAAGGCTAAGAACCTCGCTTGTCCGCGTTCCGTCCTTTTCTGCGGAAATGGTAGCCGTTACATCGATGGTCTGCTTTCTTCCGATAAGGCAACCATCAAGGAACTTGTCGCCACAATATTCAAGAATGTTTATGGCGACATTAAGGATATTCAAGTTATTCTTCCCGATAGCCGAAAAGAATGTACCTGCTATGGAGGCCTTTATCGCAACTCCGACGTCGATGTGCCTGATGAGTTTAACTTCCAAGGCGTTTCCGATAAGGTATATGAGAATGTCGAGCACCTTAAAGCCGACTTCCCTGCGGTTAGTCGCGACCTTCTCAATACCTTCGCATCGTTCAATAAACTCTACGCTGACCTCCTTCGTATCCTTATTTCTAAGGGTGAGCTTGACAAACAGGTTGATTCAACCGAGATTATCAATCTCATTTCCTCCGGCACCCAGGATTCTCTGGAGAAGAACTTCAAGACCCAGGTCATTCAGAAGCTCAATGACAGTGAGGTTTACCACGATTCTGTATTCTTCTTGCCTATTATTGATAACGTGTTAAAACTCACTAAGATTTAATATGTTTCAGTCAGGCATATCTATCGCGTCGTTGATTATTTCTATCGCGACTTTTATAATCGCGTTTGGCGTTCAGCTCTATTACTTCATCGGAAACCGAAAGAAGTTAGAGACTGTCCGCAATTTCTTCTCTAAAAAACGCGAATATGAAGTGTATGGTGAGGCCGAAGACTCACAGCTTAATCCCTATGTTGCGGAAGAAGGCTCCAGTCTGCACACCCTTATCAAGGAGTTGAACGAGTACACCAAAAAGAACCACGGTACTACAGACTTTTCGGTCATTCAGAACAAGACTGACCGAAAAATCAATGTCTTGTATGATAATGCAACTTCTCGAATTGCATTTCCTACCTATGTGGGCCTTATGGGTACTTTCATTGGTGTGTTCCTTGGCTTGTTATTCTTCACCATTGGTCTGGGTTCATCTCCCAATGGTGAAGGCATCACCGACGAAACTATCGGCAATCTTATTTCCGGTGTTCTCGTTTCGATGTCTACAAGTTTCATCGGCTTGCTCCTTACTACCATAACTCATCACATTGCAGCGGAGACTCAAAGAGTTGTACGTGAAGACAAGAACGAGTTCTACGAGTTTATTCAGAATGAACTTATGCCGACCCTCGGTGTCAGCATGGTTGCCGCTTTGAATAAACTGCACCACACTATCAACCTCTTTGAGCCGTCGTTCAATAATGTAATCGACCGCTTTCAGGCGACTTTTGACTCTTGCACTCAACGTTTCGGTTCTGCTTTTGAGCAGAACGTAACTATCGTTTCCGAAGCTGTGCGCGTCATGGGCGAGAATATGGATAGAATAAACGAGAACGTGAATCTGAATGAACAGCTGATACAAACGATGCAATCTGAGGATTTGCAGCGCACCCTCAGCGTATTCATTGACGCATCTTTCAGCTATGGGCTAATTGTTGACCGCACACGAAAATTTGAAGAGTTAGCTTCTCAGTTAGAGAAGAAAGTTCTTGAACTTATTAACACTCAAAGTCGCTATAACGCATCTCTCGAAATTCCGCTTAATGTTGCCAATAAGCTCAATCAGATACTCTCTCGTATTAGTGATTTTGAGAAAAGCATTAATGCTCTTGGGCGCAGTATCGAAAAGACTGATCTTCTTGGCAACACCGAAATTGAAGCCCTCAAACAGGCGATTACTGCTATTAAGAAAAAGCAGAAAGTTGCTGTCGAGGCTATGGAGGTTTCCGACGGACATCTTGAAAATATCTTTAAGATGCAGTCGGAATCTATCGTCAAACTCGGTCGTACTTACGAGGAAAGTTTAGCTTCCCATGCAGATAAATTCCAAAACATTCTTGATGGTCTCGAAAAGGAAATGCTCGAGCGTCGTCGCGAAATCGTAGCTGCTATTGAGGAAAAGTTCTCTCTTGACCAGATTCAGCAAGAGTTCTCTCAACTAAGCAAGTTGAAAAAAATTGAGGAATTACTTACCTCAATCAATACCAATAGTTCTCGTGAGGAAGTCGATAAAACTATCGAAACTACACGTCGCGAAGTTGAGTCTATACGAAAACTTCTCGACAAGGCTATTGAGGATGCCAAGAAGAAACCGGAAAATTCGACAACTTCAGGTGGCGGTGGCTTCCTCGGCGGTATCTTCGGCGGGCGTAAATAACTTTACCGATGGATAGTCGCAATAATAAAAGCGCTTTTTGGCCGAGCTACGTAGACATTATGACCACGTTGTTCGCTATCATGCTTGTGCTTTTTGCAGTATCTTATAGCCGCTTCAAGATCAAGCAGCGCGAATTGGAGGAGTTCAAAGATAAGTATGAGGAAATCATGTCTATCTACAAGGCTGTAGATAATATTGATCCCGAATATTTTGAGTTCAATCCGGATTATCTCAAGCATATCTTCAAAATTCAGGTTAACTATCAGAGAGGTAAGTTTTCTCTCGACAACCTGCTACAAGATGACCCTAAATCTCCCGAATATAATCTGACAGAGGCAAATGCCATTCGTCAGCAAATTCGTGATGCCGGGGAAGAAATCAAGCGCACGATACTTAATTTGCAGCAGAATGACTCACTGCGCACTGACATTAAGTATCTTGTCGTTATCGAGGGGCAGGCCTCTGCCGACAGCTATCATGTTGACGATTACTTCAACAATGATGTCCTAAGCTATCAACGCGCTCTTAAACTTCATGAGTTTTGGCGCGACAATGCAGGTATAGATTTTACCAATATGGAAAAGTGCGAGCTCGTTATTGCCGGTAGTGGCGAGGGCGGTGTTCCTCGTGCGCCTCGCATCAGTGATAATAACGATTCTCGCAACCAAAGGTTCCTTATCCATATTGTTCCTGTCATTGGTGATATTCATCTTGACCCGAAATTTACTAAAAAAGGGGAGAAATGAAGCCTTTTCAGGTAATTCTTATTTTCATCTTGGCTATTGTTCTCATCATTGTTATAGTAAGATCATGCCAAGATGATTATGTATTTGAACCAGAACAGGAGGAAACCGCCGTTTCCTCCGTTTCCTCCGATGATGAACCGTTCATCCCTCCGTTCGTTCAAAATCCGGTTGATTCAATTCCTCCGACTTCTGATTCTTCCGCATGGCCGGATTCTATCTTTTCGGTTGTCGCAGATGCCAACTATCTTTCTCAGATTGATAAAGATGTTATCATCGAGCTTAATAAATGCCGTACAAATCCCTCTCGCTTCTCCGACGAGGTTCTTGTGCCATTTCTCAAAAGAATGTCTTCGAATGGAACTTTCGTTGATTCCAAGGGCTTGAACATTATGACAAATGAGGGCAAAGACGCCGTGGAAGAAGCTATCAAAGCCCTTAAGTCCCAAAAGCCTATGCCGATGTTGCGCCCTAAACAATATCTCTGTTTAGCCGCCGCCGACCATTGCAAAGACCAAGGACCTAATAGCCTTGTCGGTCATGGAGGCACCGATGGTTCTTCTCCTACTTCTCGCGCAAGACGGCATAACCCCAAATGTGGAGGTGTCGGTGAGAATATTGCCTATGGTGCTTTCTCTGGTCAGGAAATTATTCGTGGACTAGTTGTTGATGATGGCGTTCCTGATAGAGGACATCGTAATAATATTTTCCATAACTATAAGTTTGTCGGTACTGCATGTGGACCTCATAAAGCTTTCCGGAATATGTGTGTTATAGATTTTGAGTAATCTGACCTTGGTCGTCACAGTCGACGAGTTGCGCTTTCAGATAGCCTCGCCGGAGGATATGCTGAAAGGGAAGAATACGGAACGGAGCAAGGAGAAGGCTGCTGTGCATAGCGGTGGCCGTAACACTTTGAGATTACAAAAAAAGTCATAGCTCATAAAGAATAATGAGTGATGGATGTTTTACCGAACAATGATTAGCGTAATGAATAAAGTAAGAATCACAGCCATACGCCAAACGGCCTATCCTGACCTGATGGAGAAATATGAGAACCCTATCGAGCATACCTGCGATGTGACGGAGGGGCAGCAATGGATTTCAGAGAACGGTGAGCAGCCAACAGGAATGTGCCCGGCGGCTTGGTACTCCATGCGAGAGTTCGTAGAGTCTTTGGCCAAAGGTGAAGGCAACTTCTACGACGGTTGGATGAAGAATCCTATGAGTGCAATGATAAGTTGCAATGATGGCTTTCGCCCATTCAGCTTCTATATTGAGGTTGTCAATGAATAGACTAAAGCAAACTCATGACTATCGACACAATAAATATGTGTTCACACCTGCAAGGGAAACTATTCGACGAGAATGGCTTATATCACCATATTTGGTTGGCGATGCAGGAAGATCCTGAGATCACTGCTGTCGTACGCTCACGACAACTTCACATCTATCGAAATGGCAAGAAGATTTTGGTGCTGGCAGGAAAATCTAATCCCAAAATTATCAGAGAGGATAGAATCTGTGATTTAGTACAGCCCTCATGATTATATAATGATTATTTAGGATTTGGAATTTGCGGCGAATTTTGGATTGACCTTCGAATAATTCGGATTAATTTCTTACCTTTGCGATTGAGCTGTTCGGGTTTGAGCCGTTTAGCGAAACGGCATCCGAAAGTTCATTACATAGGAAAGCGTATATTGACGCTTGTTTTTGGCTATCTGAAATGTGGAAGTTTTAGAAACCCGGTCAAGAGCATAGCAACAATAGGCGCCACGGGTATGTTATACCTATCCGGCTCATTTCAGGCTTAGGCTTGAAATGGGTTTGGGGTATTCATATATAGCGTGGAGTCTGTGTTGTCAGTTCTACCGGATTAGGCACCTTCCACAGCCTCAGATAGCGGGACTTGCAACATTAAGGCTCCCGCTTTTCTTTTGCTAATTTAGCTTGCCATCAGGATGTGTCATAATCATATACATATTACGCCATGGCGTAATGAAAAGTTACAACATTATTCTGATATAGCAAAAAATAATCGCCTAAAAATCAAAGCGCAGAGACATTTTTTTGCCTCGGCGCTCAAAATATTACGTCTTTCTTTTGGGTTTTATAGCTTAAATAATGCCAAATGCGGGGCCGGGGAGGTGTCCGCATTTGGCGTTAATATGTGGGCGCTTGGCGTGGCGGCCGGTTTGTAGCGCTTTCAGCCTCTGTGTGGAATTTCGATTCCGAGCCGGCCTGTCGGCGCAGTCAGCGCGCACCGTTGTGTGTTTTTTCTTACAACGCACATAGGTCGCAAATGGTTCTAAGAAAAGTAGTGCAATCAGAAGTCGGTGACGTAAAAAACGCGGCCGGCGGTCGGCTCAGCGAGCCTAATCACCCACCACGAGGTCGAGCCGACGTGTCGAGCCAGGTCGACGGACGCAACCTCGAGGGTTTTTCCGTTGATACTCAAAGTTTCGGCGCTTGGGTTGAAGTCGACTCGGCGCCCGTCGGCGATGTCGACGCAGTACAGCGCGCCGGCGGCGGTTCGGCCGAATATCACGCCGCAATCGTCGTAGCTGAGCGTGATTGTAGGTGCCTCGACGCGCTGTCGGCTGTCGGCCAATGCGGCGGCCAGTTCGGTATCCTCGGGTTTCGACGGCTCGCCTGTGCCGGGTTCAACTCCGGGCCTAACGGTCGGCTCCGATGGCTCCGACGAGCAAGCCGCCAGAAGGAGGCATAAGAGCAGAGTCACTATCGGCTTCATGGGCGTATCTCGATTTTAAGGGCTCCGCAGTCGACCGAGCTGCTGAACGTGATTTCATGAATTCCAACACCAAGTTCCGACAGGCTCATGCGGTCGGCCGTGGCGGTCACCCGGTCAATCGTCCACTCGGCATCCGACGGCACGTAGGGCGACGTGAACCACAGCAGGCTATCGGCCGCCACGGAGTAGGCCGCCTTCAGCGGTACAGGCTCCGGAGTCGGCGCCGACGGCACATCGGGATCTTCCGGCACGTCGGGATCTTCCGGTACGTCGGGCACGTCGGGCACATCGGGCTCCAATGGTTCTTGGAATTCTTCGCCGGCATGCTCGCCCCATAGATATTCGGCCAGCAGCGGATACTCCACAAACGGATTCAGATTGCCCTGTCGCTGCCCTTGCTGCGCGCTTTCCGTGCGCTCGCGTTCGTCGACAGGGTCGTCGCGGTGCCAGCGCAGCAGCAGGTCTTTGCCGGCCGGCCGCAGCAGCGGCCATCCGCCGTCTTCGAGTAGCATTGCGCCATGGCTGCGCCACAGACGCTGCGGATACATCAGCGCCAGATACATCAGGCGGCGCGCCAAGTCGCCTCGGCGGTCAGCTGCCGGCATCCAGGCGTTGACCTCGGTTGAGCCAAGAGACGCCACGCCGACGGCCCAGTCTGTGCCACTTGTATTGACGCGAGTCACATCGCCAGGGATGTAGGCTCCACGGGCAGTGGCAAGTGCCGCCGGCCCAAGCAATTCGTTGTAAGCATCGGTCGGCGCGTCGGCATACCACCATTCGGCCGGGACGATCGCCATGCGCGTATCGGCATCGGCCCACCACGCCGCCGGCTGAGAGTCGGGCAACGTCGACGGCCGAAAGCGGTCGGCGACATACGACGCCAACGCCGCACCGCTCAGCCCCGAGGCCTCGCTGCGAGCTACAGAAGCCGACGAGGGAGCCGGCGCGAACAGAGCCGCTGCCATCGGCGCACATGCTGCCAAAGCCAATATCAACGCTTTACTTTTCATACCCGGCAAAAATACGAAAAATCCCGCGCCCTGCCAACTATAAACCATCATCCTTCGTCCACCGAGTGAAAAAAATCGTAAAACGTGGGTGATAGTCGCGAAAATTTACTAATTTTGCTTATCATTGCATTTGGCAAGTATGGACGAAAAGAAAATAGACGATATCGGGCTGCGCGAGGCGCAGGACATCGTCGACCGATGGATTACGTCGGTGGGCGTGCGCTATTTTTCGCCTCTGACCAACATGGCCGTACTGGCTGAGGAGACCGGCGAAGTGGCTCGCGTCATGGCTCGCCGATATGGCGACCAGTCGTTCAAAGTCGGCGAGGCCGACACGCTGGCCGATGAGCTGGCCGACGTGGTGTGGGTCGTGATGGCCATCGCCAACCAAAGCGGCATCGACCTGGCCGATGCCTTCGCCCGCAATCTCGAGAAGAAAACCACGCGCGACGCACGCCGACACCTCGAAAATCCGAAACTCAAACAACCCTGACACAAAACCACTTAACACTTTATATTATGAGCGACAAGTATCAAGACGCCATTGCCAAGAGCGCCGTCATCGAAGACGATGCTGCCGTGGCTACCGCAGTCGAAAAAATCATTGCCGAACACTTCGAAGAAAACAACAACACCGAAGTATATAAGTTCCTGTTCAACACCATCGACCTCACCACGCTGAAGGCTACCGACTCGCCTCAGTCGGTAGCGGACTTCACCGAGCGCGTCAACGCCTTCGACGAAGAATATCCGATGCTGAAGAACGTGGCCGCCATCTGCGTGTACCCCAACTTTGCGCAGGTAGTTCGTGCCGTCCTCGACGTGACCAGCGTCGACATCGCCTGTGTGTCGGGCGGTTTCCCCGCATCGCAGACGTTCAATGAGGTGAAAATCGCCGAAACTGCGCTCGCAGTAGCTGGCGGTGCCGACGAAATTGATATCGTGCTCAACGTGGGCAACTTCCTCGACGGCGACTACGAAGCCGTATGCGACGAAATCATTGAGCAGAAGGATGCTTGCCGCGATGCTCGCCTCAAAGTAATCCTCGAGACCGGTGCGCTCAAGACCGCCGAGAAGATCAAGAAAGCGTCGGTGCTGTCGCTCTACTCGGGCGCCGACTTCCTGAAGACGTCGACCGGCAAGGAATTCCCCGGTGCATCGCTCGAAGCTGCATACGTCATGTGTCAGTGCATCAAGGAGTACTACGAAGCTACCGGCACTATGGTCGGCTTCAAGGCCGCAGGCGGCGTTGCCACCACTGAAGACGCCGTTAAGTACTACACCATCGTCAAGGAAGTGCTGGGCGAAGAGTGGCTCTCCAACGAATACTTCCGCTTGGGAGCTTCGCGCCTGGCCAACAACCTGCTGAGCGATATCCTCGGCAAAGAAACCAAATTCTTCTGATAACTACTGCTGATGAAAATCTGGATTCACCTCAACGGCATGCAGCAAGGCCCCTACGACCTGCCGGAGCTGCGCGCTATGGCCATCGGCCCCGATACGCCCGTGTGGTACGAAGGTCTCACCGGCTGGTTGCCGGCCTCGGCTGCGCCGGCCACAGCCGTGCTCTTCAGTGAGCCACGGCCCACGCCGCCGCCGACACCGGTCGAGCAAATGCGAGCTGCGCAGTCACAGGCCGCGCCGCAGCAAGCCAAAATGCCGGTTCCGCAGCCGCCCACACACCTGGCCTGGGCGATAGTGCTGACCGTGATATGCTGCTCGCCATTCGGCATTGCAGCCATCATTACCGGCTCCATGTCGTCGTCGCGCTACAATGCCGGCGACATCGAAGGCGCCCGACGCATGTCCGAGGCTACCGAGTGGCTCCTGATTTTCGCAATAGTATTGGCGTTTATCACCGCTCCGCTGGGCATTTTGATGATGTGATAGAGCGGAGACACGCTGAATAAAATAATAGCGATCATTGCCGGTGGCGTGGTCGCTATTGTTTTATTTATCTTTTGTAGCAAAAAGCTTTTTTTGCGGGAGTGTATAAAAAAGCAACTCCGCGGCTTTGTTTGCTGCGGAGATGTTGTATGCGGTCCTGAAAGGTCAGGATTATATGTTGACGGTGGTGGGGATTTCGCGCGAGATTGAGTGGTCGAGCGAAATGAGGGTTTCCGTGCCCGTCACGCCTGGAATCATCTGGATTTTGTTGTTGAGCAGGTCCATCAGGTGCTCGTTGTCGCGAGCATAGAGCTTGATGAGCATGGTGTAGGGGCCGGTTGTGAAGTGGCATTCCACGATTTCGGGAATTTTCTCCAACTCGGGAACAACGTCGCGATACATAGCGCCGCGCTCGAGGTTTACGCCGATATACGTGCAAGTGGTGTAGCCCAAGACCTTGGGGTTTACATGGTAGCCGGAGCCGGTGATTACGTTCAATTCAATCAGTCGCTGGATGCGCTGGTGAATGGCTGCTCGCGACACGCCGCAGGCCACTGCCACGTCTTTCGAGGGGATGCGAGCGTTGCGCATGACTATTTGTAATATTTTTCTGTCAAGATTGTCAATTTTTTCCATAATTTCGGAGAAATGAGAGCTTTTTAATAATTGGAGAGTATTTTTGCAAAAGTACTATAAATAATTAGAATTGTAACTATAAAGTGGTATTTTAACATATTTTTATCTAAAAATGACCACAATTTCCAAAATTTACCAACAACAATCTTTCAGAATGCACACTTTGGTGTGCATTGCGCAAGTAGCGAAATGTACAAAAGGGGCGTTTCGCCGGCAATAGATTGCGCGTCAAAACGCGATGTCGAAGACTTGAAATGGCACGTTCGAGTCTTCGCGGACGATTGCTGCAGACGAGCTGCGATAGATGTGGCCTGACCCGGCACGCCGACAGCGCCGCTCGACCAGCGGATGCGAGGCCGGTGCGACTACGGCTACGCGATAGTCGAGTGCGAAGTCGGTGTTGCCGCACACTATAGCCAAATCGGCGGCGGTGTCGACTGATTTGGCGTCGGGAGCGGCAGCGCTAACCACCGCTTCGATGGCTCGCTTTTGCTCGGGGTCATTGCAAGCTACGGTGTATGTCGTCGGCTGCAAATCGAGGATTATGCGGTAGAGTAGGCGACAGTCGACGGGGGCAGTCGTGGCCGGCAACGTCGCATAGGCATAGTAGCTCATGCCGCGAGGCAGTCGTATCACCTCGCGCACATAGCGATAGGCCGACGGCGAGTGCACGCCGAAGCCTCGCGAATGTCGTTGCCGCTTAATTTTATCTATCAGGCCCACTTCCGACGGTATTCAACGAACAGTGCTGCCAAGAGTAGCAGGTAGATAATTGATACGCAAGCGTAGGCTACAGCTCCGGTGGTGTGCAGCGAGTCGGGGTCGAAGGTCATGACGATATCGTGGTGTCCGGCAGGGATGGCCAACGCGCGCAGCACGTAGTTGACGCGGCCCAGCTCGGCGGGATTGCCGTCGATGGTGGCCTTCCAGCCCCAGGGGAACCACACCTCGGAGAATACGGCGATGGCATCGGTCTGCGAGTCGCTGACGTAGCTGAGTCGGTTGGGAGTATAAGCCGTGAGCTTGATGGTGTCGGAGTCGGCGAGTTTGCCTGATGCCTGTCCCAGCACAGCAGCAAAGCGCTCGTCGGCCACGGCGGCGCGAGCGGGGTCGAGGGTCTCGAGGGCCTGCATCTCAGCGTCGGCTCCGGCCACATAGCTAATCGAATCGACGAGCCAGGCGGCGCCCAGGGCGTTGGGGTTGATTATTAGAGGCTGCTGCGCGTCGCCGGTAATGATGTAGCGCGCGTTGAGCATATCGAGCACATGGTAGCCGGCGCGGAGCGACCTCACCATATCCTGCGTGTCAGCCGGATATGCAGCTACAACGCTGTCGATGCGCAATTCGGGATAGTAGCCGGCGCGCGCCACCAGACCCAGCCGGCGCTGGATGAGGTCTTCGTAGCGATTGAGCTTGGCTGCGTGGTAGCCGCCGAGCATCTTGTGGAAGTACGAGCGGTTGGGGCTGTCGAAGCCGGGTACGTCCATCACGCGATAGTATGAAGTGTCTTGAAGGATAGCTTTGTCGATGGCGTCGGGCGTAAATTCGGGAGCCGAGGCGGTCACTTCTACGAAGCTGTCGTGCGACACATAGCGTTTGTCGACGCCGTAGAGGTCGATGAGCACGGCCAGGCCGATGATGGCGGCCGACACGCGGGCTTTGCACCAGCCGCGCATGTAGCCATAGATGGCCAGCATGGCTACCAGCACGAAGAATAGCGAGCGCAGGCCATCGGCGCGCACCATGCCTTCGCGAAGGCTTTCGACAATCGTGGCATTGTCGGGGTTGGCCAGCGAATACTGATAGGCTACTTGCTGAGCTTCGGCGTCCGAGTAGCCGCTATTTTTGGCTTGCTGTGTCACCTGCTGCACAAGCGAGGCCGATGTCTCGCGGTCAGTATCGGTGATGGTGTCGCCGTAGATGCCGGGGGCAAGCCAGGCGACTGCGCAAAGCAGCACGCATAGGCCGCCGGCGATGTAGAGCGGACGTGCGTATTTCTTTATGCTCTCGGGCTCGCTGAGCACCTTAGCCAGCGCCATGATACCCAGCAGCGGCATCGTGAACTCGGCAATGACGAGGATGCTCTCGACGGCGCGGAACTTGTTGTAGAGCGGGAAGTGGTAGATAAACAAGTCGGTGAGTGATGCGAAGTTATCGCCCCACGATAGCAGCAGCGACAGGATGGTCACGATCAGCAAAGCCCACTTGACGGGTCCCTTGACGATGATGCAGCCCAGCAGAAACAGCAGGCACACCACTGCGCC
This sequence comes from uncultured Bacteroides sp., assembly GCA_964433215.1. Lineage (GTDB taxonomy): Bacteria > Bacteroidota > Bacteroidia > Bacteroidales > Muribaculaceae > CAG-873. Next base: position 17,578 of record CAYSQI010000016.1, read on the forward strand.
TACGTAGACAGGGCCGTTGGTGCCTTCGGTGCCGTTGAAATACTGAGGCATGTAGGGCAGCAGCTGCGAGGCCGGGGTCTGAGCATAGGCCGAGGCTCCGTCGAGGCGATCAAGCCCCATATATACCATGCGGCCGCCTTCGGGGCGTGCGCTGGCACCGCCCTTGATGTCGGGAATGAGTAGCGAGAACGACTCAGACAGGCCATAGCTCCAGCCCACGATTTGCTCGCGAGGCATGCCGCCGGTGGGGCGCGATGCCGGCGCATCGGTAGTGGCCGATTGGAGCGGCGTCAGCTCGCTCTGGCTGCGCTTCGTTTCCTTGGAGTATTCGTAGGTGTTGTAGATGCTGGGGAGGTTTGCGCCGACGGCTAGCAAGCCTGCACCGAGGGTCACGGCCGAGGCAATGGCCCAGCGACGTACCTTCTTGGCGCGCAGGGCTTCGACGAGCCACGCAATCACCAGTGCCACCATCACGAATGCGAAGTAGTACGACATCTGCGGGTGGTTGGCGTTGAGTTGCAGCATGGCGAATATGGCCGTCATGGCTGCGCCGGCCACATACTTGCCGCGATAGCTGAGCACCAGGCCGGCAATCGTGGGCGGTATGTAGCTGAGGGTTACGAACTTCCAGATGTGGCCTGCGCCGATGATAATCACATAGTACGACGAAAAGCCCCAGGCTATCGCCCCAATCAGCGCGTAGTACCAGCGCAGGCGCAAGGCAAAGAGCAGAATCAGGAAGCCGGCCATCATCATGAACAGCAGATTCGACGGCGCGGGCAATCCGAGGCCGTAGAGCGTGTCGAGCCAGTTGAATAGGCGGTTCGACGGGTAAGTGGGCGAAATTTGGAACGTGGGCATGCCGCCGAATAGCGAGTTGGTCCACAATGCCTGCTCGCCGGTAGCTTCAAAGAAGGCCTTGCCTTCCTGGCCGTTGGCCGCACCTTGTTGCATATCGGCTTGGCGCAGCGAGTTGCCGTCGAAGTTGTCGGGGTAGAAGAAGAGTACCGATACCACGATCAGCACGCCTATCGACACGAAGAACCCCCAAACCTGCGGGTTGCGTATCCATTCTTTTATCTTGTTCATATTTATCGTTTTAAGGTGCGAGAAAAGTTTGCACGAGGTGTTTGCTAATGAATATCGGTCACTTTACCACGACTTTAGTAGCATCCGAGGGTGTTACGCGGATATAGAAGCCGGGGGTGGGGTTCGACGAATCGATGCGCACTCCGTTGATATTGTAGTAAGTCGCCGGTTCGTCGCGGTCGTAGTTGAGCCCGGGAATGCCCTGTACGCCTTTTAGATACACAGTGATGCTTTTCACGCGGCTTTGGCGGTCGGAGGTGAAGACAACGCTCGCGGCCGGTTCGTCGCCCTCGGCCGGAGTCCAAGTGCTGCTGTAGTAGTCGAATTCGCCACAGTCAGTCGTGAAATTGATGTCGGACGAGCCTGATTCGCTCAACTCAAACACCACGCGCGCCAAGTACATCGATGGCGACGTAGTGCTTACCGTCAGCCGGTCGCCATCGTAGATGCGCAGGTCGCAGCCGGCGTCGTACGAGTGGTAGATGCGTACGTGGGTGTTACCCTCGTCGGAGGCGGTGAAGGCCAGAGAGGCGTAAGAACTGCTGAACGAGCGACCATCGAGCGCCACCCACTCCTTGCTGGCCGGTTCGGCGACGGCCGGAGTCAGCGTTGCCGGCTCGTTGAAGTTGAAGTGTGCTGACACTTCATTGCCCTCGTCGGCAATCCAAAACGCTGCCGCAGTCAGTTCGCTGGGCTGCATACCGTCCTTAAAAGCGCGAGCGCTCAGATAGCAATCGGCTTGCAGCGCCAGTGGCGATGTGTAGAGCTGCGACGATGCGGCGGGGTCGCTGCCGTCGGTGGTGTAACGGATTTCGGCATCGGGCGTCGCACACGTCATAGTGATCGTGCTGCCGGCAGCGAATGTTCCGCCGGCCGGAGTCATCACCGGGGCTGCCACCTGCTCTTTTTCCGGCTCTACGATGCCGTTGGCCGAGTCGTAGTAGACGGTTATCGACTTGATATACACGCGCTTAGTGGCATCAAGTGTCAGGGCTGAAATTTTTTGCGGTGCTATTGCCGGGATGTCAATGCGATAGTCGGCGAACTCGGTGTTGTCGATGTAGACAATCTCGGAATTGAGCATGATCGAGGCTTCGGCGTCGCGATTGCTGGTGTGGCGCGCTGCGTTCACTACGTAGTACTCCGGAATGATGGATGCGTTGTCGGTCAGATGTATGTTGAATTTGCCATCGTTTTTCGACGAACTCAGCTTGATGCAATCTTTTTCGGGGAAGACGTTGACCACGCTGGTCACCGATTCGATGTAGCCGCGGCCTTTAGCCACTGCCGTAGTGAAGTTGCTGTTGTCCAGCGACTCAGTCGACGCATATTCAGCGCCAAATTCTATGGTATAGCTGCGTATTTCGGCCTGCGAGGCTACCGATGCCGCCAGCATCATTATCGCAAACAATTCTCGTTTCATAGTCTCAATTAATTTCAACCCACAAAGTTACAAAAATTTTGCATCACAGCAAATAGCATACTCGCCCCACACCTTGATGGTCGAGGGCGCAGCCTGCTCGAGTAATGCTAAAGGTGTTAATCAAACAAGCTGTAACTGGCTTAATTCTTTGCCGAAGGAATTAAGTGCTTTCTGTATTTTTTCGGAAGTCTTCGTCGAAGGAGTACGATACCCCGATACGTACTGAGATAATTGTGCAGGCGATACTCCTGTGATATTTGAGAGCCCTTTATATGAGAAAATATCCGCGTAATAGGCCAAAAAAGAGGGGGAGGTCGAAAGAGAAGGCGAAATTCACTTCCTCAAAAGGCTTACCTTCTTCCATAAAGAAAGCTTTCATATCCTCATATTCTGACTTAAACTCAGCAATAGCGTCATTGGCAGTGGGTCCATCTCCATGAACACCCCAACCAAGATGATTATCGTCAGGCATATAGGCGCCAAAAGAGCCATCTTTGCTTCGTTCAATAAATACTCTTACCGTCTTCATATCTAATTGTTATATATTTCCTATTTTGTTTGTAAAGGTGGTGCTTTTGTCCCTACTTTATTTGGAAGATGCAAGTCGAGAGTTTGATAGTAAAGTTGACAAAATTTATCGTAATAATTTGTCTATAAATTATTTATATGGCGATTCGTCTTGTATGACATGATAGTTATACAAGACGAAAGCCCGGCCGAGGGGGCTGGGCTTTGTGTGGGTGGGGCTCCGACGGTGTGATTACACGGTGAGGATTTCTTTTTCTTTGGCTGCGAAGAGTTCGTCGATTTTCTTCAGATATTTGTCGTGCATCTTCTGAGCCGAAGTTTCGGCATCTTTTTCGACGTCTTCGGGCATGCCCTGCTTTACAGCTTTCTTGAGGCCGTCGATGGCGTCGCGGCGGGCGTTGCGCACCGAGATTTTTGCTTGTTCGGCTTCAGCTTTCGACTGCTTTACGAGGTTCTTGCGGCGTTCTTCGGTCAGTGGGGGAATGCTCAGGCGGATAACTTCGCCATTGTTTTCGGGCGTGATACCGAGCTCTGAGTTGATGATAGCTTTTTCAATTTCTTTGAACATCGATTTTTCCCAAGGGGTAATGACGATGGTACGAGCATCGGGCACAGAGATGTTTGCCACGTTGCTCAGCGGGGCTTTGCTGCCGTAGTAGTCGACGCGTATGCCGTCGAGGATCTTCGGGTTGGCTTTGCCGGCGCGGATGTGTGCCAGTGCTTCGTCGAGAAATTCCACGGCCAGTTGCATTTTTTCTTCGGCCGGTGCGAGGTAAGTTTTCGGGTCGGTCATAATATATGAGTTTTTATGTGAGTCAAATTTTCACAAGCGTGCCGATTTCGTCGCCGCCGAGTACTTTTGCGAGGTTGCCTGGGGTGTCCATGTCGAAGACGATGATTGGCATCTTGTTTTCTTTGCACAAAGCAGTGGCGGTGAGGTCCATAACTTTGAGCCCGCGGTTGTAGACTTCGTCGTAGGTGATGACGTCGAATTTGGTGGCTGTGGGGTCTTTTTCGGGGTCGGCGGTGTATATGCCGTCGACGCGAGTACCTTTAAGCATGACGTTTGCCTCAACTTCGACTGCTCGCAGTGCCGCGCCGGTATCGGTGGTGAAGAAGGGGTTGCCGGTGCCTCCGGCGATGATGGCTACTTCGCCGTGTTTGAGGGCTTCGATGGCTTTCCACTTGCTGTAGTATTCGCCTATGGGGTACATATTGAGGGCGGTGAAGACACGGGCCCCTTGGCCTATGCCGCGGAGAGCCGAACACAGTGCCAGCGAGTTGATGACTGTGGCCAACATGCCCATTTGGTCGCCCATGACGCGGTCGAAACCGCGCGAGGCTCCGCTGAGGCCGCGAAAAATGTTGCCGCCACCGATGACGATAGCGATTTGCGCGCCGTCGTCGACAGCTTCTTTGATTTGTGCGGCATAGCTATTGAGGCGCTCGGTATCAATGCCATAGCCCTGATTGCCCATGAGCGATTCGCCGCTCAACTTCAGTAGTACTCTTGTATATTTTGTACGCATTGTCGTGGTTGATTTTTCTTTTGTTCACAAAATTAATGAAAAATTGCACTTGTGCCAAAAAAGAGCCGATAAAATGCCAAAAAAAATGCTATCGGGGCTTATCGCACCCGACCGGACACAGCCCACAACGTAAGTATGACGGAGAAATTGTATGAATATTTGTGTTATATAGCATGTTTTACTTTTTATTTTTTGCGTATGTGCGCGATTCTATTTAAATTTGCAACGCATTTATAGGCAGTGACTAATGATTTATTAAAAAAGTTGCAGTGTATTTAGGTTTATTACCGAAAGCCCGACACTATCGGCCTACCTATGAAGAAATATTAGCTAATAACAACAATAACAATTTGATGAAAAAAACTACTCTAACATTGGCTGCTGCCGCGTTGTTTTCGACGCTGACCGTTGCAGCCGGTACGCGGTCGCTTGCGCCCGCTCAGTTTGATTTGACCAAACATCTCTACCAGTTTGAGGCCGAGACGGCCTTCAGTGGCCCGCGCGTCGACAAAATTCAAGCTGCTAACCGCCAGCTGCTCGCACATGCACAAAAGAGCGCTGCCTCGGTCGACACTCCGGCTCCCGAACTCAGCTACAATGGCTTTTCGGACTTAGGCGACATCGACGGCCCGAACGGCGAAGTGTGGTACTACACCTTGCAGCTCGAAAACGAAGCTATCAAATATGATTACTTCACCGACTACATCCTTAAGTCGTACACAATCGACATATACGACGCCAATCACCAGCACGTAGGAACTATCAAGGACGAAATGGACTATCAGGATGGTGAAAAGCGCGTAGTGCAGTGCGAAGTTCTCCCCTCGATTACATCGAAATTCTTCAACGACGACGACAACTACGAAGTCGTGGTCTGCCTCGCCGTCAACTGGCAGCCGGGTATCAACCACTATCGCTCGGTCGTCTATCAAATCAACGGACAGAAGGATGAGCAGGGCGACGACGTGATTGTAGCAACGATGCCCGGCATGGTCGGCGACGTACTCGATGCCACTGTCGAGGGTGGCGAGGAAAATGTCTACATGACCCTCATGGTTGAAGACTACAGCGGCGAATATCCCTACGACCAAGATGGTACCGAAGCCGTATGGGACTACATCATGGCTCAAAACCTGCAATTCGATATCTATGGCAAGGTCAGCGCCAACGGCGAGCTCAACCGCGTTCTGTCGCACAAAATACCGCTGCAGTGCCTCCCCGGCGACCAGGAGAACACACCGATGCTCATCACCATGAGCGACAATGGTATCCCCTATGCCGTATTCTCGCGCTATAAAGAGTCGTTCTACAATCCCTATTACTCTTACGACGAGGATTTGAGCATGCGCGAGAACAACTCGCTAATCATCGAAATCTTCCGCCTGGGTGCAACTGACGCTCAACTGGCTCAAACCACCGAGGTCAATGTCACCAAGGACGAAGGTGCCGAAATTTTGGCTACCTACTACTCGATTGGCGACTTGCGCTATCGCGGCGACATCAACTTCTCGGGCTACGGCAACGACGGCCAAGCCACTTTCATCGTCTGCGCCGGTAACAAATATGTCGGCAACGACGAGTCGCTCGTGAATTCGTACTACATCGTTGAGCCCGATGGCACCGTGCGCACCACCCTGTTCCGCAATGCCTACTCGGCAGTCAGCCTCGGCGACCTGTCCGGTTTCGAACCTCAGGCTTTCTTCATCACATACGACAGCGCCGGCAATGCTATCTTCACATTTGTCGACCTCGTCTCGGGCAAGCAAGTTGCTCAATTCTCCAACCTCATCGAAGTCGAAGACTCCGACCCCGACCCCATGACTACCAACATTCAGCGTGTCGTATCGGGCAACTCGTATAAGTATGTAGCCGAAATGCAGTATCCTGTCGATATGGACGACAATACGTACATGCGCTTCGCTTGGCTCAATGCCGACGGCTCGCTCGACCACTTCGAAAGCGTCAATATGGGCAAATACGTTTACTACGCCATGAGCTACCTGACAGTCAACGCTCTGTCGCCCAAATACTTCCACACCGACGACAATATGGAGTACATGGTGCTCATCAAGCGCGGCCAGGACAACGAGACCAAGGTCGAAGAGCTCCTCATCGCCACCGCTCTGTGCGAAGACTATCCCGAAGGTCGCGACTTGCTCCTTGTCAGCACCGACCCCGAACGCGGTCCGCTCGCTTCGATTTATTCGTATGAAACCGCCAACTATCCTGTTCTGGTAGTTGCATTTAGCGGCCAGGACGGCAAGACCTATAGCTCCGACCTGTATCGCCTTCCCTTCGACTGGGCTACCGGCGTGCGCGACATCACGGCCGACATCGACCTTGCCGACGCTCCCGCCGAGGTATTCAACCTCCAAGGCATCCGCATCGCCACCATCGAAAACCTCGCCGGCTTGAACGACCTCGCCACCGGCTTGTACATTGTTCGCCAAGGCGACGTAACTAAGAAGATTATCAAGAAATGACATTACGACATATCATTTTGGCCGCTCTGGCGGCTGCCGCCGCGCCCGCTATGCTCGGCGCTCCAATCACTCCGGCCGAGGCTCTCGCTCGCCTCAACAACGACGCCGAAGGCAGCAACCGCGCCCCGGCTCGTGTGCGTGTGGCTCCTCGATTAGTCAACACCGTCAGCACCACCGACGGACAGCCCGCCATCTACGTTTTCGAAGCTGCCAAGGGTCCCGGATATATGGTGCTCAGCGCCGACGACTGCGCCATGCCTCTGCTCGGTTACTCCGACGAAGGCGCGCTCGTAGGCGACAGCCTGCCACCCGCTCTCGAATGGTGGCTCCAAGAATACTCCAAGCAAATTCAATGGCTCAACGACAACGGCCTTAAGGCCCAAAAGCGCTCTTCGGCCGAACGCCCGGCAATCGCTCCGATGCTAACCACCGAATGGGACCAAGGCGAGCCTTTCAACAACCAATGCCCGCTCTACGGCACCCAGCGCACCTATACCGGCTGCGTCGCCACGGCCATGGCGCAAGTCATGAACTACTGGAAATATCCCGAAAAGGGCAAGGGCTCTATCACTTACCAATCGGAGTCGCTTCAGAAGCGTTTATCTCTCGATTTTTCGCTCCGAAAGTTCGACTGGGACAACATGCTCGACATCTACGCCGACAACAACTGGACCGAAGAGCAAGCCAACGCCGTCGCTTATCTGATGAAAGCTGCCGGTTTCAGCGTGCGCATGGACTACGGCATCGACTCGTCGGGCGCCCTGGCCATGAACATTGCAAAGGCTCTGAAGCGCTACTTCAACTACGACCCTAACCTCTCGTACGAAATTCGCGCCTGCTACTCGCTTTCTCAGTGGGAAGAAATGATTTACAATAACTTGCGCGACTGCGGCCCCATCCTGTATGGCGGCGGCTCGTACATCGGCGGCGGACACTCGTTCGTCTGCGACGGATACGACGGCAACGGCTACTTCCACTTCAATTGGGGCTGGACCGGCATGTCGAACGGCTACTTCTCGCTCGACGCTCTCGACCCCTACGCCCTCGGCACCGGTGGCGGAGCAGGCGGTGGCTACAACTTCACCCAGGACATCGTACTCGGCATTCAGCCTCCCACAGGCGAGCCCGCTATCGAACGCCCCGCTACTCTCATCCAACAAGGTTCGCTCGAAGGCTCTGTTTCCGGCGACTCGCTCGCTATAACCCTCGTCGGACAGTCCGACGCAATGTGGGTCAACTACAATCCCGAAACACTCAAAGTCGAATTCGGCGCGCGGATTATGAGCACCGACACATCGTCGCCGTTCTCTACCGTCGTTTCGGTCAGCGACAAGCGCTTCCAGCTCGCTCCGGGCAATGCTACCGGCCCAAGCCTCTTCGACCTCGTTGTCGACCTGCCTAAAGCCGGACTTGCCGATGGCAATTATGACGTGTCGATTGTAATTCGCGACCCCGAAGTCGACGGCGCTGATTGGGTGTCGGTCGTGCCGGCTTGGGGATTTACCGACCACTTCACCCTCTCGAAGGAAGGCAACTCATACACCGTCAATAATATCGAAGGTGCCGAGCTCGTAGTCGTGTCAAGCAAAGTTATCGGCGGACTTATCTACGGCATCACCAACCGTTTCAGCATTACCGTACAAAACCCCACCGACATTGAACTCTCGCGCGGTTTCGCACCTTGCATCGCTTACGACAACAGCCTCGTGATGCTCGGCGAAAGCATCATGCTCACCGTGCCCGCCGGACAGACCGTCACCCGCGAATGGACCACTCCCCTGTATTTGCTCGACCAGAATTTCAACTGCACCGAGAATTTATTCGTGACATTACTCTTCCTCGACGAGACAACCTATAACATACACAGCTCCGGCAACATTCTGCCCTTAGTACTCAAACCTAATCCCGGCGCTCCGACCCTCTCGACCGCCGCTCCTGTGGTAATCAATGCTACCTCAGCTACCGAAACCGTCGACGGACAGGATGTCATCGTCTACAACTGCGACAACCGACGCGACATTCAGATTAGCGCCGACGTCACTCTCAAGAATGGTACTTTCGCATACCCGATGTATGCTTGCCTCGCTTCGCCCAACCAAGACGACCCGACTCAAATCGCCCTCGACACCTACGGCGGACACACCGTATTCTATGATGCTGTCGGTGAGACCAAGACATTCACCACCTCGCTCTCGTTCCCACAAGCCGTGTCAGGCCAAATCTATCGCATCATGATGGCCTACGCCTATGGCTCGAACTTGATACAAATCGGTCCAAATATCGGCTACGTGCGCTTTGGCACCTCAGGCGTTGAAGACGTAGCCACCGATGCCCACGACCTCGCTTTCAACGGCCACAGCGTAGTGGCTGTAAATGCCGACGCACAGATCTCCATCTACACCGCCAGCGGCATCCTCGTAGCAACAGGCCTTGGCGAAGTGGACACCACCACACTCGCCCCCGGCATTTACATCGCCATCTCTAATGGAAAAGTCGTTAAATTCCATAATAATTAACCTATTATTCAAAACCCTATGAAAAAGTTTTATTTCTCATTGGTTTGCGCATTAATCCTTAGCGCTTTTGGCTTCACCGCCAACGCCGAGGACGTGCAAATCACGCTCAAATGGGACAACCCGGGCGCCCTTGCAGTGAGCGTCGGTAACACTGCTGTCGACATCGACGAGAATGCCACCGAGTGCACTATCGTGCGCGACAAGTCGACTTGGCCCAGTGCTGTTATCAAGGCAGCCAACGGCTACCAGCTCGTCAGCTGCACTTATGTCGACGACGACGGCAATCAGCAGAGCGTTCGCCTCAACACCGCGTCGCAGCAGTTCTCGATTTCGATGTCGAGCACACTCTACAACGGCCGCACGTTCACTATCACCACTAAAAAACTCGAGCTCAACGACGACCTCACCATCAACGTCGAGAACGGTGCCAGCAAGCTCAAAGAGATTATGCTCAGCACCACAGGCGTCGTACTCGCAGTGCAAGATGGCGAGAATAAATTCAAATTCGACTCCAGTGTCGACAAACAGCTGACTATCACGCCTCGCAGCGGTCAGGAAGTCTACAAGGTTACTGCCGACGGCAATGAAGTGACTCGCACACAGACGTGGAACCCCTACACCGTCGACCTCAACCCCGGCACCGTCATCAACGTTCGCGTTTATGAAAACGATAGCGACGTGCCGCAGGTAGTGACCGTCACATTCTCAGCCACTACCCCGGTAGAATGCGTCACTCAAATCTACAACTTCACTCAAGCCTCATTCGTCGAATTCGCCAACGGCTCTTTCCAAGCCGAAACAGGCGACCAGCTCAAAATCAGCTTCAGCGAAGATTGGGATATCAACGAAGTGAAATATCTCGGCGAACCGGTTACCGTCGGCACTGACTACTCCGGCATGCCCGTTATCAACAACTTCATCGTCACCGGCGCCGGCGAACTCGACATTAACGCCACTCAGAAGCAATACCAGAACGTACAATTCACCGCTTATATCGTCGATGCAGCCGGCATCGAACTATATGCCGGTACGCGCGTTAATGGCACCAAAATCGAACTCGGAGAAGGCGAACTCGTCACCGATGCAGTCGAACTCCCGGCATTCACCGAAGATGGCATCGAATACCCCGCCTACACAGTCCCCGCAGGCACCATGCGCAAATACACCTTCGACGTAAGCTCAAAGTACGGCTCTGTCAACTACTACCTCGACTATGACTATTGGATGCGCGACGCCCGCAACGGCTCGCTCAACGCTACAGTGAGCAATCCGATTAGCGACAATGTATTCTACCTCATCAACGAAAAGATTGAGAACGATTCGAAAGCCTTCTTCTACTTCGATTTCGAACCCGAAGGCTTCTTATACACCGGCACATATCGATTCATTCAAATCGCTCAGGGATACAACGCCGTCGAATTCGATGCTGATTACGACAACGGATTCCAGCTTGGCTTCTACGACCTCGGCTCCGACAAGCTGACTTTCGTCCTCAACGGCGAAGCTATCAACCTCACACCCGACAGCGATAGCGGCAACTACTATCCCACTATCAAAGACGGCGACGTATTCAAAGTATATCTCGGTAAAACCACTGCTACGGCTTCTACTGTCACATTCAAAAAACATGTTGCTGCCGAAGTTACATACGACAAAAACTTCACCCTCGCTGCCGATTCAACGACCCTCGCCGCATTCAACGGCACCGAAATCGTTGTTAAACCTGCGACCGAAGCTCCCGTCAAAGTCAACGGCGTAGCCCTCACTGCCGATGCCGACGGCGCTTACACCTTCACCACATCCGGCGACCACATCGTCAAAATTGGTGAGGCCGACATCAAGTACGAATTCTCGCCCGCTGCACAGACCGAAACCCCTCTCGACTCGCTCAACTACATCATCATCAGCTTCCCCGAAGCTACCAAAGTCGAACGCAACGGCTCGATGGGCGACGACGAAATCCTCTTCCGCCTCGGTTGGTCGTGGGTTGCACAGGTTAGCGTTGCTCCCGTTGAAGATGCTGCTGTTCCCTCATTCAAGATCAGCTTCGCTGAAGCACCTACAGCAATGGGCACCTACAGCCTCATGATTCCCGAAGGCTTCTTCGTGGTCGACTACGAAGCACTTCCCGAAATTTTCACCTCATTTAACTTCGCCGGCGAACAAGTCGAACTCACACCCGAATACAACCCCACCGGCGACATCATGGCCGCTGAATGGCTCTACGTAGCTGTAGTATTCCCCGAAGGTCAACGCGTGCAGCTCAGCGACTTGCTACTCTCCAGCATGATGCTCGAATTCACCCCCGCAGGCTCGATGATGCCTATCGAACTCGAATATCAGACTGGTTTCGAAGTGAGCGCCGAAAGCAACTACCTAATGTTTAACATTGTCGACGAACAAGCCCTCAACCGAGCCGGCGCGCTCTCGCTATACATCGCCCCCGGCGCATTCACCGTCAATGGCCAAGCTTCGCCCGAAATCAGCAAGACATGGAACGTTGTTGAACCCCGCACCTACGAATTCACATTCAACCCCGATGGACTCACCAGCATTGAAAGCCTCGCTGAAATCACCATCACCATCAATGGTGCCGACGAAGCTATTATCAATAACCCCAATGGCGTGACTATGCGCAACGGCTATGGTGCTGATGCTTACTTCGCTACTGCTACCCTCACCGCTGTTGAAGGTGCCGAAGTACCCACATTCAAGGCCACTTTCGACCCCGCTCCCACCGTTAGCGGCACCTACACCCTCTCGATTGGCGGCTACACCTTCGGAATGGATAATCTCACATCCAACGACCCCATCACCAAAGTTTATGACTTCGTTTCGGGCGTTGAAAGTGTTATCGCTGACGACTACGAAAACGCCGACGTTTACAACCTCCAGGGCATCAAACTCAACGCTGCCTGGAGCGAACTTCCCGCCGGCTTCTACATCGTAGGCGGCAAAGTAGTTAAGAAATAATCCCCCCATACGACCCAAAAAGCGGGACGCCCACAGCGCGCCCCGCTTTTTTTGTGTCTATCCTTATTCTTCCAAGTAAATATCCAAAATTCGGTAACATTCATCCATCATTACCCTGAACTGGCCGCCGAGCAATTCTCAGCCCATCTTTCCGCCGCCTTTAGATGAATGGACCCTTTAAATGTTCTTTTGAGTCTGCTGATTTCTGTTTTTGATTTTACTAATTACTTTAACAATCCCCCATATAACTGCAAAAAACGTTGACGCTAAAATGAAAAGTATTGCATATACATAATAGATTAAGGAATAGTCTTCATCAATTAATACATCCAGTGTTGCCGTTCTTAATTGGGGGTTTATAAATGCTGAGTATGTTAATGCTTCATCTACAACAACTGTTTTTACATATATATCATTCTCCTTTTGCCAATCTCCATCTTGCATCTGTTTAATCAATGCTGCCGTGTCTTCTTGCGGAAAAGTTACATCATATATAAAATTATCAAATCGAGAGGCACCTCTATCAAGATTGTCCGATTTATTCAGTATATCATAATTTGATAGCTCCAAATCAACCGCCGATAGAATATCTTCCGGCCTTGTAGTCGGTGTTACGACACTTATGATGCACCAAAGAATTCCCAAAGCACATAATGCTTCGAAAAAAATAATTATTCGATTAAATAGTTTCATAATCAATTTATTAAACTCGATATTGACTAATCTAAAAATCGTTGCAATTGCAAATGGTTTTACTGCATGGCCATATACAGATGACACATGTAATCTTAACGCAAATTTAAAAAATATTTTCACAATATTAGAAATTATTTAGTGTCGTGTTCGTAAAAATAAATTCTGCTTTAGGGGGTTTTCCGGCGGCTTTAACCGAATGACCACTGAATTATGTAAAACTGATGCGTCAATATACATTCATTTTCTCCTATCGGAGCGCAACAACGCAACAACGGTTCCGCGTAAACAGATGTTGCATCTTTTTTTGTGGTGTATTGCTTTTTTTATAAATTTGCAGATGGGTATTATGGATTTCGGTATGGCCGGGTAATCGTTTATAACAAATCATTTTTTTAAAGGAAGGATTTTTTAACATGAAAATTAGATTGGAACTGCCGGATGATTATCGCCGGGTGGAAGAACTTACGCGCGAGGCCTTTTGGAATTTTTATCGCCCGGGGTGTACTGAACATTTCGTACTTAATCAGTATCGTAGTAATCCTGATTTCATACCGGAACTTGATTTTGTCGTGGAGGAGCAGGGGCGCGTTATCGGACATGTGATGTTCGCGAAGGCTTTTATCCAAAAGGACGATGGCTGCAAGGTGGATGCGTGGACGCTTGGTCCGATTAGTATTCACCCGGATTATCAACGTAAAGGATATGGCCTGCAGCTGCTACGCTATGCGCTTGACAAAGCAAAAGCACTCGGTGTGGCTGTCGTGTGTTTAGAGGGAAATATCGATTTTTATAAGCATGCCGGCTTTGTCGTGGCCTCGTCGCTGGGTATTCACTATCATGGCGAGCCGAAAGAGAGTGAAGTGCCGTACTTTCTGGCCCAAGAACTACTGCCGGGTTACCTCGATGGAATTGAAGGCACGTATCACACGCCGCAAGGCTATTTCGTAGCTGATGAAAGGCCGGAGGAGTTTGCTGCTTATGAGGCGTCATTCTCGACGAAAGAGAAGCATTTGGTGCCCGGTCAGCTGCCTCAATTCTGCCAAAGCTGTGGCATGCCTTTGGCCGAGGACGCGGATTGTGGCGCAAACGCCGACGGCAACATTAATTTCGACTATTGCAAGTATTGCTTCGATAATGGTGCATTTACCGGCAACTTTACGATGGATGAAATGGCTGAGCACTGCTCGCAGTTTGTAGAAGAATTCAACAAACATACCGGTCAAAATCTTAGCCGCGAAGCATACAAGAACCTGCTGCTCGACTTCTACCCCATCTTAAAACGCTGGCGGAAAAAGTAACATCCGGTAGCTGAGTAAATTAAGTGGGGGGGATATAAAAATGAAAGTGCGCTACTTCGCAGTAACGCACCTCCCTCATAACCAAAATTCAAGTATATATTGTGAGTCTAACAAAACGTTATCAAAAGATTTCTTCTTTGGACAATGCAAAGTTAATACACCATCGACGGGGTTGCAACAAAATTATTGTTTACGAATGTTATAGTTTGTTAATATAATAGCGCGTACAGTGCTTATTCATCTCATAAAGTGACAGTTAGGCTCGAAAAAGCTGTTTTTTGGGTGGAATTTAGCGAGGGCGGAAAATTTTTTGGTATTTTCCGCCCTAATCGGCTTATGCAAGCGATGACTGTAAAGTCTGTTTACTCGAAGATGTAGGTGATGCGAGCCGTAGCGCGATCGCGGGCGTTGTTGTCCGAGCGGGTGAAGCGTCGCGATTGAATTTCTTTCTTGACAGCAGCGCGGAGGGTCGGGTCGGTCGACGCGGGGGCCTTGCCGCCGACAAAGGTGAAGTCGGTGACGGCACCGTCGCGCCCGATTACCACGTTAACGATGATAGAACCGGTAACTGTCGATGGGATTCGGCGATAGTTGGGAACCACCCATCCGCCATTGGCGCTACCGTCGGCGCGTCCGTGGATTGACTTATCGGAGCCGCTTGGCGCGCCCGATTCGCCGGGAGTAGTACCTGTATTCTGAGTATTATTACGGCCGTCAGCGCGGTCGAAAGCGCCTTTTACGTTGGTGTTTGCACGGCGTGTGGCGCGTTCTTGCTCTTGCTCTTCCTTAGAAGGGCCTGTTTTTTCCGGCTTGGGTTCAACTTTTTTCTTCACGGGCGAGGGCTTGGTCGAGGTGACGGGCGGCTGAGGCTTGCCGGCCGGTCCGGCATCAACCTTATCTGCGCCACTGATCGGTTCGGGCTCTGAGAGTCGTTCCTGGCTGGTTTCGTTGAAAGCAGGAGATGCTTCCTCGGCTTTACCGGTGACAGCGCGAGGCATTTCGATAACGTCGAAGAGCAATTCGTCATCGGCCATTGAGACTTGCCCCTGACGTGGCGGAGGCCATGAGCGGTCGGTAGCAGCCAACGATAAGTGCGTGAACTGCATGAGCAACACAACGGCTATCGTGAATAGCAACGTGGCGACGAGAGCTATGACTTGCTGGCGATTCATCGGCTGGCTGAGGGGCGGGTGGCAAGTACCATTTTGATAGAGTTGGCGGCGCCCATATTGAGGACTTCAACTACCTTGCCGTAAGCGACGGCCGAGTCGGCATATACAGCGATAGCCGGCACAGAGTCTACAGGCTGAGCGGCTACGTAACTTTGCAGGCCGAGTATCAAGCTATCGGCAGACACAGCCGCAAGTTCTGCATCGTCGAAGCTGACGAAGTAGGCACCTTCGCTATCGATAAAGACGCGAGTTGTGGGCTTTTCGGGAGTCTGCTCGACACCTTCGGGAAGGTTAACTTCGATGGCTGTCGGAAAAATATAGGTAGAAGTAACCATGAAGAATACCAATAGCAAGAAGATGACGTCGGTCATCGAAGCCATTGAGAATTCGGCCATTACATTTTGCGGACGTTTGAGAGCCATAATCAGAATGTTGGAGAGGTTATGCCGGCTCGTTGAGAAGGTCCATAAATTCCATGGTGCGTGCTTCCATGTGGTTCATCACCTTATTGATACGAGCCACGAGGAAGTTGTAGGCAAACATAGCCACAATGCCGACGATAAGGCCGGCAACAGTGGTCGAAAGGGCAGTGTAAATACCACCGGCAAAGGTGTTGATCTGCGCGGCGTTGCCGGCATTGGCAATCGAGTAGAACGCCTGCACCATACCTACGACCGTGCCGAGGAAGCCGAGCATAGGCGCGCCGGCGGCGGTAGTTGCGAGCCAGGGCAGCCCCTTCGAGAGGTTGGCGACTTCGAGGTTGCCGGTGTTTTCGATGGCGACGAGCACATCGTTCATGGGGCGGCCGATACGGCTGATGCCCTTGGCGATGAGACGGCCGTATGGGGTATTGCTCGACTTGCAGAGATTTTGGGCACTTTCGATTTCGCCTTCGTGGATATAGTCGCGGATGCGTTTCATGAACGAGTCGTCGTAGCGCGAAGCGGCCCGGATTACGAGAAAACGTTCAACAAATATGTATATACTTAGGAGAGCGAGCAGTGCGAGTGGTATCATAATCCAACCGCCTTCGACACACATATCCCATACAGAAGGTGATGTTTCGTTCATTTTCGATTGTCTATTTTATGTTTTCAAATTCTTAGATAAAAAAATCGCCGTTTGGTTTAACGCAGGCAGGCCAAGTAGCTCTTGATAGTCTGCTCGAGGCCGAGGTACAGAGCATCGCAGATGAGTGCGTGGCCGATCGACACCTCGTTGAGCCACGGGAGCGATTGATTGAAGAACTCGAGGTTCTGGAGGTTAAGGTCGTGACCTGCATTGATGCCCAAGCCGAGGTTATGAGCAGTGCGCGACGCTTCGATAAATGGAGCGACGGCTGCATTGCGGTCGTTCTCGTAAGCATCGGCATAGGGCTTGGTGTAGAGCTCGACGCGGTCGGCACCTGTAGCGGCGGCTGCACGAATTACTTCGGGGTCTGTACCGACGAAAATCGACGAACGAATGCCGTGGTCCTTGAGAGTGTCGACAATGGAGCTAAGAAACTCGGCATTGGCGGCTACGTCCCACCCGGCCGATGAGGTAAGCGCGTCGGCAGCATCGGGCACGAGCGTCACCTGCTCAGGCCGAGTGCGCAGCACCAATTCCATAAACTCGGGCGAGGGATAGCCCTCGATGTTGAATTCAGTTCTCACCAACGGGCGCAAAGCGTAGACGTCGGCTCGGCGAATGTGGCGCTCGTCGGGCCGGGGATGCACGGTGATGCCCTGGGCGCCGAAGTCCTGACAATCGACTGCCACTTTCTCGACAGAGGGGCGGTTTTCACCACGCGCATTGCGCAGCGTTGCTATTTTATTGATATTGACACTGAGGCGTGTCGCAGGCTTTTTTATGTTCACAGCTGTAACTTTTCGGTTGATTGGATGGAAATTGACAAAAAAATAGTAATTTTGTATCTGATTTCGACTACAAAATTAGTCGAAATTAATCTAATGACGAAAGAAAATCAACTAAAAGCGGACAAAAAAGAGTCGATAGAAGTGTTTTTTCCTCCAATTATCGACTCCAGCCGCCTGCTGATAGGGTGTAGCTACGACGACTACATAGCCTCGCGCATAGCTCGAGCTGTGGAGGATGCCGATGCGCGCCTGCTCAATCTGAACGTAACTTCGCTCGAAGTCGAGGGTCAGCAAGTGGTGGCAGCGCTGCGCGTCGACCACCGCAACCCCGAATCCGTAGCCCGCTCACTCGAGCGCTATGGTTACATAGTGCTCAACTGCGACCACCCGGCCGACGACGATGATACACTGCACGACCGCTACGAATTGCTAATGAAATACTTGTCGCTATGAAACTGGCAATCTACGGCTCGCGTCATCAAGAGCCATATATCAATCGCATCGCTGAATTCTTCGAATGTCTCAGCCGCCGAGGCGACGAAGCCGTGGTTCACAGCAAACTATATACATATCTCAAATATCTGATACCGCGGTCGCTGGGCTGCGTGCGTCGCGTGATTGACACGCCCGACTTCACGGCCGACTATGCCGTGTGCATCGGCGGCGACGGCTCGTTTCTGCGCACAGCAGCCTGGGTTGCAGACAAAGAAATACCAATCATCGGCGTCAACGCCGGCCATTTGGGCTTTTTGGCGTCGCTGCCAATCGAGGACCTGACCTCGCTGCCCGACATACTGGCCGACGGTAAGATTCACATCGAGTCGCGCTCGCTCATCAAAGTCGACTGCGCTGCCGTGACCGGCTGGCCGTATGCTCTCAACGAAGTGGCTATCACCAAGGCCGAAGGCGCTTCGATTATCGACGTAAACGCAGTCATCGACTCTTGCCCGCTGGCCGACTATCGCGCCGACGGCTTGCTAATAGCCACGCCGACGGGCAGCACGGCCTACAATCTGTCGGTCGGCGGCCCCATCGTGCAGCCGACGGCGCCGGTATTCGTTCTCTCGCCCATAGCTGCACACTCGCTGTCGATGCGACCTCTGGTTGTGGCCGACTCATCAGAGCTGGAATTCAGCTGCGAGAGTCGTGCACAAAGCTATCGTATAGCCCTCGACGGCCGCTCGTATCACGCACCGCTCGACTGCCCTGCACGCCTCGGCCGCGCACCATTTGTCATAAAAGTAGTTCGCTGCGACGGTACTAATTTTGCTCAAACACTTCGTAACAAACTCTCATGGGGGTAGTCGTATCACAAAAATACTTTCATCCGGTACTTGGTCGGATGAATATAAAAGTATTGTCAACCGCGCGCCGAGTCACTGCGCGCTGGAAAGCCAACATTATTCATGTAACTATTCCGGCCGGAATAGAAGTATCTGAATTTCACCGTATCATCGAGCGCATGACGCCCGAAATCCAGGCCATGCGTCCTGATATCGGACGAAAATACTCCGACGGCTATAGCTTTTCGAATGATTTGATAAGTATCAGAGTCGTAGAATCAGCGACCATCCGGCGCGGCGACATCGACGCCATTCCTCAACTCGACTGCGAACCGAAAGGGTACGAATTCCGTGTAGCCCCGGGCACTCTCGACGACGACGAAATGCAGATACGTCTGAAAAAATTCATAGAAAAATGTGCCTACGGACCGGCCGGTATTATGCTATATCCGGAATTTTTCTCGATAGTTGAAAAATTAGGCTACCAAAGTAGAGTCACCGACTTTGGCATCACACGCTCATCGGCAAAGCTGGGCTCCTGCTCCGAGAGCGGAAAAATAAGCCTGGCTCCGCGACTGATTTTTATGCCGGAGCATATTCGCCGCGCTGTGATGACTCATGAACTGGCCCACCTCGACCACTTCGACCACACACCGGAGTTCTACGCTCAATGGCAACAACTATTTCCGGACTTCGACGTGCACACGCTCAACGCACGTATCAAAGAACTTAATTTACCCCTGTAGGGCCTCTTACATATTGTTCAGGCTGCTGAGATAATCAAATACTTCGCCGGCGCTCATGCGGCGCTGTACGCGCAACTGAGCGGCAAAAGACTCGGCCAACTCTATGACCTGTCGATGACCGAACATTCGGCGGTAGAACGACAAATTCTTGTTGTAGATACTTTCGATTTCGTCGTTATCGAGCGAACATTCCGCAGCACCTTCGCGCAGCACAAAGTCGCGTACGGCCGCAAGTTCTTTGCTCGTAGGCATAGCTCCACGTCGGCGACAAAGTATATTCCCTATTACCAAGCCCGTGATAAGCTGAAAACGTACAAACATATCGTTCCAAACCAAGCGGGCCGAGATGCGCGGATTACCACTCAAAAACGAATCGTCGTCCAAGTCGAATGGCTGTTCGCCTTCTTCGAGCGACACCGACGACAGATAGTTTTCACCGTCGCAAGCCATCAATGCTATAGCCATACCGGCCAATCCGAGACTCTTGTCGCACTCATCCTTATATCGAAGTATTTCTACCATTTCTATTATAGTTTACGAAAGGATGTGCACCGGGCAACACATCCTTTCGATATATTCAGTTGTATTCGATTTACGATTAGTTGACCACTACAATCTTGGTGACCGCTCCTTCCGACGAGCCATCGACGCCTTGCGATGCCAGCACCATGTAGACGCCGGTGCGCACGCGCGAACCATCGCGGTTGCAGCCATCCCAAACTACCATGCCGCCTTCCGACCGACCTTCCCACAGGACGTTGCCCTGCATATCGGCAATCTTCACCAGCGAATTATCCATCAGTCCGTTGATGGTAATCCATCCGGTGTAGTCGGGACGCACGGGATTCGGAAAAGCGTACACTTCCGAATAGTCATCGGCTGCCGGGGCTGAAGTCGAACTGTAGAGATAAAAACCGGCAGGAGTACCTATCAGCACATCATTGCCATTCGGATCGCAAGCCACCGTATAGATTGTATTTGAAATCAACGGTGAGTTGTCCATGTCGTAGTGTTCGAGTATCTCTGTGCCATCGGCGCTCACCAGGTACAGACCTGAAGCCTGAGTTGCTACCCACTTGCGGTTCGACGGATCGATGGCTATACCAAGAACTGTCTCGCTCGAGAGTAGATAATCGGCATAGTTTGTGCCATCGTTGCGCGACACTTTGGGGCGAACTACCTTGAGGTTTGACGAACCCGACACTCCAAGTTGTGTTTTGTCTTTAAGTATGAAAATACCACTTGTAGTGCCTATCCATATATTATTATCCTTGTCAATCTCCATGCAATCATAAAATTGCGGAGTATTGATGATACCGTCTTGATCCTCGAGTCCGCTGTAGACTACGAAAACATCGTCGGTGCACGATGACGTACCACGTGTGTCACCACCTATAATAGTACCGCCCCATCCTCCACGAATGTAGAACATCTTATTGGTATTTGGAACGAAAATCATGCGCATATCCAGCTTACCTGCATCGGTAGAAGGCCACGACGGCACTTCAAAATCAGCTGATGTAATTGATTCGGGATTGCTGCGCAATTTGCTCACTGCCGAAGCCGGAAGCACTACAAACGGATTTGTTTTGCTCTTTGCCCAGCCGCCAATCCACATATTGCCGAAGGGGTCAAATTGCAATACTTCAGTACGAGAGCCCCAAGAGAAACTAATAGGTATAATATCCTTATTAATTTCGCGTAAAACCTGGCGGTCTTTTACAAGTACAATTCCTTCGAAGTTGTTTACATGATAAATCAAATCCGGGTCGACGGGGTCAATAACCGTGGGGCCGGGGCCGCCGTAGAAGAGTTTACTGTTGCGCATATCTGCTTCAACCTGCGACTCCTTCGATGTGTTGCGCACACCGTAGGGATAGACGGGCACGATAGCACCAGTGGCCCAGTCGTAGCGCTCGCAGATGAATGGTAAGTGCTGCGACCACCCCGAGTCGCCGGCCGGATGAACCTCGCTCATGCCACGATGTGTGACGTAGACCGAAGCACCGTCGGGCGACGGAGTGCAGAAGCCGGCGCCAAAGTCAATCGAAGCCTCCGGACGATAGCGCTCTGACAACACGGTGGGCGTGGCGCCACTCAAGTCGTAGCAACCGATACCGTCGTGGTTGGCTGCCCATATTTCCTTCAGTCCATTATGGCTGCCAAATACATTATCCGACAATTCTTCGGGAATAGCCTTAGTCTCAACCAAGTCTCCATTGGCATCGAGCACGGTCAGACCATTATCGTTAAGTGCCATATAGCCATCCTTTGTGCGATAGAACGATGTCAGACCGGGCACATCCACCACTTTTTGGAACTTAAACCCGTTAGGAACGTCGATCAGCATCTTATAGATAGCTTTGTTTACCACGTAGAGGAAATTGACATCGTCGAGCGGCAGAATACGATCAATCGACACACCGCTCATCGGAGTAAATTTGTCGAGCGAATTATGGCGTTCGCTCAGCGGCGAATAGCACAACTTGTAGTCTATCACCGTGAACAAATAATCATTGTTGGCCATAACTATCGAAAGGCCCTTGCCTCCATAGATAGCCGACTCGGCTACTGCGTGCTTCTGATCATCGTAGACAACAAGACCGAACTCCGTAGCTATATATATGCGGTTGTTGGCAAAGAAAACACTGTTGACCGACTTGCCGGTGGTGAGGTTGGCCGTTTTTATTTCAGGCATGTTCACTACCTTGCCATCATCGTAGATAAGGTCGATGTTGCCGTTGGAGTACACTACCATCAGATAATGATTGTTAGTGTTGTAGTGCAGCGAGGCTATACCACTGTCCGATATTTGCGTGCCGGGCGTGTAATAGAGCGTCTCATTGTACTCCTTATCGTAGCTGTAAAGCGAACCTCCGGTCAGATAGTACACTTTCTCGGGTGTATCAATCACTGACTCAAAAAATTCACCGGCCATCGGAATTATTTTCCATGAACCCGGAGTATGTTGAGCGGCAGCACTAATCCATCCGAGCGACAGAGCAAGCAGCAGTGTGAGTTTCTTTATCATATTAATAATATAAGCTATATTGTGAGGTAGCAATTATTGTTTACCATTTAGATAGTCAATGAGCAAGCGCGTTGCTCGGCCACGATGGCTGACGGCATTTTTTTCGTCGGCTGTTGCCTCTGCAAATGTCTTTGTCCAACCTTCGGGGCGGAACACGGGGTCGTATCCAAAGCCGCCGCATCCGGCAGGCTGCTCTATTATTTCGCCTTCGACCTTGCCTTCGAATAGACGGACATCGGAGCCCTCGGTCAAGGCAATGACGGTGCGAAAGCGCGCACGGCGGTCAGCCTTACCCTGAAGATTGCGCAGCAATAAAGCCGTGTTGGCAGCGCTGTCGTGCCCTTCTTCGCCTTCTGAAGCTGCATAGCGTGCACTACGCACCCCCGGCGCCCCGTCGAGACTATCGACAAAGAGGCCGGTATCATCGGCAAAGCAATCGAAACCATAGCGCTCGCGCACCCAGCAAGCCTTAATGCGTGCATTGCCTTCGATAGTGTCGGCCGTCTCGGGTATATCGTCGTGGCATCCTATGTCGGCCAGCGACAATATTTCGAAGCCTTCTCCTACTATCCGGCGCAACTCTTCAAGCTTATGGGCATTATTGGTAGCGAAAACTATCTTTCTTTTCATCGCGGCGGTTTATTTCCTTATAGTAACGCTAATTACGTCGGATTATTGTAATCAGCCAACTACTATGTTTACGATTTTGCCGGGCACTACGATAATCTTGCGAATGGTCTTTCCATCGAGCCACTTGGCCGCTCCTTCGTGTTCGAGGGCTACCTTTTCAACTTCTTCGCGAGGCATGGAAGCATCGACGGTGATGTTGAAGCGAGCCTTACCATTGAACGACACGGCATACGTGACGCTTGTCTCGCGCAAGTATTCTTCGTTCCACTTGGGCCATGCGGCGTCGCACACGCTGGTGGTGTGACCAAGTGCCGAGTGCCACAGCTCTTCGGCCACGTGTGGTGCGAAAGGTGCAAGCACCACTACCAAGTCTTCGAGCACCGCACGCGATGCGCACTTGCGACGTGTAAGTTCGTTTACACAAATCATGAACGCGGCCACCGAGGTGTTATACGAGAAGTTTTCTATATCGGCAGTCACCTTTTTAATCAGTGTGTGCACAATCTTGAGATCTTCAGCCGCAGGCTCGCTGTCGTTGACGGTGAGAGCGTCGCCTTTGTAGTAGAGACCCCAGAGTTTCTTGATGAAGCGGTTCACGCCGTCGATGCCGTTGGTGTCCCACGGCTTCGACTGCTCGAGCGGGCCGAGGAACATTTCGTACAGACGCAGGGTGTCGGCACCGTAGCGCTCTACGATATCGTCGGGGTTGACTACATTGAACATCGACTTCGACATCTTCTCCACTGCGTAGCCGCACATATACTTGCCATCCTCGAGGATAAATTCGGCGTTGGCAAAGTCGGGGCGCCAGTTTTTGAAGCCTTCGGTGTCGAGTTCGTCGTTCTTCACCAGACTGATGTCAACACGAATGGGTGTAGTATCATACTGGTCCTTCAATCCGAGGCTTACGAAGGTGTTAGTCTCTTTGATGCGATAAACGAAGCTGGTGCGTCCCTGAATCATGCCTTGGTTGATGAGCTTGCGGAAGGGCTCGTCCTCGCATACTGCACCGAGGTCATAGAGGAATTTGTTCCAGAAGCGGCTATAGATAAGGTGACCTGTAGCGTGCTCGGTACCACCGATGTAGAGGTCGACCTGGCGCCAATAGCCATTGGCTTCTTTCGACACGAGGCAATCGGCATTGCGCGGATCCATGTAGCGCAAGTAGTAGGCCGACGAGCCGGCGAAGCCAGGCATGGTATTCAGTTCGAGCGGATAGCCTTCTTCGGTAGTCCAGTTCTTGGCGCGGCCCAGAGGAGGCTCTCCGGTCTCGGTGGGACGATATTCGCTGATTTCGGGCAGCAATAAGGGCAACTTATCCATATCGAGCATCATGGGGATACCATCCTTATAATATACGGGGAAGGGTTCGCCCCAGTAGCGCTGACGACTGAAGATTGCATCGCGCAGACGATAATTAACTTTCACCTTGCCAATGCCTTTTTCTTCGATGAACTGCTTCGTACGAGCGATTGCTTCCTTCACTTCGAGGCCGTTGAGGTTGAGTTCGGCCGAAGCACTGTTGATCATGCGGCCTTCCTTGGCGTCGAAACTTTGTTCGCTGACGTCGGCACCCTCAATCAGCGGAATGATGGGCAGTTCAAATGCACGAGCAAAGGCGTAGTCGCGGCTGTCGTGCGCCGGTACGGCCATGATAGCGCCTGTGCCATAGCCGGCCAATACGTAGTCGCTCACCCAAATAGGTATATTCTTACCTGTCAGCGGATTGACTGCATACGAGCCGGTGAACACACCGGTCATCTTCTTATCTATCATGCGCTCGCGCTCGGTCTTATTCTTCACCGCAGCTACGTATTCTTCAACTTCAGCTTTGCGGTCGGCAGTAGTCACTTCTGCTACATACTTGCTCTCGGGAGCGAGTACCATGAAGGTGACACCGAATACTGTATCGGCACGAGTAGTGAATATCTCGAGTTCGAGGTCGCTATCGGCTACCTTGAAGCGCATCTCGGCACCTTCACTGCGGCCAATCCAGTTGCGCTGTGTTTCCTTGAGCGATTCGGTCCAGTCGAGGCGGTCAAGCCCGTCGAGCAGACGCTGCGAGTAGGCCGACACGCGCAGACACCACTGATACATGAGCTTTTGCTCTACCGGATAGCCACCGCGCACCGACAGGCCTTCGCTCACCTCATCGTTGGCAAGCACAGTGCCGAGTTTGGGACACCAGTTCACCATCGTGTTGCCCAAGTAAGCAATACGGAAGTTCATCAGCATGTCGCTTTGCTGCTTGGCATCCATTGCTTTCCATTCGGTGGCTGTAAACGACACTTCGCGGCCGGCGGCGTGCATACCTTCGGTGCCGTGATTTTCGAAGTGTGCTATCAGGTCGCAGATAGGCATAGCCTTGTCGGCCTTGGTATCGTAGTAGTGGTTGAACATTTCGATGAATGCCCACTGGGTCCACTTGTAATATTCGGGGTCGCAAGTGCGTATTTCGCGGTCCCAATCGTAGCAGAATCCAATCTTGTCGAGCTGCGAGCGATAGCGGTTGATGTTGACAGTGGTAGTAGTCTCGGGATGCTGACCTGTCTGTATAGCATACTGCTCGGCGGGCAGACCATAAGCATCGTAGCCCATCGGATGCAGCACATTGAAGCCTTGCAGACGCTTGTAGCGCGAATATATATCGCTGGCTATGTAGCCAAGAGGGTGACCTACGTGCAGGCCGGCTCCCGACGGATAAGGAAACATATCCAGTACATAGTACTTAGGTTTGTCGGCATTGATTTCGGCCTTGTATGTTTTATCTTTTTTCCACTGCTCTTGCCAGCGGCTCTCTATCTCTTTATGATTGTATTCCATATATGTGATTTTTCTTTATTTATACTATTTATTTACTTACTCAGCTCCAGCATTCGTTCGATTGGTCGACGTGCACGCTCGGCCAGCGCCGGATCTACTTCTATTTCCGGAGTCTCGTCGCGCAGACAGCGGTAGAGTTTCTCCATGGTATTTAGCTTCATGTAATTGCAATCGTTGCACCCGCAAGTCGAATCCATTGGCGGAGCGGCTATGAATGTCTTATCCGGACAATCCTTCTGCATCTGATGGATGATACCGCTTTCGGTTGCTACGATGAATTCGGTAGCCTCCGATTTGCGAGCATGGTCGAGTAGCGCTGCAGTCGAACCCACCTTGTCGGCTATCATCACCAACTGACGACGGCACTCGGGATGCACCAACAGCTCGGCTGCCGGATGTTCTTTCTTCAGCTCTATAATCTTCTCGAGCGAGAACTTCTCGTGCACATGGCAGGCTCCGTCCCAGAGCACCATCTCGCGACCTGTCTGCGTATTTATATAGTTGCCCAGATTTCTATCCGGTCCGAATATAATCTTGGCATCGGCCGGCAGCGAGTCTATCACCTTGCGAGCATTGCCCGAAGTTACCAAGACATCGGTCAGAGCCTTTACGCCTACCGACGTGTTGACGTACGACACCACGATGTGGCCAGGATGCTCCTCTATGAATCGGCGGAAGTCCTCGGCCGGACAGCTATCGGCCAGCGAACAGCCTGCCGCCAAATCCGGCACCAGCACCTTCTTGTCAGGACATAGTAGCTTCACCGTTTCGCCCATAAAGTGAACACCGCACATCACTATGATGTCGGCATCCTTGATGGTGGCGGCTTTCTGAGCCAACGCCAGCGAGTCGCCTATGTAATCGGCTATATCCTGAATGGGACCTTGCTGATAATAGTGAGCCAACACTACGGCTTTCTTTTCAGCTTTAAGCTTCTTTATTTCTTCGACCAACTGCTGCTGCGAGGTGAGGTTTTCAACATCCATTTTTTTATTTTTCTATATTTTGTAAAAAAAATTTTCATCCCTTAAAAAAGCAAACAATAATAATGCGTGTTGAAAAGGTATAATAACTTTTCGGTCGTTTTCTTGCTTTTTTGCTTTATTAAATTGCAAGTGCCGGTTATTCACACATTATTAACCTGCGTTTTTATTGTCAATCAGTAAATTCCAAACTTTATCAACACCATGTTAATAATGTGCAAAGTTAATAAATTCTTTGCTATAAAGCCGCAAAATTATGTACAAAATAGGCTTAAAAACTCCCCTGCGGATGTAAAATACTTTTAGAGCATAAAAAGTCCGGTTGCCTTTTTCAACATTTAAGATACCGTTTTTTACACGTTATTGACATAGTTATTAACATACTTTGTCGACTAAAATTTTACTCTTTCCGGCTTGGCACACATCAAATCATTAGATGTATGAAAAATATATTTATCGTATTACAATTCTTATAAATTAATGCTCATAAGTCTTATTTTTGTGCAAATTGTTTGTTATTCTTATTTTTTATTTACAAATTTGCACCATCTTTGAATAGATTACTCTTCTCCACTATCGTACACCAATAGGTATTTTATAAATGTTAGAGAGATTTTTAGAGAAAACTGATTTTGTCGACCTCGACGATTTCATGAAAAATTTTAAGGTAAAAGTACCTAAAAATTTTAACTTCGCTTACGATGTAGTCGACGCTTGGGCCGAGGTTGCACCCGACAAGCCGGCCCTCCTTTGGGTCAACGACGAAGGGCAAGAAATTCAATTCACATTTGCCGACATCAAGCGAGAATCCGACCGCACTGCTGCATTCTTTCAAAGTATTGGTATAGGACGCGGCGACATGGTGATGCTGATACTCAAACGCCACTACCAATTTTGGTTTTCAATTTTAGCACTCCATAAATTAGGAGCTGTTGCTATTCCGGCAACTCACCTTCTGACTTCGAAAGACATTATTTATCGTTGCGAGGCTGCCAATATTAAGGCCGTCATTGTGGCAGGCGACAAAGTCATAGTTGACCACATCGTAAAGGCCCTGCCCAAATGCCCCTCGGTTGTGTCTTGCGTATCGACCGGGCCGGAAATACCAGAGGGTTGGTACGACTTCGACAATGGCATTGCCGCCGCTCCTCAATTCGTGCGACCCGCTGAGAAAAACAACAACGAAGATATTTCATTACTGTACTTCACCAGTGGCACCACCGGCGAGCCTAAGATGGTGGCACACGACTTCCTCTATCCGCTCGGCCACATCACCACCGCAAAGTATTGGCACAACCTCACAGAAGATGCTCTGCACTTCACACTCGCCGACACCGGGTGGGGTAAAGCAGCGTGGGGCAAACTATATGGCCAATGGATTGTAGGTGCAAACATCTTTGTTTACGATTTCGACAAATTCAAGCCTGCCGACGTGCTCGAAAATTTTCAAAAATATCACATCACTCATTTCTGTGCACCACCAACCGTCTACCGCTTCCTTATCCTGGAAGATGTCGAAAGCTACGATCTCAGCGCTCTCCGCTACTGCACCACCGCCGGCGAAGCCATGAATCCGAGTGTCTTCGAACGCTGGCGCGAACTAACCGGGCTCGATATACGTGAAGGTTACGGACAGACAGAATCAACTCTTTCAGTAGCTACCTTCCCATGGATGCCATCGAAACCCGGTTCAATGGGTATTCCCTCGCCTGACTATATTATGGACGTAGTTCGCCAGGATGGTACACCTTGCGACGTCAACGAACACGGCGAACTAGTAATATACGTTGGCCGCCATCGCCCGCTCGGACTATTCCGCGAATACCTCAACAATGAGCAACTGACGACCGCAGCCTTCCGCGACGGCATCTACCACACCTGCGACGTTGTATATCGCGACGACGACGGCTACTTATGGTTTGTAGGACGAGTCGACGACGTCATCAAATCATCGGGCTACCGCATCGGACCTTGCGAAGTGGAAAACGCACTGATGACCCACCCCGCCGTAGTCGAATGTGCCATCACCGGAGTTCCCGACCCTATCCGCGGACAACTTGTCAAAGCCACAATCGTACTTGCAAAAGAATACGAAGACCGCGCCGACGAAGCTCTCGTCAAAGAACTCCAGCAACACGTCAAGACCACAACCGCGCCCTACAAATACCCCCGCCTGATAGAATTCGTCAAAGAACTCCCCAAAACAATCTCCGGCAAAATCCGCCGCGTAGAAATCCGCTCCACCTCCAAATAGGGTAATTCTTCAAAAGATGCTTATATGTGCCGATTATTTTCCCGTTTGAAAATTCGGGCGAGCTACCCATTTTTTTTTGACACTTGTAGGTGTTTATAAGCTGATACACAATGAATTGGACGGCACGATTTGTGCTACCCAATTCATTGCTTTTCTTCTTAACATTACTTCTAAAGGCGGCGGAAAATTGTCACAGAAAAATATAGATGCTCTGTAATTGAGGTAGAAACTGTGTGTTGAACCAACTTTTGCACGTTATATGCGTGTAAAAATAAAAAAAGCGACTTAACTTGGTGATTTACACTTTGTTAAGTCGCTTTTGTGGTGCCCAGAACAG
>CAYSQI010000017.1:0-46011 GCA_964433215.1 uncultured Bacteroides sp.
CTTTGCTTTGTCGGTTGATTTAGTACGAGGTCTAAATCAGTATGTGCTTAGTCCTGTGCTTCGAGCACCCAGCACCAGATGTTGCCATCGTTGAAGGTGAAGATGAGCTTATCATCAGAAGCCTTCATCAGGACAAGGCTTGAGAAGCTCTTGGCGGGTCCCCACCAGGGGTTGGCAAACGGAATGTAGGTGCCGACTGTCATGAAGCGTGCTACGCTGCACGAGGGCGACACGGCTTCGCCTTCAACCACGCGAGTGAACTGGAACGTACCTTCGGTCTCGTTGCCGTCGATGTCGCGGAGGACCATCTTGGTGCCCTTGAGGCTGAAGGTAACGGTCGAGCCGATGTGTTCACGACCGATACCGAGTGCTGCGCACCAGCCTTCAACTTCTTCTTCGGTGTACATCGAGAAGTCGCTCTGCTCGGTGGGGTCGCCCCAGGTCACACCATAGTGGGTGAATTTCCAGGTCTTCGACGAGTTGTTGGTCAAGATGCCGTAGAGTTCGTCAACGTCATACTTCATCACGTCGACGGTGACTGTGAAAACCTTGTCGAACGTCGAGCCGTCCTGGTTGATACCGTGGAGGGTAATTTGGTTTTCACCGGTGTGGAAGAGGTCGGTTGTGATGGAGTTGCCGGTCACGGTGGCTACTTCATTGTTCCACGAGCAGGTGATAGGGCTTTGCGTTTCCAGAAGGACGCGATTGGTCTTCTGGCCGTTTTCCATGACCTGAGTCACGGTATATTTAACGGTCTCGGCGGTAACAGCCTGGTCGGGGGCGCCGCCTTCGATTTCAGCGGGTTCGCAGGCTGTGAATACGAGGCCTGCAAGAGCCAGAATGCTATATAATATCTTTTTCATATTATGCGATTGTTGAGGTTATTGATTAATTCCAACCCATATAGAGGCCTTCGGCACCCCAGCCGGCATTCTGCTTGATGTTGCCGTCAGATTTGAGGACTTCCGATTCGGGGATTTTGAAGAAGCCGCGAGTAGCCTGGTAGCGAGCTACGTAGCCGCCATTGTGAGCGGTATTGAGCGCGGGCTTGGCTTCGTGGTAGATGGGTTCGTTTTGCTGCTTGGCGAGTACGCTTTCGGTGTAGCCATTGCTCTGGCCGCCACCCTGGCCCCAACGGCGGATGTCGTTGTAGCGGAGGCCTTCGAAGGCGAATTCCCAGCGACGTTCGTTCTGCAGAGCTTCGAGCGAATAAGAAACTGCGGGAAGACCTACGCGAGCGCGGACTTCGTTCATACCCTTAGCGGCATCTTCGTAGAGTTCCGAGCGCATGAGCAGGATGTCGGCGTAGCGCAGCAGCACGAGGTCCTGAGTGCAGTTGATATCCTTGTCTTCAGCAGACCAGAGGCCATTGTCGTACATCAGGTGCGAGAAGAGCTTGATGCTGCCGTCGCTATCCTTGCCACCGATGGGGGTGAGTTTCTTGTTGATATAGTCGGTTTCCTGAGCCCAGTCTTCCCAGCCTTCCGAGCGGTCGTAGTTGGGGAGTTCGCGGGGGATGTAGCAGATAGCAGCGTCGCGACGGGGGTCGTTGGGTTCGGCAGCGGTCCATTCGCGCACGAAAGCAGGCGAAACCGGACCATAGCCCCAACCGCGCATGAAGGGGAAGTTGTTTTCGGCGTGGTCGTCGCGAATACCGAAGTAGAGGACATACATGTTGGCATAGCCCTTGAGTTCGGCATTGTAGTTACTGAACTGGTTGTACTTGATAGCGAACATGCTTTCGGGGTTAACCTTTGCGTCGTCTTCCATCCAAGTGTAGCCGGCGTCCTTGGTGTACACGTAGTGGTCTTTGGTAAAACGATTGGTGTACGACCAGAGGTTCTGGTAGGGTGTTACGAGTTCGTAGCCTGAGTTAGCAACGCAGTCGTCGAGGTAACCCTGTACGTCTTTGGTGGTAAGAGTGCTGCCATCGGGGAGTTCGATGGTGATATCCTGCTTGCCCTGGCGGTTTTCATAGAAACCGGTGTAGAAGAGGAATGCACGAGCGAGCATACCTTCAGCAGTCCAGCGGGTAGCGTGGCCGTCGGATACGTAGCCTACCTTCTTGGCGGGCATCAGTTCGATGGCGGTCTTGAAGTCGAGCAGTATCTGCTTCCAAGTGTCCTTGGGGTCAGCCTGGGGGATGTTAGCCACGTCGGGAGTGGTGAAGAGAACTACGTTTTCGAACTGCGAAGCGAGGCCGAAGTAGTAGTAGCCGCGCATGAAGTAAGCTTCGCCGAGCATTTGGTTCTTGGCGTCTTCATCGGCATAGCCGTGGCAGTTGGGCAGCGTAGCGATGGCGTTGTTGGCACGAGCCACGCCGAAGTACGAAGCTTCCCAGAAGGGTTCGAAACGGTTTTCAGCATCGGTGCAGAACATATCGATAGCCTGAGCATCCTTGTCGCCGAGGCCGCCGCCGCCGAACATATCGTCGCAAGCCAGCAGCGAGATGCAGTGGAACGACGAGTAAGGGATAGCTGAGATGCGGTTCAGGCCATTGTAAACGCCCGCAATGATCATTTCGGCCTGTTCGCTGGTCTGCGGGAAGTTGCCTGAGTTGGCTTTTGTGGGGTCGTTGGAGTCGAGGAAGTCGTCGCACGAAGATAACGACACCAGCGCAGTCAACAATATAAGTGCTTTTTTCATTGTGATCTAAGATTTAGAATTCGAGGTTAAGACCAACCAGATAAGTTCTCGGGGTAGGATAAGCACCGAGGTCGACACCCGATGCCCAGGTTTCGCTCTTGCTGCTGGTACCTACTTCGGGATCCAAGCCCTTGTAGTTGGTGATGGTGAATAAGTTCTGAGCCGATACGTAGAGGCGAGCCTTCGACAGCGGCATTTTGGGGAACAGACGCTTGAAGTCGTAGCCGAGCGTGATGTTCTTCAGACGGAAATAGTCAGCGTCGTCGATGAAGATGTCTGATACGTTCATCCAGTTGATGCTGGCAGCGCCTGCGAGCTTCGGGTAGCGGTTCGATGTGCCTTCGCCGTGCCAGAAGGTGTAGTATTCCGAGGTGCTGTTGTCGGTGCTACCGGTGGTGTGAGCGCGATACGAGCGAGCGATTTGCTGGCCAAACGCGCCGGCGCCTGCTATCGAGATGTCGAAGCCCTTGTAGCTTGCGCTCAGATTGATACCCATGCGCCAATCGGGCATCGGCTTACCGATGTTGGTCTTATCGGTTTCGTCGATGATGCCGTCGCCGTTGGTGTCGACGAATTTAAGGTCGCCGGGCTGCGGGTTGATTTGCAGGAAGCACTTGTCGCCGTACTGAGCCTTCCAGGCGTCGATGTCGGCCTGGTTCTGGAATACGCCGGCGGTTTCGTAGCCGTAGAAGTAACCGATAGGTTCGCCTACCATACAGCGGTAAACGGCCGATGTGCCCTGCGACAGAACATTGGTTTCGCCCCAGATGATTTGCTCTGCGTTGGCGATACGTGTGATTTCGTTCTTGTTGTACGAGAAGTTGAGGCCTACGCCGTAGGTGAAGTCGCTGCCTACGTTGTCGTGCCAGTCGAATGCGATTTCAAAACCGGTGTTCTTCACGTCGCCACCATTGATGTAGGGAGCGGTAGCGCCGAAGGTGGCGAGGATAGGAGCCTGCACGAGCCAGTCTTTGGTTTTCTTGATGTACCAGTCGGCAGCAACGCCAAGACGCGATTTGAGGAAGCGAGCGTCGATACCGATGTTGGTCTGCTCGGAAGTTTCCCAGGTCACGTCGGGGTTAGGATAGATGTCGGGGTAAGCACCCTGCTGATAGGTGGTGCGGTTGTTGCCGAACGAGTAGCCGGCGTGCGAGTCGAATGCAATCGATGCGAGGTACTGGTAGGGAGTGATGTTGCAGTTACCGTTCTGACCCCAGCTGGCGCGGATTTTCAGGAAGTCCATCCAGTCGTGTGTGTCTTCCATGAACTTTTCGTTGGTGACAACCCAGCCGGCCGAAATCGAGGGGAAGGTACCCCAGCGGTGGCCGCGGGCGAAGTTCGACGAACCGTCGTGACGCATAATCAGCGACAGCATATATGTTTCGTTGAAGTTATAGTTGATACGGCCGAAGAACGACACGAGGCTACCTTCGCTCCAGGGAGTACCGGCGGCGGTAGCGGTGGTCGACTGTGCGTTCGAAATCCACGCGTAGTCCATGCCTTCGAAGAGGAGGTCCTTGCTCGATGCGGTGAGGTTTTCGCCCATACCGGTCTTTTCCATCGAGTGGCCCACGAGCACGTCGATGTCGTGAAGGTCGATGTTGAAGCGGTAGTTGATGGTGTTTTCCCAAGTGTATTCCCAGCCGCGGCTCATCTGCTGAGTGACGGAGCTGATGTCCTTGAAGCGCGAGTTGTTGCGGTTGAGTTCGTATTCGGGATAGTACGAGCGGAAGCTGCTCGAAGCCATCTTATAGCCGAACTGAGTTCTCAGCGTGAGGCCCTTGATGGGTTCGATGGTGAGGTAAGGCGATACGTTGAGGTTGTGAGTCTTGGTGATGGTGTTACCGCGCAGGTAGACCATTTCAGCGATAGGATTCACAAAGCCTGTACCTAATTCAGAGAGCGACGAAGCCTGGAAGTCGTCCCAGTCGAAGTACTTACCGTCGGAGCCGTAGATAGGCATCAGCGGGGTAGCGCGGAGCATGAACGAGATGTCGTTGGTGTTCTGGTCGCCCTTGCCGATACCGTTCTTGGTCTCGTAGCTGTAGAACAGAGTTTCACCGAACTTCACGATGTCGCGTTCGTCGTTCTTGTAGATTACATGCTCAGAGTTGATACGGGCGGTGGTGTGCTCGTAGTGCGAAGCTACGGGCTTGCCGATGATACCGTCCTGGTTCGAGTACGAAACACCGAGCGAGAACTTCGAGATGTTGTTACCGCCGGCGATGTTGATCGAGTGGTTGTGGATAGCGGCATTCTTGTTGCGGACAGCATCGAGCCAGTTGGTACCCTTGTCCTGACCCGACATGATAGCGTCGTAGCGGTCGCCCAGAATCGAGTGCCAGTCGAGGACTCGTTCGCCGGCGTTGAACGTAGCGGTTTCCACCATATTCACATACTCGCGAGCGTCGAGCATATCGGGCATACGCTGCATGTTCTGCCAGCCGATATAGCCGTCGTACGATACTTTCACGCGGCCTACTTCGCCGGTCTTGGTGGTGATAAGGATAACGCCGTTAGCAGCACGCGCACCGTAGATGGCGCATGAAGCGGCGTCCTTGAGGATATCGATAGCTTCGATGTCGGCAGGGTTCAGCGTGTTGATGTCGCCACCGGCTACGCCGTCGATTACGTAGAGCGGGGTCGAGTTACCGATGGTACCCATACCGCGAATGTTCACCTTAAAGCCGTCGCCGGGTTCGCCGGTCTCGGTGGTGATGTTCACACCGGGGGTCTGGCTCTGCATCGCCGACAGTACGCTGGTCGAATTGAGCTTGGCCAGGTCGCTGCCGCCTACGTGCGACGTTGCGCCTGTGACGAGTTTCTTCTTCTGAACACCATAACCCATCACGACTACTTCGTTGAGCATGCTGATATTGTCCTTCAGCACGATGTCGAGATTGGTCTGGTCGGCAATAGTGATGGTCTGTGTCGTCATACCGATAAACGATACTTCCAGACGCGAGCCCTTAGCTACTTTAAGCTGGAATTTACCATCGAGGTCGGATACGGCATTTGCGCCGCTGACTTTATCGACGATGCTGGCACCGATGACCGGCTCGCCGGTTTCGTCGAGAATCACACCTGTAATCGTACGAGACGATTGAGTAGCCTGTCCATTGTCGGCCTGTGCGTATGCCGTAGCCGTAGCGACTGCCAGCATCAGCAACAATGCCACCATGGATCGGCTTGCGCTCTTAAACTGCGAATGCAGTTTTTCCCATAGAGGTCTCATGTTTTTCATATTAAAAAAATGAATAAATTGCTGCTCGCGCAATAAGGTGAACGCGAGCAAAGGTTCTTAGTTAGTGTTATTTCTTTTGTGTTAAGCGTTTTTTTCAAGGTAGTCTTTTGGGTAAATCGATTTTTTAGTCTTTCTAAGGTTGTAGTTTCGGATTGGCCGAGGTCGCGCCGGGCTCGCTTGCCGGCTTCTCTTCGATTGTCCGAACCGCCGACAAGGCTGAACTTATCCGGGAAGTCCGACCTTGTCGGCCGTGGCCAATTCTTTAATACCAATCGTCATTAGTTGTATTTTCAAGGTGCACAATTAATCACTGCACAAAAGTATAAAAAGTTTTTACAAACACCAAACTATTTACTAAAAAGTTTTATTATTTCATAAAAAATTTATAAAATCAACTCTTAAAAAAGTAAAAAAGTTGAAACGTAGTTCAACACAAATGCCGACCACCACTGACGCAAAATCAGCGGTGATCGGCACTAATATTTATTCACGAACCCTCGCAGACCATGAGTCTGCGACTCTTTATATCGCGGTGCGAGCTTACTCGCTTATATTGTCGGACAAGGCGCTATAACTTGGGAGTCAACATAGAGTCTGTAAGCTGACGCCCGACTTCGTATGCAAGTATTTGTATGTGGTTCAAGTCGTAATCGGAGTTGACAAGTCTGCTTCTGTAGGCTTCGATATAGTAATCAAGCGCTTTTTCTTTGTCGACGGCCACGCCGTTGCCCTCTTCGTAATACATTGCGATGGATTTGCACACATCAGCGTACGACAAATCATCATCCGCCATTTGCCCTTTTGCTTTCAGCAGCAGAGCTAACGCTTCCTCGAAATTTCCGTCACCGGCCAGCCAATCGGCTTGCTGAGTCATTGCCCACGAGTCGCCGCGAGAAACAAGAACATCAACACATTCTTTCGCCTTTTCTCTCGATTCTTCAGTGGCTTCAGAGCCGAAAAGCAATTCGAGCACAAGCTTACGTGCCTCCTCAGCCGACACCTTATTATTTACAATCCGGTCCACCATCACATTTTGCTGATACGACCAAGAGTTAAGATAAATAACAAGGCCACCGGCACCGACCATAATCGCACCGACTAAAAAGTACGACAATGCTTTCTTCAAGCCCATAGAGCTGAAAAATCTGTACAGCATGATGATGCCGATGACGAAAAACGCAATCGGGCCCAGCAAGTGCTTGAACCGCACAAAGCCGCCCGTAGCGAAAGCATCCTTAAGCAACACAGCCACAAAATACGAAATAGCGAAGCATACGACAGCTGCTACGAGCCATAATAGTTTTTTAAGCATAAGCGTAAATTTTTGTTCCTCGCAAAGATAACAAAAATTCACCTCAACTAATCATTTCATAATAAATAAACGAAGAAATTATGCAGTATTACCGGCGCAACGAGCTCGACGAGCCGCTACCTTCGCTTCTTGACGGGCCAAACGCCGCCGTGCTGCTCGGTTAAGCAACGGCTGCGGAGCCGGCGCTCCCGGCTCGATTTGACGCGAGGGGATATGCTGACTTGAAGCCGGAACTGTAGGGGCCGAGACTGAAGAGGCAGGTGCTGCAGCCGGCGCATCCTGACACTCAAGCGCCGGTTGGCCATCATGCTCCCGAGCGACACAGAAAGTGATTATGGCCAAAGATTTGTGGCGCACGACAGTGATGCGGCCTGCCTCGACGAGCTGCGCGATACATTTTTTTACTCGGTAATACGACAGACCGGTCGCAGTGGCGATCGTTTTCATACAAGTGACGGCCGTGCCCGATTCGATTCTGACGCCGTCGCAGCAGTAGCCTCCATGAGCTGCTGCCATAGTTAGATATTCAACAATCTGATTATTAGATTCTTCTATTGTGTTTTTGTTTTTCATAGTATATATGTTAAGGTTTTGATGTTGCAAAGATACAACATTTATTTAATTGCTGCAAGTTTTTTTACAATTTTTCACTCCCCAATCCAAAAATTGCCGCTCAGAAAACTTTTTCGTAACTTAGCGTTGTGAAACCGACCGCTTTTCCCGATTATCAAACGCTGCGCCGGCGCTATGAGGCTTATTTGCTGCTCGAGCGCGGCCTGAGCGACAATACCCGTGCCGCTTACCTGGCCGACGCCGACCGGCTGGAGGACTATCTCCGCGATCGAGGAGTCGACTTCGACCGGGTCGATATCGATATTCTGTCGGATTTCGTAGCTTCGCTGGCCGACGTGGGCATCGCTCCGCGCTCTATAGCTCGCGTCGTGTCGGGTATCAAGTCGATTTTTCGATACCTGCGCCTCGAGCGCGAAATCGACGCCAACCCGGCGCTGCTGCTCGACACTCCGCACATCGGCCGCCACCTGCCATCGGTGCTGACAGTCGAGGAAATCGACAGCATGATTGCAGCCATCGACCCCGCCGGCCCCACAGCGCTGCGCAACCACGCCATCATCGAGACCCTCTACGGCTGCGGCTTGCGCGTGAGCGAGCTGTGCAGCCTATGCCTGAGCCGCATCGACTTCAACCAAGGCATGGCCCTCATCGAAGGCAAGGGTAGCAAGGAGCGCATCGTGCCTATGTCGGAAAGCTCGCTGGAGCTGATTCGGACGTATGTGGCCACCGACCGCTCCATGCTGAGCATCGACCGCGGCGAGGAGGACATCGTGTTTCTGAACGTGCGTGGCCACCGACTCACGCGCCAGATGGTGTTCATCATGCTGCGACAGCTGGCCGCAGCGGCCGGCATTCGCACGGTCATTTCGCCTCACACGCTGCGCCATTCGTTTGCCACCCACCTGCTCGAAGGTGGTGCCAACCTGCGCGCCATCCAGCAGATGCTCGGCCACGAGAGCATATCCACAACCGAAATCTATCTGCACATGGACAACGCGCACCTGCGCGACGAAATCCTGCTGCATCACCCACGCAACCGCCACGAAGGCAAATAAATCGCTATGTACAGCTCTGTCGAATGTATAGCCTTGCGCACCGTGAAGTACGACGACCGCCGCTCGATCGTGGCGGCATGGAGCCGACAGATGGGACGCCTGTCGCTCATGGTGCCCGACGGCTCGGGGCGCGAAGCACGCCGCCGCCGCGCGCTGATGATGCCGCTGAGCCTCTTTGCCGGCGAGATTGACGTGCGACCCGGGCGCGACATTCACTCCATTCGCGACGTGCGGCCGCTCACCGTCGCCGCCGACACCATGGCCGACCCGGCCAAGTCGGTCGTAGCGCTATTTCTGGCCGAAGTGCTCGAGCGCCTGCTGCGCATCCCTGCGGCCGATGAAGCGCTCACGGCATTCATCTTCGATGCCGTAGGTCGCCTCAACGGCCTGACGCGACAGTCGGCGGTAGCAAACTTCCCGATAATCTTCCTATGTCGCTTGGGTACCTATCTGGGCATAGCGCCCGACGCGGCTGAGTGGCGCACCGGCTCGTGGCTCGACTTGGCCGAAGGTATCTACCGCGCCACACCGCCCACCGCGGGCCCCTATCTCGACCCTGCGCAAAGCGCCATCGCTGCGATGCTCGGCCGCCTCAACTTCGACAACGGCAGCCGACTGCGCCTTTCGCGCCCACTGCGACGCGAAATTCTCGATCGTATTCTTCAGTATTACACCTTGCACCACTCGCGCCTCGACAACCTCAACTCCCTGGCGGTAGTGAAGGACATCTTCTAGTGCTCCATTACTTCGAGGAAGCGTGCGCGGAAGGTGTCGCCAAGCGGAACGGTCGTCGCCGCAACCGTGAGCGACGAGCGGTCGAAGGCCTCGATATGGCGCAGCGCGACAATATATGAGCGGTGCACACGCATGAATCGGTCGGCCGGCAGCTGCGCTTCGGCTGCCTTCATGCTCATCTGCGTCAACACGGGGCGGTCGCGGTCAGTCACAAAAATTTTTACATAGTCCTTCAGGCCCTCGATGTAGAGGATATCGGCCACGGGGATGCGTACCTGGCGGTAGTCGCTGCGCACGGTCAGATAGTCGTCGGCTGCAGCGGCATTCTGCGCCGACGATGAAAGGCGCGACGCCACGCGGGCGACGGCATCGCTGAATTCTTCGAAGCTCACCGGCTTGAGCAGATAGTCGGCCGCATGGACCTGAAAGCCCTCGAAGGCGTAGTCGCGATAGGCAGTCACGAAAATGACCTGCGTGCCCGACTCGGTAGCCACTCGTGCCAACTCAATGCCCGTCAGGTGCGGCATCTGTATGTCGAGAATGGCCAGGTCGACATCGCCGGCACAAATAGCCTCCAGGGCCTTTGACGCCGACGTGAACGCGCCCACGACCTCAAGCGAGTCGATGCGGCGGCAATAGCTCTCGAGCAGACGGACAGCCAGCGGCTCGTCATCGGCAATTATACATCTGAACTTTGACATGGGCGGTCGATAGTGACTGTGGCTGTAAATAAGTTGCCGGTCTGCTTAGTATCGAGCGACGCTTGCTGGCCATAGATTAGCTCAAGGCGACGGCTCAGATTGGCAAGCCCGACACCCGAATGCGACTTGTCGCGCCGCGCATCAGCGTCGACATGGTTGACCGTCGTGCACACGATGCGCCGGGCATCGGCTTTCAGCGTTATCTCTATAGGATCGTCGGTGTTGGTCGTGTTGCCATGCTTGAAGGCATTTTCGATAAGAGTCACAAACAACAGCGGCGGCACGGTGAGCCCGGCCTTCGAGTCGATATCGACCGACACTCGAATGGGGCGCTCGCCCAAGCGCAGGCGCATGAGTTCCACATAGTTGTCGATGAATTCGACTTCGCGCTCGATGGCCACTCGCTCCGGATTTTCGTACACCACGTAGCGCAGCAGCGCCGAGAGGTCGTGGACGGCTCGCTGAGCCTCCGCTGGAGATATTTCGATGAGCGAATAGATTGTGTTGAGCGTATTGAACAGGAAATGTGGGTTCAGCTGGCTGCGAAGGCTGTTGAGCTCGTTTTCGCGATGATCGGCCGCCAACTTGCTGCGACGCCGTTCGAGCTCAATCCAGCGGCTCGACAAGCGCAACGCCACCGCCAATGCCACCGTCAGCACGAGCATGATGACATCGCGAAGCATAATCGACAGCGAGGCTGCCATGATGTGCGTCTCCGGCAGCGAACGGAAGCGACGCGGCCCGCCACTACCGACGTGGCCGTGGTTGAAGGCATACATCACGAACGTCACCGCCGCTATCAGCACCAGATTCCAAAGGATGAAATGCCACCAGCGATTGCGGCGCGTCAGCGTCCGATTGATGATTACGTAATAATTGACATAGAACACCAGCACCATCAATCCCGACTTGATATAAATACCCCAGGGGGTGTGTGCGCCGCTCGGCTTGCCCGACACGGCATAACCCATCAGCATCTCAGGCAAGATGAAGATGATAACTACAAACAGCAAGTGGGTGAACAGTGTGGTGATACGCCGCGACTGTCCTTCGTTGTGAATCAAAGGCTTCATGCCGCAAAGATAAAAAAAATCCGCGACACCGCCAACATATTTTTGGCAAAGCCACCCAAAGCCACCAATAGCGCCACGCACCACACGCCAAGCCACACTCAGCCCAACTTTCTCGCCGCCTTTTAGCTGAATGCCCCTGATTTGCGCTGTTTTCACCTTCTAAAAATCGCCTTTCAGAACCTACTTGACCTGCGTTTCTATATCTGCAAAGGAGCGCAGTTTGCAGTTTTTCAGCGAAAAACTCGAATGTAATTTGGCCTTTTCAAACTTTGTCACCGTGGTAATAATTACCGTCGTAATAAACTATACAATCGCATTTTTGGGCGCAGCACACAAGGTGGAGTATATTGGATAGTTATCTTATTAGGCCTTATTGCGGGATTTTATAAAATTAATTACTACACGCCGACAACGCCTAAAGCACTGTGTATCATCTCAAAGCACCACAAAGTGCCAAAGTCGGGAAGGTAAAAAAATCCGCGACACCGCCAACAGAATTTTAGCGAATCACCTTCAGCGCCACCACACCGCAAGCCACTCTCAGCCCAACCTTCTCGCCGCCTTTTAGCTGAACGGCCCTGATTTGTAAGCGAAGTTATTGGGTAGAAAATAGCAACAGCCTCAAAGTCGTGAACTCTGAGGCTGTTGAATGAAGTTTAGGGACAAGGTCGGTCAATATCCC
Source organism: uncultured Bacteroides sp. (assembly GCA_964433215.1). Taxonomy (GTDB): domain Bacteria; phylum Bacteroidota; class Bacteroidia; order Bacteroidales; family Muribaculaceae; genus CAG-873. The sequence continues at coordinate 12,022 of CAYSQI010000017.1, forward strand.
TTTTTGATGAATTTCTTGTAGACTTCGCCATTGCTTGTGACTATAACTGCTACATATACTCCATCAGGTATAGATGAGACATTTATACCCTGTTCGAATGAATCGGTTGAGATTACTGTCGCTCCACTTGTGGCAATTACTCGGATTGATTTAACATCAGAAAGATTGCCCTCCAAATACATGACATCTTTAACCGGATTAGGTGTTATTTTAAATCCATATCCAACTAAGAGATCATTAATACTCAAGTTGGTGCCTAAATTTAAATTATAAGGAGAGGCGACAGACCCCAAGGGATTATCATCGAAGGTTATCGACTCTTTAATCTCTCGGATTTCTCCAGTATTATTGTTTATGGCTTTGAATGTAATTTTATCCCCTTGTTTACCATGAACCATGATAAACAAAGAGTAATCCACATACACTCCAATACCACGGCACTCTTCACCGCAAAACGCTCCGACAAAATAGTCTTCTTCTGAAACAAGTGTTCCATCATCCAAAATATTGGCAATTATGGTCTTATTATCGGCAAATCCTTTTTCATTGTATTGCCATGGAGATTCATTGTCTGCTGAAGTTGAATAAGTTGAAATAGCTTCAGATGGGTATTTGAAAGAAGCCGGTTCAGACGCATAGTACATATAACCTTCATTAGGGACAAAAGACTTTAATGTACCAAGCCATCGGCCATCCGAGAACACGGCAAATTGTGTATGGCTCTTGAGTATATCATTTTCTTTGGCATTCAGATTGACCAATGCCTCTCCAATGTTCTGCTCATTAACCGGTACATAAGGTAGCCAGGTCCAACCTTGACATAGTTTTACCTCATAGCTATCTTCACTTACTGTCGCACCCTTAAGTCTAAGGGACGTAGTATTATTAACTTTTACCTTATAAGATCCGGGAATCATCCGTTCAATCGAACCTTCAAAATTACCATCGTTAAGGACCAAGTTGCCTTCTTTAGTCTGTACTTCGGCCAAAGTCGGTTTAATTGACTTGAAGAACTGCACGGGATTATAAAGATTCTTGTCATCGAAAACAGAAGAAATCCAATTCCATCCTTTATATAATGGAATGGTTGACGCTTTAATATGGCTGACAAATGTCGCATATATATCTGTATCGTTGTTAACAGGTAATTCAAGAATATTTGTACTGTCAGATGATACATCAGAACCATTAACAGTCCAATGAGAGAACGACCAACCATAATTAGGGACGGCTTCAACTCTTATTACTTGGCCGAAATCATAAATACCGGTTGCAGTTCCTTCTATATAACCGCCCTCTCCATTGCATTCTACGGAGATCTTAAATTGTTGGAGAGTAAAACGAGCGATATATTCCTTGTCTTCAGTTAAAGACACTTCTGTTTCCAGATTTTCCGAAATCAAATCATCACCACACCACCATCCTTGGAATTGATATTCCTCAGAAGGAGTGGCTTGCAGTTTAACTGTTGAATCATAGTCATAAAGCCCTGTTGAGGGAGTAACCGAACCGCCTTCGACAGGCATGACCATTGTGGTCAATTTGACTTTTCCATCTACATATTGAATCCAAGAGACCTGTTTGCCTGTTGCACCTGCAAATCCTTCTACATCTGAAATAGATGAAGTTTGAATTGACAGCACATAAAATCCATTTTCAAGAGTCGCAGACGATAAGTCAAGCAAGTATTCCGTATCTGTTTTAGATGTAATTGTCACGTTTGAAATGTCAACACGTTCACCTTGACAATACAGACCTAAATCTTCGATTGTAAAGGTGGAAGAGTCTATGGGCTTATTAAATTTGATTGTTACGGTCTTTAATTGTTCGGATAGGATTTCGTCTTCATCCGGCAAGCCGATGACAGAATCAATAGCAAGTTCAATGTCGGGCTTAGGAGTAAATGTCAGCCTATACGATGCATCGCCATTCGAGAAATAATCAATGAAATGCAGTAGGTTTTCAGCCAGAGGATCTTTACCATCTATAAGTGTTCGGTCTGTCTGCCAGAAATTATCTATGGCAAGCTCCGCACCATCGCTCATTCGCTTTATCGAAGAAAGGCATTGTCTGCCATTCGTGGGGTCAGAAATTGTGCCGTAATTCCACCCCGGTGCGGATGCCGAAACATTCAATATATATTCAAGATCGTTCACCTTTGATATAAACGCATCACGAGCGATCACAACATCGGCTTGGGACCCGTCAGTAAAATAAATCTGATCTGGGGTGTCGAGTACGTCTGCTATATCGTTGACAATGAAAGCCCTTCTCCTAAGGTCATCTCTCATCAGATCAAATCCATGTATAAGCTCATGAATTGTCACCGTATCTACCAATGACAAATCAGGATTGTCATAGCTTGTCACATGCGTTGAATTTACATCATATTTGACAAAATGCCCAAGCAAAGAGCTCTGTAGCCACCACTGTGCATAACTTTGCTCTCCGGCTTTCAACGAACCAAAGTCAGTCACAGCGCTACCACCCAGCATCAAAGATTGATCACTTCCATTCAACTGCGAACGAACTAATTCGAAGTTGACATAAAGCCCTTTTTCATTGCTTACAATTTGCGGCAGTCCGGTAGTCAATTTAAGACTGGTTGCATCTCCAGCACCGATGTTATTAAGAAGTAACGCGAATTCAGCAGGCTTCATAGGCTCAACCTCTTCAGTCAGCGGATCATCTCCAAATACATCGCGTTGCAAGAAATATGTCAGTTCCAGTTGAGGCGATGGATTCACAGTCAACGTTACAGGATTAAGAGTACGAGTCACCGTAAGACCAGTGTAAGGATCTAAATAAGAGAACGTGCCTCCAAAACTATATTCTTTCGGCTCTGTTGGAGCAGCATGTTTAGTAGGAATAAACAAAATCGAAGCTTCACCATTATGCGAAGGTTCAAGCGACCAGCCGCTGTTAAAATCAAGATTTCCCTGAAATCCCGCAAGTTTTTCAGGAGTAATCTCAAATTCGCGTCTTGTAGCTACAACTCCATCTTCATCTTTTACTTCAAGATTGAGTTTGAACTCGCGAATTGTGCCTGTCTGATGACCATTATTGAGAGTGAAATTTCCTCTAAACGCCTGACGTGTCATAACAGCACTCTGCTTGAACGATAAAGAAACCGTGGAGCAAATGGCATCAGAATTGTCGCCGGTATCTAAAGGAAGATCAAAAATGGTGACATTTACTTTACATTCCTTACCACGATAAGAAAGTGTTGCGACACATTTACCAGGCTTGACGGCTATGATATTACTATTTGAATACTTAGCGATGTCACTATCGAACACAACTGTATCCGGAGCGACGTATGTAGTACTTCCATTGCTCCACTCACATGTAATAATTGGCTCTATCTTATGTGACACTTCAAGCGTTATTGGATTGGAGGACACCTTTTCAAGTAATAGTTGAGATTTGTCCACTTCAATCTCTTGTTGCATATAATGTATCTGACCAGCGGGAGTCTTATAAAAAGTCGTCACCTTTACCATTCCTTGATAAGTCAAGGGTATCGGACATTCAATATCGTTAGTCCTAAAAAATTCAAACTCTTCGTCACCAAAATTAACAATAGTCAAAGGATCAGCACATTCTTCATCAAATTGTATAACTAACGAATTTGCTGAACCTTGAGCATTGTTTCCATAGTCCGATGTGTTTATCAGATTTTTAACTATTTTAAGTAATTTATATTTCGATATTATGAAGATGATATCTTCAATTGGATAGTCTTCGTGCACAAAAGTGCGTTTTGCCGGATGAAACCAATTGCCGCTAAAATATGCAGATGAAACATCAGCGGTCAACAACTCTCGTAATTTATCATAAACTAACAAACTATTGGGACTATCACAATGCCAAGGGCCGTCATCAAAATGCGAAATATTAGAACACCCACCTTGCTGACTCTGATTAGAAACTATTAAATCGCCTTGTCCTAGTTGAGAATAATCATCAGCTATTATATGCTCAAAATAACAACCTAACAACTCGAATAAAATACGAAATTGCGGAATAAAACCAGCAAATGTATCTGCAATTAAATCAACAACATCAGGCCCGTTTTTAACAATTTCATCATATTGAATAGAATTAGAAGAAATTGCATGAACAGGAACATAATAATTCTTAGAAAGCGCTGCAGGTGAATTTAAGTCGTTATTAATAGCATCAGAATTAACAGCTAAATCATACACAGCGCCAATATCCGAATTATGATAAAATAACTTAGTAATTGCACCCATTAAAATGTTATGCGCAACTATAATATCTCCAATTTCACTTCCTGAATGAGGAGTATTAGCAGTGATGAGTTTATGAACATCGTCGCCACCATTACGTTGAACATGAAAACGAGACAGTATACCGCCCATGCTATGTCCAACTAGATCTACACGATTCACCACGATTTTTGAATCTTTCATTTTGCTTATAGCAGACGAAATAGCATCTCCCACTCTATCGTAATTTGTACTAAAAGAAGCAGTATTAGTAGAGCTATAATTTGCTAGTACAATTTGGTTTACTGCATAAAGGCCGGATTCGACCATTTTATGAGCACACTCTTTCCAACAAGAATAGTCACTACCTAATCCATGTACAAAAACCACAGGAGTACGTACAAGTTCTATGGGAACGTTAATCGAATCAACGTCTTCTCCAGGCTTATGAAAGTAGAAAATCGCATTTACAGTCCGCTTTGCAGTGTAATTGTCCGGATAATCAGCCGGAGCCGTATAGATAACCTCTTTATAACTATAAGACTCTGACAATTCTCCTGCAGCATTAGGAATATTCCACCAATAACTATAATCGCATTCGTCCTTTGGTACTCTAGACGCCGGATCAATAACTATACGTAGCTTAGATACACCATCGGCAGCAACACCTTCACGATAATCACCGGTTTTTACATCTAGTAACATGAATTTAAACTCCGGTTTTTCATCACATTCTGCTTCCTCAGGTTCGCCCTCCGGCACATAATCATCTACATCCATTCTTGGTTGTTCTTGCGGCTTGCAATACTTTCGAGGGTTCTCCCAATCTATAATATAATACCCAGATTCGTAATTATTACCTTTCCAAACGCTTGGGCGGCCTGAGCCACCGCTATCTGAGCCACCGCTTGGGCTGCCTGAGTCACCTGACGGACCAGAAGAAGAATCATTACCATTACCGCCATTATTTACTTGCTTTCCCGCTTCTTCGACACATTTTTCTTCTCCATAAAGTCTTAGCATTTGAACGAATTGGTCCCCAATATATTTCTGACAGAGTTCATGGTACTTAGCTATGCTAATTATCCAAAAGCAATTTTGCGACTTTGTATGAGGTGTTTTTTCTCTGATAGCGGAACCTGATTCAGTCGGCATGAGTTTTGCATAAAATATAAGTGTCTGTTGAGGTGCAAGGACTTCCGCAGTCGGATCATTCAGGAACTCAAGGGTATATCCATCGCTGACTTCAAGCGACATCTCAATATTTACGGCATTGATAAGTCCCTTATTAGTAATCTTGACAGGAATCACACTATAAGGCTCAGGCTTTTCATCTGGTAATGAGATTACAATGACCGGCTTGGGTACACGTGTGTCGAAATCGATAGTAGTTTCAAAAACGTACTCATCTTCAATCTCAGTCTCCTCGACATTCCACTTATATGTTATTGCTTGATAAGGCATAAACACCTCTTTGTGCAACTCCGTTCCGGGGCTTACTATAATATTTTCGGTATAAGCATCGTGATGGTCCGCTTCGATAGTTAAAGTGTACCAACCTTCATTCATTTCGGCGGTAAAAATGCCATTGTTATCGGTTTGACCTTCAGCAATTACCTCTTTAGAGGTCGGATGTGTGATCACAACTTTTGCATTGGACACATGAGGAGCCTCGTCGGTGTAAAACGTAAACTCGTCAACAACATCGATTGTCACTCGTCCGGTAGCTTCGGATACAGGCATAATACCAAACGACACCGATAGGCCATCGCCATTAGCGCAGTTTATACCCAACTTACCCTTTGTAAGAACATTGAGCTTCATTTCATCGGTGGGTTTAAAACGCAAGACTATGGTAGTGGAGTCGCCGGAGGCTAACGAAGGAATTTCCCGCGGTGTAGCGGTTTCGACCCAAGAAGGCATAGCAAAAGAGATAATACCCGACTCACCCTTGCCTATGTTGCGAATAACGATTGGATAATCGCGAGGCGTATCTTTGAGCATAGTTGTGCTAATCGAGGGGGTCGACGTGTGCAGTTTGCCATGACGGGCTTGTATGTAATAGTAGATTGTGAAGATTGCTTTCGAGCCTTCAGCTGTGGTAATCAAAAGCGGTATCTTTTCAAAATCCTTTCCCGGTGAAAGGGAATTTCCCTTCATTGAAAAATTAACATTGATAGAAGAACCGGCGGCGATTGTCGAAGGAGCTTCGATATCAAATTCGCAATTAGTTGTATTCGATGAATAGGCAATTGATAAATTGCTTTGTGACAAATTGCCGGGATTGGAAATTGTGAACGAACCTGAGACTGTCTCGCCAAGGCCGGGCTCGCAAGTTACAAAAGCCGAACTCAGCTGCAGACCATAAACGTCAAAGGCCACAAAATTGGTCGGTGTTGATGTAGGATAACAAGCGCCAACAGAGAAGTGACCGGTTTGTCGTGATAATAGCTTGTAGGAATAGCTATAGTTACCATCTTCGTCAGTCGTAGTACTCAGTACCTGCCGAACTCCATCGTTTATCAGCACGATTTCTATTTTAGCATTTTGACCGGCTTCGCCAGATGCGTGTCCGCTAATGACTACCTCGTCTTCCTGCAAATAAATAGTTTTATCGATAGCGGTGGTTACTTCGAATGCCGGCGAGAGATTTATTTCAACGTTTTTAGCTCTGTTGTTTGAATACAGAAGTTCCGCGACGTTCTCGTCGCCGTTTATGACTGCTGAAATGACAACAAGTCCGGTGCGCTCAGGCAACTGGAAGTCTTCGACCACAAGTTTTTCGCTACAACCTTTCTCAATAGCTTTTCGAGTATATACTCGCTTTGATGCAGATATGCCGGTACACGTGATATCTATCGGAGTGTTGCGCTGAAGGACTGAATTACCTTCATTCGATATAGTTAGAATCAGATCGATACAGTTGCCGGCAGCAGCATAATTTGGAGTAATTTCCAATTGCAGAGTGGCGTCTGGTAGCGTCTGGTCTGTAATAACCGCCCAGCACGAGCCGGCTGACATACCATCGCTTTCAGCTTTAAAGGAAACGATGTCGCTATCGCCGGAAGTATCATTACCCGGCACAGCAACAACTACCTCTGCCGACATAGCTCCGGCCGGAATCACCACCTGGTGGTTGTATTCGACAAGGTGGTCTTTGTCGGAGCTAATGGTGACTTCAAGATCTGCATCAGGCGATGTATTGCGAGTGATAGTAATCTTATTGTCAGTTGAGCCTTCGAGGAAGGCTTGCGTTCCGGCAGCAATTGACAAATGCGGGCCATCGTCATCGAGAACAATAAGTTCGGCTGTCACGAGGCCTCCGGATAGTTCATTCGCATAGCAATTGCAAGTCGAAGAATACACAGCAGCGGTTATGTTGAAGCGTTTGTCGCCATCGACGAGGTCGTTGTCTGTTACGTCAATCAAGAATTGTCCGGACTCGGCGCCTTTGGCCAATGTAATAGTCTTGTGCGACAAGGAAAGTTCACCTTTGGAATCGTCAAGCAACTGTAGCTTGACAGCCTTGTCAATATTTGTCAGTCGCTTAATAGTGGCTATAACAGCCGAACCACCGGCACTCTCACTCACCTCTGCGGGCGAAAACGATAGCAACAACTCCGGCATATCATTATCGCGAATGAGAGCTTCGCATTGCGCACTCTCACAACCGTCGGCAGCAACCTTAATTGTGATAGGCTCTTCAAGCTCAGCTTCGTCATTGTCAATGACAGTTAGCGAAATGGTCACCGACTTCTCGCCGGCAGGAATCACAATCTCTGATGGGACTTGAACCTTAGCGGTATTGTTGGATGAAAGGTATATAGTCTTTTCCACACTATAAGCGCGTGGCAGCTCGATAGTGAGATCGAACGACTCACCCTCTACAAGATCTTCCTTCGACAAATAAGCCTCAAGTTGAGGAATTGTGTCATCGTTAATACAAAGAGTCGATTCTACTTGTGGATATTCATTTCCACTGACAGAGAAAGTAACGCTTTCGCGATCATCATACACGCCATTAGCAGCAATAGTGACATAGAAATAAGCTGAAGCACAATTACTCGGAATCTCTATTGTTGCGGGAAACGTGACACGATTATCGGGATCATTAACTATAACATTAAAGGTCTCGGAATGTAAAATATCGCCACTACGAGTCAACTTATATTTGATTGGAGCAGAATTAGTCTCATTGACACTTCTACTTATATTAGAAATATATAAGGCCCTATCGAACTCTATTTTGCTATTAGACAAGCACGCATTGTTTTCAGTCAATGAAACAGGTTCTCCACATTTTGCATCAGGCGTGAGTTTAATCGTTAGCAAGCATGGACCGGACACTCCCGGGATATCCGGAACGATAATCTCAAATTCGCGAAGCACTCCAGCTTGTGGAGCAATAGTCTCATTACAATACTGCGAGCCAAGCAACACTTGTCGCGAGGTCGCTTCAGAAACGACAAAAATTTGTTCTTGCCATCCACCTTCGCTTGACGTAGACTCTTTGCCTACATTCCATACACGCCAAGAACAACGCAACGTGTCGCCAGGCGCTACACGTTCGGTAGCAGTTGCGACCCATTCGGGTTGTAAGTCGGGTGAATCAAGAATTACAAGCTTACCATCACCAAAAGCCGTCACACAGTTATCGCCTGAACTCTTTGCCAGGACTACATCGCGCAACTTGAGTGGATACTCAGCTCCTTGAGTGCAAGCGCTAGTAACAAACATTTTAAGTTCTAATAGATTCCCGGAGTTGCCTTTCAGCGGTGTATTCGAAGGTGAATAAAGCATCACTCGCGAGACGGTATCGTTCAAACTATTTACCACTACGACATGGTCGACAAAGCGATTAGATGAGAAAGCGACATTGCGCCTCGTAATCACTGTGGGTGCTACGACATCAAATTGCACGGCAACAATCTGGTCGCTATTGACCAATCGTACCGGGACCCTTATATCTTTTTCCACCGGCGATGTAACATCGTCAATGGTCAATTTGTTAATTGTCTGTGCTAAAGCTGATAATGACCCAAACAACAACACAAACAGCAGAATGAAGACTTTTATTTTGCTCATATTATTATCTAATGAGAATTAACGAACGAAAACTTTAGAAACTCGTCCATCAGGGTATTTAACTATATTAACACCTCGCTGTAAGGCAGGTAAACGCACACCTTGCGACGTATATATCTCATAGCGCTTGTCCAAATCAGAAATTATGGCATCTGCCGATAAAATCATATCAGAAGTAATAGCGACTTGAAGAGGTTGCGCATCAGGCGTTGACAACGATACGTCGAAAATCTGTGCATCGAACGGGCACGTGCCTATCTGATGGACACCTTCAGGAATATAACCACCCGTAAGTGAATATGCTACCGCTCGTGAACCGCGCGACGAGACAACCATACCATAATCAGCCAAATCAAGCTCTACTATTGAACTCATGTCGACCGACATGGCAGCTACCGGGCTATCTGTTTTCAGCATAAGTTTGCCATTCTCAACCCAAATATAATTCTCAATATCGGGCTTCATCGTACTAGCGGCTTGAGCCTCTCGCTTTATTTTCCGACTATCCGATGGCGCATCAAGCAATAGATTTACGGTAGCTACCACATCTTGCACATTTATCAAACTATCCGGATATGTATCAGCCGCTGTAAAATTGAATAGCCCATTTGATCTACCAAAGCTATAATTAATAGTCGTTTGCACATCGGTTATTTCCAACCCATTGACAAAATTTACATCACCGGGTTCAAATTGTATTTTAATTTTCAACGATGTGTTCCTATTATCATCAATCCAAACTCTATCATACATATCAAGAATTGCACCATTCTTTCCACGATAGACGTTAGAGCCGTTCCACGTTTCATATTCCAAATGAGTATTGTCGGTAAATCTAATTTCAAAACTAAATTTATCTGCATAGAACCGAAGCTTAGGTAATCGACTATAGTCTTGGCTGCTAAAATTATATGTAAGCATTGTTGGTAATTGTGATTTGAATTCTTCTGCCGTAGTGTTCGAAAAATCAAAATTAACAACCGAATCTATTGTTTGCTCATAACTCGCAAATCTTGTAACAGTAGACGGAAGTATCGGGATTACATCCGACAAACGATTAACTCCGGCGTCAAGATTCGTCAAATTTGGTAAACAAGCAGCTAATGCGCCGATATTACCCGACAATGAATTCGAACTAATATTTAACTCAGTCAGATTACTTCCCAATCCGGAATTTCGTCGAAGATAAGTAGCAATAGAATCGACCGGTCCTTCAAGATTGTTATTGCTGACATCTAAAGTCTTAAGGTTTTGTAGTTGGAATAATTCAGCCGGGAATGTACCTGATAACCTTCCAGATCTCATATTAATCCCCACAACTTTGCCTTGACTAATCGTGAGTCCGTCCAATTTTGCTACGTCGGTAATACCTTCGGAAATATTCCACTTTGTCCAACCTCGAGCCACTAATGCCGGTTCGATCATCTGAATTGCTCTCCAGTCGTTTTCATCAACCGCATAGATGGTAAATGTAAGAAGCTTTTCTAAAGGCTTGGCGTAGAAACATTCTCCTTCTGTAATTTCAAAAAAGACATCGTATGTGCCGACAGATATTGGAGCTTCTGTCGAAAGACTATCTTGTCCACATGTTGAATAATAAACGATCGGTGTACCCATACCGCCAGATCTTGTTGTGACGATAGCTTTATGTGGTAGATTGTCGTATGTCACATCCTCGCTCGGTAAAGTCACCTTGTAATTACCAGTACCAACTTGAGCTTTATCTATATTAAATGACGCATAAAGATTGCCTGTAAAATTACCAATTCCTGTTACATGTAGTTGCGCCGTGCCCGGTTTTGTATTGTTTAGCCATTCGACCTTATAGTCGGTTCTCTCTACTAAATTGCTATAAATATCGTTTGAAAACGACCAATTAGTTGTTAACTTACTCCCATTATAAATAAAATCATCCTGTTCAAGTATTAATTCCCCCTCCAGCGGCAATGGCATAATCGTATAATTATAGAGCTTGCGACCAATCGTATTTGGAAATACACCCTCCACTGTAAACGAGGCAAGGCCGGCGTTCTGATTGTTCCGATAATTTCCAATAACGTATTGGTCACTCGGAAGTTCGCAGACGAGGCTATCTTGATATATTGAATCACCCCAATTATACACTTTGTCTTGTATTCCGGTAACAGGAACATAAGAGACATCCTTGTACACAATCGGATTAAGCATCGATGTATTACCCACTGCATCGATTGTCCGGAAGTGTATCTTATGGGTTGCCTTATTAACATCAAACATAGCGACCAACGAAGCTGTAAACGAATTGCCGGATTCCAGTTCCTCTGTCAAATCCATCCATTCAATTGAATCCTCAACAGCATACTGAATTTTGCCTTTTAGACCGGTAGGACTATTGTATTCGCCTTCTATTGTAAGACGATGTGGCAACGACAAATCGTTCCAACTTTCAGCGTCATCCGGCAGAGCTACCTGAAGCCCATGAGAGTCATCGGGAATCGGCAGGATTGTGAAGTCCTTCCAGTATTCGGCATTAGAGTACAACTCAATGGCCGACGCAGGGACGAAAACAGTGCAATTATCCTTGTTTGTAAAGTTTGCGAATGAATTACCATCGCATACGGGCGGCTCCTGAGCATATATAGTCAGATATGTCAGATTACTACAATACTGAAAAGCACAACTTCCAATCTTAGCGATATTCGCTGATAGCAAAATGTTTGAAGCATTCATCGATTGGAAAGCGTAAGAAGGCAGCGATGAATCACCACCGGTGCGCGAGAGGTTGATGGTCGCGGCATTGCTCAAATTGCGTACGGCGCCATAGTCGGCAGCTGTCATCTTACCTTTTACGATGAGGCTGGTGACATTAGCATAGTCGCTTGAATTGACAAGCGCCGAAAGGGCCGCAGACAGATTGCCTTCGGTGAAATCGTCAATGATAACTTGGCCGGTCATCGGATTATAGTAGTTTGCGCCGGGGTTGGCGGGCGATGACGGGTCGAAGTAAAGTAGCGCAACGATTTGTGCTCCGGCATCTGTCATGACGCCTTGGTATTCGGTAGCGGTCGTTTCCAACGGAACGCCATTAATAATCCAACCTTTCAGCTTATATCCGGTGCGAGGGTAGGCATACACGCGGTATTCTTCGCCGGCGACAAATTGAGAGCCGGAGGTGCTGAATGTGGCCGAATTTTGCGGCGATGCAGCGACTGTCAGAGGGTGCTTTTCGACCGGTTTTTCCGGAGCTTCCGGGTCACCGGGACTCGACGGATTGTAGACATAGTTGGCCATAATCACGGCATCGCTATATGGCATTGTAAACTTTATCTGCTTTTGGGTGCCGAGTGTTTGTCCGTCTTTAACCCACCCGGTGAAAACATACCCCGTGTTGTTGTACGCATATAGAGTCGTAGTCTGCCCTCCGGCGAGTTTTTTGGGAGCGCCAAACGAATAAGCCCCCAACGGATTGCTAACGACGGACAAGGTGTAGTAAGTCGTCGTATCAACCTCGACTGTGGGCTGCTGAGGATCGCCGGGTGAAGATGGGTCGAAAACGGCATTAATGACGATTTCGACAGGGGTCGACGGCATTGTGAACGAAAACGACCGATTGGCAAACTCGACGGGCGTTGAGTTCACGGCGATGCCTTTGACCACGTAGCTCGTATTCGTACTATACCTAATATCGACCCGCTGACCTTCGGTTATGTAAATCGGCTCAGAGCTGCCGAAGTTGCCATACTCGGAACTTGAAGAATACGAGCACGAGGCGGGGTTGATAGCGCCACGCGGGTTTACCGTCAGACGGAGCAACTGCTTGGCCACATAATGATAAGTAGCCTCAACGACAGCGCTGACTTTGTCGCCACTGACGGCAACAGCTTTCACCGTCGCATCAGCGCCGACAGCGATATTAATCGGAGCTGTGTACACGAAGCCGTTGGTCGCACTCGGCGCGCTGCCGTCGAGCGTATATTTGATAGTCGCGGCAGGCGTGTTGAGGTCTGTAATCGTCAAGTCGAAACTCTTGTAGAAATCAAATGATTGCTGCGAAAGCACCGGAGCTATCAGCTCAGTTTCCTCGACAACTGTTTCTGCTGAAAGCGGACAGCCCAGCACCCATCCGGCCAAAAACGAGATGAGCACAGCGACGGTTCGCTGTATATGAATAATACTTTTCATGTAAAGTCTATTTGAGGTTTGTTTTCGATTATGAATGATTCACAATTTACTTAACCACAATCTTATAAGCCTTATCAGCTTCGACGACGACGTAAACGCCGGGCTCAGCTGAAGCCTTGAAATCAGCGAGCAAGCCATTGAATACGACAACTCCGAGAGTGTTGACAACGCAAACGTCGGCAGCACCGTTTTCAGCCTCGATAGCCTCGATAGCCGACGGCTCCGGAGCCGTGAACGACACGACGAACCGACCGGCTGGTTCGCCGGCCCGAGCGTCGAAGGTGTAGGCCTCGCGAGAAAGATTAACGGTGGCACCGGTGGCGTTATCTGTCAGCATCACGGTCCATCCTTCGATAGCGCGGCCGCTGAGGCTTAGCGTGTACGTACCGTCAGTGGCTACGCGTAGGCCAAGCGCTGCCCGACCTTCGCCGAGCGGACGCTCGCAAATGTCGTATTTAATAGCTTCGTCGACATACACTTCAACACCTTGAGCCGTCTCGGCGAAGAACTTCGAGGCATCGCGATTAATTTCGTAGTCGGCCGAGGCGACTTCGTTCATCACGATACGAGCGCGGTCGTCGCTACCGCAACCTTCAACGTTGAAGTTGAAGACACTGCGGTCGGCCTTGCTAATCAAGGCCGGCGCCTTCAAGCCCGGCGTACCACTGAAGCTATAAGCCTCGTTGTTGTGCATACGACCATCAGCACCGAAGAGCATCGCTTCGGCATCGACCGGACGCTGAACGAAGAACGCTTCGTTCGGGCGGAGGATGATATCGTCGTCGACGGGGGAGTATGCCTGATAGCTTGAACCACGCCACAAGATGATAGGCGAGTTAAACTCCTCCGCGAGGAAATTCATATTGTAGTAGCAAGGATATGGATTGCCGACAAGGTTCCACGAACGATTGTGCGCAAATTCCGCTACATATTCTTCAAGAGCGACCTCAACATCGGTTGATGCGAAGAGTCGGTTCTTGGTGATAGAGTCGCACGACGGGAATCGGACGACGGCGGCGTAAGTTGACCCTACGCTGTCGGTCGTGTTGTTTGCGACTTGGATGATGTAACCTTTACCGGCTTTGAGAGTACCATTTGCCGGCACATCAATCCAGTTGCTACCATCGCCATTGCCGGAAGCACGCTTGGCGCTATCGTATTCGCGAATAACATAGTCGGTATTGTTTAGGCCTACGATATCTTCAACTTTAACATCATACTGGAATGAAACGAAATGCCAGCAGTTTTTATTGAATTCGATAGTGCATACAACGCTATCGGCGCGCATATTTTCTGCATTATTTATCAGAGTGGTACGCCCGTCGCGGTTATTATTGCGATTGAAGAACAAGTGGTTGATAGCGAATACGCCGGACGATAGAGTGCCATCGCCGCCGACCGTTAACTGCCCGACATTATTGCCATAAGAATAACCGGTTTTATGATAATCGAGGATCATATTCGGATTCTCTTGCAGCACGGCATTGTCTTCCGACAAGAGATCGAGACTCATCAAGCGATTGATGTAAATATTCTTAATGGGCTCCGTCAATGGCTTCATTATGTAGAAATCACACCAATCGGCTGCGGCTCGGTAAGCATCAATGGCAAACGGAGCTATATACAGTACGCAATGATTTTGGTCTACACCATTCGTAAAGTTACCATTGGTTGTAGGTGGAACAATCGTCTTGACCTTTACCGACGAGAGCGACGAACAGCCTTCAAAAATACCCGAGCCGATAGATTGCATTGTCGAAGGAATCACGACTTCGCTAAGATTGTTGCAATCTTTAAACAAATACGCACCGATAGATGTAATCCCTTCAGTCAAATTGACGGACGTGAGTGCCGAACATTTTCTGAAAGCCTCATCACCTATTGAGGTGAGGGAATTCGGAAAATTGATTGAAGAAAGCGATGTACAGCCGTAAAATGCCATATAACCTATTGAGGTGAGGGAATTCGGCAAATTGATTGAAGAAAGCGATGTACAGCCATAAAATGCGCCTTCGTTGATTTTGACAATGGTATTCGGTAAAACCACCTTTGTCAATTGAGTACAATTCTGGAAAGCTCTATAACTGATTGTAGTTATACATTCCGGAATTACCACCTCTTGAATAGCAGTTCTGTTAAAAGCCCATCTTGCGATTGTCTGAGCCGACGACAAATCGGTAGGATTAAACTCTTCACAAGAACTGAATGCACTCTCGCCGAAAACCTGAACTTTTGACACATCAAATTCAGTGAGTTTGGCACAGTTATTAAAGGCGTTATTATCAATCGTAAGCACACCGGGGGCGATTACGCGGTAAAGAGCCTTACAATTACTGAATGCGTATGATGAAATTGCAGTCAGATAGTCGGGAAGGAAGACCTCCCTTAGCGTAGCATTACCTTCCATGAACGAATTCGGAAGGCCTGTGAACTCTGCTTCGCGCAAGTCGAGTTTCTTTATTCTTGTGAGATTCTTAATATTTCCCAAATCCGCCGTGTTCAATGTGCCTGTTACCTTTACATACACACCTAAAGCCCAGTTGGCATCGGTCATTTCGATGTAAGTTTGTGCAAATTCGCCTTTTCGACCGACATTGACAGTAATCCACTCAAAATCGTACCCGTACGGAAGTATTTCAGACTTTGCGAAACTATCGTTGCCTAAATAGGATGCCAGGCTACTGCCGTTGCAGACATACACCGTCGGCACGGAAAGCACGGAGGTCACTGTCGGTACATCTCCAAGCATATATATCGCACTCAAATAGCGATCAAAAGAGTTTGCACAATTGATGTAATTAATAGTCGAAGGTATGGTGAGCGTTTTTATTGACGAGTACCTAAAACCATAGTACAGGTTGGATGACGCATTGATGCTACATACCGGTTGGGTAATCTCGCCGATTTTGATTGAGTCGGGAATCGTAACGTTTACTTCCGACGATTGAATGGCAACAAGCGTAAAGAATCTATCGATACTTGCTTCACCGGCGGCATCGCCGCCAACCTGTGTGCTATCGGGCTTAAAGCCCATGTATGTTCCTTCGGATACTTGTGCCACATAAACAGCATCGCCGAAATAACTTAATTTCAGACCGGAAGCCGAGTAGAGCTGTGCCTCGACCGTTCCGATTGATGTTCCATAGCTCAGGGTATCCACATCGATGGAATCGGCTGTTAGTGTCGCTTCTGCGACTTTCGTTGCACCGTAGCCGGCTACGGCATAAGCGAGCGTGTAGCAGACGACTGCGAAGGACACGCAAAGCGTGAGTAACGATTTTTTCATTGCTTTCAATATTTAGGTTTTTATTTTATTAATTCAAGTGAATAGACTATAAAAGCTCTCAGAAATAGACACACAGAGCGTTGCAAAAATAGCAAATATTTTGTATTTAAGCATTTTATGGCATGTTACTATTCTATGACAATTGCAGCGGCGCCGGCGCGGCGCTATACGCCGCCGTACAAGTGCCGAGGGGTATCTTCCTACTATATAGCTAATTCACAGACATTAAGCGCTAAGAATTATTCGACAGGGTGTCGACGAAAACGACTAAAACGTGGTAGATGTGAGTTTTATTTGCTAACTTTGCAGTATGATTAAAAATCTTTTATTTGACCTTGGCGGTGTCATCATGGACATCGAAAAGGAGCGTTGCGTGGCGGCCTTCGAGGCGCTCGGCCTGCGCGACGCTCGCAGCTATTTCGGCGAATTCTCACAGCAGGGCGCGTTCATGCTCCTCGAACAGGGCGACATCAGCGTCGACGAATTTCACGCCGCACTGCGCCCCGGCCTGCCGGCCGGCGTCAGCGACGAAGCCATCGACGCGGCATTCTGTGAATTTTTGATTGGCATTCCGCCCCACCGACTCGACAGCCTCACGGAGCTGCGCAGCCGCTTCAAGGTGTACATGCTCAGCAACACCAACCCGATAATGTGGAGCTCGAAAATCCGCACTGAATTCGAGCAGCAAGGCCGCTGCCGCGAGGACTACTTCGACGGCATCGTCACCTCGTTTGCGGCCAAGGCACTGAAGCCCGACCGCGCCATCTTCGACTACGCCTGCTCGCAGCTCGGCATCCTGCCGCAAGAAACGCTCTTCGTCGACGACTCACAAGCCAACCTCGACGCCGCTGCTGCGCTGGGCTTCCACACCGCCCTGGCTGCGCCCGGCACGGAATTCACCGACGTCATAGCTCCCATACTCGAAGCACAAGCATGAAACCTGCCATCGCCACCATAGGCACTTTCGACGGCTTCCACAACGGCCATCGGCAACTCATCGGCCGGCTCATGGCCGAAGCGCACGCCCGCGGCCTGCAATCGGTGGCGATTACCTTCGGCTCGCACCCTCTGGCGCTGGTGGCGCCCGACCGCGTGCCTCGGCTGCTCGAAAGCCGCGATGAACTGCACACGCGCCTCGAGCAATCGGGCGTCGACCGCGTAGTGTGGCTCGACTTCGACCGCGCGCTGGCGTCGCTCACGGCCGCCGAATTCATGGCTATGCTGCGCGAGCGCCACGGCGTCAGCGCCATTCTGATGGGCTACGACAATTCGTTCGGCTCCGACCGCCTGCGCCGCCCCGCCGACTATGTCGCTGCCGGTCGCAGCGTCGGCGTCGAAGTGCTCTTCGACGAGCAATACCTGCAACCGCAGACCGGCATCGCGCCGGCCAGCAGCCTGCTACGCCGCTACATCGCCGAGGGCGCAGTCTACCTCTTCGCTTTGTACACCGACCGAGCCTACACACTCGACGGCACCGTGACCCACGGCCATCGCAATGGCCATCGGCTCGGCTTCCCCACCCTCAACCTCGACGTCGACCCTACGCGCTGCATCCCGGCACCGGGTGTCTACTGCGGCCGCGTGACTATCGACACCGACAGCCACCTCGCCGTGGTGAACATAGGCCGCAACCCTACCATCGCCGCCGGCAACCCTACCACTGTCGAGGTCCACGCCATCGATGTCGACCTGGGCGACTGCTACGGCCGCCACGCCCGAGTCGCCTTCGAATGCCGTCTGCGCGACGAGCGCCGCTTCGACTCGCTCGAGCAGTTGCGAGCCGCCATCCGCGCCGACGTCGAATCCGCAAAAGCCTCTGCAAAAACCGACCAATCATGACCCGCCTTCCCGACGAATTCATTGCCATGCTCGCCGACATGGGGCCCGAATATACAGGCCTCGCCGATGCTCTGACGGGCGCACCTGCCTCGGCTGCCATCCGACTCAACGCCGGCAAGCCCTCGGCGCCGCCGGCCGATGCCACACCGGTACCCTGGTGTGCAGGTGGCTACCTGCTGCCCGAGCGCTGGAAATTCACCTTCGACCCGGCGCTGCACCAAGGACTCTACTACGTGCAAGATTCGTCGTCAATGGCCCATGGCGAGGCCGTCGCGGCTGCCGTCGCGGCCATCAGCGAAGTTGCCGACCGTCCGCTGCGCTACCTCGACGCCTGCGCCGCACCCGGCGGCAAGACTATCTGCGCTATCGACCGGCTGCCCGCCGATGCCTTCGTCGTTGCCAACGAATACGACCAGCGCCGCGCCGCCGTACTCGTCGAGAACCTGGCCAAGCACGGCTCGGGCCGCGCCGTAGTGACCCGCGGCGACGCCTCGGCAATCAACGGCCCCGACGCCTTCTTCGACATCATCGCCGCCGACGTGCCCTGCTCGGGCGAAGGCATGATGCGCAAAGAGGAAGCCGCTGCCGCGCAGTGGTCGGCCGGACTGGTTGCCTCGTGTGCCGCTCTGCAGCAGCAGATTGTCGACAACCTCTGGCGCATGCTTCGCCCCGGCGGATGCCTCATTTACAGCACTTGCACCTTCAATCGCTCCGAGAACGAGGCCGTCGTGCAGCACATCGTCGAAGTCCTCGGCGGCCGGGCGCTGCCCATTGCCGGACTCGAACGCCCCGAAATCGTCCGAGCCTACCAAGCCGACTTCCCGGCCTACCGATTTCTGCCCGGCCGCGTCGACGGCGAAGGCCAATTCATAGCGTTAATTCAAAAGCCGGCCGAAGACGACGCTGACGAAAGTCCACATCGCACCGCAAAAGCCTGCAAATCAACTAAGAACAACAAGCCCGCCAAGCCCGGTGTCGACATCGGCAGCCTACTCGACGGCGACCGCGTCCTCGACCCCGCAGAGGCCGAACCGACTGCCGTGCTTCGCAGCCACCTCGCCGACTTGGCCACGGTGCGCAGCACCTTCCACGTCATAGCCGCCGGCCTGCCGGTCGGCATCGTCAAAGGCCGCGACTTCGTGCCCTCGCAGCAGCTGGCCCTCGCTCGCGACTTGCGCCCCGACGCATTCCCAAGGGCCGACGTCGACCGCGCCACCGCCCTCGACTACCTGCGCCGCCAAGCCATCGCCCTCCCCGACGGCACGCCACGCGGCATCGTACTGCTCCACTACGGCGGCTACCCTCTGGGCTTCGTCAAAAACCTCGGCAACCGCGCCAACAACCTCTATCCCGCCCCCTGGCGCATCCTCTCAGCCCACGAATAAATTGTTTGGCAGAATCATCGATAATGTGTAAATTTGCAGTGTAACTATAACACAGGAGGCGCATTCGATATGATTCAACAAACAGACGATACGACGATTCAACTTGATAACAGTAAATACTGCTACCGGTATCCGCATCCGGCAGTGACGACCGACTGCGTAATCTTCGGCTTCGACGGTGCACAAATCAATGTGCTGCTGGTGAAACGCGGATGCGACCCATACTTGGGCTGGTGGGCGCTTCCCGGCGGCTTTGTCCGCATGGACGAAAGCGCTGAAGACGGCGCCTTGCGCGAGCTCCGCGAGGAGACGCAGCTCACTCCCGGATATGTCGAACAATTTCACACCTACTCCGAACCCGGCCGCGATCCACGCGAGCGCGTCATCACCATCGCATATTTCGCTTTAGTACGCATCCAAGATGTGCAAGGAGGCGACGACGCCAAGGAGGCCCAGTGGTTTCCGATCAGCGAAGTGCCACACCTGGCATTCGACCACGACGTGATACTGCGCGATGCCCTGGCCCGACTGCGCGAGCGCATCCACTTCCACCCCGTAGGCTACGACTTGCTACCCGAAAAATTCACACTGAGGGAGTTGCAATCGCTCTACGAAGCCATCCTGGGTATTCACTTCGACCGCCGCAACTTCGCCAAGAAGATGCTGCATCTCGACATCCTCACGCAGCTCGACGAGACCACCTGGCCGACACCCAAGCGCGAAGCTCGCCTGTTCAAGTTCAATCTTGATAAATACAGCGAGCTGAAACGCCGCGGCTTCCGCCTCGAATTCTAACCGCCAGACATAACACAGCCGGGCGTGGCTACGAGGTCTAAACCTCTGTGCCACGCCCGGTTGTCGTTCAGACTAATGCCCGCTAATCAGTTTGTCGGATGGATGATGAGTTTTTTGTCTTTGTTGTCGATTTCGATTTTGCCGAGGCGGCCCAGTACCGACTGCCCCAACAGTAGGGGCGCCTTCTGGTTGCGCACCACCGAGGCGTGAACATTCTCGAGTTTCAACCCACCGAAATCAATTTGGCGCAGGTTGATAACCGTGCCTTCCGATATGTCGCCTAAGGCGTCATAGAAATACTGAGAGCCGACTACGTCGGTAGGTTTCAGATAGCCGTTTTTCATCATAAAGTTGGCTTCGAGCATCGAAAGCGTGACCGTGCTCGCGCCGGTATCGAAAATGAAATTCAGCGGCAGGTCGTTGATTGTGCATTTCACCTCGAAAACTCCTCCGGCCGGTGTAAACGGTATTTCGACAACTTCGGGTTTATCTTCCACTACCAAAATATCGGTAACTTCTTGATTATCATCGGCATCATCGTCGGATGTAGCCGAATGGGGTTCGTATTCCGACATCAAGGCCTCAAACTCGGGCAGGTTCCACAGTGCCGTCAGGTCGTCGTCGTGGCGAATATGATAGAAGCGACGGAAGCCCTTTTCCAAAGCGGTGCGCAGATAGCTCAGTGCCTTAGCGTTATCGCCCAAGCGGCAGGTGAAGCAAGCGGCATCGTAGTAATTCCCGGCATGGGTCGAATCGTTGGCAAGGACTCGGTCCATGAAAGCCACGGCGTCGTCGCGCCGACCCAACGACAGCAATGCGTACATGGCGCATGATGAGTTGCCGGGTACGGTATCCAATTCGACCACCTTCTGATATGCCTGCAAGGCTTCGTCGTGGCGATTGAGCCGCTCGAGCATATCGCCCTTGCCAAGATACGCATAAGCATCGTCAGGATTTAGCATAACCGCCATGTTGTAATCCTCAAGAGCAGCTTCCGAGCGGCCATCGTTGTCTTCAAAGAATCCCCGACGATAATATGTATAATAATTATCAGGCTGCATCTCGACAACCCGGCTCCACTGAGCGATAGCTCCGTCGATATCACCCGACTCGCCGAGCAAATCGGCGCGCTTGACAATCAAAGAGGCGGAGTCGGGTTTCATCTCAATAGCTCGGTTGATATATTCGAGCGCTTTGGTGTAGTTGCCAATTCTCGAATAGCAATCCGATATATTTTCAAGGAAAACGTATTGAGCATCGATATCGTAGGCTTGTTCGTAGTAATCTATTGCCTTTAAATACAAGTCGTTATAACTATACAGATTGGCAATGTAGTAGATGTATTCGGATGAATGAGGTTCGGCGACCGACAGAGCCTTCAGCTTCGCCACGACGAGCGGTAACTGTTCGGCGGGAAAATCATACAGAAGGTAATATGCTTTCGAGTCGCTATCGATTTTGAGAGCTTCGCAGATGTCATCGATTGCTTTGACATAGTCGCCATCGGCCAGATAAGTCTCGGCACGGAACGAGTAGCCCGATGAATACGTGGGATGCAACGCAATTACCTTGCTAAAACAAACGAGGGCACTGCCGTAATCGGCGCGTGCGATGGCATTGCGCCCCAAGCCCATACGCCCCATCACGCCACCGGGATTGAGTTCAACGAGCTTTTCATAGTCGGCATCGGCCTCGTCGTAGCGAGCTTGCTCGTAATATAGTTGGGCGCGAGCCTCCAGCATGGATCCGTCCGTAGGAGCAAGGCTCACCGCGCTATTCAAGTCGGCATAGGCTGCTACAGTGTCGCCTTCGATGGTAAAGACATGAGCGCGACACTTATGAGCCCACGCTCTTGACTTCTTATCTTTCTTAGGCAGATACTTAAGCGCCGATTCAGCAGCATTGCGAGCTTCGCCATATTCACACTCGTCGATGTACAAGGTTGCCAACATCAAATAAGCTATTCCGTCCTTAGGATTTTCATCAATAGCCAGCTTGGCATATTTCATGGCGCTTTCCGGGTCATCTTTGCCCATCTCCTCAAGAGCGCGAGTGACGTTGTACGAATATTCTTCGTCTTTGGCCGACATTGGCAGGGTAGCCACCGCAAGCATAGCGATGAGAATTGCAAGTTTTGTTACGAGTTTCATAGCAGGGTAATAAGTTGGTTAGAATGAGGTATTTAACAATCTTCAACAAGTGGGAAACAAAATATTATTCAAGCATTTTCGCACATCCGGCATTAAAATTTTTATCCAAATATAAGGCCAAACAGCCAAATTACTAAAAATATTGCTAATGCAGCAATGGCTAATCGGGCAAGACAACCGATGGCTAAACAACCACCGGCAAAAGCCCCGCTGGCCGCTCCTTCGGCTGCATCGTTATCGGAATTTGCCATTCCGATAATTGCACCGATAACGCAAGCTATCACTATAATCCAAAACCACATAATTTAAATATTTATGATGACGTATTTGTTAAAAAATTTTTTTGCGATAAAAAAACCGATTTACCGATATATGGCACACAAATAATCGACGAAGCTCGGCCGATGAAGACCCGCTTCAGCCCGCGACCGAGGTCAAGCGGGCCGATAGCAGTGCTTCAGTTGAGAGAGAAAGGAGAATGAAGCAAGTTAATTTTTAACTTTTTTCTTATTTGTAATTCGAATTGATTCCCAGAGAGCGACGAAATCTTTCACGCCAAAGTACATAGCCAAAGAACCGTAGAGGAAAAGCATTCCGGCAAATGCGCCTTGGCCGACAGAATGTCCAAAAATTGCTACCAACAAGCCGGAAACTACAAATCGCAGGCCCAACAAAAGCACAACGGCAGCAACAATAATCGAAAAGATACTGAACAGCTTGTAAAAACGCGGTTTAGGCTCCAGCATCTCAGAATATGCTCGGTACTGACGTTCGTCATAATATGATTGGTAATTCATGTTCAGCTGCTCGGTAGCTATCACCATACACTGCTCCGATGTCGGATTTGCTTTTAGCTCGGACAGAGCCTTCCATAGTTTGACACTTCGCATAATCGCACCAATCGCTAAGATGGCGAATACGCCAGCTGTTAACAACCTGTCAAATCCGACAAAAAGAAAGGCAATAATCGAAACTAATAAATAAGCCGCAACGACCGTATCAAGAACAAACATACGCTTGAGACGCTTTTTGAAAGCATCCACATTGCGAGTGTAGACATCTTCAAGCATCGGCACCGCTTCCACAGCGCGTTCATACGACATCGTTTCCGGCATAAAACGATTGATCAGCCACGAAAGGCCAAAAACAGCGATTAAAGCCACTACAAAACTATTCTCGCGCATGGCATCATTACCAATCAAGTCGATTAGCGGATAGATTAAAATCCAAATAGCAAAGTAAAAGCTGGTTTTCATTAGTTCGATGTTTGATGATTATTGGTGGGTGTTCTGTTTTACTGTTATATACCACATAAAGAGCCGAGGTAAACAAAATTTGGTTTTCTTGATGGTAAAATTAAGAAACTCTCGACAATTGCTTAACAACTAAAAAGGTGGAATGTATGAAATCCCCGATTTAGTGTATGAAAATTATCGTTGCTCATCGGCAGGGCCTTGTGCGGAGTCAGTAGAGAGGTGAGAGGTTGCGAAGCCGACGGGGCGGCGGGGGCTCTGTGTCTGGGCTTGCGACTCGACAAGCTGCTGATATTGGCTGCGTATATTCTCTTTGGTTTTAAAAAACGAGTCGAGCACTGCACGAACATACTCGTCTTTTTGGGGTATTTGCGGATGAAGAAGAATATCACGGCGACTATGAAAGCCGATTACACCCTTTTCGTCGGGGGCGGTCAGCACTACCGTCGGACCGAAATTATAATTTGCGACATTCACAGCCTCACGGACTTGGCCGATTTTTGGATCATCGACACTTATGCCGGCCCACATCGGATCCCAAACTCGCACATAGTAGCCGCCGAATTCCATGTGAAAATTCTCACCTTGATACTGCACCGCCAACGTTCCGTCGCTACTCAGCTGTGGCTGGCAGCCAATTTCACGAAGCGCATTCATCATAAGCTCCGTAGTGTCGGCCGGAGTCGAATCTTGCTCCTGTTTCTGCTCAGGCTCGTCGTCATCGTTGCGGTCGCGACGGTTAACCCGGTAGGCTACAATGGCAATTACAATAAAAATAATAACGCATAAAAGCTTCATAATGGCTCAAATTAAGGCAAAATAAACTTGTCGAGGAATGCTCGCTTCAGCCCGCGAGCGAAGTTAAGCGGGCCGAGCGAAGCATTATCCTATGGTCATTAATTATAGAAAATAGTCTTCTGAAAAGTCTACAGAATCGGGATGTTTAAGTTTACTGAAGAAAGCCTTACGCGAACACGATTCTTTAGCAAACATATCGCGTGTGGATTCTTCATTAGCATCGAAAGCCAAGCGATTGTTGATCGACATCGACTCAGCCACAGCCTCGACATCCTGATTTGCACCAATGTAGGTGAACACCCAGTTCTGCTTTCGCATAGTCTCGACCAGCTCTTTGATAGCCTTGCCGGTATACTGGCGCGAGGCGTTCTCGTAGCCGTCGGTGATGATAGTCACCAGCACTACGTCGTCGGGCGAGACACTGCCACGCAGCTCGGTGATGGCGCGGCCCATGGCATCGTAGAGCGGAGTGCCGCCATTGGGACGATATTGCTCCGATGAGATATCCACCGCCTGCTCGGCCGGAGTGCAACGATAGATCTCGTTATAGTGGCCGGTGTCGAAGGTCACGAGGGTGACGAAGTGCTCCTGATTGTCGTTTTCTATCTTAGCATCGCGGATGGTCTGCAGGGTCTCGTTGACACCTGTCAGAGCCGGCTGATAGATAGAGTGCATCGAGCCGCTCTCGTCGAGCACGATAAGATTGAATACGCGCTTCGTGGCTGACTTGGCTTCAGCTGTGGCATTTTCTGCAGCGTTTGCGGCCGGTTCGGTGGTGGCGGCTGTGTTGGCCGATTCGGTGGTGGGGGCTTGTGCCTCGGGTTGATGACCCTTTGAGAAGAGATTAAAATTCATTTGATGAAAATTTAAAGAATAAGTGTTTAAAAATTAGAGTTCTCGGAAACACGAATCGACACTGACAATTATCGCCGCTTGATTCATGTACTTTTTACAATGCAAAAATAATGCCAAAAATTAACACCACCAAATTTCTTGCGTAAATTTTACACAAATAAGAAAAAATTTTTTTCGAGATCAAATATCTGCCACAATGTCATAAAGCGACAGCGGCCGTCATGGCCGGAATGCACATGCTACACCGAAGCCTAAAATTTAGCGGGTAGCTCGCTATTTTGCAGTCGTCATTTTTACTAACTGTGCCGAGATTTCGCGAATTATACTTAACTTTGTAATATGAAATGGCGGGTTTTAGGATTAATTATGGCGGCATTGGCCGCAGCGCAGGCTGCTTTCGTACAAGCAGCTGACGCGAAACGCACGCTCGAAAATCCGGGCTCGGCACAGAATCCTTACTATACGGGCTACAACTACCGCATCGACGAGGAAGGCGACACGGTATTGGTGTTGCACCTGACAGGCATCACGTGCTTCCCGCCACTGAAGTTTGAGAACCGCGAGGAGGAGAAGTTTTATTGGCGCACGGTGCGCGATGTGAGGCTGACGCTACCGTATGCCAAGCTGATTGGCGAGACACTCATCGAGACGTACGAGTATATCGAGACGTTCCCGACCAAGCGCGAGCGCGAAGACTACCTGAAGCGGATGGAAAAGGCGCTGTTTGAGCAGTATAAGCCGGTGCTGAAGCGCTTCAGCAAGCGGCAAGCGAAGATGCTGGTAAAGCTGATTCAGCGCGAGACGAACCAGACGAGCTACGAGATTGTGAAAGCATTCTTAGGAACGTTTCGCGCCACGTTCTGGCAAGGGTTCGGCAAGCTGTTCGGCGTGAGCCTGAAGAGCGATTTCAATCCTGCCAAAAACAGAGACGACGCGATCATAGACCGCGTCGCCACACTGATTGAACAGGGAAGCCTGTAATTTTTTACTTTATCAATTGTCGATCTGCTCTACTTCGAGAGGCTCGTTGATGATTTCGTGCCAGGGCAGGCCTTGCTTGGCGAGCTCGGCCAGGAATGGATCGGGGTCGAATTCTTCGACATTGTGAACGCCGGGCTTCACCCACTTGCCGGTGAGGAACATCATAGCGCCGGTCATGGCCGGAACGCCGGTGGTGTAGCTGACGGCCTGCGTGCCGGTCTCGGTGTAGGCGTCCTCGTGCGAGCAGTTGTTGTAGATGTAGTAGGTCAGGGGCTTGCCATCCTTGCCGATGCCGGCGATGCGACAGCCGATTGAAGTCTGGCCGTGGTAGTTCTCGCCGAGCTCCTGAGGATTGGGCAGCACAGCCTTAAGGAACTGCAGCGGCACGATTTTCACGCCGTTGTAGTCGATTTCGTCGATGCGGGCCATGCCTATGTCCTGGATTACACGCAGGTGTGTGAGGTATTCTTGGCCAAAAGTCATCCAGAAGCGAGCGCGCTTGATGGTCGGATAGTTGATGACGAGCGATTCGAGCTCTTCGTGGTAGAGCAAGTACGATTCGCGCGGACCGATTTCGGGGTAATTGAGAGTCTGGTGCACTTCGAGCGGACCGGTGGTGATCCACTGCCCGTCGCGCCAGTAGCGACCGTTCTGTGTGATTTCGCGGATGTTGATTTCAGGGTTGAAGTTGGTGGCGAAAGCCTTGCCATGGTTGCCGGCGTTGCAGTCGACGATGTCGAGATACTCCATAGCCGAGAAGTGGTGCTTGGCAGCGTAGGCAGTAAACACGCCCGACACCCCGGGGTCGAAACCGCAGCCGAGGATGGCTGTGAGTCCGGCCTTTTCGAAGCGTTCGCGGTAAGCCCACTGCCACGAGTATTCGAAGTGAGCGACGTCGCGCGGCTCATAGTTGGCCGTATCGAGGTAGTTGACACCGCATTCGAGGCAAGCGTCCATGATGGTAAGGTCCTGATAAGGCAGGGCTACGTTGATTACCATGTCGGGCTTGTGGCGGCGGAAGAGCTCGCAGAGCTCCTGCACGCTGTCGGCGTCGACGCGGTCGGTGCTGACGTTGTCGCGACCGATAGCCTTAGCCAAGGCGTCGCATTTGGCTTTATTGCGCGAAGCAATGACAATTTCGGTGAAAACCTGAGGGTTCTGAGCGCACTTGTGTGCCACGACGGTGCCGACTCCGCCGGCTCCGATGATGATTACTTTTGCCATTTATTCGATTGAGTTTGATTGATTTAACTTATTTGAAGCAGCCGACACGCCATGTCGGTCGATTGCGATGCAGACGAAGGTGAAAAGTCCCAAAGCGATGAGCAGCAACGTGTTGCAACCCAGCACGAGGTTGGCAAAGGCACCGGCGCGAGCGGCGTCGAGGCCATAGATGCCCAAGCCGAAGATGACAGCCCACTGCCAAGGGCCGATACCGCCGTTCGACGGCACACCCATCGAAATCGACGAGAGTACAAAGACCACGAGCACGGCTGCAGCGCCGTAGCTGTTGATTACGTCGGCGGTGAAGCCGAAGCCGTAAAAGGCCACATACATCTGCATGAAGTAGCAGCCCCAAATGCCGACTGTGAACAGCAACCAGCGCACGCGGCCGGGCATTTTCAGTACGACGATAAAGCCTTGCCAAAGCTCGGCGACGGCGGATTGTATCTTTTTCACGAACGAATTAGCGTTCTTGCGCGTCAAGAACCACCAGCAGAAGGCCACCAGGGCGACGACACCGAGCCAAAGCCAGGGCGACAACAGCAGGGCCATCAGCTGACGATAGAGCGCCTCGTTCTGCCCTAAATATTCCAAAAGCGAGCCTGAGGCAAGCACGAAAGCCGCAAGCGTGAGCAGCAACACCGTCAGCGTGTCGGCAAGGCGGTCGGCGACCATCGAGCCGAAGATCGTTGTGAACTGTGCGCGCTGCCGTGCGGCAATGTAACCGGTGCGCCACACTTCACCCAAGCGCGGAAAGACCAAGTTGACGGCGTATGTGCCGAAAATACTCAGCACGAGGAAGAAAAGAGGCGTGTCGACACCCAAAGCTCGGAGCTGAATACGCCACCGAAGGGCGCGAAATACGTGGGAGAACACCGCCAGAACGAGGCCGAGCGCAATCCATTCGAAGCGACATTCGGTGGTGATTGTCTGCCACATAGCATCGAAGTCGAAGTCGCGGAAGAGCAACCAGCACAGCCCCACGCTGATTACCATGGGTATAGCAAATTTCAGGATCGCTCCTATCGGCGATTTTTTCTTCTGTGCAGCGATTTCAGACATGTATTATGGTTGGTTTTGAGTCATGCGCCGAGGTCGAATAGGCCGACCACAAATTTCGGCACACAAAGATAAATAAAAAAACGCGAAAAACGCTCCTCGGTGAGCAAAAAACGCCGGCATCCGCTTCACCGACGGCCTAAAGTAGCACTTGCCGAAGCAAAACGCCGACCGGCGAGGCTGAGAATTAATGTCGCGAAAGCCACGCGAAGATGCTGTCGTAGAGTGCTTCGCGGACAGCCGGACGCGAGAGCACCAGGTCGTGGAGGCCATCGGCTATGGTGAGCTCGGCGACGTCGGGCCCCAGGCGTCGGCCATAGCGGCTGATGTCGGCAACATCGAGCACGGCATCCTTGCGAGAGTATGCGTCAACGGCATCCGAGGCCGCGACGGTCGAGTCGCTGTGCATCAGCAAGACCGGGACATTGATACTGGCCTTCCGCACGCGCGAGTGTCCTTTGTCGATTGCCGCTATCCACGAAGCCTCGACGGCAGGCGAAATCTCCATCTTCCAGTCGGTGCGATACTCCCACTCGCCGCCATACTGCCTCAGCAGGCTATGCGAATAGGCCGTGGAGCTGCCTTGAGGTATCTTCGTCCCCTTCATGAGCGGACTGACAAACCGCACCAGCGGTATCAGAAACTTCTCTTGAAAGCCCGACTGATTCCAGTCGAGGAAGGGCGAGTTGAGCACTAAGGCCGTGACCGACGTGTCGGGTTGCTCGGCCATGAAGAGCGACGTGGTGAGGCCGCCGGTCGAGTGCCCCATAAGTACTATGTCGGCCACGCCGTCGGCCTTGATGATGGCTAAGGCCGAGTCGATATCGGCATAGTATTCGCGCATATCGTGCACCTGAAAGGGTGTCTGCCCCGGGAGCAGCGAGCGTCCGTACTTGCGCAAGTCCACGGCGTAGAAGTCGTAACCTCGCTCGGCAAAGCGTCGCGCCATATCGGCCTGGAAGAAATAGTCGTTGTAGCCATGCACATAGAGCACGGCGCGGCCACACGAGCTATCGGCGCGCAGGCGTACGACCGTCGACCGCACCGGACCCGAATAGTCGTCGACGTGGTCAACGTAGCGCATCTCGAAGCCGTCGCCAAGATGGTCGGGCTGCCAAGCTGCGGCTGAAACAAGAGCGGCGACCATAGCGGCCGCCGCACTGAATATTTTTCTTAAGCCAGACACAGTATCAAAGCCTGAGCAGCTACTACGCGTAAGAACATTGTGAGAGGATAGACGGTAGAGTATGCCACGGCCGGAGCGTCGTTGCCCGTCGAGTTGTTGGCATAGGCGAGGGCTGGCGGGTCGGTGTACGAGCCCGAGAACAGACCCATGATTGTCAAGAAGTTGATCTTGTAGCGGCCACGCGCAATCAGACCGACAACCAACAGGGGCACTACGGTGATTACGAAGCCCCAGATTACCCACCACATACCTTCGGTGTTGAATACCGCCGAGGCAAACGTCTTGCCGGCGCCGATACCCACCGAGGCCAAGAACAGACAGATGCCCAACTCGCGCAGCAACAGCGATGCCGACGACGAGGTGTAAGTGATGAGCTTGAATTTATAGCCAAAGCGGCTCAGCAAGATAGCCACTACCAGCGGGCCGCCGGCGAGACCGAGCTTCATGCCGAAGCCGAGGTTGATCGAACCGAGGATGATACCGAATACTATACCGACAAAGATGGTGATGAGGTTGGGCTGGTTGAGGCGCTTCATCGAGTTGCCGAGCTTTTCGGCCAGGCGGTCGATATCCTCCAGGTTGCCCACCACGGTGAGGCGGTCGCCCATCTGCAGGCGCAGGTTTGCGGTAGCGAGCAGGTCAACACCGGCGCGGTTGACGCGCGTTGCGTTCAGCTGATAGCCATTGTGCAGGCGCAGCGAACCGAGCGACACGCCGTTGTATTCGCTCTTCGTCACCAGGATGCGGCGCGAGTAGACGGGTGTCGGAGCCGACTCCCAGTCCATCTCTACGATCGGGCCAAGTACGGCCAGGAAGCGTTCGGTATCCTGTGCCGAGCACACGATGCGCAGGCAGTCGCCCATGTGTATTTCAGTCTTCGATGTCGGAATCACAATCTTATTGTCGGTCGTCATCATACGCGACACCACAAAGTTGCTTTGGATCACATCGTGCAGCGACATCATATTGCGACCCTCGACGAGCTGATTGGTTACCTTAATAGATATAAAGTGGGGAGCCAACTGCGAAGCCTCGTGGTCGTTCTCGATTTCCTGAATTTCCTTATCCATCTTTATGCGGAAGATGCCCTTGATGATAAACATAGCGGTGATGATACCCACTACGCCAAGGGGATAAGCGGCCGCATAGCCCTGAGCCATCACGTCGGCCATGCCGGGGGCGGCTTGCTGAGCTGCAGCAAGTCCGGGCGTATTCGTCACAGCACCACTCATGATACCTACCAAGGCACCTATATCGTTAACATTACCCCAATTGTAGATGCAAACCACAATCAGCACATTCAGAGCTATGCCCAGCACCGCCAACGCGTTGAGCCTCATGCCGCCTTTCTTGAACGACGAGAAGAAGCCGGGGCCGACTTGCAGACCGATTGCAAAAATAAATAGAATCAAGCCGAACTCTCGGATAAACTTCAGCGTGGCAGCGTCTACCACATAGCCGAAATGTCCCATGAGAATACCGACAAAAAGCACGAATGTAACACCAAGGCTCACCCCGGCAATCTTTATCTTGCCGAGATAGATACCCGCCGCTATCACGAACGAGTATAAGACCAAAGTCGAAGCGACCTCAGTGCTACCGGGTCCTAAAAGCTGTAATAACCAATCCATTACCTATTATTATTTACGAAAATACGGAAATTTTTCCGAATTATTCTGCAAAGGTACCACTTTTTTTTCATTCGCCCCTCATATCCGCCTCGAAAGATTAAAAAATTGTCAAAAGAACCGCTATTTCAATGAATACCTGATCAAGTCGCGACAGCCGGCGGCAACTTCACTTATTAGTTGGTGGCAGCGCTCTTCGGTTATTTTTACTTTTTTACCTACTTTCAAAAAATCTTCTACCGATGGCTGCCCGTGGCCGTTGACCGATGTGGCATGTTCGCCGTTATAGCCTTCGGTGCAGTGCGTCAAATCATACGCCGGTGCAAGGCGCCATTGCCGGCGACCGCCAGCTGATTCG
Organism: uncultured Bacteroides sp.; assembly: GCA_964433215.1. GTDB lineage: Bacteria > Bacteroidota > Bacteroidia > Bacteroidales > Muribaculaceae > CAG-873. The sequence goes on from CAYSQI010000017.1 coordinate 44,297, forward strand.
CCGATTACGTAAAAACTGAAATTTTTGCAATGGTCGTCCTTATTCTCTGTGAGATAGTTAAATATCATACGGCGATACATCTGCTCTATGTCCTCGTAACTTTGCGTCAGGTAGCCGGTAAGCGCCAAAAGTTTGGTATAGTCCATGAACGGCTCGCGAAGCGAAATACACAACAAGCCTCCGGCTGTAGCCGTGTGAATTCGATTGCCCGAAGCGTCAATATCGAACCTGCGCGACGCGAAATATCGCCCGTTGATTAGTTTAAAGTCCGGCACTACGATGCCGCAACGTGCAGCGGCTTCATTATACTTGAACTCTTGAATACCTATATCTACGGGATCGTATGTGTGACGGAATTTTACAATCCAATGTCCTGTCTCATCGGAAAATACGGCTTTAGGCCGCGCACCGCCACTATTACCGCTGTTGTATAATAGCAAACCTGCGTCGCTATCTTGCTGCTCTTTCAAGACCGCAAGGGCTATCGCTTGCAATTTGTCAAAGTCGGTTATTAATGCTTCGGATTCAACTTTAATAACCGGTTCGTAGGTCAGGGCACCCATGCCATTGCACCCGACTAAAGCAAGGCGGTCGAGCGAAGTCAAATCCGCATCATTGACCTCCTTGCGCAGCAAGGCTTTATGCAGCAGGTAGCGACCATATCCGTCGGGAAGGCTATCTTCAAATATTCCAAAATTACCATAAAAAGGTTGGGGCTTGGCGATGAAAATTCCGGGCTTAAGCGGCAGCTCGAGCGGTGATATGCTGAACCCGTCGACGAGCCACGACTTATCGTACTCAAACACACACAACCGATTGTCGGGCGTAAGCGACAAATAGCCGACCTTGCGGTTGCGATATTTCACGGTTAGCTTTTCTACGTGTTTCATTTTTTCTGACTTTTTACGTATGCTCGTTTGTTTTCTTTGTGTTTGCGAATTTCATCAAGCTCCTGCATAGTCTCAAATTTCGGCCGGTCGAAGATGCTTCTAATTTCTGACGTATAGCCCAGCGCCTTTGCTAATTTTATCAAAGTTTCGAATGCTATAAGTCCTTTTTGCTCAAAACGTGCCACCGTCGACAGTGGCACACCCGACAGCTCGGATATGCGCTGTCGGGTAATATTTTTTTCAACGCGACGCTTGCGAAAACTTTCGGCAACCGACATGGCCACGTCATGAGCATCTTCGAAGACGTAGTTATCCAATAATGATAAAATATTAGCAGTATTTGAGTCGTTCATCGTGTTTATATCAATATATTATCACAAAGATAACACATATTTTTCATTCGCCCCTCATATCTGCCCTAAAAGATTTAAAATCGCCAAAACGCAAGCCCCGATTGGCCGGCCGGCGACTGTAACAATGCTAATTATTTGTTAAGATTCCAAAACGAAGTGCAAAATTTTGAGTTAGGGATCACTCATTCTCCTCTCTCCTTCTGGCGAGGGGATGCCAGAGCGGCGGGGGCGGCCTAAACCGCCCCCAAGAGCGAACGACAGCAAGGTATACCGGCAATACAAAAAAAATAAAAAAAGGAGACCGAAGTCTCCCTGAGATTAACTAATTTTGTATTGCGATGTATAAACAATTCACCTCGCAGCAAAGGTCGCAAATTTTTGCCTTACTGCAAAGAAAAACTTCAAGAAAAGAAATCGCGCAGATTAAACAAGCAAGTGCGAATTTACAAAATATTTAGAAACCATTCTCAAA
>CAYSQI010000018.1:0-5444 GCA_964433215.1 uncultured Bacteroides sp.
TCGGGGGTGGGCTCGGTGGGGATGAGGTCGACGGTGTTGCCGTCGGCGTCGGTGACGGCGACGGCGTATTTATTGGCTACGGCCAGGAGGTCGAGCGGGAAGTTGTAGAGGGCGCCCTTGGCGAAGGATACCTTCGAGGAGGCGGTGAACTTGAAGAGGTAGTTCTCAGACTTGACCTCGAAGGTGAGTTGGTCGCCGGCCTGGATTGTGGGCATCACGCTGAAGTACTCTTTGAGCTCCGCAGCGAGGGTGGTGCCTTCGGGCCAGGTGAGGGTGATGGACTTCGAGCCGTCGGTGACGGTGCTGCCGACCGAGCCGTCGACGGCGCTGAAGGTGAATTGGCCGGCCACGTCGGTCTGCGCCGTGAACTTCACATACTCGAGTTTCTCGCCGGCGAGGATGGTGCCGGCGGCGTTGAGGTCGACGCGTACGAGCGAGAAGATGTGGTCGAATTGGAATTTGCTGACGCCGTTGGTCTCAGAGACGAACGTGCCGACCTTGTAGTCGCAGGGGATGTTGCCGGTGCCGACGTTCTGGTTGGCGTCGACGGTGCCGACGAGTGCCGAAGCCGACGAGCCGGCATTGGCGTCGTAGGGGTAGTAGGCATATTTGGGAGCGAAGCCGCTGACGGCATTAGCCGCCGTGAACGCGCCTTCGGCATCCGCGCCTGAGCCGGACTTTACATACTGGGTGTGATTGCAGCCGTTGGCATCGAATGCGCCGATGACGTCGCCGTCGGTCCAAACGAGGCTGACTGCGCCGGCGGCAATATTAGAGTCGTCGACGGCTGTACGACTTTCGGTAGGTGCGCTGATCGAAGCGACCAGGGTGTTGTGAGAGTTGACACCGATCATGTCGGTATCGCTGCACGAAGCGACGGCGAGAGCTACAGCGGCTCCGGTCATAGCTCCAAGTATTTGCTGAGTAGTCATATTCTATATAAATGAATAAATCGTTAATACTTTTTTTACTTGAAGAGAGCAAGTCGCTAAGATACAGTATAAGAAAGCAGATATAGGTGAATCGATAGGTTTTTTTAGGTAAGAGGTGAGAGGTAAGAGGTAATTTTTGGGTAAGAGGTAATTTTTAGGTAAGAGGTAAGGGGTTATTTTTGGGGGTAAGGGGTTTGGGGGGTAAGAGGGTGCGTTACGGCGGCTATAATCAAAACCGAATGATTTAGGCGATTATATCCTTGGGTATGGTGAATGAATAATCCACGATGCCAACGATATCTTTAACAGGATGTATCGAGAATCTGACGCCCTTGGTGTCGTCGGTATGCCATGTCGTAGATATTACCACATCATGGCAGTCGGATTCGGCCTCCTTGGCGTCGGGATAATGCGCAAGATATGTTGCCAATCTCTTTTCAAAGAAATCATCAAGAAGCACGCTCATTTCGGGACACTGCTCTGCATCGAGCACCTGGCGGAATTTCTTCGATTCCATCAACTCTTCGAGACACGTCTTGATATCGTCTGTAACGGCACATCTGATCCAGCTGCGGCGCACTTTGAATTTTGCTTCATTTGCCTTAGCGGCACGACGCCGAATTACGAGGATAAGAGGCAGCGCGGTAAGGTCTTCTGGCTTGAATCCCTTTTTCACAAACAGCATGTTACCATCATAGATATCGCAGAGCTTCATTGAATTACCCGACACTACAAACTGCAGGTATTCGTCGGGATTCAGAGCGGTTCCGTCGGGCGCATAAAACTTATTGGTTTTCACGGATGCTGTCATCGCTTGGTCTCCAACTCCCTGACAATACGAGCCGGCAAAAGCCACGGACCGAAGTTCTCGTTTACGATCTCTTCGCGCTTCGGCTCTTAGGGCCGCAAGAGTTTTGACCATACGCATGAAGTATATGGTAAAACCTATTGTCAGAATAGTCAGTAAAATATAAAAGGTCAATTCCATGATTATCTTTGAAGTTTACCTGTGAATATATTCATTTCTTCATCTATTACGTATTTCTCCATATTATTGTTCGTATAAGAAATTTCCCATTTTAGCCAGCACATTAGCAGACAAAATATCATTAAAAGCCATAAACGCTTAGCTTGGTAATATACGAATGTAAATATCAGTACCAATATAATTATTAGAAATAGACGAGAGAAAAACCAAAAAACAGTACCTTTTATGCGCTTATCAGCATATAAACTTGCAATATCGACAAATGTCAATACCACTTCACCTAAGAACACCAGAAACACAGAATAGGCAACAAACAGATAGCCTACTTCCTCAGAATGTTCTTTAACGTCGAAAATTGTAAATCCGAAAATTGAGAGCGCCAAACCTAATCCCCATATTACGACATATAGTATAGGAATATAACGAGAATGTATTTGCTTACAATCCATTATTATAGTTATTTAGGTTCAGATTGAACAATTCTGATTTACTTCTTAATCAACAAATAAATAAATTTATACGCAGTGGTTAAGCTCGTCAATAGCTTTTTGAGTGAAACTTATTTTAAAGAACATTTATTCGATTCGTCAATTTCAAGAAAACCGTCGGCAGCAAGTTCGTCTAGGACTACTTCAAGGTTTCCGATGTTTCTAATATTTAACACCATTTGCGGCATAAGGATATCGCCGACTGCTATTGTCGCTTTGCGGCTTGGACTTGCTTGACTCAAGATTTCGTAAGCAGTGTAGCCGTCATAAGTTTTCATAGATGTTTGATGTTAAATAAGTTTTGTCGAGCAGAGCAGGAATACTCTGCTCGACAAAGTTTATGTGAAACGATAGTTTACAAGTACATTCAGGTTAGAATACCTCCCAGTTGTCGGTATCAACGGAGAACGAGCCGGCCGACTTATTCTGCGAGCTTGTGTCGCCACCGCCGGCAGTGTCGCCGCCGCCGTTCGTGTCGCCGCCACCGGTAGTGGTGTTAGGCCAAGCTTCTTCGTTGGGGTTGTACTTCTTCTGGTACTTGTTGTTCAGGTGAAGGATATTTTCAATGGTCGACGAATACGCATTAACATAGTTTATCAGCACTATGCCAACAGGATAGAAGTTGGTTTTGTCACCGGTAGGATTAGCTGACATATTACTAATTTTGCCATTAATCCATTCACTGTAATTTTTAGCGACTGTTGAATACGAGCCATCAACCGCGTTTACGTCAACAACATTCCCAACAATACCATCACGATAAGCGCCTTGATAACCACCAAGACCGAGATAAATCCAGTTATTAGTCGTATAATTGTCTTGATCGGCATAGTTTTTCTGCGACCAATCCATAATCAAATTTAGCTGGTCCAATCGCTTTGCAGGTGTGGGCAGATAGCCACGATTATATGTAGAGAAATCATCACCTCCTTGTGAATTATAATATCCTAAGAGACCATGCTGCACAAACTCAACCTGGCAATGGCTTGTAAAGAGTGTCAAATCAGAATGCGTGCCATCACCATAGTGAAGTTCTTGCTTGCCATACGAAACAGTAGGATCGAACATTTCTGTCTTAAGTTTCATCGGAGCGCTAACGAAGAAGCACTTGCTGCCGCCTTCGATTGCTGCCGGGTCTGCATCTTCGGTATTTACTATTACAATGATCTTATTCAGCACTTGACCAACAAGAGTCTCGGAATTGATTTGTGAAGCATCTGCAATTTTATCTTTTACCGACTCATCGTTACAAGCATCCGAAATAGCTTTTGTCCATAAACTGCCATCGGCCGGAACAGCACTTCTCTGAGCAAACGAACAAATTACGACGAGATATTCTTGCTCTTTGACTTGCTTCACAATCGTTTGCAAACAAGATAAGACAGAAGCACCATTTGTAATATTATTGCCATTAGTTGTATTCCAAGTATCACCATTACTTACAGTACTTGCACTACCGGCAGCGACGCCAATAGTCTTATCAGACTTCCAGCGGCAGTCGAGGTGGAATGCACGAACGCCAAGCTCATATTGCTTTGTAAGATCTGTTTGATCCTGGAAGTCGGTATTCAAAGTGTTCCAGGAGCCGGGGATAGAGATTTCGGAGAGGTAAACGTTGCGAGGAATATAGGTCATCCATTTCGACTTGTCGAATGTTGTTGTGCCGTCAAGGGCAGGCAGAGCGGTTTTGATTCTATGAATCTGGCCGGGCACAAGGACATTGCTTGTAGTGGCATTTCCTTTAAGATACTTAAGGAAAGTCGTGTTTGCTGACGTTACAACTTGAATAGACCAGTTCTCGTCGATAGTTAACTCTGTGTTATTGTACGGTAAAATGATGAAAGCGTTGAGCTCAACGGGCTCGTCGCCAGCGCTAAGAGTGAGGAAGCCGCCGCTCTCATAAGCCGAGTAGATTGTGATGTAGTCGAAAACTTCTTGGTTATCAACCGCGCCAATCTCGATAGTAGGATTATCAGAGGCATTTTCGGGGAACGTAACTGTGAATTTACCGGCAATAGGTGTATTTGCAGGTGCCTGTAAACGGATATGAGAGATGGTTACAGAACCCGAAGTAGGAGGTTGCACAGTAAAGCGGATAGCTGTCGAGATAGGCTTATAGAGCAGGTTGACAGACTGGCCATTGGCTGCATTATAATTAGTGGCATAGAGGAAACCGGTGCCCATATCAGCTTTAGCGGTGTGAGTCTTCGATGTAGCATCGTAAGAGACAACATCGTTCTGGTTGTTGTCGAGATAGCAGGTCATAGTGCGGGTTCCGACATTCATATCCGAAACCTGAGCGGCAGGATATACGGAGTAGAAATTAGCCGAAGCTTCATCACCCCACTGCACACCGCCGGCGCCTTGCTTAACGAGAGTGCCGGCAGCGGCTTGAGAGGCACTTTCGGGATTCTGGAACACCACCTTGTAGGTGCCTTGCTGGCGCTGCCCCGTGGTAGCCATGACTTTCACTTCGTCGCCATTTTCCCAGAGGATGGGGAATTTATTATTCTCTTTATCTTCAGCACCATAGACAGTACGCGAAGCGGCAGCGCCGTCGAGAGCGACGCCGAATTGTACTTCGCCACCGGTAGTAGTAGGAGCGGGATTACCGGGTAAATTGTCGTCGGAGCAACTCCAGACGAGCATTGCCATAGAAGCGGCAATAAGTATCTTATCGTATTTCATATCGTAGGAGTTTTATTGATTAGTTGTAGTTGTAATTTCATCCCAACCAACTTCATTGCCGGCACCCGTTGATAGGGTATAGTCAAAAGATGTGTTGACTTCTTGGGCCTGAATAGTAACACTCGGATCCCCGGTGTTCGTAATTTCAGCAGACCCGGAGCAGATGGGGCTTTCGAGCTCCACTTGCGTGACAACCGTCAGTGGCTGTTCATAGAATTTTTTAGTCTTCATTAGGGCTTTAATCATTATTTAGTTAAGTTATTGATTACTTTTAGGTGAGAGGTGAGAGGTAAGAGGTAAGAGGTGAGAGGTATGAGGTAAGAGGTGAGAGGTATGAGGTAAGAGGTT
>CAYSQI010000018.1:5544-14445 GCA_964433215.1 uncultured Bacteroides sp.
TTTTTTGGGTTAGAAGAGGCGGAAGGGGCGGCGGTGGCGGCGGGATTTGTGCTTGCCGTAGCCGTAGCCATATCCGTAGCGGCCGTAGCCGTAGCCGTAACCGTAGCCATAACCGTAGCCGTAGCCACCGCCATGGAGGTCGACGCCGTTGAGGATGATGCCGGCGGTGCCGAGTGCGCCTTCGTCGTAGAGGGACTGGATGTCGGGGAGCTGACGGCGGTCGAGGCTGCCGACGCGGACGATGAAGAGGGTGAGGTCGGCGACGCGCGAGGAGACGGCGGCATCGGCGAGGATGCCGACGGGGACTGAGTCGGCGAATACGTAGTCGTAGCGCTGGCGGAGCTCGGCGAAGAGTTGGTCGAGGCGGTCGCTGCCGAGGAGTTCGACGGGGTTGGGGGGCACGATGCCCGAGGGGATCACGTCGGGGCGGCCGTCGGTGCTGACGATGATATCGTCGAGGGCTACGTTGGCGTCGAAGAGGTAGTTGGTGACGCCGGGTGCCTTATGGTCGATGCCTGAGCGGTGCGAGAGGGTACCCTTGCGGATGTCGAGGTCGACGAGTGCGACGCGCTTGCCGGCAGCGATGAGTGCTTCGGCGAGGTTGATGACGGTGAAGGTCTTGCCGGCGCCTTCGCGGAGCGAGGTGGTCATGATGACCTTGGCCTGTAGGCCCTTGGTCTTCATCATCATGCCTACGTTGGCGATGACCATGCGGAAGGCGTCGTCGGTAACGGATTTCATCATCTCGCAGCGGCGCTGGTGGGCGCGGCCGGAGCGGAGGAGTGGCCGGCGGGCGTCGAGGGTGCTATTGAGGGGCACTTCGCCGAGGAACGGTACGCTGATGGCGTCCTTGATGTCGCGGCGTCCACGCACGCGCGTGTTCATAAATGTAGAGAGGAGTATGACGATGGTGGGGAAGAAGAGGCCTGCGAGTCCGCCGAGCATTAGGATGCGATTGCGGTCGGGTGAAATGCGGGTGACGTTGCCTTCGGGGCCTTCGATGATGCGGGCGTTGTTGTCGGCCATGGCCTGAGTGAGGGCGTTTTCTTCGCGGCGGTTGAGGAGGAAGAGGTAGAGCGACTCCTTAATCTTCTGCTGGCGCTCGATCGAGAGGATTTCGCGCTCCTTGCGGGGGATAGATGCGATGTGCGACTCGGCGGCGCCCTGGTAGCCGCGAGCGTCGCGGGCCTTGACTTCGATGGAAACGATCATGTTGTCGATGCCGCTGAGGATGTTGTTGCGCAGGAGGTTGAGGGAGCTGTTGAGTTCCTGGATGACGGGGTTTGCCTCGGAGCTTTCGTCCTTGAGTCGGTCGCGCTGGAGCTTGATGGAGTTGTACTGCGAGATCTGGCTTTCGATGGACTGGTCGTTGATGCCGAGGTTGGTGGGGATGAGGTCGTTGGCGCGAGCGGGGTCGGTGAGGTACTCCTTGATGAAGAGCGCGATGCGGAGCTGGGTGTCGTACTGGAGAGCGTCGGCGCTGTATCGGGCCGACTCGCCCATGTAGCGCGAGGTCATGGAGCCTATGTCGACGACTTGGTTGTCGCGGCGGTAAGATTCGAGCTCTGATTCGACGCCGCCGAGTTCGCGGCCGATGATCTGGAGGCGCTCGTCGATGAATGCGGCGGTGTTGACGGCCACCTGGTTCTTATCGTTGATTGACTCTTCGTTGTAGACCTGTATGATGGTGTTGAGCAGAGCGATGTTGAGCTCGGGCGAGCCGGAGGTGACGGCGAGGTTGATGATCGTACCGTCCTTCTCCTCCTGTCGGATGCCGAGCTGGGCGGCGACGCGGTTGACGGCGGCCATCTCGGAGAGCTTGACAACGTGGATTTCGCGGCCGAACCACGAGGGGGCGATGTTGGCGGTAGAGCGAACGATGGCGGTGTGGCCCTGGATCTTATATGCCTTGTTGTTGGTGAGGGTCGAGGACGACGAGTTGCCGTCGGCATCGGTGAGGATCAGGCGGGTGGTGAGAGAGTCGACGGGTACGAGGGTGAAGCTGAGGGCTTCCTTGGGGTCGATGTCGGGGAAGGTGACTTCGACGGGGGTGCGGCCGTAGATGTTGACGTCGCGGAGGCCGACGGATGTGGTGTAGAGGATGTCGGCGCGAGTGCGAGCCACGACTTCCTGGAGCAGGCGCTTGGACTGCAGCTGGAGGATTTCGTTGGTGACGTTGACGCGGTTGATGGAGTTGTCGTAACGGTCGAAGCCGCCGGTCGAGGTCTTATTGGAGGGGTCTTTGATGATGACCTTTGTCTGGGCATAGTAGACCAAAGGCTTGGTCTCTGAACGATACCAAGCGAATGTGAGGCAGATGACCAAAGTCAGCACATACCAGGGCCACTTGGAGAGCAGGTGGAGGAGGATGTCGGTGAGGTTGGGCCCTTTGGGCTGATTTGATTTGATGTCGGAAGTCATGTTGTTGACGGAGATTATAGATTACAGAAGCGAATCGTCATTATTTAGTGGCCCAGATGACCGAGCAAGCGGCTGTGACGACCGAGAGCGACACGGTGAGCCACTGGAGGAAGTTGGCCTTGTCTTCGCTCTTGGGCTTGCGGGGACGGACGTAGATGATGTCGTTCTGGGCGAGATAGTAGACGGGCGAGTTGAAGATGTCGGAGTTGCGGATGTCGACGGTGTATATGCGGCGGTCGCGGCCTTCTTCGCGGATGACGGCGATGCTGCCGAGGTCGGCATTGGTGGCGAGGTCGCCGGCCTGGGCGATTGCCTCGAGGAGGGTGACGCGGTCGCCGGAGCAGGTGTATGTGCCGTTGGCGTTGGCGGCGCCGAGGATGCTGTAGCGGAAGTTGCGGAATTCAATCGAGACGATGGGCTCCTTGATGTAGCCGCCTTCGATGATGCGGCGGCGGATCTCGTCGGATGCCTCGGGGATGGTGAGGCCGGCGATGTAGATTTTGCCCAGGACGGGGAAGTTGATGTCGCCTTCGCCGTCGACGCGGTAGTACTGGTTGGACGAAACCTGGCCCGACGTGGTGGCCTTGCCGCCGGCGGAGATGCTATACGAGCCGGGCGACACGTTGAAGGGGACGGCGAGCTCGGGGTTCTTGCAGCTGACGACGATGGAGAGGCGGTCGTCGCGCTGGATGCGCGGCTGGAAAGTCTGCGTGATGGTGTATGCCTGGTCGTCGGCCATGTCGGCGACGTAGAGGTAATCTTTCTTCGACTTGCAGGCTCCGGCGCTCAGCAAGAGCAGGCCGGCAGCGGCGATTATTACGGATTTTTTTAGATTCATTCTGCGATACAAATAGTTGGTTGCAAAAGAGAGCGTAAAGTTAGTAATTTTCGTCGGGTTATGAATAAAAAACGGGGCGATTTTTTTGATTTTTTTTCAAATATGGCCGAAAATGGCGAAAAGTGGGTAAAAATTGGGCACAATCAGTGGCTATCAGCCGCTAAGAGGGCGCTCAAACGGTCGCGGCAGAGGGTGGCGGCGGCGAGGTCGGGCAGGCACTCGAGGCGGCCGGTGGGGGTGGCGGCCAGCAGGTCGAGAGCGGCGGCGGAGGCCGCGGAGTAGAGAGCGCGGTCGGCAGTCATGACCGACATGCCGGGGATGAAGGCCGTGAAGGCTTCGATGCCCCGGAGCGGGGTGAAGCGGTTGGCCGGGGCTTGGGCGAGGCGGACGATGCCGGCCAGGGGCATGGCCACGGCGCGCCAGCAGGGGGTCTTGCCGCTCCAGGGTGTGCCGCAGACGAGGTAGCGGCCCGAGGCGTCGCGGTGGAGCATGGGGCAGTCGTCGTTGAGGAGCTCGGCCGAGGGGAAGGCCCTGAGCCACAGCTGCGAATGGGTGCTCTTGCCGGTGCCGCTGCGGCCCATGAAGATGTAGGCGCGGCCGGCAAGCCCGACGGCCGAGGCGTGGACGATGAGGTCGCCGGCCAGGGCTATGTGCTGGGAGAAGAATATGCGGGTCATCGAGTCGATGACGAAGTCGGCAAAGGGGTCGGCGGGCCGGAGCCACAGGGTGGCCGACTGCAGGTCGGCAGCCATGAGCATCAGGCGAGCCGGCTCGCCGGGACGCGGGGTGAGCACGATGGCCCAGTCGCCGGCCGGCGTGGCGTGTATGGCGGTGCGGCCCAGGTCGTTGACCGACTCGGACAGGGGCGCCGAGGCGGGCAGCTCGGGCTCGCCGCTGAGGATGGTGAGCACGGCAGCGTCGGGGCCGGCGGCCTCGCAGGCGGCCTCAGCGGCCAGGAAGGGCCGGAAGTTGGCCGGCACGGAGGCCGAGGACCATGGCGCGCCGACCAGGCAGAGGCGTCGCCGACCGATTTCGAAGCAGAAGTCCATAGCAGAAGCAGCTGAGCGAAAGGACTTTAAGGACTTTAAGGACTTTAAGGTCCTTAAGCACCCTACAAGCCTTTGAGCTGGCCGGCAGCGAGGCGGAGCACATTCCACGCGGCCTCGGCAGGCGCCAGCGACAGGGCAAAGCGGCCGCGGCGCAGGAGCATGGCCAGGGTGTGGAGCTTGCTGCCGCGCACGGGGGCAGCCGCGGCTCCGGGGTGGCGGCCGAAGTTGCCGCCGGCAATTATGATGTCCATCAGCGTGCTGACGGGGAGGTTTCTATCTGATTTATAGCCCGATGGCGGCAAGGCCTCGGGGTCGGCGCCGAGGTGGCGCACGGCGAAGGCGTGGAGCATGGCCGTCCAGCGGGCGATGCCGAGGTCGGCGCAGGCGCGGGCAAACTCGGCCGGGTCGTAGTGGCCGCGGAGGCGGTCGGCGGCGCAGACGTAGTCGCAAATCTGGCGCAAGCCGATGCCGGTGCCGAAGGCGTGGCGCATGATGTGGACGTCGAGCAGCAGGAGCTCGACGAGGGGCGCCGGCGCGGGGAGGTCGGCGCTGAGGCGCGGGTCGGCGGCGTGGCGGTCGACGATGACGGCCAAGCGACGGCGGGCGCCGGGGGCGGAGAGGCCGATGAGGCGGCTGTGGAGCTCGACGAGGAAGCCTCGGAAGGCAAACGAGCGGCTGCCATCGGCGTGGGTTTCAACCGATTGGCCGAGGCTGCGAGCGAAGTCGACGGCCGCAGGGATTTCGGCCGCGGGGAGGCAGAGGTCGATGTCGCCGCACTCGCGGAGGTCGGGCTCGGGATAGTAGCGCGCCACCGACAGCCCCTTCTGCACCACCGGGTGCAAGCCTCGCTCGCGCAGAGCGGCAACTAACTCGCTGAGCGCCACCCTCATGCGCCGATTGGCCGCCTCGACAGCCCCAACGCGCGCAGCCCAGCGGGCAAGCAGCGGCGCAGGCGGCAGCAGGGCATCGGGAAGGCGGCAGAGGGCGTCGTAGCAGATGCCGCAGACGGTCTGGCGCAGGGCCAGGGTGTAGATGGCTTCCCAATCGGCCGAGGCGAGGTCGCGGAAGTGGTCGGTCTCGGGCCGGGTGCCGGCGAGGCCGCAGCTGACGAGCTCAAGAAAGCAGGGAAGCACAGCGGAAGATGCAAACGCGATGCAACGCGTTGATTACTAGGTCTTTACGCGCGTTTTATCACTCGCGAACGAGACCCTGCGACTGCCAGTCGGCCAGTATGCGCCGAGTGTCGGCCAGGGCAGTGGCATAGTCGACTTCGTACTCGTCGCAAAGGAGCCGAGCCAGGGCCTCGGGGTCGCAGCCGCGCTCAGCGGCCGCCTGCCACAGGAAGGCGGCAGTGGCGTTGAAGGTGTGGACGGCGGTGCGGTTGAGGTCGTCGTCGGACACGACGACGAGCATGTAGCGGTCGCCCACCCGACGGAGGGTAAGGTCGGAGCGTAGTTGCATGAGTATCAGAACTTTTTACCGCAGAGGATGGTGACGGTGGTGTCGTAGATGATACGGACGTCGCGGCGGAACGAGTAGTCGCGCAGGTAGTCGAGGTCCATCTCGGCACGGCGAATCATCTGGTCGATGGTCTCGGTGTAGCCGTTGTAGAGCGTGGCCTCGGAGAACAAGCCCGGACGGATGGCCTCGAGCAAGGCGTAATCGGGGTAGCGCTCAAGGATTTGCTTGGTGAAGAACGGGCGCTCGGGACGTGGGCCGACAATCGACATGTCGCCGCGAAGGACGTTCCACAGCTGCGGAAATTCGTCGAGATGGTGGGCGCGAAGGAAGGCCCCGACGCGAGTCAGGCGCGGGTCGCGGCCGGAGCACAGACGAGGCACGCCGTCGCTCTCGGAGTCGATGCGCATGGAGCGAAATTTGTAGATGGTGAAGATGCGGCCTCGGCGCCCTACCCTGGTCTGCGAGAAGATGGGCGAGTGGAAGTCGCTCAGCCAAATCGCCAAGGCAATGACGATAATCAACGGGCTGAAAATCAATGCGCCACAGAGAGCGACGAGGACGTCGAACGAGCGCTTGGCGAAAGCCTGGCCGAAGGAAAGGCTATAAGCCTCCTTGCTGCGACGGGCACGACGCGCATCGGGCGTAGCATCTAATGACTCTTGATACTCTGAAACGTTTTTTAATTCAAGTTCCATAAAAAATCCAATTGCAAAAGGAAGACGGTTAAATATCTGAACTATAGTGGGTTATGATTGCGCAAGCAATTCGCGATAAATGTTGGTTACGGTGTCGAGAAAATGCTCGGCCGTGAAATTTTCTTCCCAGCGGGCGCGGGCGGCGCGGGCGTAGGCGGCGCGGGCATCGGGGTCCTCGCAGATGTCGGTGATAGCGCGCGCCAGGGCGGCAGGGTCGGCTACGGGGACGTTGAGGCCGGAGACGCCGTGGGCGTTGACCCACGAGGTGCCGGAGCCGGGGATTTCGGTGGCCACGACAGGGAGCGAGGCCGACATGGCCTCGATGAGGACGATGCCGTAGGCCTCGGTCTTTTCGACCGACGGCAGGACGAAGACCGACGCGGCGGCCATCAGAGCGTCGCGCTCTCGGTCGGAAATTCGGCCCGGCAGCAACACCTTGGCGCTGAGGCCGTTGCTGTCGACAAGCTGCTGCATCCGGTCGTGGAGCGGGCCGGAGCCGGCGATGACCACCAGATAGTCGTCGGGCAGGTCGCGAGCGGCCAGGATGAGGTTCTCGAAGCCCTTGTAGGGAATCATGCGGCCCATCGAGAAGACGATGTGGCGCGCACGGCCGGTCCAGCCCAGCTCGGCAGCCGCTGCCGGGTCGGGCTCGACGGACTCGACACCGATGGGCACGCAGCGGAGCTTCGCCGCCACCGAGCGCAAGGCCGGGGAGCCCTCGGCATACTTGGGCGAGGTGCAGATGACCAGGTCGGCGCGGCGCAAGAGCCAGCGCTGCAGCGGTTTATAGAAATGCAGCAGCACCTTCTGGCGCAGGATGTCGGAGTGCCAGTGGAGGATGACCTTGCCGCGGAAGCCGCTGAGCAGCAGGGCCAAAGCCGCCATCGGGTCGGGATGGTGGACGTGGATGATATCGTAGTCGGCGGCGATGCTACGCAGGCGCGTGACCATCGCCGGGGTAATCATAGTTGAGCTGGCCTTGCACAGCGTGCGAGTGGCCTCGACCGAGCCGCAATCGTTGAGCGCGATGACGAGCGCCGGGCCCTCGGTGCTGGCACAGAGCATGTCGCAGCGGATGCCACGACGCGACAAGCCGAGCGTCAGGTCGTACATGACCTTCTCGACGCCGCCGCGCACCGGCCAAAACTTCCCAATATGGAGAATTTTCATCGAAATAGCGTGATAAAATTAGCTCTGAATGAGCTCGTCGTAGAGGCGGAGATAGTCGTCATAGCGATCCTCCTTGCGAAAATTGGCAAGGGCAAACTCGCGACACGGACCGACGAAAGCGTCGCGCCCGAGTGATGCGATTTCGCGAACGGCAGCCAGCAGACCATCGACATCGCCTTGGTCGACGATGCGACCGGTGGCCGGAGTGACCGACTCGACGCTGCCGCCGGTGCGGTAGGTCACCACCGGGGTGCCGCAAGCTATGGCCTCGAGGTTGACAGTGGGGTAATTGTCCTGATATGTGGGGTTTACGAATGCTGTAGCCGCCGAGTAGAGGCGCGCGAGCATTTCGATATTCTCAGTTCGACGAATCCAGCGAACCGACTGTGGCAGTCGGCGAGCTGTGCGCGGGTCGACGCCGACCATGACGAGTGTCTCGTCCGAAGCGAGGCGGCCGGCGAGGGCTATGAAATCGTCGAGGCCCTTCTCGGCGCTCCAAATGCTGGCCAAGCCGAGGATTATCTTGCTGTCAGGCGCGATGCCAAGGCGCGCGCGAATGTCGGTGCTGTCAGCATAAGGACGGAAGACCGACGTGTCGATGCCATTGTGTATCACTCGGAAGGGGTACTCGCGGAGGAACGAGTGCGACATCTCGCCACGCATCCACTCCGAGACCGGGACAATGACCATGCGGTCCTTCGGCATCGAGGTGAAGCTGCGGCACTTGTCGGCGAAGTTGCGGCGCGAGCGGTCGACGATGATGCTGCGAGGGAAGGCGCCGCGCTGAGGGCAGCTGCCACAGCCGCTCTGCCAACGGTCGCAGCCGGCAAATGCGTAGTGATAGCAGTGGCCGGTGTAGAGCCAGCAATCGTGAACGGTCCAGACGACCCGCGCCCGGCTATGGCTGAGATAGTCGAAGAGTATCGGATAGTTTAGAAAATATCCGTGTATGTTGTGAATGTGGACGATGTCGGGGTCGAGAGTACGAAGCTCGTCGACAAACTTGCGAGTCGCGGCCGCCGAGCCGAGGCCATGGCGGTCGAACAAGCGAGTGACGACGCCATGGAGCGCGGTGCTCCACTTGCCACCGACTGCGATGGTATCAGTAGTGCATGAGCGGACGCCATCGCGACCGAGGCCGTAGGCGCACCAGTTGCGCCAGCCGGCTTGCTCGGCCAACGCCCCGATTTCCTGCATTATACGCCCGGTAGAAGTGCTGGTGCGCACCACCGGATTTATCTGCACTATGCGACCTTTTTCGTTCATT
>CAYSQI010000018.1:14545-24098 GCA_964433215.1 uncultured Bacteroides sp.
GTCCACTGCGCCATGACGTTGGATTCTGAATATCTGTCGGTTACTGCACGAGCAGCCGCACCCATAGCCTTGCGGCGAGAGTCATCGGCCATCAGCGCAAGCAGGGCGTCGGCAAAGGCTCGGGTATCGCCATTGCGGACAACCAGGCCGTCGATGCCGGAAGTGATGATGTCGCGCGGACCACACTTGTAGTCAAACGTGACAACCGACAAGCCGGCCGACATCGCTTCAATCATCACCATCGGGAAGCCCTCGTAGTTGGAAGTCATTGCGAGGACCGAACTTGCAGCATATTCATCAGCCATATTGCTCGTTGGAGCGTTGACGGCCGCCGAGTCGGCCAATCCTTTTGCCTCGATGCGCGCACGAAGCATATCGCGCCATTCGCCTTGACCGAAGATGTCGAGGCGCCAACCTTCGGAGGCTTTATCTTTCTTGACCAGTTCCCATGCGTCGACGAGGCGGTCAAAACCCTTCTGAAAATCCAAACGACCCACAGCGATGACACGGCGCGCCGAGCAGTCGCTCGCCTGCGGCATCGGCAAAGCCGCATTCGGGATTACAGCAATATTCGGCATATCGCCCCAATAGCCCTTATCTTCCTCTGTCAGAACGACAAAGCGGTCGAAACGACGAGCAATCTTCACGTCCTGACGGCTGCGCCAGCTGTCGATAAGGCCAATAAGCCCCGAGCGGCCATACTGCTGACGAAAAAAGCGGTTGAAATGCAATTCAAGCACCTTGCGGCTGCCATCGGGAATGTCGGGGATGAACGACGACTCCGACGGATAAAGCGACACCACAACGTCCGGGCGCTCGCGCATCAGCAACTCAGTGAGTCGGCGACGATGCAAACGACGCTTGCGCAGATACGACGGAATGCGCTGCCATAGCGGACGATTGTTGTCGAGCGAATAGTTGATGCCCAAGTCTGCCATGCCCACTTCAGCCGGGAAATCGTAGAACGGCGGCTGCCCCTGCTGGTCAGTCGTGACCACCAACACCTGGTGCCCGGCCGCGCTGAGCCAACGCACCTTGTTGAGCAGCACGCGCTCCATTCCCCCGGGATTAAACAGCGAACAATGACAGTAAACAATCTTCATGACGCTAAGCATTCTCGGCCGGAGCTTCAACCTTGGCCAACCATTCGTCATTCTCCGCCGCCGATAAACAAAGGAATGGTGCGAACACCACAAATAAATCAGTCGAAACTTTAAACCACTCTATAAAGTTCAAGAGTAATACCAAAATGAAAAGCCATTCGAATGTCCGGAACCGCTTAGCGCACACCTTGCAAACACGGATTAAGAAAAGCGAAAATGCCAGCAAGCCAATAATGCCGAAGTAAAATATATAGCGCAAATAACCAATATCCGTACCTCTATAATAACCTCCATAACTTGGTCCTACATAATACTTATCGTACGTATCTAACGTATTATCAAGCGGATTGTTAATATAACCATCTCCAATGATCCAAGTTTTTATATTATCAGGCCACACAACCATATTTTCCAAAATATCGGTAGAATTGGTCTGCCATTCACCCTTTTCAGCCAAAGAGAAAAAGCCCTCGAAGCCAAATCGAAGATTCTCTTTAAAAGCGGCATCTGTGTTATATAAATAAGCAGTTATTGCCGTCGCACAAGCAATTACGAGTGTGACTTGCCCAAATAATTTACGGTTTTCGTCCTTCGCAATCGATACATATATAATATATACCAATGCAATACCTGTTCCGATTATAGTTGAACGAGCCATGATATTACCGACTATTGAAATAAAACAAATAGCCACTAAATAAAGCATATTAATCCAACTTGATTGCCTATTGAAATCACGGCACATGATAAAAGCAGACATACACATCACAGCCGCAAATCGGAAGCCGGCAACATCAAGAGAACAACCGATACCATGCAATCTATCCTCCTCTGTGTTACCCATATAAGCTTCCCCCGCAAAAGTGCGAGAATGCCAATTTTCAGTAACAGGGTTATTATCAAACAAAAGAGCCAATACACATTGGAGCACACATACGACAAGTAAATAATTGACTATCAGCCGAACCGATACTCCGCCATGCACAGACTTTATCAAACGTACAACAGCATAAGCTCCACCGAGCCACACCCACATCGACATAAAATATGTCACGAAAGTCGTATCAGGTGTATTGTTGATTGTTATACTTACAAAGGCTATCAGTGATATAGCAAAAGCCCATCCCGTCAGATTAAGAAACTCGTTATCGACCAAAGCGTTGCTCTTTTTAACCAGGTTTACACCTAAGAGCACCAAGCCAACAACAGCCAAAATCATTTTTGAATTGGCAATCGGCAACGCAGCCAAAACGAACGGGAAGAAATAGCAACTCGTCACGACTACGGCAAACGCCATTAAAAATATCTTCCACGCTTTCATTTGTACACTACGCCGTATATAAATTTGTAGACCAAAGTATTATAAATCATATTCACTATTGAAAGTCGATGCGCAGCCGTCCATTGTAATATGCGCGTACGTAAAGCCTGTCGATGGTTGGACATTATATCCTTATTCGTTTCAGGGTACCATACTCGCCATAGCCTAATGTCTTCTTTTCGTCCGGTGAAGAGAAATGGTAGTTTTACATTAAGCTTAAACCAGTTCAGTTCTTGGATAATAGCCTCATCTGACACTTCTGAACGCAAAAAGTCGCAAAGTTCTGTTGTGTTTTGCTGCAATTCTTCAAGATGCCGCGGTGAATAAAGTTGCGTCATTGCGCCACTATTCGTTCGTATGTAGTGATAGAATGGCTTTGCTACATGAGCAACCGAAGTCGCCTTGGCCAATAGTTTTATCATCGTCATATCCTCTCCCATCGAGCGTCCTTCAGGGAAACGAATACTACTGTCTTCGTATAATCTGCGCGATACCAACTTATTCCACACATTGTATTTCATGCCACCGGCCAAAACTATTGACAAAGCCTCTCGCGACGAATCGGCCGACGGTTGTGGCATAACTCGCGAGCTCTCACTGAACGTAAGAAACCAGTCGCACCACACGTAGTCCAGATCTTTAGTCTTAGCTTCGTCATAGAGGACTTGGAGCATTTCCGACTCGGCATAGTCGTCGCTATCCCAATGAAAAATGTATTCACCGCGCGCCGCTCTCAAACCGGTATTGCGTGCCGCAGGAAGGCCGCGATTTACATCATGATGCAAAATACGCACACATCGCTGCGGATAACGCGCAACAACTTTCTTCAGTATATCAATACTCCCATCGGGAGTACAATCGTCGACAAATATAAACTCAACTTCTTCAAGCGTCTGCCTCATCATCGACTCAACTGAGCGTTCAATAAATCGCTCAACTCCATATATCGGTACAATAACCGATACTTTAGGGATTTTTTCGTCGACCATAGACAAAGTAACGAACAAGAATCTTTATACGTTTGAGCAACGGAAGTTGATCCAACTCGTTCAATCGACTATAATAAAAGTCGAAATAGTATTTCTGATCAAAAATCGGTGATTTGCGATAGTATTCCCACCAGATGTCGAAATTGACACACCAATTCTTCCACGGCTTATTACCATTGTAATGGACATTACCTTCACGCATAGCCTCATCTACTTCCGCTGCAGTCCAAAGCGGCTCTAAGCTATCTTTTCCGTTGGTAATGGAGTAATACGAAATATATGTAAGAAGACTATATTTCGGTGCAAGCATCTTAATCCGCCCTGCACAAGTTATATTTAGAATATCTTGGTCTTGAAACTTATAGCGATTCTTCGCAAGTTCTAAAAATCGGTCTTTCAAGTTTTCGCGGCGCATAGCAGCGCAATCCATCACCAAAAAGCCCGAGCATATAATGTTGTGCGGATTGAGACCCAAAGCGCCTTCATAATGAGCTTTGAGGTCGGCGTCAACATGAGCTAAATTATTTACTCCCGCAAGAATATTGTCGCCAAGGGGACTCGTATATACATCCGACAAATCTTGGCGGAAAACGACATCTACATCAGAATAAATCACTCTATCGTGCTCCGGTATCAAATCAGGTATGAGCAATCGATAATATGCCGGGGTTGTGATTCCTCGAATTTCGAATGAGCTATCGAAAACGTCTCCAACTTCGCGCAGCGTCAGCGTGCTTTGCGGAAAATGCTCCATCACTCGCTCTACTTTAGAGAGATCAAGAGGCTGATTCTTTCGATGAAGAATGTATATATCGTAAGCAGTAGACGGCTTTGCATTCACGAGCAACGAATAGATACATACCGCTGCCGGCATCGTCAAATTGTTGTCGAAAGCAAAGACTATCGGAATAGTTGTCATACTCGTTTTTCAATTTTTGGCAGAACCTTATACTGCTCTGTCTTCAAAAACTCATTAGCTCGCGCAAGACCTTGACGTTTTGCCGCAAACGCAGTCCTTTCACCTTTCAGCATCGAAATCAACAAACCAAAACAATAAAAATAACTAATGCTGACGCGATTCCATGTTCGCCTAATTACATTACGCTCCGGAGTCTGCAAAAAACGATGCCAAAAGACTTTGCGGAAGAAATAATCACATTCGATAAGTTTGAGCTCTTTTTCTTTATTACCGAGATTATTTCCCGCGTCGAGATGTTCTATACCAGAGCCATATAACGTGAGTTGCTTCAGGCCCAACAAATACATCTTATAGTACATTACTTGATCGTCTCCGATAGCATATCCGATTTGGTCCATCCACAATTCTTCCTCAAATCTAATCTTGAGAAAATCTGATTTGCGACAAAGAAAACATGCTCCGGCATTAGTTTGCGAGATATAAGCTCTATTTTCGGGTGACTTATTATAAGAAAAACCGGAAGTTGCCATTACCTTATATCCATCTGTTTTATCACCTCGGCGAGCGCGCATTCGACCGGATATAGTCATCATCAATTCTGATTTCAGACCTCGTGAAGCATGATTATATATATTAGGTGATACTACGTCGGCATTATTCTCACTCAAAGCCGTAAACATCCGTTCGACAAAAGTTGTAGGAAGATATAAATCGTCGTCAAGAAATAGAATATACTCAGTCGTCACTTCGCTGTACTGCAGCGCTCGCTGAGTAACCATACCTTTCTTCACATAGATATACTCCTCAATGCCACAGGTTTCCTTCGGCAATGGATAACCTTCTGCAATATAGACAAGAATCCGTTCCGGCTTAATACTCTGAGCACAAAGCGAATCGAGCAAACGCTGATACTTCTCGCCGGCTCGCCCAAGTGTACGTATTACTGCTGTATAATTCATGACAATAAAGCCCTTACTTTATCTTTAAAGTGCAATAATCTTACACCTGTTCTTGGCTTAGGTAATACGAACACTTTATACTTCCTATCAACTTTAGCATCTCTAAGCCTTGCTAATATTCTCTGATGCAAAGCGTTCAGTTGCAATTGTTCAATTATTGATGTTCGGCTTTCATAGTAAGGCGTTGCAGCCAACGTTTGCAACGTCCAATAATACATCATGACCGAATAATAGACATAGAGCTGCCTCAATCTCTCATCTTCTATTTTTAAGCTAGCGTCATAAAATACATCACACAATGCAAATGAGCCTTCTATATTGTCTACTCTGCAAGTTGTTGTTATTGAAGATGTTCGTTTCCTATAGAGATACATCTTTTCGTTCAAATACCCACAGCGCATTGTCTTTGCGGCAAACAAACGACTATAAAAATCTATGTCTTCCTGAAACCGCGTTTGTTCGTTGAATCGTAAACTTTTAAGCAGATTTTTACGAAGTAAATAAAGTACAGCGAACCATTCTCCGGCAATGCCAAACTTTACGAGATTATAATTATCCGAGACGCAATCCTCAACAATTGATTTATCATAAACGCGAGGTTCTATAGGCTCTAGTTTTTCATTGACTGCTTGATATTCAAAGCGAACTAAATCAAGATCCAACGACGTAACATAATTATGCAATTTGCTTAAACACTTATTATCAGTCCATACATCGTCAGAATCGAGAAAGATTATCCACTCTCCAGTAGCTTCATCTATTCCTCGATTTCTAGCAGAAGAAAGGCCACCATTCTTTTTATGGATAACACGAATATAAGAATAGCGCTGTGCATATTCATCGCAAATAGAGCCCGACGTATCTGTGCTGCCATCATCAATCAGCAAAACTTCCTTTGCCTCATAATCTTGATTAACAACACTCTCGAGGCAATCTTTCAAATAAACCTCAACGTTGTAGACAGGGATTATCACGGATATAGTAGACATACTCTAACTATTATACGCCTGCAATATCAGCCTTAAGCCTATAATAGGCAAATTTTATTCGCCGTATTATATCTTGCATTAAACTAAGATTATCCATCCAAGTAGCTTCAAAATGATGTATCGCTACAGTATTTTCAGAAGTATACAATAAGCCTTTGTTATAATAAAGCTTACCACAAAAATAATCCACATCATAGATTTCCACATCCAATTTGTTGGGGAATTTAGAAGCGAAAAATTCTGTAATCTCAGCAGTGTTATTTTTAGTATTCAATACACCCCTACGTGTAATCATATGCCGAGATTTCACTTTGTATCTTTCAAAAAATTCTTTCAGCCATTCACATCCTTTTTCAGCTCCTATTACTGCGGTACCTATTAAATATGGATTCTCTAAACCAATAAAAGCATGATGTCTCAAATACGGGTCAAACGACTTTAATACTTCTACATCTGTATCTAAATATATACCGCCTTCATTTATCAATGCGTATATTCTTGCTACGTCCGACACATAAGCCCACTTTTTAGCGCTATACGCTTCCCTTGACCATGTATAATCTTTATAGTTGAAATTACTTTCATTCCACTCTTTTATTTCGTAGTCAGGATTTGTACGACGCCATGTCTCTAAAAAGCTAAGTACTGACTCTGGCTTTTCTTTTCCACCAAACCAACAATAATGTATCTTCTTAGGGATCATGATCTTTTAATCTTTAAAATAATCTTTCGTGCTATTTTCAAACCGAATAGATTTTTTAATAATACAAAAAATCTCAATCTTCGATAAACCGCACACTGTACAACAGCACGGATAATCCTAGATATCGCTATGCGAGGAGCCTTGGCTAAACATTCTTCGGTCAAATCTTTTTCAGCATACAGACGTCCTATAAACTCAAGAGCTATTAAATAATACTCTTTAAGACAATTATCTTTAACTATTTCAATTGTTTCTAGCTTTGACAACATCTTAAAAATGGAAATCGCTGTCTTTGAAGACACCTGATGAGTTAGCGAATCAGAAGTCTGCACATAATGATAATATGCTTTAGGCACAAACGCGACTTTCGCGCCTGCATTTAACATTTGTACAATTAATAAAAAATCTTCACAATAATCTATGCCTTTAATCTGTTCTAAAAGGAAGGGTGTATACAAAGAACGTTTTGTTAACTTGTTCCACAAAGAACCTATTAACTCATGATTTAAAATTTTACGAACTATTTGCTTGTTGTCAGTAGTTGTATTATATTGACTTACTATATATTCAGCATTTATTTCCTCGACATAGTAATCCGCTATCAAAATATCATTATCTTTGACTGCATAAAGCATCTCAGATAACATATTGTTATCAATGTAGTCATCACTATCAACGTGTATTAGAAAAAAGCCTTTTGATTCTAATATTCCGAGGTTGCGGACGGAGGAGACGCCGCCGTTGGGCTTGTGGAAGACGCGGACGCGAGAGTCGCGCTGACCGTATTCATCGCAGATGGCACCGCTGGCATCGGTGGAACCGTCATCGATGAGAAGCAGCTCAAAGTCGGTGAACGTCTGCGCCAATATGGAGTCTATACAGCGGTGCAACCACTTCTCCGCATTATATACCGGAACTATGACGGATATCTTTGGAGTGCTCATTTCAGTGAATCGGTCAAAAATTGGAGGGACGATTGACGGAGTTTGTCGAGCCGGGCTCGCACAGATTCATAATTTAAAGTGGCGAGGAGTTTATCTTTGCGAGTTTGGTAGTCGCTTAACCCGGTGATCAAACGATCATTAAGGCCTAATTCTCCGAGGAGCGATTGAAATCTTCCAAGGCCGCGCTCTGCATTGACTATGGCTATAAATGGCTTACCAAAGATAATTGAGAATACGCAGCCATGAAACGAATCGGTAACGACAAAATCGGCATCGGCAAAGTTGGCCAACCACTGCGACATAGAGGCCATGCCTTCTTGGCGAACTTCTATATCAATAGCGCTGACAGGCAATTTGCGTTCGTCGCTGATTTGCTCCAAAAGTGCAGTTTTATCATCGGATGAATCGAGGACGTACGATGCTATATAGGGCTCGGTATGCCTATCCGCCGGCTTGATGAGGTTTTGGTAATCAGCAGCATCCAACAGCAACGTCGGGTCGAGAACTTTCTCCACTTGATTGCGACCGAAATCGTTGCGAACTATGTTGACGCCTTCGTCCTCGCGCACAGAGACTGCATCGAATAGTCCAAGAAGTCGACGACATTCTGACATTTTATCGGCAGAGATATAATCGTGGGCTTTGCCAAAGGATGCTGCGTAGGCGATGCGTTTACGCGCGTCGCCGTTGGGTAGAAAATCTAGAAAAAACGACTGGATGCGAGGTGAATATTCTTCGCGCCAAACCTGGTCGCTACCGACGACAAAGGCTTCGTACTTGCGCCGTCGCGCAAGACGTGCTAAATCTATATCTGCAGTTAGACGCTTAGTTTTGCAAATGCGCCGCACAAATCGGTCATCGGCATAATGTGGTGCTGACGGATTATATGCCGGATCGAATACCGAGTATAGATATATATAAGGTTTGCGCAGCAAATATTTTTTAATCAGGCATTTTACAAAGCTCAAGCAACGCTTTATCAAGAAAGCACCTTTAGGACGACATGCACCGGCGAGGAAAATCATCTCGGGCCGATGCCCCAAACGTCGGAGCACCTGCTGGAGCGCCCAATTCTGTATGATACCTCCGTAATTATGATGCAGCGGCTGCGTCAGTATCCCTATTTTCATCTCTATAATTTGCGACTCAGCGACCAACTATTATCTTTGCTATCTTACGGCCTTTCTCGCCTAGCACCTTCCCGACCAAACCTTTAACACGCGACAATACTCGCCGTGATAACGACGGAACCATCGTTGCCTTATAAGCTGCGTCAAAACCGAAGCGATTAAATACGCTGAAGAATTTGGTTCGAGCAACAGGTTCCTCAACCGAAACGGCAATACTTGGATTATGCCGAACCGCCAAGTCGTAAGGTTCTTCTTTTGTCTTGATATTGAGGCTATCAATAACCGACTGCCCTTTAGGGGAATTAACTAGAACGAGACTTGTCCCTCGATCATCGTCCATAGTAGAATCAATATGCTCAATTCCCCAAAAGTCGCCAAGCGTGATATCGCTTTCGGAGCTACCCGACTTGGCCGGACAATCGTAGCACGACGGTCGAAGACTCAAATTCGCAAGAAACACCTGCATGAACCGATTGTCGGAAAAAATTCCGAAGCG
>CAYSQI010000018.1:24198-45047 GCA_964433215.1 uncultured Bacteroides sp.
AGCGATGCCACCCCTGCTGTTTATCTCTAAAAGCGGCATAATCGATTGAAGCATCGCTGAATGTGCGAAGATAGCCTTGCCAAACAGCCGGCGAAGGCACACCATGACACACAAAATCAACCGCAATCAGATTATCATAATCTTTTCGAAGAAAACGACGCAAACCAGCCACCAGACATGGTGTCCCGGAAAATAACACTTTAGTGCCTCTATCAAGCTCGGAACGCACATCCTTATATGTGTCGCCCATCGTGCTCTGAAGATACTTCGACCCACGAAATTCTGCAATACCTTCCGAACCATCCGCGCCACAATGCTCCACACCAAGGTCCTTATTAAAACGAGCGCCGTAAACCTTACCCCCTTCGCTGATAACCTTTTCAGCTAACGCGGTAAATATGCCGCCCGAAGAACTTGACAAGCGAACAGACTCATCAGAATTAACGGCAGCAAGTGTGCGGAGAGGCTTTGTCGAATCGCTTCGATTAATAACAGGGCAGACTCTTTCACATAGATGACAATCGACACAGGCAGATAGGTCGACCGAGGGATAAAGAAAGCCCTCTGTGTCGACTTTCATCGAAATACACTGCTTAGGGCACGCACTTTGGCAAGCCGTACACCCACAGCATTTATGTTTATCAAGAACCTGTATCATATCAAGCTGCAGGCATACTTTGTTTTAAGCGTAAGACTTTACTAAGTATGAAACTGCGCTCCGTCTGCGAACAGCCTACATAAAGTATCGCTGCTGTAGCACATACGAGTGATGATGCTACGATTATAACCAAGCGAAAAAGACCGGGGGGTATCAAAAAGTATAAAACTATTGGCAATATCGAGGCACATAGTGCGGTAATACCGACGTTGCCAACAACGTCCTTAAGAAAATGACGCATCGACAAGCCTACCATTGAGCGCAAAAACCACAGACGCAACAACAAGCAACCTATGCCAATACATATTGCAATTACATAAACAGAGTAAGGAGCAGCCCCAAGACGAAGGGCTAACCACGAAATGGGGAAATTCATCAACAATAGACCTCCGACAGCTATCTGATAATTGCGAATCTTACCCGTGGACACCTGTAGCGTTATGAGCGTGTTCGACAAAACTTCAATCAAGGAGGATAGCATTATCAACCTTACAAATATAACTGTACTATCGGGATATTGCTTAAGCCATAATTTCAAAATGTATGGAGCCTCTAAAATTATTGGCAACGACAACATAAGAGTTATATAGAACCCGAATCTCGAACCTCGCTCTACGAGGGAGAACATATATGAATGGTCTCCAGAAGCATACGACTTAGTAATTTGTGGATTTAGCGCCGTCATAAAATTATTGGTAAACTGACCGACAGCATTGGAAACCGACATAGATATGCCTCGCGCCGCATTTACAACCGGACCAAAAAATAAATTTAATAATATGTTGACACCTTGATCCTTGAGAATTCCAGCTGTGCAACCTATTGCATTCCATCCCGCAAATCCGCTCATTTCTTTCCAACAAAGTTTATTAAACATGGGACGGACTCGACTTTCAGCAAAATGTCTAACACAATAAGTAAAGTAAAGTAGCTGCATTAAAATACCAACGGACACTTGCAAAACGGCATAAACAACTAACTTATCGTATCCAAACGGGACATACGCAACAAATAGAACGATTGCAAGATTCAAAAATATTTGCAATATTCCAAAATAAGCAAAAACTTTCATCTTCTCATGCGCCACTATAGCAGCATTATAGGGCGTACTAAGCAACCCTAATATAAACGCCAATACAGATGCTTGAAAAACGCAATTGGCTGCATATAGACGATCAGAAGGAATTACCATCTCGTTGTTTACGAACCAAACGCCAATGGTTTCAGCCACAACAAGTATCAAGCCACTTATCGAAAGTTGTATTAATAGTGAGGTGGAAAAAACTTCTTTTAGCTTTACAAAGTCGTTGCGACCAATTTCAAATGTTAGGAAACGACTAATCGACGATGTCAAAGCACTCGAAATCAGCGAAAACATCGCAACAAATCCCCCAACGACATTACTGATGCCGAAATCTTCAACGCCGAGGGCGTTAAGAATGATTCGCGAGGTGTATAAGGCGACGACCATCCCAATCAACATTCGTCCGTAGAGGAAGAGTGTATTCTTGGCGACGCGCTTGGTGTTTTCGAGGTGCTTTTCGTCCATCGTGGGCGAACTGAGTGGGTAAAGCGGTGATTACAAATGCGTTCGAACAACGTTATCCGTACGTCGAACGTGTCGTTATTCTACGTACCGGATGTATTCGGGTTGGACTTCGACGGCGGCGGCGATGAAGTCGGGGATTTCGACGAGGAGGCGGCGCTTACGCGAGCCGCGGACGTAGAGGAGGCGGCCGGTGTAGCCGTCTAAGGGTCCGCCGACGACGGCGATTTCTTTGCCGTACATTTCGGGGGTAATTTCGTCGAGGGTGTAGTAGCGAATGTCGGTGGCGCGACCAACGGCTTGGATGAAGCGGTCCATATCGGCGTCGCGCACTGTCATCGGGTCCTGGATGGAGTGCCCACGGCGATAGCGGTATTGCAGCGTAGGGATGAGGTCGACAATGGGGTCAAGGTCGGCCATGACCGTGCGAACGAAGAGGAGGTCGGCGATGACGGGAACCTGGCGGCGTGTGCGCCGTCCGGCTTTTTCGACTATCTCCCACCGCAAGGGGGTGAACACCTCGAAGCCTCGTTCGCCGAGCTCAATATATCCGGGAGTGCTGGCATTGCGCCGCTTAAGGTCGCGCAGTACGTACCACTTCGGCTTCTTGTTGGCTGGCATAGTTCGCTTCGGGGTAATTTTTCAAATCCTGCCCAAGTTTATATTTAAGTATAAATCAAGCAGTTACGATAAGTATTCAAAAGAGTGGGAGTAAACTCCCGATACACGTGCATGGCTTTATTCATACATAAGCGATATGATTATAGCCGTAGGAAAACTCGGTCTGTTGTTGGCTTATTTTCTGATCAGTTTATTGATTTATATCTTCGTCTGTGGAAAAAATCTGTCGGTATCTGTTTCGAGCACACGGATTTACCGAAGTCATGCGAGCGGCAGTGCCCGATTGAGAAGAGGTTAATAGTTATATCGTTTCGCATCTATGAATCATCTGAGTGCTTCGGCTGTGAGTCGCCTGCGCAGAGAAATCATAGGGCGAAGGTCTTTTTCCATATCAAGTCCCCCTACGGCTTCGGTCGGGATTTAAATTGTAACTATCGCCGACGCGCGGGCCGGTGGCAGAAGCGTGAAGCCGATTGTCGTCGTCTCCGAGAACTGATAGCCAAAGCTTTCAGAGCATCGGAGGGGGGTCGACGCCAATTACGCTTTTTATCAAAATATCAAGGCCGGCACCTTTCGGATACGGCTATTCTCGTGCCCGCATTCGCACCGTGGGGTAGCGGCTCTCGCTTGAGTCTCGCAGCCGACGGCTACACAAGCCTATCTGCAAACATTTGATTTATTGGAGTATGGCATTAAGAGCATCCGCGAAAAAGCAATTCTAAAGCATCCAATAGCCAATTTACATACAACAAACCGATGTTTTGCATTGCAAAATTAAAAACAAATTTCAAAACTGGCAAGTAATATATAAACTTTTTTCGAATAAAAATCGCTCGCAAAACGGTGTGCAAACTTCTTGCAATACAAGCCACATAGGTCTCGACAAACTCAATCTTAACAAATCTTAAAACAAGCGCCGCGGTTGCCCGACCCCGACCACCAAAAATTTCCCCTCCGGCACCACCCCGCCGACGAGACACATGGTTTCGAACTCCGAAACCCGTCGTTTTGCACATATAGCACGAAAAGTCACCTTGAAAACACCGTCAAATGTGAAAAAAGTTGAAAATTATGGCAAAAATTCATTTTTTTGCGCTATCTTTGCAAATACTATTTGTCCAACACACAAATGAGAGTAAAAATTCATCACGAAGGCACCAATATTTTAATCATCGGCTTACTCTTGCTGGTGGCTATCAACGTACCTCTGTGGCTGTGTGTTAGCATCAAGGCTATCCCTATTGCCATTACCGCAATCACCGTATGCCTCTACTTGCTGACCGTAAACTTTTTCCGCTCGCCACGCCGCCACTTCTCGGGCGATGAGACCAACGTGGTCGTCTCGAGCGTCGACGGCAAGGTTGTAGCCCTTGAAGAAGTCTACGAGCCCGACGTACTGAAATGCCGCTGCCTGCAGCTGTCGGTGTTTATGAGTATATTTAATGTGCACGCCAACTGGTACCCGGTCAACGGGAAAGTGAAATTTGCCACTCACCAGGCAGGCCGCTTCATGTCGGCTTACTTACCCAAAGCGAGCACCGAGAACGAGCGTTCGACCGTCCTGATTGAAACCACCGGCGGCCAGGACGTGCTGGTGCGCCAGATCGCAGGCGCTGTTGCCCGCCGCATCGTCACCTACGCCGAGCCGGGCGACGAAGCTCGCATCGACGAGCACCTGGGCTTCATCAAATTCGGCTCGCGCGTCGACATATACCTGCCGCTCGGCACCGATGTATTCGTCCGCATCGGCGACACCACCATTGGCGGCGTCACCGAAGTAGCGCGTCTCCATCCCGACAAAACATAACCGCCGGCTAAAGCGTTAACAAAACACTATGGCTAACAAAATCACATCCTGCATTCCTAATCTGCTCACAATCTGCAACCTACTCTCGGGTTGCATCGCTATATACATGTCGTTCCACCACACAGAAGTCTTTGCTTCTCTCACCGGCCTCGAGTGGGCTTGGATTTGGATTGGTGCGGCTGCTATATTCGACTTCTGCGACGGCGCCTCGGCTCGCTTCCTACACGCATATAGCGAACTGGGAGGCGACCTCGACTCGCTATCCGACTTGGTAAGCTTCGGCGTGGCTCCCGCCATGATGATGCTCAACCTCACACTACCCATGTCGCAAATGGGCTGGCTCTGCTTCGCCGCTTTCATCATCCCGGCTTGCGGCGCCTACCGCCTGGCAAAATTCAACTGCGACACTACACAGACCACATCATTTCGCGGCCTACCTATCCCGGCCAACGCCATCTTCTGGATTGGCATGTGCGGATGGATTCAAAAATTTGCATTCCCCGGCGCCATACCCATGGCCATGCTCTACATCCTGCTGGGCTGGCTGATGGTGAGCAACGTGCGCATGTTCTCCCTGAAATTCAAGAACTTCAACTGGCGCGAAAATTTCCGCCGCTACGTGATGCTGGGCGCTACCGTGCTTTTCGTACTATCAATGGGCATATCGGGATTTGTATGGGCCATCGCGCTCTACATCCTCATCTCGGTGATGGGCCGCAAGGAGGCCGCTTGACGTCGCTACCATGTTCGAAATTCTTCTCTTCCTTCTCATTCTCTTCTACGTAGTCCCGAAGCTACTCAAGCTATGGCTGCAATGGTACATTCGTCGCAACCAACGCAAGGCTCAGCAACGAATGAACGACTTCTTCAACGGCGGCGGCGCCTCCGCTGACAGGCAATCACGCCAGTCGAAAAAGCAACGTAAGAAGAAAAAAATCGACTCTAACGTTGGCGAATACGTCAGCTTCGAAGAAATCACCACCGACACCTCGACGACTCAGACTGCCGGCAACGACTCCGCGACGCAGCCCGGCAAAAACCCCGAACCACAAGTCGAAGACGCCGAATGGGAAGACATCAAATAAGCGATAACTCTACATCGGCTCTACACTTGTAGTTTAATTTTTTTCTATCAATTTTAATTGCTAAATTTGCGAATTAAGAAATTGAGTCTATTATAAAGAGGTTTAACGCTTTTCAAAAATATGCTCTTGCAGATATAAAAAATACTTATGGCAACGATTTGTGTAAAATCTATAGGCCCGATTGTTGACACCGGAACTATTGCCTTGAAAACAATCAACCTATTCATCGGAAAACAGAGTACCGGAAAAAGCACTCTGCTGAAAATTTGTAGTCATTGCCGATGGGTCGAGAAATTGCTTTCAATAGGGAAAAGTAAGAATGGGGTTTCATGCAAATACTTTTACACTCATCATTATCGTTTCGTACAAGAGCTGATCAAATTCTATAGATTTGACCCGGATTTTTTCTCCCATAATAGTGAGATTGTTTATGTCGGTGATACTTTCAAAATAGAGTTTAAAGGCAACCATAAGACAAATGCAAAAATTGAACCTATCGCAAATGCGTCACCTTATAATGCTCGATTAAGTTTCATCCCATCCGAAAGAAATCTCATATCCGCTATAAAAGGAATCGAATCATGGTATCGGCCCAAAGATTTCGATTTGCTGTTCAACTTTATATTTGAGTGGGATGAAGTCCGGGAATCATATAGCCCTACAAACCCTCTGCCACTCGTGGTAACTCCGGATATAGAGTTCTTCTATGACAAATCCAAAGGAGAACAAATACGTCTCACCTCTCGACAAAAGGAATTCTCGCCATTCTACGCGTCAAGCGGCGTACAGTCTGCTTTACCTTTAGAAGTCATGATCAATGCTTTAACAAGCACAGTTGGAACAAAAGCCAATATGAGCAAGAGTGATTTGATGGATATTGTCAGCTCTCTTATGGAAGATGATTCCAACATAAACAAAGTTGTAACGGAAGGTAAATTGCGCAAAAACTTGATGACATATCAAGGAGCCGTGTTTTTTATTGAGGAGATTGAGCAGAATCTATTCCCGGAATCACAGGTAAGCTTGTTAAGATATATTGTGGCAGCCATTAAAGCCGCAAATAGCAAGTTTGACGGAAATCATTCCATGGTGTCAATAACAACGCATAGTCCATATATATTATCGGCTCTCAATGTCCTTATGGCTGCATCTGAGGCATTTGAAATCAATGCAGATGCCACTAATCGGATTGTGCCGGAAAAATACATCCTTCCGAAGAACAGCATCTCCGCATACTATCTAACCTACGATGGCAAAGCTGTCGACATATTAGATTCAGATCTATATATGGTTAACGGCATGAACCTTGACACTGTCTCCCAAAAGGTAGAAGATGACCTTGACCGTCTTAACGATATTATCTGTCAATAATATATGGCTGAATCATTACACACAATTCTATCAAGGACATTCTCACCCAAACGGCCATTGGCTGAAAGAGAGGGGCTATCACTAAAAGAGACAAACACCACTTACATATTAAGATTTGACAAACCTCGCCAATCTGTTGCCTATAAAGTTGACGGCGATATAATTAAAGAAGGGAATAAATGTGACTTCATTATTCTTGCCAAACAAGACTGCACTGAAAAAGACGAAGATGAGAAGTGGAAATCGATATTCGTGGAATTAAAAGGTAAAGACGTACTTCACGCGCTGGAACAGCTCGACGCAACTCTTGACAACAAAATATTCAAACATTCATCAGTCAACGAAGTTCACGCAAGAATTGTTGCGAAATCGTTTCCTGCCAATAACGCAAATACAGAATTTGAAAAAGCCAGGAGAAGATTCAAAAAAAAGCATAAGAACTGTACGTTTAAGCAAGTCTCGTCCAATCAACCGGATACTATTAAATAACGTACTAAACAAGGTCCTATCATAAGACCTTCAATCCGTATCCTCCGATAAAAGTGTCGGCAACCCCTCACTCGCTCAGCTCGGCTGCAAGGCGAGCCAGGTAGGGTGTCGGATGCAGGCGATAAGCCTCGCCGAGATAGCGACGAGCATCGTCGGTGCGCCCTTCGAGCCGAGCATAGTTGCCCAGACTTACCAGCGCGTCGTAGTTGTCCGGTTCTAAAGCGAGGATGCGCTCCCAGACGGCCGCAGCGGCCG
Organism: uncultured Bacteroides sp.; assembly: GCA_964433215.1. Classification (GTDB taxonomy): domain Bacteria; phylum Bacteroidota; class Bacteroidia; order Bacteroidales; family Muribaculaceae; genus CAG-873. The sequence goes on from CAYSQI010000018.1 coordinate 32,031, forward strand.
CCAAGTTGTCCTGAAGCATATATCCGCGAGCCAGCAAATCCAAATACTCAACCGAATCAGGCAGCCCGGCAAGCATCACGCGAGCATAGCGCTCCATCATCGGCCCGTCGGAGCGCGACGTGTAGTAGCGCAGCAGTTCATCGTCGATCGGGCGAGCCAGCCAGGGCAACTGTCCTTGCAGGCGCAGCAAGAAGTCGCCATAGCCATCGCCGGCGCCGACTGAGTACGACGTCGACCGGATGTCGGCGAGCAGCGGCGCGAACGGTATCCCGTGACTCATAGCCCGTTCCACCAAGTCCGACCCCGCTATCGTGTCGCCGGCCAACTCGGCAGCCACCACAGCGCGAGCGTAGAACTCCGAGCGCTCGGGTTGCCGGTCAAGCAGTAACTCATAGAGTGCCTGTGCGCTCTTCCACTCGGCAAAAGTGAACGATCGCTCGGCGCGCACCGTGGTCTGCGCCACCCACTCGTCGTCGGTAGCGGCCACGGCGGCAGCCGTGCCCAGCGCGGCAGCCGTCAGGAGTGCGACAATCCGGCGAGTCACGTCCATACGCATCAGTATTTGAATGAACTACCGCCAAGAAACTCTCGCAAAAGCGACGTCGACGGTATGCTGTGAATGTCAATGGGCAGGAAGTAACTCAAGAACTTCTGCAAGCGGTAAGCCTCGGAATATTCGGCCACATCATGGGGCACCAGCTTCAGTATCGACTCGGCATACTCCTTCATGACACTCAGCTCGTAGAGCAGCGACGAGTTGAACGTCGCATCGGCATTTTCTTGATAGGGGAAAATCCATTTTTCTTCGCCCCGGCGCACGCTCGGCCAGCGGCGAATGGTGTCCACGGCGCTCGTGCCGCGATACTTATGGTCGCGAATGATGCGACGCAGCAGGCGATTGTCGGTCGTCGGAATCCAATTGTGATCGTCGATGGTGATAGTAGTCAAGGCCGACACATAGAGGCGATATTTCATCCGCTCGTCGATGTGGGCGGTCAGCTCGGGGTTCAGTCCGTGGATGCCCTCAATGAGCAAGATTGAATTTTCGTCGAGATGTACGCGATTGCCGCGATAGACGCGCCGGCCGAGCTCGAAGTCGTAGGTCGGCAGCTCCACTTCCTCGCCGCGAAGTATGGCATTCAGGTCGCTATTGAACTGCTTGAGGTCCAGCGCATAGAGCGATTCGTAGTCGTAATCGCCATCGGCATCGCGCGGCGTCTGCTCGCGGTTGACGAAGTAGTCGTCGAGCGAAATCAATTGCGGTTTGAGCAAGTTGGTCATCAGCTGAATCGCCAGTCGCTTGGTCGTCGTAGTCTTGCCCGACGACGACGGGCCGGATATGAGCACGATGCGAGCCCCACCTTCGTGATAGCGGCGAGTGATTTCATCGCTGATACGCGCCAGCGCCTTTTCGTGCAAGGCTTCGGCCACATTGATCAGGTCGGCCGTACGGCGATGCACGTTCTTTTCGGTATTTTGATTTAACTCATTGAGCTCGCCCACGTTGCGCACGCCGACGATATTATTGAAGTCGACATAGTCGGTGAATGCGCGATACATCTTCTCTTGGTCGATATGCTCGGGCACGCGCGTAGGGTCGGCGTGGTCAAAGCCCACCAGCAGGAAGCCCTCCTTGAACGGGCGCAGCTCCCACACGCGCAGCATGCCGGTCGACGGCGCCAACGTGCCGTAGTAGCTGTCGCAGATACCGTCGAGGTGATAATACGTCGAATATATCGAATGTGATGTCGACAGCAGGCGCACCTTGTCGTCGAGCCCTTGATGGCGGAAGATTTCGATAACGTCTGACGTCAGCTCCTCGCGCCGCTCGAAGGGCAGGTCGCGAGCCACGATTTCGCGCATCTCGGCCGTCAGCGCGTCGACCAACTCGGGCGTGACATCGCCGGCGCCGCGCAGTCGGCAATAGTAGCCGCGCGATATCGAATGCTCGATGCTCAGTCGCGCACCCGGATACAGCCGAGTGACGGCACGATAAAGCACCATGCACAGCGAACGAATGTACGCACGCTCGCCCGACGGATGCGTCACCGGCAAAAATTCCACCAGCTTGGGCTGAAACAGGCTGAAACTCAGCGCCTCGTTCTTGTTGTTTACGCGCGCCACGATAGGAGTGAACGGCAACTGCAGGCGCTTCGAAAGCTCCAGCAGCGTTTCACCGCCTCGAACCTCTACATAGTCGCCTACATTTATGCAAAAAACCTTAATCACAACGTTCCTTATTATTTCGTTAGCGACATCTATCGCTTATATTATCTAACTCTCTTATAGGTACTTATCGCCGTAGTTGGCCTTTACGTCATTGACCACACGCCGTATTTGCTGCTCTTCGGCCTTCGGACAAATCAGCAACACGTCGCCCGAGTCGGCCACGATAAAGTCTTGCAAGCCATCAATCACCACCAGCTTATCCGGATCCTTGACAGCCAGCATATTACCCGACGACTCGTACGACAGCACGCGGCTGCCGTGCGTGACGTTGCCGTCGCGATTCTTGGGCGACATATCGTAGAGCGCTCCCCAGGTGCCGAGGTCGCTCCAGCCGAAGGTCACTGTCTCGACATACACATTCGAAGCCTTTTCCATCACCGCATAGTCAATCGATATGCTCAGGCAAGCCGGAAAGGCTGTTGCTATAAACTCGCGCTCGCGCTCGGTGCCGAAGTCGTCGCGGCCCTTTTCGAAGGTGATTGCCACGTCGGGCGCATTCTCGGCCAGCGCTTTGATGATTGTCGATGCGCGCCACAGGAAGATGCCGCTGTTCCAGAAAAATTCGCCCGTGCGCAGCAGTGTCTTCGCCAGCTCCAAGTCGGGCTTCTCCGTGAACGTCTTTACCACGTGGATGTCGCCGTCGACCACCGGTCCCACCTGAATATAGCCGTAGCCCGTCTCCGGGCGTGTCGGCGCTATACCCAGCGTGAGCAGCGCATCGTGCTGCTCCACGAAGTCGAACCCGCAGCGCAGCGCAGCTTCAAACTGAGCCTCGCGCGTGATGAGATGGTCGCTCGGAGTCACCACCATCGATGCCTCCGGGTCGCGTGCAGCGATGTGCCAGGCCGCCCACGCTATACATGGCGCCGTGTTGCGCCGAGCCGGCTCGGCCAGTATCTGATCGTCCGACAGGTCGGGCAGCTGCTCGCGCACCTTGTCGGCATATTGTTCGTTGGTGAGGATGATTATGTTTTCCGCCGGTACTATCGACAGGATACGATCATAGCTCATCTGTAGCAATGAGCGGCCCGTACCCAGGAAGTCAAGGAACTGTTTAGGATTACCCGTGCGGCTATAGGGCCAAAAGCGGCTGCCGATACCACCGCACATGATTACGCAATATCTGTGTGATTTCTCCATGGATTTTTTCTTTAACTACGGTGAGTTATTCTTTCGAGTCGCTAATTTAACCGATTTTTTGTTACCACCCAAAATTTGCACGTTATTTTATCCTATTTCTTCACAAAATACTAAAAATACTACTTTATTCCCAACCCGGCGACCGCCACGCACCTCGCACCGGCAATCCTCCGCCTCTCGACCGCCCACACAAACTAAACAACGGCAAATTTGCAAACTTTTTGCCGTTATTTAGTCGGATAAAACGTTTTATTACAGCATATTATCAATCAACCACCAGTAATAAAATGCTTCCGGTCGTATCTTTTTCAACTTATTGAGCTTTGACGATAGCACTTTCCCGATAGTCATATCGAGTCTCAGATTATCTGACGAATATTTACAAACTTTTTCAACCCCTTTTTCAATACAAGTGGCCACATAAGCTGCCTTCGCCGAATCCGCTATGGCATCTTCTATGTAGTATTTATTCTGATATATAAAAGAACTTAGGCGCTTGACTCCATCTTGAAGCAACAAAAACTCACCTCGCCCTTCTTGTCCGCGAGTGGCAAGCAACAGCGCTGTCTGGCGCACATCTTCACATATTATCGACGGTGCGGCTTCTAAATTACGATATCCTAATTCTACGAGCGCTATCCTATTAAATGATTGCCTTGTTATGTCTAGATTTTCAACTGCTTCAAACAAACGGCCTATGTCATACACTTGCTTCATTATCTCTGTAGCTCGTGATTTTCCTTTCTTATAATAGGGTATACCTGTTGTATTCGGGGCAAAGGCCGTCAGCTTATCGCCAAGAATATCGCCAATCGACGGAACTCTTACTCTTGATGGCTCAGAGTCAAGCTCTATGAAATGATTGACCACATCCACCTCATTTACTTTATGATAATGAGCATCTTCGTATAGGACGTCAAGAAGTATGTACGACTCTTGATTTACTCTATCTGTATAAGCTATCTGATAGAATAGTTTCGAATGACTCTTTGGCACATCCTTACCGGCTTGTCGGCGTTCCACAAGTTCCGTCCGCGTAAAACCGAATTCTCGTATTTTTCCAAGATATTCTTCCACGTTAGTTCCGGGTGGGCATATTATATCAATATCTATCGACAACCGTTTGGTGCTTTCTCCAAGTATCAAGCCTACACACGTGCCGCCTTTGAATATATACGGACAACCCGAACGAGCCAACAAATCAAGCAAAGCATACGCCCTGACTACCTTCTCTATAATTCCAAGATCGTTATACTTGTATTTTTTCGACATCAACTGAAACCATTCTTTGTCGAAACAGTGCCCTTTAATCATAATTCTTGCCTACGTTTTCCAATGCTTGTTCTACTTTTTCTTTGGCATTTCGACGCGACGCATAGCGCATTATTGTCGTTCTGCTTATTGAATACTTCGCATTCGCATTTTCAAATATTCTGCTCCATTCATTTTCGTGAAGATAATCCATATCATCATCACAAAGTATATCTACAAGTATCTTTTCCAGCTTGGGAGTTTTCACCCCTTGTGTTTCTATCAAAGGCGACTCCGTAATTAACGGCTTCACTATTATTGCACTCCTCGACATATCTACGTGATTATAGAAAAAGTCTTTATCCGGAGATAAATATGCCGTATATCCGGCTTGCTTAAGATAATGAAATACCGACTCTTGCGACTCTCGTTCTACTTCGATATAAAGCAAATTGTTGGTCGAATGATGATGTTGAAAATCTGACAAAATACGCCCATCAAACACTCCCATCTCCGTGTATGGAAATGCCTTGGTTAGCTTTTTGGCCAATCTTAGCAACTTGACGCTCAACTCCGGTTCATATTCCCGTACTTCGACTCTGCGACTTGTATATATACCTCTGCCAAGTTTGAATATTCGGTTATCTTTTACCAGTCCTTTCAAATACCACGACAAGGTCACCTTCGATATCGCAAAAAGGCCATTTAAATACGACAACAAATCTGCAAATCGAAACATCTCTCGACTTGCTGCATACGTTAATATTGCCACTCTCGTTTCTGTCATACAATTTTCCTGTTTTGCAACTGCAAAGATAACTAAACAACGGCAAATTTGCAAACTTTTTGCCGTTATTTAGTATTTTTGATTAAAGAATTCCTTCCACACAAATTTTCGTATCACCCCCTACCCTACCCCCTGCATGGGCGGCGTCTATTCACAAAAATTCACAAAAGGTTTCGCACACACAATAATATATCTTTTGCGACGTTATAATAGTTAACCAATATTAGAAAATGTCACATCTGCTTCGATACATCATATCTCCCGCGAGAATTGCAGCGCTGGCCCTGCTGTTGCTGGTCGCTGCCCTACCCACTCAGGCGCTAAGCCCCGAGACATACACCCGGCAATCGGTCCTCGCCGAGGGCCGCTGGGTACGCGTACGCGTCAGCCAATCAGGCCTTCACATCCTCAGCCCGTCCGCACTCCGCTCTATGGGCTTCTCCGACCCGGCCCGCGTGCGCATTCACGGCTACGGCGGCGCGCGCATCGACGACATTCTCTCAGCCGAAAGATACATCGACGACCTTCCCGAGACGCCGCAGCAGCTCACCGACCGCGGCATCGTCTTCTACGCCCAAGGCCCCGACACTTGGGAGCGCTATTCGTCGACATCCTTCTACCACAAAGCCTTCAACCCATACTCCAACTACGGCTACTACTACCTCACCGAGAGCGACTCCACGGCCCTGGCCGTCGACACCCCCACCGGCATCGCCGGCGACGCCGCAGCCGCCTCCAAGATAGCTCGCGGACGCGCTCACTACGAGCAAGATCTCGTTCAGGCCACCGAAGCCGGCCACCTCATGGTCGGCGAAGAATTCCGCTTCACACCCTCGCGCACATTCGACATCGCCACACCCGGGCGCATCCCCGGCCACGAGGTCGGGCTCGAATGCCAGTTCGTAGCCGCTCACGTCGGCGTGCAGTCGCTCCTCGAATTCAAAGTCGATGGTCAGCCACTCGAATTCAACGCCAACGACCGCATCGCTGCCAAGACCGACAACCACTACGTTCACGCCACCCTGGCCACGACGCGCCACAACTTCACCCCGGCCGACGGCGACAAGGGCGGCCGCATGAGCGTCAACATCTCCCACTCGAGCAACGGCATCGTCACAAAAGCCAACCTCGACTACCTCACCCTCAACTACGACATCGACCTCGAAATCCCCACCGACGGTTTGCTCGAATTCTGGTCGAGCATTCAGACACTCTCGCTCGGCGGCATCTCCGACGACACCCGCCTCTGGGACGTCACCGACCCCGCCAAGCCGCTATCCGTCAACTTCTCGACCACCGACGGCCGAGCCGTCTGGAAGCCGTCGTACAACACTATGCGCTCTTACGTCGCCTGGCGCCCCGGCGTCAACTTGCCCGAGCCCGAATTCGACGCGCGCATCTCCAACCAGAACCTACACGCCGACGGCGGCGACATCGACATGGTCATCTTCACCACCGCCGCCCTCGCCAACCAGGCCCGGCGCATCGCTCGCCTCCACGAGGACATCGACTCCATGCACGTGCGCGTTGTCGACATCGCTCAAGTCTACCACGAATTCTCATCCGGCGCCCCCGACGTCTCCGGCCTCCGCAAGTACCTCAAGATGCTCTACGACCGCGGTGCCCTCGCCGGCCACCCACTCAAATACGCCCTCCTGCTCGGACGCACCACCCTCGACCACCGCAACCTGCTCGCATCAACCCGCTCGCTCGGCTACCAGACCATGCCCGCTTGGGTCAACCGCGTCGACCGCGAATCCATGTCCGACAACGACGGCCTTTCCACCGACGACTTCATCGCCATCCTCGGCGACAACTCCGGCACCGACCTCGGCCTCGACGACCTCTCTATCGCCGTCGGGCGCATCCCCATGACTTCCGACGCCGACGGCGCCGAAATCGTCGACAAACTCTACCAATACGTCAACTCGGCCAAGCGCTCCAACTGGAAAAACCGCATCCTCGTCCTCGCCGACGATGAGGACCAAGGCATACACCTCCGCCAGGCCGAAGCCATGAGCAAGCTATTCGAAGCTACGCCACAGCAGCAACACCTCATCGACCGCGTCTACCTCGACGCTTACACAAAGAGCAACGGCGAATACCCCGAAGCGCGCTCTCAGATGTTCCGCGCTCTCGACGAGGGCGTCGCTTGGTGGTTCTACACCGGACACGCCAACAACCACGCTTGGACGGCCGACGGACAGCTCACTTTCACCGACATCAACAACATGTACCTCCGCAACCTGCCTTTCCTCGTGGCAGCCACCTGCGACTTCCTCCGCTGGGACTCCGAGACCACCAGCGGCGGCGAGATCATGTACAAGGAGCGCTACGGCGGCGTCATCGGCATGCTCAGCGCCACCCGACCCGTCTACATCTCCGACAACGGCTACTTCCTCGAAGCCCTCGGCCGACACGTCCTCCAGCGCGACGACCGCGGCCACCTACTCACCCCCGGCGAAATCTACCGCCGAGCCAAGAACGATATCCTCAACAGCCAAGGCCAGCACCGCTCCAACCCCAACCGACTCCGCTTCGTATTCATGGGCGACCCCGCCATGCCGCTCGTCACGCCCCACAACATCGTCGAGCTACTCACCATCGACGGCCGACCCGTCAACCTCAACGACCAACTCACCCTCGCCGCCATGGCCGACGTCGAAATCACCGGACGCATCACCGACCCCGCCGGACAGCTCCTGAGCGACTTCAACGGCACCGTCTACATCGACCTCTACGACGCCCTCACATCTGTCACCACCTTCGGCAATGGCAACGGCAAAGTCGAAGTCTTCGACCGCCGCGGCGACAAACTATTCGCCGGCTCCGCTACCGTCACCGACGGCCTCTTCACCGCACACATCGCCATGCCATCGATGGTCGCCGACAACTTCCGACCCGCCACCATCTCTATGTACGCCGCCGCTGACAACTCCGCCGACGAAGCCATCGGCACCAACTCCGACTTCTACGTCTTCGGATTCCAAGAACCCGCCGTGCCCGACACCATCGCTCCCGTCATCGAAGCTATGTACCTCAACCACGACGGATTTACCGACGGCGCCCCCGTCAACTCCGCTCCTATGCTCATCGCCGCTGTCAGCGACAACGTCGGCATCAACCTCTCAGTCGCCGGCGTCGGACACCAAATGACCGTCATGCTCGACGGCAACCGACCGCTCACCGACGTATCATCGTTCTACACACCCGCGGCCGACGGCTCACCCTCCGGCACCATCAACTACCCGCTTGAAAACCTCGCCGAAGGCGCTCACACACTCACACTGCGCGTATTCGACACATCCGGCAACCTCGCCGAACGCTCTATCGACTTCCTCGTCGACGACAACATCGCTCCGCAAATCTTCGACGTATTCACCGATGCAAGCCCCGCCTCCGAGAGCGCATCATTCTACATCCGCCACGACCGACCCGAGACAATCCTATCAGTCACCGTCACCGTCTACGACCTCCTCGGACACCCCGTCTGGGAAGGAACCACCAAAGGCCTAAGCGACAGCAACATCTCGGCTCCCGTCGTCTGGGACCTCACCGACCGCGCCGGACACCGCGTACCTCGTAGCATCTACATCTACCGCGCATCAATCACCACCGACAACGCACACTACGAAACCGCCTCACGCCGCCTCGCCGTCACCGGCAACTAACCCACACCAACAGCCCGAACACCACCTCAAATCCCCAAAGTCGCCCCGCAGCGCAGCCTGGTTATCGCCGAAGGCGCTCTGCAAAGCAGAGAAAGCAGGCGTCGGTAATTTCTGCGATAGTCGCCCCCGCGGCGCAGCCAGGAGAGCAGGCGTCCTCGCCTGCGATGGTTGTGCAGGCGTTGGTAATCACTTGCTCACGAAAAAGCTACCATCTACTAGCGTTTCGCAGGCGAGGACGCCTGCGCTCTTTTGCAAAGCAAAGCGCCCACGGCGGTTGCCAGGCTAACGCTGCGTTCACCCTTCCTCTTGGTTGTGCAGGCGGGGCGCCGGATTACCCCGGAGAGGCTCTGAGGGGAGCACGCAGGGCGTGCGGGTCTGTGCTTAACCTCGGGAGAAGTCCGTTAGGACGAGCCCGAGGCAAGTGACGCAGAAAGCACAGAGCCCGCGGAGCGGGTGATGCCGTGTTTCAGCCCGCCCGCACCGCCAAGCGAGTCGCCCGAGAGGGCGACGGCGATAACCAACCGCCCGTCCACTCTTACCAAAAAGAAAACCTCTTACCTAAACAAACCTCTTACCTATATAAACACAACATATACTTTTAACACATATTAACCGTAAAATATACCCCAAACCACACATTTTAACTAACTTTGCGGCTGAATTTCTAAAAATCCGCATAGACGACTCCAGTCAGCCTTTTACGGGTATTTCTATAGTCTATAAACAATATCAATAATAATACTTAATCTATCATCGTATGAAAAAAGTTCTACTTCTTTTAATGACGATATTTGTTTCTTTTGCGGCTTTTGCCAATGAGGTGACATATAACGCATCTAACGATTTATCTGGCGACGAACCAAAAACATGGAGTCCGGCCAATAGTTTGTTTACTTTTACTCTAAACAAAAACAATGGCACCTCAGCACCTACATACAACTCTAACGGAAAAGACTTACGTATCTACGCAAAAGGTTCTATCAAAATCGAAAGTAAAAACGGTGAAAAAATCACAAAAGTAGTATTCAACCTTTCAGAACAAGGGAAGAAACGTCTTGCACCTATTACCGCAAACGACGGAACCATAGCTACCCAAACTAAAGGTGATGCCTCTGTAACATGGACAGGCGAAAATACAGCCATTACTTTCACAGTTGGTGATAAAGCAAATTACGGCTCAGATGGGGAAACCAAAGCCGGTCAGTTCTGCTTCTCCTCTGTAACTATTACTTACGAAGAAAACACAGCAGACACACGCCAAGATGCGACCCTGACTTGGAGCGCAGCTACTGCCGAAACCACCTTTGGCGCCACAGATTTCACCGCTCCTACGCTGACTGTTACCCCCGAAGCCGCTGCTTCTGAAGTCGTTTACTCCTCCGATAACGAATCTGTAGCTATCGTTGACGCAACTAACGGCAACGTAACCATTAAAGGTATCGGTACCGCTAATATTAAAGCAGAAATAGCAAATAGCGAGACCTACAAAAGCACAGATGCCACTTACACTCTCACCGTTGTGGACGGACGTGAAGACGCGACTATCTCCTTCGCTGAAACATCTTTCACCGCAAACCTCGGCGAAACCTTCACCGCACCCACACCGACTGTAACTCCGACCGATGCTGTCGTTACTTACACATCAAGCAAACCTGAAGTTGCAACCGTAGACGAAGCAACAGGCGCAGTAACACTTGTTGCAGCCGGCACCACCACTATTACTGCTACTATCGCCGAGACCGCTACTCACAAAGCAGCCTCCGCCACCTATACCCTCAAAGTCGTAGACCCCAACGCTCCCGCAGCCGAAAAATTTATGCTCGTTACCGACGCTTCAACTCTCGTCAACGGCCAAAAGATTATTATTGTAAGCAACAATATGGCTCTCAGCACAACCCAAAATAACAACAATCGCGGTGCAACAACAATAACTATAGCAGATGGCGGCATTGTACCAAGCGACGACGTTCAGATTATTACTCTGGAAACTACTACTAACAAAGATGGCGAGAATTGTTTTGCATTCAATGTTGGCGACGGCTACCTATACGCTGCCTCAAGCTCAAGCAACTATCTTAGGACTCAAGATAACATTGATCTTAACGCTACTGCCGATATCAGTATAACCACCTCGGGCAACGCCACTATCACTTTCCAAGGCTCAAATACTCGCAACATTCTCCGATATAATAATAGTAGCAATCTCTTCTCTTGCTACGCAAGCGATAAAGCGAGCGGTCAGAAAGACGTTCAAATCTACGCCCTTCCCGCACAATCTACGGAACCAGTTGAACCAGTTGAACCCGTTGACCCTGAAGCTCCCGCTGCCCCGGTAATCACCGAATCGTGGAACAAGGTTACTATCTCTGCTGAAGAAGGCACTACTATCTACTACACAACTCATGAAAGCTGGGAAGAAACCGAACACGCTGACCCAACCACCGAGTCGACAGTTTATAGCGAACCCATCGAATTTTATGGTCCTATTTCTTATAAAGCAATCGCTGTAAAAGATGGCAAAACCAGCGCAGTAGCATCGTACGATGTTAACACCTACGTCTTTGATGACCTCGGCTCGTTAAGTATTATTACTAACGAATGGAAAACATACAAATTTGTATTCAACTGCCCGCTGACTGTCGTTTACCAAGACACTGCTAAAAAGAATCTGTATGTAAACAACGGATACAACTACATGCTTATTTATGGCGGCAACCAAGCTGCTTACGCTCCCGGCGATGTAATCAACGGCGTATGTGCTACAGTTGATTATTACAACGGTTTGCAAGAATTCGTACCCACCGCATTTGGCGAAGTTAACGCTGCCGCCGGCACCGTGCGCCAACCGGCAGAAATCAACTACAGCAACGTTGCCGAAAACTACATGCACCAGTATGTAATGCTCCCCGACGTCACCATCTCGTCAATTAATGATAAGACAATAGCAGCGACTGATGCAGAAGGCCACGAAATCACCGTCTACAACAAATTTGGCATTACCGCCCCCACTGTTGGCACCAAGTGCGATGTAACCGGTTTCGTTGGAGTATTCGGCACTACCAACCAGATTTTCCCCACCGAATTCACAAGCTACACCGGCGAAATCAGCCTTGGCGAGGCTTATTCTTACAACGAATATAGCAAGGCCAACGTGCTGACCTTCACTGCTACTATCAGTAAAAACGGCAATCCGATTGACGACGAAGAAAAGGTTAACTACGAAGTTTACCTCGGCGAAAGAAATATTTGTAACGCAAGTGAACCCTTCAGCCACTTCGCTTACAACAAGGACGGCAAATTCAGCCTCAAGAACGGCGACCGCACAATCGCTCTCGACGTTGAATGGCCCGACCTCGACGCCGTACTTCCCACTATCACCGAAGCTAAATACATCACATACAGCGACACCGCTCGCATCGACGCTAAATACTTCATCGAAGCGTCAAACAACAGCTACAACTGGACCGTTAAATCAACCGACGAAAACGCAATAGTTGGATGGGACAACGAGCGAGCATTCTGCTTGTACGAAAATGCAACTCCCGACACTATCAACGTCAAAATCACATTCCCCTTCGCAGTGACGAAAGCAATCGCTCCGCTCGCCGCTGACGTAGAGTATGACATCGTGACTTACGAACCGGCCAACGCAACTGAACTCTCGACCGCCGAATTTGCTAAGAATGACGACAACACCGAAGTATCGGGCGTAGCTGACGTGGCAGTTGACCAGAACTCAGCCGTAGAATACTACAACCTGCAGGGTGTTCGCGTCAACGGCGACCTCACCCCCGGCCTCTACATCCGCCGCCAGGGCAACCAAGCCACCAAGGTAGTAGTTCGATAATTCATAATCCATATCAAAAAATCACCTTCGCCACTCCGCGAAGGTGATTTTTTTATCCCCAGCCACCAAAGTAACCCCGCGGCGGTGGCCTG
>CAYSQI010000019.1:0-44471 GCA_964433215.1 uncultured Bacteroides sp.
TGTGAAACACAGCATCACCCGCTCCGCGGGCTCTGTACTTTCGGCACCACCTACCTCGGGCTCGTCCTAACGGACTTCACCCGAGGTTAAGCACAGACCCGCACGCTCTGCGTGCTCCCCTCAGAGCGCCTGAAGGCGATGACCAGGCTGCACTGCGCAGCATGGCAACCGCCGAAGGCGCTTTGCTCCGCAAAGAGCGCAGGCGTCCTCGCCTGCGAAACGCTCGGCGGTAGTAATCTTCTCAGAGGAAGAGTGAACGCTGCGCTAGCCTGGCAATCGCCGAAGGCGCTTTGCTTTGCAAAGAGCGCAGGCGTCCTCGCCTGCGAAACGCTCGGCGGTGGTAATCGTCTCGTGCGCAATAAAATACTACCGCCTACACAACCGACGCAGGCGAGGACGCCTGCGTTCTCTGCTTTGCAGAGCGCCTAAAGGCGATGGCCTGGCATTCGCCGCGGGGGCGACTCTGAACCATCCGGCTATGGGTTGCATCGCAGGCGAAACGCTCGGCGGTCTCTGCTTTGCAGGGTTTCCGCGTTTTTCCGTGTGTTTCCGTGTGTTTCTTAAGCGTGCTTTCACTTTTTTCCGACACGAGTGGCGGCGTTTTCATTTTATTTTCGTATTTTTGTCTTTGATATTTATAAATAATGTGAAAAGCGATTACTTCAATTCACATTTCTTGTCGTACCGTTCGCGAATTGCCGACCGACGGCCTACTCTCTGTCGGAGCAATGCACACATCTACTGACACCCAACAATGACCGATAAATTTCAAACCATAGCCGGACCGTCGCAAGCCGTCTTCACCGAAAAGCGGAGCAAATTTCTTGCCTTCGCTTGGCCGGTAAAGACCGCTGAGCAAGCCAAAGCCCACGTTGACGCGCTTGCTAAAGAATACTACGACGCACGTCACGTCTGCTGGGCTTATATGCTTGGGCCCGACCGCACCGAATTCCGCGCCAACGACAACGGCGAGCCATCGGGCACTGCCGGCAAACCTATTCTCGGCCAAATCAATTCACTTGAACTCACCGACATAGTCATAGCCGTAGTTCGCTACTTCGGCGGCATCAAGCTGGGGACATCCGGCCTGATTGTGGCCTACCGCGAAGCTGCGCGCCTGGCGCTTGAGGAGGCTGAGATAATCCAATGCCACGTCACGGCACGGTTGCAATTCACCTTCCCCTACGCTGTCATCAACGACGTGATGAAGATTGCTCGCGCTCCGGGCGTCGCAGTACTCGAGCAGACGTTCGACAATTCTTGCTCGATGACCATCGACGTAAACCTCGAGCGACTCGACGAGTATCGCCACCGTCTCGACGACATCGACGGGCTCACCTTCAATCCATCAGAACAATCATAAAAATCAAATAATTAAAAAATTTTTTTTAATGAAATTATCAAACATCCTAACAATGACCGCCTCCGCCATGCTGCTGTCGGCTTGTGCAACTACCGCCGACGATAGTCAGGAATCGATCATCGAACGACCCGACTATAAGTCGGAAACCGGCCTATTCGACATCGACGCTCTCGAAGCACTCGGCCGTGTGTCAGCTCCGCAAGTATCGCCCGACGGAAAGCTCGTTCTCTACTCCGTGTCGTACGAAAGCGTTCCCCAAAACAAATCGAACGCCGAACTATGGGTCATGAACATTGATGGTTCGGACCAACATTGCATCACCAAGACGCCAAAGAGCGAAGGCGGCGCTGCCTGGATTGAAAACGGCAAGCGCATCGCATTCGTTTACGAAGGCGAAGAAAAGACTCCGCAAGTGTGGGTCATGAACCCCGACGGCACTGACCGCCGCCAGATTTCGCACCTCGAAGGCGGTGTTTCGGGTTTCTCGTTCTCGCCCGACGGCTCGAAAGTAGTCATGATCGGTAGTGTCAAGTCCAACACCACCGCCGAAGACATCTACCCCGACCTGCCCAAGGCTACAGGCCGCGTCATCGACGACCTCATGTACAAGCACTGGGACGAATGGGTGACTGAGATTCCCCACCCCTTCGTAGGCTCGTTCGACGGCTCTGCCATCACCGACGTTAAGGATATCATGGAAGGCGAGCCCTACGAATCGCCCATGAAACCCTTCGGCGGCGTTGAATCATTTGCTTGGACGCCCGACGGCTCCGGCTTGGTCTACACCTCGCGCAAGAAGACCGGCCTCGAATATGCCGTTTCGACCAACTCCGACCTCTATCTCTACACTTTCGCTGACGGCTCGACCCGCAACCTCACCGAAGGCATGATGGGCTACGACACCTGCCCCGCATTCTCGCCCGACGGCAACTATATGGCCTGGCTCAGCATGGAACGCGACGGCTACGAAGCCGACAAAAACCGCCTCTTCATCCTCGACATGACCACCGGCGAAAAGCGCGACCTCACCGTCGACTGGGACTACACCATCGAAGAATTTGCATGGAATCCTTCGGGCAAGACCATCTGGTTCATTGCTTATCACCAAGGCGTAGCTCCGGTGTTCGAAATCGATGTTGAGACTTGCAAAGTCACCACCGTGGCCGAGCAGCTTGCCGACTTCACCTCGCTGTCGCCCGTCGACGAATCGCGCGTAGTTACCATGAACCACTCAATGCTCCGCCCCAACGAAGTGTTTCTCGTCAACAAATCGGAAGGAGAAGCCGGTATCCACCAGCTCACCGACGTCAACGGCGAAATCTTCAGCCAACTCACTATGCCCACCATCGAAAAGCATTGGGTACCCACCACCGACGGCAAGGAAATGCTCACTTGGGTAGTCCTTCCGCCGAATTTCGACGCCAACAAGCAGTACCCCTCGATTTTCTACTGCCAAGGCGGCCCGCAATCGTCAGTCAGCCAAATGTGGAGCTACCGCTGGAACTTCGCCCTGATGGCTTCTAACGGCTACGTCGTAATCCTGCCCAACCGTCGTGGCGTGCCCGGCTTCGGCACCGAATGGGAAGAGCAGATTTCGAAAGACTACCCCGGACAGAATATGCGCGACTACTTCAGCGCTGCCGACTACATGCTGGCCAAGCCCTACATCGACAAAGACCGCATGGGCGCTACCGGCGCAAGCTATGGTGGCTTCTCAGTTTACTGGCTCGCCGGCAACCACGAAGGCCGCTTTGCCGCACTCTTCGCCCACGCAGGCATCTTCAACACCGAAGCTCAGTACCTTGAGACTGAAGAAATGTGGTTTGCCAACTGGGACATGGGCGGTGCCTTCTGGGACAAGGACAATGCTGCCGCTCAGCGCACCTTCGCCTCGTCGCCCCACCGCTTCGTCGACAAATGGGACACTCCCATCATGATCAGCCACGGCGAATACGACTTCCGCATCCTCGCCTCGCAAGGTATGGCAGCCTTCAACGCTGCTCGTATGCGCGGCGTGCCCACCGAAATGGTCATCTTCCCCGACGAAAACCACTGGATTCTGAAGCCGCAGAATGCCGTACTCTGGCAGCGTCTCTTCTTCCGCTGGTTCGACAAGTGGCTCAAGAAATAAACCTAACCCACCAATAAATACAAGTGCCGGAGTTCCCATAAAAAGGGCTCCGGCACTTTCGTTTATCAGTCGATTTTTTTGTATATTTGCAATCTCAATTACGACCTCTTAGATATGTCCCCAGATATCACGCCCCCGAAATTTCGCCAAGCCGTCGCTGCCGACACCGATCAAATATGCGCAATACTTCGCCTTGCCGTCGCGCGTATGCTTGCCGAAGGTAAACGGCAATGGGATAACAACTATCCTACCCGCACACATGTTGCCGAGGATATCGCCAACGGCATCGGATACGTCATCGAGCACGATGAGCGTGTCATTGCTTACGGAGCTATAGTCACCGACGGCGAATCGGCTTACGCCAAAATCGACGGTTCTTGGCTATCGGACCAACAATACGTTGTAGTACACCGAATGGCCGTGCATCCTAACAGCGAATGTCGTGGTATCGGTCTACTGTTTCTACAAGAGGCCGAAAAACTGGCCCTTTCGCAAGGTATCACCGATTTTCGCATAGACACCAACTTCGACAACTTTCGAATGCTACGCCTGATTGAAAAATTCGGATTCACCTATTGCGGCGAGATTTACTACGAAGGAGGAGCACGTAAAGCATTCGAGAAACTTCTAACATCTTAACGAACAGCTGCTCAATTTTCCTTAGATTTGCCAATGACTTTTTGTATAATACCCTACACTCATATAAAACATATCTTCTAGATATTAATTATCATTGCTACATTTGCGCTGAACGCTTCGGCTACCACATCAGTCGAAACGACTGATAGCTGAATAAAACTCCAACACTAGTCAGATGCTAAAAATAACGAAGCGCGGATTCTTGTTAAGTCCGCGCTTCGATTATTGAGAGACTATATCGTTATTCTTTATTCTCGCTTTCGATATTTTCAAGTGTAGACACCTCCTCGCGTTTTTCGGCAACCGATTCGCTGCGATTGTTGATTATATACTCTTGATAATAAGCAAGACAAAGAGTAGTAAGGGGCAATGCAATAATCATGCCTATCAGTCCGAGCAAAGTGCCCCATACCGACAACGAAAGCAAAATGATGGCCGGATTGAGCCCCATAGCCTTTCCCATAACTTTGGGCGTGAGCACATAGTCGCAAATACTCTGCGTCACGACATACACGAGCAAGCAACGGCCCAGCTCAGGCCAAAAGGGGTCACCCCCTCCGATTGATGCTATATAGCAAACGATTGCCACAGGTATCAGCGTCACATACTGGAAATACGGAATCAAGAAAAGCACACCGACCAAGACGCCAAGTATGATGGCCATAGGAATACCGACTATCGAAAAGCCAATGCAGTACATAATCGCAGCACACAGAGCTATAAAAGCCTGACCGCGAAAATATCGATTCATGCTGAACTTTATGTCGTCGCCGATTTTGTAAGCCACCTTGCGATACTTTGGCGGCACAAGCATACGAAAGCCCTTCATGAGGTTTTCGTAGTCGAGCAAAATAAAGATAACATAAATAAACGTCAACAACCACTCAAGTGTGTGAAGCAAGAAACTGAGCGACTGGGCTATCAACGACGAGCCCTTGGCGACAAGACTCTGCAAGTGGCCTTCGGAAAGTAGCTGCGATATACTCTCGTAGTTGAAATGCTGCAACACAAAGTCGTGGATGCTTTGAGGAATGTATGGTACTGCAATAGTCTGCGCAGCACTATACTTCAACATTTCGAGCAACTGATTAGTCTCGTCAATCACCATCGGCACGAAGAAATAGCCTAATAGCGACAGAAGAAGCGTCACCTCGCATAGTGTCACTACAATAGCAATCGAACGGCCTTTCAATCGCAGCAAATTACGATTGTATTCGACAAACGGCTCCAAAATGTAAGCAATCAGGCACGCCAAGCAGAACGGCAGCAGCACATTCTTCAGCGTATTGATTAGCCACACGCCACCGATTACCAGCAAGCAGCCGATAATCATGCGCACGACGCGGTCGAAGGTATATGGACGAGAGTGTGTCATAATTTATACTTCTGACTGAGCTCATTGAGTATTTTCTGAGCTTTGGCATCTGTCTCGGCCTCGGTCGAACCGGCGAAGCTCGATTTAGCAGGAATTACAACTTTGGTTCCCGGCGAAATCTTATTCGGATCTTTCAACTGAGGATTGGCCTGGAAAATGAACACCCAATAGCTTTTCTTACCGTAGTGGTCACGCGCCATAGTAGTGAGGTAGCGCGACTTCGTCACTGTATCATATTCAGGCTCGGCTGAGGTTGTAGATGCCTGCACCGTTTGCGCTTCGGCTGACTCAGTCGGTTGCGCTTTTTCGACAGGTTGCGCGGCCTCTGCGACAGGCTGAGCCACTTCGTTCGAGCTCGCTGCGGTTTCTGCAATCGTATCAATCGGTACAATCGGCTCAAACTCGCCTATATCGATAGTGACTGTATCAATCAAAGCGACATCAGCCTCTGAATGGTACTGACCAAAATGTTTGCCGGCAAAATAACCTCCGACAACGCCGATAATAAGGCCAATCAACGCACCAAGCACAAGCCATAGTTTATGTGAGCGCGACGTATCTTCATCCTCATAGCCATAATGATAGCTATCATCATTCTCCATGTGCACAGGAATTTGCTCAGGCTCAGGCTCCGGCTCCGCTTCGGGTTCGGGTTCGGGAGCGGGTTCCGGCTCAGGTTCGGGCTCTACCTCTGGCTCGGACTCCGGTTCGGGTTCCGGCTCAACCTCTACCTCGGGGGCGGCGACCGGCTCTGCGACCGATTCCTCAATAGCAACGGGTGCGTGAGTTTCTTCTTCTGTAGCAGCCTCCGCTTCCGCCTGCTCAAGTACGGCCTCAGTGACACCGTCGTTTAGTTCTACGGCTTCGAAAGCCGCAAATGGCTCATTTGCTATAGCTGCAAGCTCCGGATCGGCCAAAAATTTCACGGGTGCGGCATTATCGTCGTAAGGGACAAACTCGCCAACGCCCTTCACAACGACTTTTTCGCCGGCTGCGAGGCTTTCCTCAATTTGGCCAAACAACTGATGAAGGAAACGGCGCACAGTGGCTTGGTCGCAACCTGTGCGAGCAGCAAGTAATGATATAAGCTTGGGTAGATTTATTGTTTCATTCATGGCTGGTCAGTTTTTTGCGCAGCATAGCCGCTGTGTGAAATTCTACCGTTATTTGAGGTGGCAACAACACACGCCGACCGGTTGCACGGTCGACTGTAATCTCTTCATCAACCTTAACCGGCTCGAAGCTACCAAACGACGGCACAGCCACAGTGGTCATCGTACGAGCCGATTCGCGCAGGATGTCGGCAAATGTATCGAGCAACTCACCGACTCGCTTTGGAGTCATATCCAGACTCTTAGCCAACTTCGCATTGAATACCTTTGAATCCATTACACTCTGATTTGAGGAGTTTTTACTATTATAATATCCTTAAGACGCGACGAATACAGCCTTGAGCGGCGCTCGCCTTTGACGAGGCTTTCAGCCGGCTGATACGATGCGATGTGCACCGTGTCGTGCGCTATTGAATTCGAATTTATATCATCGAGGACGCCCATTAGCCTTGAGCGGCGCTCGCGATCCTCGTCGGTGGCGAAAAGCGACCGACGCACTGCGCGTTCATCGACAATCTCATTTATTATGATGCCGGCCTTTTTGTAAGAATACCCACGGCGATAAACAGCACGCAGACATTCGATGGCAGTCGACGTAATGGCCATCGTGTCGTTGGTAGCTTCAGCCGGCCGGCGGCATGCCGAGTTGTAGTATTGCTCCATATCCTCGCGAAAAGCGTTGGTATGGATAAAAACCGACACAGTGACAGCTGCTAAATGCCGCTCGCGCAACTTACGCGACACAATCGTAGCAAAAAGCGATATAGCCTGGCGAAGCTCGTCAAACTCTGTAAGCATCGTTCCGAACGAGCGCGAGCAACACATCTGCTTTTGCGGCGGCTCGGCAGTCTCCATGTCGATACACGATTGGCCATTGAGCTCGCGCCACGTGCGCTGAAGCGGAACATTGAAGCTGCTTTGCACACTGTCGGTCGACATATCGGCAAAATCAAGCGCCGTCTCAATGCCCATCTGAAGCATACGCTTCGAGAGTCTGCGCCCCACGCCCCACACATCGCCAATCGGCAGTAGCGACAGAGCCTTGCGCCGAGCTTCTTCGGTACTAATTAGGCAAACCGACCTGTAACCGGGATATTTCTTGGCAAATCGCGCAGCCACTTTGGCCAACGTTTTGGTAGGAGCAAGTCCCATCGAAGTCGGTATGCCGGTGTCGCGACGCACTTTGTGCACAATTCGGCGGCCAACTTCCGTCAATTCGGCAACAGTCCACCCATCCATGTGCAAGAAAGCCTCGTCGATTGAATAGATTTCAATTTCGGGCACCATTGACGACAGCGTGGCCATCACGCGATTCGACATGTCGCCGTAGAGCCGATGATTGCCCGAAAGCACTTCGACACCACAGCGGTTGCAAATACCTTGAATCTTGAAATATGGGTCACCGCGCTTCAGCCCCAAGGCTTTAGCCTCATTGCTGAGCGCCACGGCACAGCCATCGTTGTTCGACAGCACAACAACGGGCTTACGACGCAATGCCGGCGCGAACACTCTCTCGCACGACACAAAGAAATTATTACAGTCTATAAGCCCGAACATTACGAATATTTTTCAGTACTTCACACGCGACTGCCGGCGGTGTTGCTTGATTGTATAAGTCACTACACCCCAGACTTCGAATTGCGAGTCCTGTGTCACCAATATCGGGTCGAACGCCTCGTTAGATGGTATCAGACGCACATTGCCATCACTCAGCGCTATGCGCTTAAGCGTGAAATCGCCGTCGAGGCTGCATACAGCCAAGTCGCCATCGGATGGTTCAATCGAGCGGTCAATCACCAATATATCGCCCGGTTCGATACCATCGCCAATCATCGAATCGCCGGATACGCGGCCATAGAAAGTAGATGCCGGATGGCGAATCAGCTCACGGTTCAAGTCAATCGACTCGCTGATATAGTCCTGAGCCGGCGAAGGGAAGCCGGCCTGTATGCCTTCGTCGGCATAAGGTAGGGCCAGGTGGCTCGAAAGGTCGGGATTGTATATTTCAAGGGTAACCTCTGTCTTTAACATTGTCAGATAGAGATTTGAAATCAGTCAAAAATTTCTTCCATTATCGCAAATCGCGGACGGCGCTTCACTTCGACATAAATCTTGCCGATATACTCGCCCAAAATGCCTATCGACATCAAAATCAGCGAGCCGAGGAACCATACGGAAAGTATCAACGACGTCCAGCCACTGACCACAGAGCCGGTGAAATACGACACCATAACCCACACAGCGACAACAATATCAATCAGCAACAAAAGCAGACCGATAATAAAGATGAACGTCATCGGCTTGGCCGTGAACGATGTCACGCCGTCGATAGCCAATGCTATCATCTTGCTCAGCGGATATTTACTCTCGCCGATAGCGCGTTCGGGACGTGCATACTTCACAATAGCCGTTCGCAAGCCCAGCTGAGGCACGATACCGCGCAGATACATCGACCGCTCGCCATACTCGGCCAGCAGATGCAAGGCGCGGTTGCTCATCAGACGATAATCGGCATGGTTGGGAATCACATCGATACCCATTTTCTGCTGAAACTTATAGAACATACCGGCCGTGCCGCGCTTGAACGCCGTGTCCTTATCGCGATTGGATCGAACGCCGAAGACTATCTCGCAGCCGGCATTGTACTCGGCAATCATCTTTTCGAGCGCGGCGGGGTCGTCTTGTAGGTCGGCATCCATCGTCACACAGGCATCGCAACGATCCATCACCGCTTCGAGACCGGCCATCAACGCGGGCTGCTGACCACGATTATGCGCCAGCGTCGCACCTTTCACACGCGGGTCTTGCGCATGAGTTTCGCGCACAATTTGCCACGTGCGGTCCTTGCTGCCGTCGTCGACAATGAATATATATGAGTCATCAGAAATCAGTCCGCGCGACACTAACCGTTCGAGCTGACCAAGCATTACTTCCAACGTATGTGGCAGTACTTCCTGCTCATTATAGCAGGGCATCACAATAGCCAGGCGCATATATATCGACAATTTAAATAGAGCCCGGCGGCAACAAAGTGTGCCGTCGGGCATCCGAGTTATTAATTAATAAGCACGAGCGATGATCACGCGGCGCTTCGAGGGCTTACCGGTAACCATGCAGACGCCTTCTTCTTCCTCGCCGTCGAGAGGAATGCAGCGAATCGTAGCCTTCGTCTCAGCCTTGATACGCTCTTCGGTTTCGGTTGTACCATCCCAGTGGCACAGGAAGAAACCGCCATCCTCGATTTTTTCTTTGAACTCTTCGTAGGAGTCGCACTTGGTGATACGGCTGTCGCGCATCTTGAGGGCTTTCTGATAGATATTTTCCTGAATGTCTTCGAGCAATGCGTTGATAGCGTCGGCGATTCCTTCGAGCGGCATGATTTCCTTTTCGAGAGTATCGCGGCGCATAACTTCCACAGTACCATTTTCGAGGTCGCGAGCACCGATAGCGAGGCGCACGGGCACGCCCTTGAGCTCGTAGTCGGCAAACTTGAAGCCGGGGCGACGCTTATCGTCATCGTCGTACTTGACACTGATGCCAAGCTCTTCAAGACGGCCGATAATCGGCTTAACTGCCTCTGTGACAGCAGCCAGCTGTTCGGCATTCTTCGAAATAGGCACGATGACAACCTGGATGGGTGCAAGATGCGGAGGCAGCACCAGACCATTGTCGTCGGAGTGAGCCATGATGAGCGCACCCATCAATCGAGTCGACACGCCCCACGAGTTAGCCCATACGTATTCAGGCTTGTTGTCCTTGTTGACGAATGTGACATCGAAAGCTTTGGCAAAATTCTGGCCCAAGTTGTGCGACGTACCCGACTGCAACGCCTTGCCGTCCTGCATCATAGCTTCGATAGTATAGGTATTCAGAGCTCCGGCGAAGCGTTCGTTGGCAGTCTTGACGCCAATAATCACAGGCAGGCCCATGTAGCGACGGCAGAATTCGGCATAGAGATTAATCATCTGCACGGTGCGCTGCTCCGATTCTTCGGCTGTAGCGTGAGCGCAATGACCTTCCTGCCACAGGAACTCAGCTGTACGAAGGAACATGCGAGTACGCATCTCCCAGCGCATAACGTTGCACCATTGGTTGCAAATTACGGGCAGGTCGCGATACGAGTGAATCCAATTCTTATACGTACCCCAGATGATTGTTTCAGACGTGGGGCGCACGATGAGCTCTTCCTCCAACTTAGCTTCAGGGTCGACGACGACACCGGAGCCGTTGGGGTCGTTTTTCAGACGATAGTGAGTAACGACGGCACATTCCTTGGCAAAGCCTTCGACGTGCTCAGCCTCGCGGCAGAGGAACGACTTCGGAATCAGCAAGGGGAAATAGGCGTTCTTCACACCGGTTTTCTTGAACATACCGTCGAGGGTCTGTTGCATTTTTTCCCAAATAGCATAGCCGTAGGGTTTGATAACCATACAGCCGCGCACGGCCGACTGCTCAGCGAGGTCGGCTTTTACCACAAGTTCGTTGTACCACTGTGAATAATTCTCCTGGCGCTTGGTCAGATGTTGTAGTTCTATTGCCATAGTATATTGTACGTTATTATTTCCTTTATTTGAGTTGCAAATTTACGCATTTTTCAGCAATAACCGGAACCATTACACATATAATATAAGTTCCGAGCTATCTGATACTACTTATTTTTAATCTTAACCCCGGCAGCTCGCAGCATCTCAGTGTCGGGAATGATGATAAACTCGACACGGCGATTAGTCGCACGGTTGGCCAACGAATTGTCAGGAACCAGAGGCTCATCGTGGGCCAGGCCGTAGGGTATCACGTTCGTTTCCTTTTGGTCGGCAAGTTGCCACAGATAATCATCTATTGCATTGGCTCGGCTGGCCGAAATCGAATCGCTATAGACCGCGTCGCCGGTATCGTCGGTATGAACCGCGACGAGCATCTTATACTTACCCGGCTCGCGCACCACCATTGCGAAGGGTTTCAACACCACGCCGGCCGACGGCTTCAGAGCCACAGCCCCGGGAGCAAACAACTTATCGCACTGAATGGTGATGCGAAGTACCTCGCCATCGCGAAGCATCTCGGCGGCATATCCGTCCTTGACAAAGTAGCGGCGCAGCTGATCCATAGCGCTTGCCACATAGCGATGCGCCTTCTGCGGCACTGCAGGCACTGCCATATTCTCCGACACGCTCATATCGAGATTATCGGGAGCATCCTGCGCCGA
The DNA here is from genome assembly GCA_964433215.1 of uncultured Bacteroides sp. GTDB lineage: Bacteria > Bacteroidota > Bacteroidia > Bacteroidales > Muribaculaceae > CAG-873. The sequence continues at coordinate 11,827 of CAYSQI010000019.1, forward strand.
AGCGGCCGAAGGCACGACTAAAGCCAACGCTCCGGCAATCAGTATCGAGGAAAGAAATCTACGCATCGTTCGATTATTATAAGTTCGACTCATATTCGAGGTAAGCGCGTACCAACGGGTCGACGTCGGACTCGGCTACGTGAGCACCGCGATCCTTGCCAAGCATTCGCTTGACATAAACCACCAAATCGGCAGGATCTACGTCATCGTCATCATCTGAATCTATATCAATTTCTAACAGCCCGTTCGACTCATAGTAGTCGTATATCATATCAATGATATTGAGCAGCTCGTTGTCGTCGTAAGCGGTAGCGACTGCGGCTTGCATCGCTTTCACCGCATCATTTTCATCAAATTCCATAGCTTCAGTTATTTAAATCAATCAGACCTTCGGGCAATTGCAGCGACAGGAAGCGACAGTCGACATCAAAGTCGAGCAGTAGCTCTTCGTGGAAAGGCACTATCACTTGACGTCCGGCGACATCGCGCACATAGACGATGACGTTAGCCGTCGAATCGTCGATAGCTTCAATAGTACCGACCGGGGTGTCGCCATCGCGAAGTTCATACCCCACCATATCGGCAAGATAGACGCCATCGTCGTCAGCATCATCGCCTTTATGCGGCAACCGAGCAGTCGGATAAAAGACATCGTGCATGGCCAGAGCGGCGGCAGCCGTCTCGTTCTCCACATCGTCGAAGCGCACAAGCCAATCGGCGCCGCGCGGACGAGCATCAGCGACGAAAAACGGCACATAAATACCCTCAATGTCAAGCACCAAGAAGTCGAGTTCGTCGGGCTCATAGCGTTCATCGAGTTCGAGCTGAAGCTCGCCCTTGATGCCATGGGGCTTGAAAAGCCGACCCAGTTGCTGCAGTTCGCTCCTTCTGATCATTTTTTACGTTTTTTCTTCGAAGTCGACGGAGCCAGAGCATAGTCCTGAAGCGCAAGGTCTTCGGGATAAATCTCGATGACGCCATCGCTCATCTCATAGAGGTCCTTGAACACCTTCACATCTTCGACGCCTTCAGGATTGGCATTCAGCTGCAACTTTTTCATGTGATTGGCAAGCAGCTCGATGAACGCATCGCGTTCTTCGCCCGGCTCCATAGCGCAGGCTTTTGCCACCATCTCTTCGACAAGGTGTCCATATTGGCGTCGACGAATCGACGAATCGCCTTTTGATACAGGTTGCGGACTCTCGTCGAGCGAATCGGGCTTTAGCAAATCGAAAGGCAGGTCGACATCGAGCTTGAAATCGCTAATCAGCGCCAAGTGGTCCCAAAGCTTGCGACGGTAGGCTTGCTGGTCGCCTTGCACGGGAAAAAGTATAGCCATCGCATCGATAATCGAGCGAGCGCAGCGAGTGCGCTCCTCGCGGTCCTCAATCGTCAGGCAATGGTCTACCATATTCTGAATGTTCCGGCCATATTCAGGCAGGACCAAGGGTTTCAGATGATTTTTATATGTAAGCACTTTCGTTTATTGGTTTGTTATTGTGCAAAGTTAGCAATTTTTTCGCAATTAGGAGTCGATTTGGCCAAATAAGGCATAGCGTCATTCGACCACGGCATCGGTCTCCGTATTCTTACGAGAATTAATCACATTAATGTCGCCCGAGAGGTTGTATTTCTTTCCATCCGAACCGACAGCCTTGATTACGTAGTAGTACACGCCCGAGCCGACGATTTTGCCGCCATGCTTTCCATCCCAGCCCTGCGACGGGTCGGTAAGATGGGCCATCTCTTGTCCCCAGCGGTTGAAGATATGGCAATCAAATGAAATAATAGAGCGATAGCTCACTTTCCATTCGTCGTTGACACCCTCCGACGTTCCGGGCGAGAACGCATTCGGGCAGTCGAGACGCGAATCGCCGACCGTCACTGTGTACGTGTCGCTGATATACTCGCACGAGCCTTCTGCATTGTTGGCCACAAATCGCACGTAGGTCATACCGGCTTCGGTAAACTCATAGACGAATTCAAGTTGGTCGTCGGTGTAGCTGACATCATCAAATTCGGGATATGTCGACAATTCCCACCGGTGATAAATCGCAGCATCAGTGACAGCCGCACGGAAAGTGACCTCACAAGGAGCCGAACCGCCGAGCTCGGCTTCGAGTTTCTGCTCGTTATCGCTTTCGCGGACAGTCTGTTCGGTCTTAGTCTCGGCACGAACGGCTGTAGTCAGAAAAGTCTCCGACTGCACTTCGGTACCCGTACCCCACTCTGTCGCGAAACGGTCGGGGCGCAACGTGAAAGGTGTATCACAAAGTGGTACAGGTGCTGTAATCGTCGCGCCGAGGCCCACATAGCTTTCAGTGACAGGTATCTGCACGTACATCATATCGTCCTGTGAGAACTCCAGCGACGTGTAGCAGAGATCTATCGCACGGTCGAGTTCTTCGCGACGGCCATTAATCGTGAAGTAATAGATAGGGAGCGCCGGATTTTCGACATGGAGCTGCACGCGGTCGCAATCAGACCCGACGACTGAGATACCAGCCACATCGTAGGCATGGTTGGCGTAATTCACGACCCAGATGTAGGTTCGCTTCGACCCGTCGGTAATGATATATCCCATGTCGTCGGCGCCGAGGGTCACCATGGAGTGTGCGCCATCCGTTGTCGCGACTACATCCTCGGCATATCCGCCGCCGAGGTTGCTATAGCGCTGCCACGTGACAGAGCTTGCCGCACCGCTTGCCGAATAGGACAACGAAGAGCCGGCAGCATTTTCCACCACAACAATACCGGACAGGCCCGTCGACGAAGGCGCCTGCACCTTGATGGCTCGCGAGCCGACGACGCTAACCGACGACTGTGCCGCAAGAGCCGATGCGGCCAGCGAGGCCGCTACTAATATCAAAAATCGTTTCATTTCTTAACCTTGTCAGGATTACGGGCTATAAAATCTTTCCACGACGTAGCCTTGGCCACAGCCGGCTTGCCCGACTCGTAAAAGTGACACAAAGCGGCAGCGAGTGCATCGGTTGAGTCAAGTTCGGGCAAGAGGTTTTCTTCGCTAATATTTAAAATACGCTTGAGCATTTCGCGCACTTGCTCCTTCGAAGCTGCACCATTGCCTGTGATAGCTTGCTTGATCTTGCGCGGCTCGTACTCGGCGATGGGAATTTCGCGTGCAAGGGCGGCAGCCATAGCCACCCCTTGAGCGCGACCGAGTTTGAGCATCGACTGCACATTCTTTCCATAGAAAGGTGCTTCGATGGCGAGCTCATCGGGCATATACTGAGCGCAGAGGTCCGACACACGCTCGTAGATACGGCGCAAACGCAGATAGTGAGTTTCGAAGCGACTCAGCTTTACCACACCCATCGCAATCAGTTCGGGCTTCTTGCCGTTGACGCCAAGAATTCCATAGCCCATCACATTCGTGCCGGGATCGATACCGATGATTACTCGCTGATAGTCGCGTACGTCGCTCATTGAAGTGCGGATAAAGTGGTTGAGAAGAACACGGCACGTGAAGGCCAGCGCTTCAGGATAGCATCGAAAAGTCGGCTGCCATGGTCGGCATACCATGTAGCGATGTCCTCGCGCGAATCGGCACGAAGGTGTAGCGCCAAGCTGGTGACACCCGGCTCATGCTCGGCTTCAACTCTGAAAAGCTCGGGGTCGGTGAAGTATTCGCCATCGGCCACGGCCGATGGTATAAACTCGGCACGCAGCCATTCGACAAACTCGTTTTCGATGGCCGCATCTATGCCAAATGTAGTGTTATATATCAGCATATCAATTACTTTCAAGATGGAATATTAAACAACTTGTTGCGCAAGAAACGTATCGCGAACCATACGTGTCGCAAGGTCGTCGACCAAAAGCCATAGTAATGTATCATTATTCGATACCGCTCTTTGAGCGACTTTTTGCGGTTGGCCGTGGTCATTCCTTCCGACAGATAGTCGATAAGTACGCTGTCGATGAACTCGTTGCGCTGCGATTGTTGCAAGCAACGGATACACCAATCGTAGTCAGCCGACAGTTTGTATTGCAAATCGTAGAGCGGAGCAATATCCTTTCGCACTACAAAAGCTTGGTGGCAGACGAGCATGCCGCTCGCGAAGTCGCGAAAAGTGAGCTCGGCCGGAGCCGTCAAATGACGCGGTGCGATAAAGGCACCCGAGTCGTCGACCAAGTTTGTTTGACCATAGACAATGTCGGGCTGATTGCCGCTGTCGATACAGTCGCTAATCATCTGAAGAGTCTGCGGTGAGTGAAATTTGTCGCCTGCATTCAGAAACAACAGATACTTGCCGTGAGCCTCGCGAATGCCCTTGTTCATTGCATCGTAAATACCGTTGTCGCTCTCCTGAATAACTATCAGATTATCAGAATGTTTACAAGCCTTACAAGCATTCTCCACAGTAGCATCTGCCGACATTCCATCTACGATGATGTGTTCGTAGTCGTCGCAAGTCTGCGACGACACACTTTCTACAGTACGTACGATGGTCGAAGCGGCATTGTACGTCACCGTTATTATCGAAAAACGCGGATGTTTTCGAGCCGAAGTCATTATTCTGGTCTATTATTTAAGATTAGACGCTAATTTCGAATCATTGGCAATGACATCACGCGCTTTGTCCGAGTCGGCCTGGCAGCGCATAGTGTAGCCAATCTGGCGGTTCGAAAGATTGGAGGCCAACGAGGCGGAGAAGCTATCAATCTGCGACTCGGCCACGAGTTCACAAGCCACGATACCGTTGGCCGGCAACTCGGTAATTCGCTCAGGTGTCGACGTCAGATGGCCGGCCGGAACGTCGCCGACTAAAATCGTGCGCCGATAGAGATTATTCTTCGCATCAGACATGTACACGTTGAGCGCATCGTCGGCGTTAGCGATGACGGCAAATACGGCTCGCGAATCGCGGAAATAATTCACATCGCGATTTGCCGGCTTTTCGAGAATTTCTGCCATAGGCACACGCAGCAAGCGCTGATTTTCGAACATCAACAACAAACAGCCGTTTTGCGCCTCTTCAGGCGAGAATGCCAACACGAGCGGCAACACGTATTCGCGGTAGTAATCGCGTTGTGAGTGGCTCAGAGTGTTATTGTTGTCAAAGTATAGGTAGCCGGCAGGTTCGATGAAGCCATCGTCGCCATCGTGCAATACATTATGCCGCCATGTCGATGTAGCGATGCGCGGCAGCGGCTCCGGAGAGACGGGAACGACCTCAGGCGCACTCGAACTCGGAGCTGTAGGAGCAGCAGCCGTGGTGGCCACGGGCGATGATTCGGCACGGCGCTGCGAGTCGCGTTCGCGGCGTTCCTGTTCGAATTCTTCGCGTTCGCTATCGTCGAGCTTCATCGTCGTCCCGCTACGACGCACATAGATTACCCCGCCGAGCTCGACAGGTGTGACGCGCGGCTGCACCTTGACGACGATTACATCGCGAGTAGCTTCAGCATCGGGCTCTATCTGCACACTCTCAGTCACAAGCGTACCCCACGTTTGACGCACGAGGTTGGTGAGGAAGTTGCAGACATTGTCCGGGGTGCGGATATCGTAGTGATTTGAGCCAATAATACCTTTGTGGCGCTTGTAGTATTCGAAGTCTTCGAATAAGCCTGCCTCGCAGTGAGTCGAATCGTTCACACCGATGAAAAGTGTGCCGCCCGAAGCATTCATAAAGCCGGCGATAGTACGCAGGATTACGTGCTGTTGGCGATCGGGGTCTGCCTCGACCTTGTCTGACGATGATTTCCGAGCCGGATAGACAATGCTCGACTTGAATTCGACAAATTGATTTTCCGAGCCGTACGATTTGAGCACACGCGGCTCGAAGTTAACGCCAAGCAGACGCGCAATTTCGGTTTTTAGGCCTTTGGCTATGCTGTTGTCGTCGCGGCCTTCCTCGGGCAGCATATTGTACGACAGCACCATGCGCGCAAGCGTATTTTCGAGGCCGTTTCGAGGCGAATTGATTGTATCCCAAAGCGAGTCGTTGCGCGAGCTATCGCCCATCCACGAGACAATCTCAAGTCGGTGGAAAATAATCTGAAGCAAAGGCGACGTGGCGACCTCCGCACGGCGAGCTTCAAGCTCTGACGAATCGACACGGCTATTGGAGGCGTAGAACTGATATTGATGCAGCAATGAGGCATGCGTAAGCAAGTTCGCGGCCATATCATCGTCGCCTATCGACAACGACAGCAAGCGGGCAAAGCGCAGATAGTCGAACGCATTCAGCAACTTTGAGCAAGTCATCGACTTGAAACGGAAGAGCTGCACGATTTCTTCGACATCTTCGCGAGTAAGACTTTCGGCATCGGGTTCATCATCGGCCACTTCGGTTTCATCCTGATCATTGTCAACAACTAAGGCCATACCATTGAGCAAACTTGCGAAAGCAATAGCCTTGTCAACCTTGACATCCTCATCCGACAATCCGACAAGCGATGCATCAATATGATTCGGATTGTTATAATCCAGGACATGGAAATCAACCATATCGCCGGGATGCAAATCGTTCTCGTCCTCACGACTGATATAGACGCAATAGCCACATTCGCCGATGACAAGGTATTCACTTGCCGTAACCCATGTCACTACGCCACTATAAGTTTGGTTAAAGTCAAGTAACGAAGACACGAGGGATGCCGCTTCACTGAGTAAAGAAAAGCGATAGCGACCGAAATTATCTATATCAATGACCTTAGCAAAAAAATGGTAGGGCTCGCCGTTTTCATCGCGGAAAGCCTGCTCTATCAAAGTGCGATTGCGGTCAAGATCCATGCCGCGCAAACTGTAAGGCGCTATATCGCTTCGATTTATGAAGCCGTCACCGGGAAGATACGACGGGTCGTCGATGCGACAACGCCACTGCGGGTCGTCGCCGCCACACACTTCGCGAGGGTCAATGATGATTGCCACCTGCTCGCCCTCGATGGCGCGAGTGCGTCCGCGCGACTCACTCTCGGCTTGCGCACCTTTCTCGAAAAGAACTTTTTCAATATCGCTCCACAGCTGTCGGTGCCCATCGAAGCTATTGATTTTGGAGCCGTTCAGGCTCTTAATTCCATCGATATACACCTGCGGCGACAGCCAAGGCATCAACGACGCGGGAAGGACAGGCGTGCCGTCGGCTTCACCCGAGCGCTTGATGCTCACGCCTTCATCGCCGGCTGTAATATCTATATTTCCGGTTCGCAACAAGCGGGTTGGCAAAGTGTTGTCGGCGCGATTGACGCTAACCGAAGCCTTGGTCATCAGCAACTGAGGCGCCTTGACGTCGTCGTAGCCGAACTCCATCGGCAACTTGGCGCCAAGCAGAGTCATGTACGACTTATCGAGCAACACATCGCTCTTGCCGGGACGCAACAGCGAGATGTAGCGGTAGAAAAGCGAGCGATTGCGGCGCTCCGACTCATCATCGCGCTTGCCGCCGATGAGGGTCTGCAAAGCAATTGCGGTGACAATCTTACCCAATCGGTCGGTTTCCGATTCTGTTTCCGCCTGAGGCAGACGGTCGGCTTCGTAGTGGCTCAAGCGAATATAGATTTCGAATTGACTTACGAACGCACTTCTGAACGGCTCTTGTTTCCACGTTTCAAGGTCCCACTCAAGGATGGTGTCAAAGATGCCACCCAAGTAGCTTTTCACAAGCGATGGCTCGGTGCGCATAATCAGCATCAGGGTTGCGAGCTGATACTCGGGCTGGTAAAGATAACCGGCTTGCCGCAACTTTTCCATAAGGTTGGTGATAAACCCGTCGATATCATCAGCCATGAAAATCGACAAAGCCGCTTCGTAGGGCTTCAAGCCCTCGATTAGCTCGGTCATCTGCTCCTGGAGCGAACGACGCACCGTCTCATCGGCTTTACGCAGTAAACTCGAACCCTCGATAATATAAAGAGCAGCCGTACGCAAAAGTTTGACCAAGCGAAGAATAAGTCCGCCATGGCGCTTCACGTCGACACATCGGAAATAATCGGGCAGCGTGTCGGCAGCTGCCTTCAGCGCGGTAATAATCCATGAGCGATTGCCGATCGACAACTCGCCACGTGCCTGAGCAAATTCGGGTCGCTGAGCGAATATACGACCAATGAGGCGAGCTGTTGAACCGGTGACATTAACACGCGCCAAGAACTCGTTCATAGTCAGCATCGGTATCTTCGTGGCACCTTCGCACAGTTCGAGACTATAGACCATCGAATTCATCTTCGTAAATCGGCACATGACACTGCAACCGCGAGTCAATGGGGTTGCGTTCTGATAAAGATTAAAACGCAAGCCGTACTTATCTTCAAGCACATACGGGTCGCCTGAGCGGCGAGGCTCGGCATAGACAGTAAATTCGCGAGCCTGATTACGAGCAAAGCTATCGCCATAAAAGCGACGAACATACATCGACATACAATGCCCGAGAACGGGTCCGTCCTTAGTCATCGACTTTACGCGACAAGTCATCGAGACAGGCGTAGGTTGCTCACGCTGAAATTTCAATTTGCTGATAAAGACATCACTATATCCCGGCACTTTGAGCCGATACATGTCATCGCTTTCACCAAAATCTCTTTCAACCTCAAATTCGTAGGTTTGTCCAACTTTGTAATCCATAAAAATTCAAATTTATTAGTGAATAAAAATCATAACAAACTTACAAAAAAAAATCGACATGAGCGGCTTTTCAGCGTTTTTTAACATTGTACGCGCGCAAACAAAACAGCGCCGGGTCGACCAAGAGGCCGACCCGACGCAATAAACTCGTGATTATAAGCTAATTAAAAATAGCGTTGCGCGGTATCATCAGCCACGACTTGTACTGCTGCCCCATCGTGCGAACGATGCACTGCCAATAATCTTCGCCATAGCCGGAAAGTAAATCGGCCGAGCCGATATCATCCGCGACCGAAGCCCACGTATCTTCCGACAATTCATCTTCGAGTTGCCCCCTACTCCAGCCGCTGTAACCGACGACGAAACGAATACAGCCGTCGATAGGATAGCCATCGCGAACGTATTCAATAGCACTGTTCAAGTCATCGCCTATATACAAATCGGGGGCATAGCATTCTGCTCCGCGAATTACATCGCTGCCAAGATTGTGTATAAAGAACAGTCGGTCGTGGCCCATCGGCCCTCCGCAGTAGATTGGAACCCGAGCCCCAAAGTCATCGACGCCGCGAATCACATCCGAGAGGTTCAAATCCGTGCGATGGTTAAGCACCAGACCGGTAGCGCCCTTGTCGGACTCGTAATCTATCAGAGAAATCACCGAGCGCTCGAACCACTCTTCGCTCAGAAAAGGCTGAGCGACAAGCAGCGAGCCACGAGCAGGCGGCAGCTTATCCGTCGTCGGATTGAAAAAAGATGAGTAGAAATCTTTCATAGTGTCGTCTGTTTGTAGTTCAACTTATCATACAAGATAACAACCATCAACGAAGTTTTGGCATCGGCGTCGACTCTATTTGCGTTCAAACAATCAAGGCCGCGCCTTGTGGGCGCAGCCGAGATGGTGATTTTTTCGACCTATTTATCAGGCCTTAACGCGGCTGATGTACGAGCCGTCGCGAGTGTCAATTTCGATCGAGTCGCCTTCGTTGACGAACAGCGGAACGCGCACTTCAGCACCGGTCTCAACAGTTGCGGGCTTCAGTGTGTTGGTAGCGGTATCGCCTTTGATGCCGGGCTCAGTGTAGGTAATCTTGAGCACAGTCTTAATGGGCATTTCAGCGTAGAGTACGGTGTCGGTCGATGCGTCGCTCACCACTTCCACTGTGTCGCCTTCTTTCATGAAGTCGGCGCCGGTCACGAGTGCCTTATTGATTGGAATCTGTTCGAATGTCTCGTTATTCATAAAGATATCGTCACCACCATCAGCATAGAGGTACTGATAGGGACGACGTTCTACGCGTACGTCTTCCAGTTTCTCGCCAATGTTGAAGCGACGTTCGAGTACGCGGCCGTCAACTACGTCCTTTAATTTGGTACGCATGAAGGTGTTGCCTTTGCCGGGCTTAACGTGGAGGAACTCCACGCAGAAGTAAAGACGGCCATCCATGCGAATGCAAGTGCCGTTTTTGATGTCTTGTGCGTTGATCATATCGTTTGTACGTTGATTTTTCGAGTGCAAAATTACGAATTTTTCGGCATTTTTCCTCGCTTTATCAGCTATTTTTCTAACGCTTAATACTATTGCGTTGATTATCAATTATTAACATCAAGCTATAGAATACCAAGATGCCTGAACAATTCGGCATATCGCTCGGCTTTCCGTTCGAGCGGTAGCGGATAAGCCCGTGAGGTCGAAGGCATACGCCAAATCTCAAGCCCGTCGGCCGCAATAGTCATGGCGCCTTGCGCCGGTATCGGCGTATCGGTCAGCGCCGCAACTACCGACGCGGCTTTTTCACCGGTTGTCACCACGGCACGACAATTGGGCATTGTCGCCAATAATCCGTGAAGATCCACAGGCTCGACGATTTCAAGAAATTTGTCGCTCGCATTGCCTCGCAAGCGCCGCACCTTATGGCCGGTGTCGTGCAACGCAATATGATGCCGACTCAGCATATCTTTAACCAAATCAAGCTTATAAGTGCGCATAGCAGCATCATACAAGGCATCGCGGTCGCCGAAAAAAAGCAGACCACACACTCGCCAAAAATCGTTGCTGCGATTTGGGTAATAGAAATCCATGCTCCAGCGCTTGGGCTGAGGCGGAAAAGTACCCAAAATTAGCACACGAGCGCCATCGGGCACGAACGGCTCCCACGGATGTATCTCGATTTCGTAATCCATTTCGATTATTTTTCGCTTTTATAACGTCACAAATTGTAAAAATTGTATCATGCCGCACACGATTTTTTTTCGCTAATCCTTGGTGCGATTACAAAAAAGTGCTAATTTTGCCAAAAATGTTATGCAAGATTAACTATGAATAAAGGTAAAGTAATCGTCGTATCCGCCCCTTCGGGCTGTGGAAAATCGACCATAATCAATGCCATACTTGACAAAGATATATTCGACCTCCGCTTCTCGGTATCGGCCACCAACCGCCAACCACGCCAAGGCGAAGAAGACGGCGTACACTATCGCTTCCTATCGACCGGAGAATTTCGCGATGCTGTCGACCGCGGAGATTTCATCGAGTGGGAAGAAGTCTACCCGGGCCGCTTCTACGGCACATTGCGCTCTGAAGTCGACCGCGTGATCAATGACGGACACAACGTGGTGCTCGACATCGACGTCAAGGGTGCTCTCAATGTCAAGAAAGCTTATGGCGACACTTGCCTCACACTCTTTATCCAACCACCGAGCATCGAAGAGCTGCGCCATCGACTCGAAAACCGCGGCACTGAAGACCCGGCTGCCATCGCCGACCGCATAGCTCGCGCCGAATATGAGCTTAGCTTTGCTACACAATTCGACAAGGCTATAGTCAACGACGCTCTCGATAAGGCCATCGCTGACACAGAAGCTATCCTTCATAATTTCATAGGCTGACAAATGCAAGAACCCGGGCGCAAACAGATAGTCGGCATTTTAGGAGGCTCGTTCAATCCGGTGCACATAGGCCACACTATTCTGGCCAGCTATCTGGTGCAGTGGGGCTATGTCGACAAGGTATGGCTGACGCTATCGCCGCGCAATCCGCTCAAAGACCCGTCTGCACTTTTGCCCGACACAAAGCGCTTGGCTATGCTCAAAATAGCCCTCAAAGACGCTCACAATATCGACTTGTGCGACTTGGAACTATCCATGCCCCGGCCTTCGTACACCATCAATACGCTCGAGCTTTTAACAAAAAGATATCCCGACAGACAATTTCGCCTCATCATCGGCAGCGACAACTGGGCTATTTTCGACCGTTGGCGCGACCATCAGCGCATCCTCGATGAATTCGGCGTCATCGTTTATCCGCGCGACGGCTACCCGGTCGACCACTTTGTCGATGGAATGGAAGTAGTGAAAGCTCCGCTGGTCGACATCTCCAGCACGTTCATCCGCAACGCCGTGGCGCGCGGACGCGACGTCAACTTCTTCCTGCCGGCCGGCGTTTTCAAATATATCACCGACCACAAATTATATAAGCAATGACTAACAATACGCTGGCATTCATAGCTCTCTGCAACGAATACTGCGCCGAGCTCGAACACTGTCGCGAAGCCGAACCGCAGACATTCGTAGGCCGTATGCTCGACTTGCTTCCTCGCATATACATCACTGCCCGATGCTTGCAACCCGATGCTACGGCCGTGGCCGATAACACGGCAATCATCCCGGCACTCGATGAAGAAACATACGACCGGATTCGCCACTCCATCGAACTCGTCATGGGCGAACACGACACATACCTCGAAACTTTCGTTAGCGACATGAAGTACAGCGACGAACCTATCTGTGCAAACGTATCCGAATCGTTAGCCGACATTTTTCAAGTATTGTTCAACTTCATCGAGACAGTTCGCGACGCTGCCGCCGAAATCATCGAGGATGCTGTAGCCTCTATCAAAGACGATTTCGAACTCTACTGGAGTCAAACTATCTGCAACGTCATGCGACCTCTTAACTCTATATACCAAAATGGCTTCGATCAATAATTACAACGACATCTGCGCGTTTCTCGACTCATCAGTCGTAAACTTTTGGGCCGTTCACACTGTGGCCACGCACCTTGAAGAGCACGGCTTCACCCGCCTGAATATGGCCGACAAATGGACACTCAAGCCCGGCGCGCGCCACTACGTTACCAAAAACGACTCTGCCATCTTCGCATTCATAGTTGGCGAAAATCCGGCGGCCGAAAGCGGATTTCATATAATATCGGCTCACAGCGACTCGCCCGGCTTCCGCGTAAAGCCCAACTGCGAGATGGTGACCGACGGCAACATCGTGAAACTCAACACCGAAGTGTACGGAGGCCCGATACTCTACACTTGGTTCGACCGTCCGCTATCGTTGGCCGGGCGTGTAATTTTGCGTACCGACGACCCTCTGCGACCCGCAACTCGCTTGGTGCGTTTCGATCGTCATCTGCTCACCATACCGCATCTGGCTATCCACTTCAACCGCGCTGTCAACGACGGCAACAAGCTCTCGCGTCAGAAAGATATGCTGCCCGTTCTCGGACATATAGCCGATAAAGACCAAGCTAAAGGGCTCATTCAGCGCCTTGTCGCCGAAAAACTTGGCATCCGACCCGACGATATTCTCGACTACGACCTCTCGCTATTCGACACATCACGCGCGTCTGTCGTAGGCCTCAACGGCGAATACATCACCTCGGGCCGCATCGACGACCTTTCGATGGTTCACGCCGCCATGTGCGCATTGCTCGACACGGCCGACACGGCCTGCGACTCGACCCGCGTCATTGCCATTTTCGACAATGAAGAGACCGGCTCGGGCACAAAGCAAGGCGCCGCTTCGCCAATTCTCGACTACATCTTACGCCGCATTACCGCTGCCGACGGTGCCGTCGAGGAGGACTATTTCCGCGCTGTCGACCGCTCATTCATGATTTCGGCCGACGATGCACACGGCATTCACCCCAATTACCCCGAAAAACAAGACCCGACAAACCACCCCGTGCTCGGTGGCGGCCCCGTTGTGAAAATCAACGCCAACTGCAAATACATGTCCGATGCCGACTCGGCGGCCGTGTTCGTCGCTCTATGCGAAAAAGCCGGAGTCAAATGCCAATACTTCGTCAACCACAGCGACGTAGCCGGCGGCTCGACTTTAGGCAACATACTCACCTCGCAGATACCACTTCGCGGCGTTGATGTCGGCGCGCCGATATGGGCAATGCACTCGGCTCGCGAGACTGCCTCGCTGAGCGACCATAGCGACATGATTGCCGTCTTCTCGCAATTCTTCGCTCTCTGACGCAAGACGAATATGAAGTTGTTTTTATCAAAGGAAAAATCAACGCTCAGAAAATGGCTACACGCTACGCGAATAGTAGCTTGAATTTTTAAATATTATTACGTAACTTTGCAGTCAATTTGGACATGCAAAGAATATGAATAACAACGATAATCATGCCCCCGTAGTGCAGATCGGGCGCTTCGAAATCAATTCAAAAGATTTCAACGCTGACCCGCAGCCCGACGACCTGCCCATTATTGCCACCCGCAACCTCGTTCTCTTCCCGGGTGTCACCATACCCATCTCACTCGGACGCGAAGCCTCGCTGAAAGTTGCAAATATTGCTTCCGAAAAGCATATCCCTGTCGGAATTGTCTGCCAGAAAGACCCCGAACAGGAATCGCCTTCCGTCTCCAACGGTTTGTGCCGATATGGCGTCATCGCCGATGTTTACCAAGTAATCGAGTTGCCCGACGGAAGCCACACCGCCTTGGTTCATGGTCGCGACCGCATCCGCATCCTGGGCCGCGGCGCCGGCACTGTCATCCCGGGCAAACTTTCCGCTCGTGTCAAAATTCTTAAGGATACCGAGCCGACAAACAAAGAAGAATTCGATGCAACTGTAGAGCGCATCTCTCAGATTAGCAACGAAATCATAGCCAGCCAGCAAGGCGGCGACCAGAGTTTTGCAGCCTTTATCAAAGGAATGGAAGACCCTGTGCAACGTCTCCACTTCATCGCCACCAACTTCCCGGTCGATACACAGGAAAAAATCAAGCTTCTCGGCATCGCCGACTTGCAAAAGCGCGCTTTGGAATTCCTGGCTATGCTGATGACCGACCGCGAACGCCTCAGTGTGGCTCAAGATATTCTCGAAAAGGCCGGTCAGCGCATGAAGGATAATCAGCGCTCGACCTACTTGCAGATGCAGCTCGACACCATCAAAGAAGAGCTATACGGCACGGCCGACGACGAGGACGATTTCGAGTCGCTCGAACGGCGCGCTCGAGCTGCCAACTTCCCCAAGAACGTAGCCGACATCTTCAATAAGGAAGTCGGCAAGTTGCGTCGTCTCAATCCTACTACGCCCGACTATACCGTTCAATACGCATATTTGGAGACCCTGCTTGAACTGCCATGGCACAAGCAGACCAAGACATCGGCCGACATCAGTTATGCTCGCCAAGTACTCGAGGACGACCACTACGGCCTCGAAAAAATCAAGCAACGCATCCTCGAACAAATCGCTGTCGTGCTGAACAATCCGCAGGCTAAAGCTCCGATTCTCTGCCTCGTTGGGCCTCCCGGCGTAGGCAAGACTTCGCTCGGACGCTCGATTGCGAAAGCTATGGGACGTGAGTACCAGCGAGTATCGCTCGGCGGCTTGCACGACGAAGCCGAAATTCGCGGCCACCGGCGCACATACATCGGCGCCATGCCCGGACGCATCATCAAGGCTATGAAAAATGCCGGTACTACCAACCCCGTGCTACTGCTCGACGAAATCGACAAACTCGGTCAAGACTACAAGGGCGACCCCTCGTCAGCCCTCCTCGAAGTACTCGACCCGGAGCAGAACATCGCTTTCCACGACAATTACATCGACATCGACTACAACCTGTCGGGTGTACTTTTCATCGCCACGGCAAATTCGCTATCGAGTATAGCCGCGCCGCTGCTCGACCGTATGGAAATCATCAACCTCAGCGGATATCTTCCTGAGGAGAAAATCGAAATAGCTCGTCGCCACCTACTGCCCAAGGCACTCGAGACCAACGGCCTCAAAGGCGAATTACCCTTCGAGTTGCCCGACGAAACAATCAACGCACTGATCGACAACTACACGGCCGAAAGCGGTGTGCGCCAACTCGAAAAGCAGCTCGCGTCGCTTGTTCGCAAGTACATTCTGGCCACATTGTCGAAAGAAGAATTTCCGACCACCGTACGCCCCGAAGATTTGCGTCCGATGCTCGGCCTGCCGCTTTACACCAAGGAAAAATACGAAGGCAACGACTTCACAGGCGTCGTCACAGGCCTTGCCTGGACTCAAGTTGGTGGCGAAATCCTGCTTGCCGAAGCCTCGCTTTCGCCCGGCAAAGGCGACCGCCTCACGATTACCGGCAACCTCGGCGACGTAATGAAAGAATCCGCCACCATCGCCCTGCAGTGGGTCAAGGCCAACAGCCAAGCTATCGGCATCGACCCTGCCCGATTCGAGCAAAACAACTTGCACATTCACTTCCCCGAGGGTGCAATTCCTAAGGATGGGCCATCGGCCGGCATCACCATCGCCACAGCTATCGTGTCGGCATTCACCGACCGAAAAGTCGCTGAACGCATCGCCATGACCGGCGAAATAACCCTCCGTGGCAAAGTGCTACCCGTTGGTGGCATCAAAGAAAAAATCCTTGCCGCAAAGCGCGCCGGCATCGACACGATAATTCTCAGCAACGAAAATCGCCGAGACATCGAAGACATCGACCAAGCCTATCGCGAAGGCCTGAGCTTCGTCTACGTCGAAACGATGTCCGACGTCATTGCGCGAGCTATCATCTAAGCAAAGAACATCCGGATAACAAAAAAAGCGCGACACGGTGTCGCGCTTTTTTGTTATCAATGCTTATCAATCTAAAAATCTGCGTGTTAGATTGTCGTAATCATCAATTCGCCGGTCGCGCAGGAAGGGCCACCAACGTCGCACCTGCTCCGAGAGTTCGAGGTCGACATCAATAATCGTCTCCACCTCTTTGTCGAAAGGTGCTCGATAGAGGAATTCGCCTTGCGGACCGGCCACAAAGCTGCCTCCCCAAAATTGAATACCATCGGTAGCGCCCGAAGGGTCGGGTTCGAAACCGACTCGGTTGACGGTCACCACCGGCAGTCCGTTGGCCACGGCATGGCCACGTTGCACCGTAGTCCAGGCTTCAAGTTGGCGAGCCTGCTCATCAGGTGTATCTGCACTCGCCCAACCGATTGCCGTAGGATAAATCAGCATCTCGGCACCGGCCAGTGCCATCAGACGCGCAGCTTCCGGATACCACTGGTCCCAACAAACAAGCACGCCCAAGCGTCCAAGCGACGTGTCGATAGGCTTAAAGCCCAAATCGCCCGGTGTGAAATAAAATTTTTCGTAATACGCAGGGTCGTCGGGAATGTGCATCTTGCGATAGCGACCGGCCTCCGAGCCGTCGCAATCGAAGACCACGGCCGTGTTGTGATACAGTCCGGGGGCTCGACGCTCGAACACGGATGTCACCAACACCACTTTCAGGCTTGCGGCCAATTCGCTATATGCTTTCATCACTTCCGAATCGAGAGCCACAGCCTGGTCGAAAGTGTCTACATCCTCAGTCTGGCAGAAGTAAAGACCATCGTGAAGTTCCTGATTTACAATAAGCTGCGCACCTTCAGCCGCCAGTCGGGCAGCTTTCTCGGCCAAGCGACGGCGGTTGTCGACGATATCGGCAGTGTTGTGTTGCTGAATTATTCCTATTTTTATATTTCTCATAATGGTAACGTGTCGTTGGGTAGTTGCATAGTCGAGCAGTGAAGCGAGCCATGCTGGCAAATCAGCGGCCTGCAATCAACACACTCGACCGTGTGGTCGGGAAATGCAATTTTCATCGTCATTTCAGCCAACAAATCTTTCTGCGGCTGACCATAGACGGGCAAAAGTATCGCATCGTTTACGACGAGATAGTTGGCGTAGGTTGCAGGCAATCGTTGACCGTCCTCATCGTAGATAGGCTCGGGCAATGGCAACTCAACCAAATTATACGGGCGCCCGTCGGGCGTGCGGAAACTCTGCAAACGCTCATACATGGCCTCAAGCGAAGCCGATTGCGCATCAGTCTCATCAGCGGCATGTGCGGCCGTATATAGTATTGTGTCATTAGGCGCCAGGCGAGCCAAGGTGTCGATGTGTCCGTCTGTATCATCGCCCTCGAGCCAGCCGCTATCGAGCCACAGAAAGTGGCTGATGCCGAATTCGCGACTGAGGCGGCGCTCCACATCGGCGCGGGTAGCCCCGTTGCGCGTAGCGGTCAGCATCACGGAGTCGGTCGTGAGCAACGTGCCGCAGCCATCGGTCTCTATACCGCCACCTTCAAGCACAAAGTCGAGGCAGTCGTTGTATGTACCGCGAAGCACTCCTCTATCAAAGAGCCGGCGTGTAGCGGCATTATCGGAGTCGGCTTCGAATTTATCGCCCCACGCATTAAATCTGAAATCGTTAATGACCGGACGACCTTCGGCATCGAGCGTCGTTATCGGTCCATAATCGCGAGTCCATGTATCATTTGTCGGAAGGTCGACAAGAACAAGTCTCGACGGGTCGAGGTCGCTAAATCGACGACGCAAGTCCGACGTGTCGGGAGCTATCACCACAGCGACGGCATGGCGAGCGACCGCTCGAATCATATCTTCATAGCATCGCTCAACCTCGGGCAACATATAGTTCCAATCAGTAGCGGCATGCGGCCACGCAAGCAGCACACCCTGCGTCGGCTCCCATTCAGCCGGCAATCGCATTTGTCTATCGTTATTCATCATAATCGCTTAGCGACTGCCACACCTCATCATTCTCTGCCATATACTCATGGCAGAAATCCAAAAAGCCGTTCTTTTCGCTGCTACCTACTTCATGGCACCAATCGCGATATTGTTGCCGCAAGTCATCGTCCTCTGCAATAGCGCGTTTGAACTCTGATTCAGCAATATCAAGGCTCTTATGATCCTCCAATAGGCTTATAAAATAGTCTCTGATATCTTCCATTTCTTTTTTATGAGGATGAGAATTAGTAGGTGCAAAGTTATATAATATTTTGCATTGACGCCTCCCCGGCTATCTATTTTTTAGTTAAATAAACTTTTTGGCGGGCGACTGTGTTGTTAATATAAATAAAATGAACACACGCTACTATGAAAAAGATTCTGTTATTGACTGCCATTGCAGCCGCTTTGCTGGTCACAGCCTGCAGCCCGTTCACCCTCGTAAACAGCGAGACCTACAACGATGCTAACCTACAGCAATACAAGACATTCCGAATTGTATCACCGGCCGACGGCGACCTACCTCCGGGTATGCAACTCGTCACCTACTACAACATCGCCGCTGCCATTCGCGAGCAGATGATAATCCGCGGCTTCACCGAGTCCCCTAATTCGC
The DNA here is from genome assembly GCA_964433215.1 of uncultured Bacteroides sp. Taxonomy (GTDB): domain Bacteria; phylum Bacteroidota; class Bacteroidia; order Bacteroidales; family Muribaculaceae; genus CAG-873. The sequence continues at coordinate 30,831 of CAYSQI010000019.1, forward strand.
CATTACTTATCAATATCGGCTTGACTGTGCACCGCGAGATTGAGACCGAACCGGCCCTGCCGCCGGCATACACTCCCTACCCCGGTCCGTTCTACAACGGCTTCTACCCCTACTTCATGTACCCGCGTAGCTTCTATTGGAACAACTATTACGCCAACGCTCGCATTATCACCGGAATATACAAAGAAGGCGTACTGACTATGGATATGGTCAACATTGACACAAAGATACCGCTCTTCTCGGCCTCTGTGTCGACCATACTCGAAAACGGGAACGCTCAATTCCGCAACCTCACAGGCATTGCCGAGGCCGTTCAGACCCTGTTTTCGAAATTCCCCGTGCCTGTTGAGCCTAAATACTTGGCCGTGAAAAAGAATTAACTGATTATCAGACGTTGCTAAGATTGTCGTTGAGCGCCGCAGCACCAAAAGTCGGCGCTCTTTTCGTTTTTCGCTCAACCAACGGCAAGCCTTTTGAGCAAGCGCTTGTTATTGTAATACAAATGCACTAACTTTGCAGTATATACTACATCTATGCGCAGATAATGCGTAAATTGTAAAAAAAATGATACCGTGAAAAGAAAAGTTTATGCTCGCTTTTATCATGATTCAAATACTGATTTGACCTATCGCACAATCGCAATTCTTCAATTTGGTGATTCATGGGATATTATAGGTGCTGCCGTATTGGCAAATCCCGGCACCGCAGATTTAAACAACGAAGTGATTTCTCAAGAAGAAATGTCACACTTGTCAGGCATCACAAATTACATAGACAACTGGTCTGTCGTCAATTTTAATAGAGATACCACAATAAGAGATTGGATTCCACGGATTTTTAACGGCTATTTTAATAACAACCGGCGAGAACTTAATGGTGTCATCATATTGTTCAATATCTTTAATGTAAAAGATCAAAATCAACTTCGGGCAGTCGAAAATCATTCAACTGCAAATTCCCGATATTTGTATATGAGTGATTCTGACATTACGCTTATAAATTCATGCTGTCCCATAGTTTATTTAGGATGGGGTGATGCGGTTATGGCTGATCCAAAACTTAAAAGTATTGCAAACAAAATCTTCAATCGAATAGAACCTCGTTTGATTTCTGCATACGACAGAGATTTTAATTGCAACAAGTTTTATCATCCAAGAGCAGTACAACTGGGCTTTCGTCGATGGAACTCAGTCAAAAAAGTTATCTCAGATTTCGATAAAGCAATTATATCAAAACCTCAAAAATAAGTGTCTTTTCGCGAACCGTATAAGGTCCATAACTTTGAGCAAAATAACTCAATGTTATGGACTTTGCATTTTCCGACCTCAACCTTCAGCTCGATGGTCTTCCGCCCATCAATTTCAACCCCGGCGTGACGTTGCCCGGGCACGAGGCTCCGGCGGCGTTCGCAGTCAACTCTATTTTCCTCAATGATTTGATTTTTTGCCGTGTTTTTTGCGTAAAATGCGATTTATTTGCTTTTTAAAATAAAAATTTATACCTTTGTCAAATCTAAGAGGCGTCGACCGACGTCTGATGCAACCTAATCTTTTACCAAACGATATTAACTACTCTTAAATCACATATAACTACCAAGTTATGGCAGAAAAAACAGAAAAATTGTTCGACCAGTTTCCAGGCATTAGCTACGAAGAGTGGCGTGCTAAAGTCGAAGCAGACCTAAAAGGCGCTGACTTTGAGAAGAAGCTGGTGTGGCGCACAAACGAAGGCTTCAACGTTCAGCCTATTTATCGCGCCGAAGACATCGCAGACCTTAAAACAACTGACTCGTTGCCCGGCGAATTCCCCTACGTTCGCGGCACTCGCACCGACAACGACTGGCTGACACGCCAGGAGATTATCGCTGACACACCCGAGGAAGCCAACGCCATCGCGCTCGACGTCCTCACGAAAGGTGTCAACTCGCTCGGCTTCAAAGTCGAAGACCCTACCGTTGCGACTATCGCAACTCTGCTCAAAGGCATCGACCTGAATGCTGTAGAAGTAAACTTCTCCTCGTGCCAGCGCCGCGTTGTTGACCTTGCCAAGGCCCTCGTCGAATACCTCAAAGCTAACGACGCAGCAGCCTCTTTCAAGGGCTCGATCGACTACAACCCCCTCAAGCCCGCTTTCCGCCACGGCAAGCAGATCGACGTCAACGCTATCGCTGAGACAGCCAAGCTGCTCCTCGACATTGTCAAAGATGTTCCCGCCCTGAAAATCCTCGCAGTCGACAGCGACGCTCTCTCAAATGCCGGCGCTTACATCTATCAGGAACTTGGCTACGCCTTGGCATGGGGTGCCGACTGGCTCACCTTGCTCACCGAAGCCGGCGTGGCCGTCGACGAAATTGCCGCCCGCATCAAATTCAACATGGGCATCTCGTCGAACTACTTCATGGAATTGGCAAAATTCCGCGCAGCTCGCATGCTCTGGGCTCAAATCGTTGAGCAATACAAGCCCGCATCAGCCGACAGCGCCAAGATGCACGTTCACGCTTCGACCTCGCGCTTCAATCAGACCGTTTTCGACGCATACGTAAACCTGCTGCGTAGCCAGACCGAGACTATGTCGGCTGCGCTGGCCGGCGTTGATTCGATCACGACCACTCCGTTCGACACTCCCTACAAGACACCCGACGCATTCTCCGAACGCATCGCTCGCAACCAGCAATTCCTCCTCAAGGAAGAAAGCCACCTCGACAAGGTCATTGACCCCGCCGGTGGTAGCTACTACGTAGAGACTCTGACCGTGTCGATTGCAAAAGAAGCGTGGAAGCTGTTCCTGCAGTCCGTCAACGACGGCGGATTCTTCGCTCTCGCTTCTGAAGGCAAGATTCAGGACGCCGTGAACGCATCGTGCGAAAAACGCCACACCGACGTCGCTCGCCGCAAAGAAGTGCTGCTGGGTACCAACCAATTCCCCAACATCACCGAAATGGCCGACGACAAGATTGTCAACAGCGACTCGTGCAAGTGCTGCTGCGGCGAAGAACACGCCGACGGACACAAGCTCTGCAACAAACGCGCCGCAAGCGACTTCGAAGAGCTCCGCCTCGCCACCGAAGCCGCAGCCAACCGTCCCAAGGTGTTCATGCTCACCATCGGCAACCTGGCCATGCGCCTGGCTCGCGCTCAGTTCTCAACCAACTTCTTCGGCTGCGCAGGCTACGAAATCATCGACAACCTCGGCTTCGAAACCGTCGAGCAAGGCGTCGATGCCGCTCTCGAAAAGGGTGCCGACATCATCGTCCTCTGCTCCAGCGACGACGAATATGCCACCCTCGCCCCCGAAGCATTCAAATACCTCAACGGCCGCGCCGAATTCGTCGTTGCTGGCAACCCCGCTTGCGCCGACGAACTCAAAGCTGTCGGTATTAAGGACTTCGTTCACGTTCGCGTAAACGTCCTCGACACACTCCGCGACTTCAATGCCCGTCTTCTTAAATAACCAAGTCACTACACTGTCATGAGACCCGATTTCAATAAAATAGATATCACAAATGATTCATTCGGCGCTCAGCACACTGCTGTGGCTGCCGCCGGCGAAGACTGGCTCACCCCCGAGCTAATCCCCGTCAAACCGATTTATACTAAGGACGACCTTCAGGGACTCGAACACCTCAACTACGTGTCGGGTATTCCGCCCTTCTTGCGTGGCCCGTACAGCGCCATGTATCCGCTGCGTCCCTGGACCATCCGCCAGTATGCAGGCTTCTCGACTGCTGCCGAATCTAACGCCTTCTACCGCCGCAACCTCGCGTCGGGTCAGAAAGGCCTCTCCGTAGCATTTGACCTCGCTACTCACCGTGGCTACGACGCCGACCACCCTCGCGTTGTCGGCGACGTCGGCAAAGCCGGTGTGTCAATCTGCTCTATCGAAGACATGAAGGTGCTCTTCGACGGCATTCCTCTGAACAAAATGTCTGTATCGATGACTATGAACGGCGCCGTGCTCCCCGTACTCGCATTCTACATCAATGCAGGTCTCGAACAGGGTGCCAAACTCGAAGAAATGGCCGGTACAATCCAGAACGACATCCTCAAGGAATTCATGGTGCGCAACACCTACATCTATCCGCCGGAATTCTCGATGCGCATCATCGCCGACATCTTCGAGTACACCTCGCAGAATATGCCCAAGTTCAACTCGATTTCAATTTCGGGCTACCACATGCAGGAAGCCGGCGCTACTTGCGACATCGAGCTGGCTTACACTCTGGCCGACGGCCTCGAATACCTCCGCGCAGGCGTCAACGCCGGAATGGACATCGACGCCTTCGCTCCGCGCCTGTCGTTCTTCTGGGCTATCGGCATGAACTTCTTCATGGAAATCGCCAAGATGCGCGCCGCTCGTATGCTGTGGGCTAAGATTGTAAAACAATTCAACCCGAAGAACCCCAAATCGCTGGCTCTGCGCACACACTCGCAGACCTCGGGCTGGTCGCTCACCGAGCAAGACCCCTTCAACAACGTTGGCCGCACATGTATCGAAGCTATGGGCGCCGCGCTGGGCCACACTCAGTCGCTCCACACCAACGCACTCGACGAAGCTATCGCCCTGCCGACCGACTTCTCGGCTCGTATCGCTCGTAACACTCAGATTTACATTCAGGAAGAGACCATGGTCACCAAGCAGGTCGATCCCTGGGCCGGTTCGTACTACGTGGAAGCACTCACCAACGAGATTGCTCACCGCGCATGGGAACACATCCAGGAAATCGAAAAGCTCGGCGGCATGGCCAAGGCTATCGAGACCGGTCTGCCCAAGCTCCGCATCGAAGAAGCTGCAGCCCGCACTCAGGCTCGCATCGACTCGGGTCGCCAGACCATCGTCGGCATCAACAAATACCGCCTCGAACACGAAGACCCGATCGACATCCTCGAAATTGACAACACCCAGGTTCGCACCGAGCAAATCGAACGTCTCAACCAGCTTCGCGGCGAACGCGACGAAGCAAAGGTGAAGGAAGCACTCGCTGCAATCACCGAATGCGTCCGCACCAAGCAAGGCAACCTCCTCGACCTCGCTGTCAAGGCTGCCGGACTTCGTGCTTCTCTGGGCGAAATTTCCGATGCCTGCGAAGAAGTCGTAGGCCGTTATAAAGCAGTAATCAGAACTATTTCAGGCGTGTATTCAGCAGAAACTAAGAACGACCCCGACTTCGTGCGCGCTCAGCAGATGTGCGCCGACTTCGCCAAGCGCGAAGGTCGCCAACCTCGTATCATGATTGCCAAGATGGGCCAGGACGGCCACGACCGCGGCGCCAAAGTTGTTGCTACCGGCTATGCCGACTGCGGCTTCGACGTCGACATGGGCCCGCTGTTCCAGACTCCGGCCGAAGCTGCTCGCCAGGCCGTAGAAAACGACGTGCACATCCTGGGCGTAAGCTCGCTGGCTGCCGGTCACAAGACCCTCATCCCGCAGGTAATCGAAGAGCTCAAAAAGCTCGGCCGCGAGGATATCCTCGTCACCGCCGGTGGTGTAATCCCCGCGCAGGACTACGACTTCCTCTACAAGGCCGGTGTCGCTGCCATCTTCGGCCCCGGCACACGCATCCCGCTGTCAGCAATCAAGATGCTCGAAATCCTCAACGAGGAATAAGCATCAGCTACTGACCATATAACACACCCGCAAGGCCACCACGACCTTGCGGGTGTTGTTTGCGCATTTCAGCGCGCATAGTATTATCCGACGTTTCGACAATAAGTCAGGCAACCACCATGAGTGTCAGGCGGTTATCGATTATCGGCGCGATGCGCGCTATCAAAAAATATCGGTGAAATTAGCTAAGATGGCTATAACAAGGCCTATTATCGCAATAGTACCGAAGAAAATCCACAAAGCTGCCTTATCAGACAGTGTGCGATCGGGCTTGATTTCTTCGCCTTCATAATCGTCGACGTCGGTTGCCGACATATCGACACGCAGATTATTGAGAAGTGTCTCATCAGCCGAGCCGCTCACAGGCGGTCGACGAGTAGCGCGCTGATCATCGGCCGGACCGCGGCGCGGCTTACGTTGTGTGCGGCGGGTGTTTTCAACTTCCGGTTGCGCCACATCGGCAGCAGCTATCGTCTCACCCTCCGACGACCCGACGACTTCGACCTCTACGACATCGAGTGAACGCAACGCTGCCACCATCTTATCCATCGTCTGGTAACGCTGACGACTCAGCGGCATCATAGCTTGGCGAATAATGCTAATCAACTCGGGCGAAACGCCTTTCTGACGTAAGGCTATATCATCGAACCCGTACTCACAGATATTATAAGCCGGCGGAGGCGTCTCGCCGCTGAGCATTCGATAGAGCGTGGCGCCCAAAGCGTAGACGTCCATAGTCACGGGCAGGATACCGGCCGTGCTGAAGGCGGCTTGTTCGAGCGGTGCATAGCCGGGCGTTCCGCCACCTACATTCGAGCTCGTCTCGGCTTTGCCGGCAGCATCGTATTGCTTTGACAGACCAAAATCAATGAGTACCGGGTCGTCGCCGCGAAACATGATATTTCCGGGCTTCAAATCAAGGTGCACCATGTTTTGGCTGTGCAGATATTTGATGGATTCGCCGACGGTAATAGCAATTTCCACTGCGGTCCACTCAGGAAGGCATCCTCCGCGCATATTTGCGAGAAACTGCTCAAGCGATTCGTCAAGCAATTCCATTGCGTAGTAAGCGGTATTATTGTACTCGAAGAGGTCGCAAACCTTCACGATACCTTTATGGTGCAAGCGCGACAGGCTGAGGGCTTCTTTCTCAAACTTCTCGCGATACGACAAGAACATAGTCTGGTCGCCCGGAGCCGAGACTGTCGTAGTGCCGCTTTGGCGATTATTATGGCTGCGCATAAAAAACTCCTTCAGCGCCACTTTCGACCCGGTCGCAAACGAGCCGAGGTTCCCTTCAAGACGAGCCGAAGCAAGATAAGTGATGCCAAACGAGCCTTGGCCGAGCACCTTCTCGATGACGTACACAATGCCCTTGCTCGGAAGTACGGTACCGGGCGACAGACATTCTTGAGATGGTGTCGAGTCCATATAAATGAAAAGAAATCCACATGCGAAGGCCGCAAGCCTAACCTCCGCGAGCAGATATAATATTCGGAAGCGCCTTGCCGACATTCAAAAAAATGCCGGCAAGGGCCGCCGAAAATTGATTACTTAATGAGATACTGCGATGAAATTGACTCGTTGTTGTGCACACGGCTGATAGTGTCGGCGAAAAGCTTCGCTACCGACAAGATGGTGCACTTGGTGCATCCCTTGCTATAAGGAATTGAGTTGGTGAAAATCATCTCGCAGAGGCTGCACTGCTCAACACGATCAGTTGCGGGGTCGCTCATAATGGCATGCGAGCAAAGTGCACGGACACTCTTTGCGCCATTTTCCATCATCAGGTCGGCAGCCTTGGTAATCGTACCGGCCGTGTCGACCATATCGTCGACGAGGATTACGTTCTTATCCTTAACGTCGCCAATAACGGTCATGTTGGCAACCACGTTGGCCTTGGCGCGCTGCTTGTGACACAGCACCAGAGGCACATCGAGATACTTGGCGTAGCTATTGGCACGCTTCGCACCACCTACGTCAGGGGTGGCAATCACCATATTCTCGAGGTTGAGCGACTGGATATATGGAATGAACACTGACGAAGCATACAGGTGGTCGACGGGGACGTTGAAGAAGCCCTGAATCTGGTCGGCGTGAAGGTCCATGGTGATAACGCGGTCGACACCGGCGGTCACCAGCAGATCTGACACGAGCTTTGCGGCGATAGACACACGCGGCTTATCCTTGCGATCCTGACGTGCCCATCCGAAGTAAGGGATGACAGCGATAGTCGACTTGGCCGATGCGCGCTTCGATGCGTCGATCATCAGCAGCAGCTCCATCAGATTGTCAGTGTTGGGAAAGGTCGACTGCACAAGGTAAACTTCGCAGCCACGAACCGACTCTTCAAACGAAACTTCAAACTCACCATCGGCAAAGTGTTGGATGTTCATTTTACCGAGCTCGACGCCCAGTTCTTTACAAATTTCCTCAGCCATATAGCGCGATTTCGTGCCGGCGAAGACTTTGAAAGGGGGAAGATTGGAATCCATATATATTAATGTGTAAAGGGGTGTTTCTATTTATTGTTTTTTGTCGCGGATTTTGCTATTGGTGTCAACGATTTATTGCTCAATTTCCACACTACCGCACCATGTGCAGCAATTGCGGTCACGAACGGCTCGACATCGCTCAGCGTCTTCTGCGCTTGCTGCCCCGAAAGGAGGTCGGTTGCCACGGCCGTCCCGCGGCCGAGCCCCAAGTAGTCGAAAGCATGCTCGGGCACATTTACCGCCACTTCGACATCGGCCGTATCAAAGTTGACAAGTATCATGAGCACATCGTCGCCGTCAGTGCGAATGAACGCATACTGTCTGTGTGGATTAAAGCGAGGATTGTTATAATTAACGTACATCAAATCGAAGAACTGACCACGTGCGATAGCCGGCTCCTCGTTGCAGAGACGCATCACGCGGCCATACATATCGCGCAATGCCGTTTCGGCTTCGGTGAGATGCCCGTCGCAAGTACCATGGTTGAGCCAACGGCGCAAAGTCGCGATGCTCCAATAATCGAAGATGGTGGTGCGACCGTTGCGCCCGCTGTAGCCCTCGGCTTCGTCGCCTTTCTCGCCAAGCTCCTGCCCGGCATAAATCATGAACGGGCCGGTCGACAACATCGCGCTCACAATCAGCGAAGGCACCACGCGAGCAGGGTCGCCGGCATATTCGTCGGATGCAAATCGCTGTTCGTCGTGATTTTCAAGGAAGTTGAGCATGTGTTCGCCGATGCCATCGACAGTCTGCCAGCACGAAGTGAGTGTGGCGGCTGAGTGATTAGCGGTTTCGATGGCGCGTAAGCTGTCGTAGAGGTTAACCTTATCGTAGAGATAATCAAAACCGGCCGAATAGATATACTGTCGGTAGAGACCGACGTCGTAGATTTCGGCGATAAATATGATATCAGGATTGATTTCTTTCACTCGCGGGATGGCCACGCGCCAGAAGTCGACGGGCACCATGTGGGCCATGTCGCAGCGGAAGCCGTCGACACCCTTCGACGCCCAAAAGCGCAGAATGTCGATCATCTTGCCCCACGTAGGAGGCTCCGGCTCGTAGTGGCGGCTGCCGTCGCCGTAATCGTAGCCATAGTTGAGCTTCACGGTATCATACCAATTAAATTGTCCGGGAAACGCCGAGAAACAATCGTCGCCCGAGGCACGAGCCGGAAATTCCACATAAGCGTCGGCTCCGCGACCCAAGTCTACACCAACGGGAGCGAACTGCTGACGTGTGATATAGTAGAAATTGTTGTCGGGGCTGAAGAACATTTCCGGATTGTCGTTCTTGCCAAGGTCATCAACACCCGCAGGTGCGACATCGCTATGATACTGACGGCCCACGTGGTTAGGCACGAAGTCAATAATCACCTTTAGGCCGGCGCGGTGGGTGCGTTCTACGAGTTCTTCAAATTCGCGCATACGTCCGGGGACACTCGCCGCCAAGTCGGGGTCGATATCATAGTAGTCAGTGATGGCATAGGGGCTGCCGGCTTTGCCTTTGACCACATTCGGATTGTGGCGCGGAATGCCGTAAGCCGTATAGTCGGAAGTATGCGCATGCTCTATAACACCCGTGTACCACACATGAGTGATACCCAGGCGGCGCAAATTAGCAAGTATCGTATCGTTAATCTGCACAAGTTTGCCGCTACCGTTTTGCTCGATAGTGCCATTAGGCACAGGCTCGGGATTGTAGTTGGTGAACAATCGCGGAAGCAGCTGATATATAATCGGTTTTTGATGTAATGCTTTCATCGGTCGGTAGTCTCATCTGTTTTAAAACCCGGCCAAAGGCCCGCGTTGCGCAGCGCACGGCGGGTATGAATATATCCGCTGCGATACACTTCCTTGGTATATCGCAGGTCGAAGGTGCTGTGATGTTGAATTTCGACAGGCTCTACGTTGATATCACACATATTCATGTCGACACGCTGATTGGCCTTTGCCATCAGATTGTAGGTGCGCAGAGCCACAGAAAGAAGCGAGTCGGCCTTCCCCGAATTATCCAGGGGGCTGACATTGATGCCGATAAGCTTTTCGCATTTATCGCGAATAATCCACGCAGGATGATTGCGCAAGACTCCGCCATCGACATACGTGACGCCATCGATTACCGCTGGTTTGAATACAATCGGGATAGTACACGACGCCACCACTCGCTCAGCAATTGAGCCGGTATGAAATTCGGCCGGCACACCCTTGTCGAAGTCGGTCACTCCAAGATAAACCGGAATAGGCAAGTCCTCGAGATTGCTATAACCGTGCAGGTGCTTTTCGATGAACTCCTTGAATGGTGCGGTACTGAAAATGCCGCCTCCATGCGGACGCAAATTCACAAAATCCGTAAAATTACGGTCTGAGAAAATTTCCAGGAACTGAGCCGGACGAACTCCGGCAGCATATAGAGCCGCCACGACGCTACCGGCGCTGACGCCGGCAATGACCTCGGGCTTGAGGCCGGCCTCTTCGAGGGCTGCCAAAGCGCCGGCGTGAGCAAAACCTCGCGCTCCTCCGCCGGTCAAGGCTAAGCCTAAACCGTACTTGGCCGTCGTTGTGTCGTTCTTTTTATCCATTGACGCCTCTTTTCGCGACAAAGTTACGAATAAAGTGGCATTGTACAAAGGTTTCGCCACTCATATTTCATTTTTATTTCTCAATATTTTTGCTTATTTTTGCCGTGCTAAATATTAAAGTTAAAACTCCTTGAGTAATGGCTCGTCATAACGAACTCGGTAAATGGGGCGAAGGCATCGCTTGCGAGAAACTAATCGCCGACGGCTGTGCTATAGCCGAACGAAATTGGCGCATGGGGCACTACGAAATCGACATCATCGCCATCAAGGACGACTTTGTCATCTTCTGCGAAGTCAAGACGCGAGTCGACATGGACATCGACCCGCTCGAAGCCGTAAACAACCGCAAGATTGCACACATGGTGGCCTCTGCCGAAGTATATCTTCAGCATCACGAGACTCACCGACAAGTGCGCTTCGACTTGTTCGGCATCAACGGCACACCCGACGACTATCGTCTCGAGCACATTCCGGATGCGTTCCTGCCACCACTCAAGGCATACTAAAACAAACGACTATGAAACAAAACGTACAAGCAAACATCGCCACACTTCGCGCTCAAATGAAGCAATGCGGCATATCGGCTGCAATCATCCCGCAGGCCGACCCTCACATGAGCGAATACCTTTCGGAACACTGGCAGGCGCGCCGCATGCTCAGCGGCTTCACCGGCAGCGCCGGCGACCTCGTCGTGACGCTCGACAAAGCCCTATTATGGACCGACTCGCGCTACTTCCTGCAAGCCGCTGACCAACTGGCCGGTACCGAAATCGTATTGATGAAAGACGGACTGCCCGAGACCCCGTCAATCGCCGCATGGCTATGCGCCACGCTGAAACCTTCGGAAAAAGTCGGCATCGACGGCATGGTTTTCTCTACATACAATAAAGATGGTATCCAAGCCGAGCTCGAAGCATCGGGCATTGAACTTGTGGCCGACTTCGACGTACTGGACCAAATCTGGGCCGACCGCCCCGTCCTGCCCGCCGGAGCCGTATTCGTTCACCCCGAACAGTACAGCGGCCAAGCGGCTTCTGCAAAGATTAGCGCCATTCTCGAAAAATGCACTGCTCACGGCGCCACAGCCATGTTCGTTTCCGCTCTCGACGAGATTGCCTGGACTCTCAACATCCGCAGCAACGACGTAAAATACAACCCGGTTGTGACTTCGTTCCTCTATATGTCGACTACCGGCTCGGTTCTTTTCATCGACCCGGTAAAGATTAGCGACGAAGTAGCCGAATACCTGAAATCGCAAGGCGTAGCGACAGCTCCCTACGCGACCGTCAAATCGTTCCTGGCCTCGCTACCCGCAGAAACTCGCGTACTGGTCGACGCCGCCCGCAACGCCGCCGCTATCGTCGACATCCTGGGCGACCGCGCCGTCGTAGCCACCTCGCCTATCGCCATGCTCAAAGCCGTCAAAAACGACGTGCAGCTCGCCGGCATCCGCGCAGCAATGCTCCGCGACGGCGTCGCCATGGTGAAGTCGCTCTATGAAATCAAAGAGCGCGTCGCCGAAGGCCGCCCGACTACGGAAATGGACATCGCCGACATCCTGCGTAAATATCGCAGCCGCGGCGAGAACTACTTCGACGAAAGCTTCGGCACTATCGCCGGCTACGGCCCTCACGGTGCCATCGTTCACTACGAAGCCGACGAAGAGTCGAATTCAACTCTCGCTCCGACAGGCTTATTGCTAATCGACTCGGGCGCACAGTACCTCGACGGCACCACCGACATCACCCGCACCATCGCACTTAGTCAAGAACCGACCGCCGACGAGCGCCACGACTTCACACTCGTGATGAAAGGACACATAGCTCTGGCATCGATGATATTCCCCGAAGGCACCACCGGCCATCAACTCGACGCCGTCGCTCGCCAATATCTCTGGAAAGAAGGCCTGAGCTACCTACATGGCACCGGCCACGGCGTAGGCCACTTCCTCAATGTACACGAAGGTCCTCAAAGCGTTCGACTCAACTACGTGCCTGCCGCTCTCACGCCCGGCATGATTACATCCAACGAGCCCGGACTCTACCGCGAAAACGTGCACGGCATCCGCTGCGAAAACCTCGTACTCACTGTCGAAAAAATGGACACCGACTTCGGCCGCTTCTATGGTTTCGAAACCTTGACGCTATGTCCGTTCGACCTCTCGCTCTTCGAGACCGCCATCATGACCGACGACGAAATCCAGTGGGTCAACAACTACCACCGCAAAGTAGCCGACACATTGGCACCCTATCTCGAAGGCGAATATAAGGCCTGGCTACTCGAAAACACCAAACCTCTGACGAAGTAACAAAACTTTTAGACCATCACCTATACACATGGCTCTCATAATACCTGTACGCGGCTTCGAGCCCAAGATAGGCCAAGGATGCTTCCTTGCCGAAAACGCTACTATAATCGGCGACACGGTCGTCGGCGACGAATGTTCGATATGGTTCAATACCGTGCTACGTGGCGACGTGAACTCAATCCGCATCGGCAATCGCGTAAACATCCAGGATGGCAGCGTGCTGCACACTCTCTACCAAAAATCCACAATTGAAATCGGCGACGATGTGTCGATAGGCCACAACGTGACTATTCATGGCGCAAAGATTCGCGACTATGCCCTCATCGGCATGGGCGCCGTAGTGATGGACGATGCCGAAGTCGGCGAAGGTGCTATCGTGGCGGCCGGAGCAGTCGTCCTTTCGCGCACCAAAATCGGCCCTAACGAACTGTGGGGTGGCGCTCCCGCCAAGTTCATCAAGATGGTCGACCCGGCGCAAAGCAAAGAAATCAATCAAAAGATAGCTCACAACTATCTGATGTATTCGCGCTGGTACACCGACCCGGAGGCATCGGCCGAATAAGCACTCATTACGATAAATATCGACGCAGCTACCTTACTTGCGAGGTGGCTGCGTCGATTTTTTTTGCAAATAGCACCAATGTCTACAAAAA
>CAYSQI010000020.1:0-35353 GCA_964433215.1 uncultured Bacteroides sp.
CTCAAGTATTTGCGCTGCTAAAGTGTCGGCTGTGTGAATTAGAGCTACCAAGGGCGATTTTTCTTGGGCTTTTCGATAAGATTTATCCATTTCGATACTTTGCGCCGGAAGATCCCAGGGACCCATGTGCCAGCGGATGGCCATTAGTTCGTCGTCTTCGAGGTCGAGGCCGGCGCGAAGGAGCATTATTACGGATTTTTCGCCGTGGCCTACGGGTAGAGCCGAGTAGTCGACTTCGTAGCCTTCGATGTCTTCCCAGACACCGATTTCGTTTTTCTGTCGGCGCAGTGTCCGGCGGTAGATGTCGGCTTTGCAGACGTCGTGGAGTAGGGCGGCGATTGCTATTGATTCGGGAGTGAGTAGGTCGGCGGTGTCGGGGCGCAGAGCCACGATGCTTTCGCGGAGTTTGATGGCCATGTCGTAGACGTTGAGCGAGTGCAGGGCAAGACCGCCGGGGAAGTTGAAGTGGTTGCGAGCGGATGCAGGAGCTTCGAAGAATTTCAGCTCGTCGAGGTAAGCGATGATGTCGTCGATGTTTTCGATACCTGTGTCGTGAAGTATTTTGCAGAACCTCTCGCGGTTCTGAGTTAAGTCTGTTGCCATTTGATGTTAAGTAGTAAGAAATGTTATAATATAGGGCTCATAAGGCGCACGACAGATTCGATGGCGCGTCGGAATAGAGGGCGTCGGCGCCAGCCCGAGGGCGTGACTCGTGTGCATTGAGCGAGGTCTTCGCGATATATGGCGAGCATACGCTCGTTAAATTCGCGTGAGTAGAAGAATAGGTTTGCTTCGAAGTTGTGTTCGAATGAGCGGAAGTCGAAGTTGGTCGAGCCGATAGTCGCAAATTCGTCGTCGATGATTATGACTTTGGAGTGCAACATCCCGGGCTCGTAGAAGTAGAATTTTACGCCGGCGCGCATACACTCGGTGAAGTACGAGGCAGAGGCAAAGTTGAGCAGCACCGAGTCGGACGAGCGCGGGAGCATGATGCGGACGTCGACGCGAGCCAGCGCGGCTGTGATGAGGTCCTTGAGCAGGGCGTCGGTGGGCAGGAAGTAGGGGGTCTGTATGTAGATGCGACGCTTGGCGTTGGCAATGGCTTTGTGGAACATAAAAGCGATATTGCTCCACTGCGAAGTCGGGCCGGAAGTGACTATGTGAGCGGCGATGTTGCCGTTTTCGGCCTTTCCCGGCTCGATGGGGTCGGTAATCAGCGGCTGGCCCATGAAGTGCCAGTCGAGCACAAAAGAGTGTTGCAAAGCGGCGATGATTGGTCCGCGGACGCGCACGTGTGTATCGCGCCAGCAGCTGAATTTCCCGCCGTTGATGTATCGGTCGGCGATGTTCATGCCGCCCAGATAGCCGACAGTCCCGTCGATGATGCAAATTTTGCGGTGATTGCGCCAGTTGATGCGAGTGCCTAATTGCGGGAAAGTAACTTGGAAGAATGGGTAAATCTGAACGCCTGCTTTCTTCATCTTTTTGAAGAATCGATTGCGAACGGAGAAAGAGCCTACGTGGTCGTAGATTACGCGCACGGTGACGCCGGCTTGAGCTCGTTCGATAAGTATCGAAGCTATTTCGTTGCCGATTAGGTCGTCTTCAAAGATGTAGTATTCGATGTTGATGAATCGAACTGCCGCACGCAAGTCGGCTTTGAAGGCTTCGAACTTGTCGGAGCCATTGGTGAACACGTCGACGCTGTTGTCGGCGTAGAAGGCAGCTCCGGTGAGGGCATGAGCCAGCCTGATTTGCTGTGCGGATTCGGGCTGAAGGTCGAGTGTACGATAGTCGGTAGGCGACGGGCGTTCGCGCTTTTTCAGTAATCGGCGATTGCGGCGCGACATCTTGCTCGTGTTCTGTATGTTGCGACCGAAGACGATGTAAAGCACGATGCCAAGCAGGGGGAGCAAGAGCAGCACCGTCACCCAAGCCAACGATTTGACGGGATTTCTGTTTTCTGACAGAACCACGGCAATAATCGAGATGGTTGTAACGGCGTAAAGTATGAAAATGGTGTTTCGCAACCAAGTCCAGTCAATCCCTTGTGCCAGCGCTTCAAACATCAGTGCAATTTAGAAACAAAAAATCAAAGCTATGGCATTGTTAAGAAAGTTTAACATTAAAACTGCTCAAATCGGCTCTAATATGCTGATTTTGTGCAAAGTTTGTGCTGCCTGTAGTCGTGTGTGAAGAGGCTTGATGTGAGCTATCGCCGGGACTATAAAAGTTGGCGCTAGTCTGCGCGTGGCTGAGGTATGCGCCTTTTGCGAGGGACTATGCGGCAGGGATATAGTTAGAGGTCGCGGCCTTCGTAAGCGACGAGGGCTGCGCGGGCGTGTGGAGCGACCGGGCTCGAGGATTTTGTAGCGGGGTCGAAGGTGGCCATGATGGTTGTAGCGGAGCATTTTACTTGGCCGGTGGCGGTGTTGACGACTCTCTGAAGCAGCCTTACTGATTTCTCGCCGATTGCAGCGCAGGCTGTGAGCACTCGCAGCGGCTCGTCGAGGAAGGCGGGCGCGAGGAAGTCGCAGTTGATATTGACCACAACCATGGCTAAGGCGCGGATGTCGAAGTCAGCGCCCATTACCTGTCGGAAGTAGTCGTACTTGGCGATGTCGAACAGCTGCAGGTAGACGTTGTTGTTGACGTGTCCGAAGAGATCGATGTCGCCGAAGCGTAGCTGAACGTCGGTGGAGTGGTGAAATTCGAAATCGGGTTCGGTGAGGTGTTGTTGAGCCATTGGAAGTCAGTGGATTGCTAATTTGGTGATAATCTGCGAGCCTACGGCGTCGTTGAGCGCTTTGACGATGGCGTCGGCCATAAAAGCGATTTCGCTTTTGAGCGGAGCCGACGAGATGTAGACGTGGAGCACGTCGCCGTCGACGTATCGTCGGATAGTAGCGCGATTGATAGCCTGCCCTACGACGTCGGCCCAGAGGTATTCAACTTTGCGACGGTCGAAAACGTCGCGCTGCCCGGCGTCGTTGATATATAGGTTGAGAATGTCGGTAACCGACAAAGCTTCAGACTTTTTCATTGGGCAGCGATGGGAGTGTATGCGCCGTCGGCCACGTGCCACATGCGGTAGTCGGGGCCGCACGAGGCCATGATTTCGTCGAGGTGCTTGCGGTTGGTGTCGGTGATGAAAATCTGGCCGAATTCGGAGCCTGAGACCGTGGCGACGATGCGTTCGACGCGTCGGGCGTCGAGCTTGTCGAAGATGTCGTCGAGCAGTAGCAGCGGCTTCAGCCCGGTCGATTGTGCCAGAAATTCGTATTGAGCCAGGCGTAGGGCTATGGTGAGGGTTTTGGTCTGGCCTTGCGAGGCGGTGGTTCGCACCGGCATATCGTCAAGAGTGAAGATGATGTCGTCGCGATGCGGGCCTACGGTGGTGTGTCGTAGGATGCAATCGCGAGTGTGTGCGTGGCATAGGGCGTCGAACATCGAAGTGTGTCCGTCGGTCGAAGCGCGGTAGGTCATGTCGACTGATTCGCCTTCGCCGGCGATGAGGTGGTAGTATCGGTCGAAAATGTCGCGCAGCCGACCGACGAAAGCCTCGCGAGCCGGGATGATTATGGAGGCTTGCGCGTCCATCATCATGTCGACAGATTCGAGTAGCGCGGGGTCGCTGATACCGTCGCGCAGCATGCGGTTGCGCTGTTCGAGCAGTCGGTTGTAGCGCATGAGTGCTTCGAGGTAGGCATAGTCGCTTTGCGAGATAATCATATCGGCAAAGCGTCGGCGCTCTTCGCCGCTTTCGGTGACAAGGGCGAGGTCGGCGGGCGCTACCATTACGGCCGGCAGCAGACCTATGTGTGTCGAGATTTTTTGGTACTCTTTTCCGCCGCGTCGAAACGATTTGCGGCGGTCGCGACGCAGGCCGGCAGTGATTTCCTCGCTGTCGGCTCCGCGTCGGTATTGACCCTTAAGGATCGCGAAGTCTTCGCCGCGCCGTATGAGCATCGCATCGGGCAGGCGTCCGTAGCTCTTGGTAAAACTCAGGTAGTGGATAGCGTCGAGCAGGTTGCTCTTGCCCATACCGTTATCGCCCAAAAGGCAGTTGACTTTCGGGGAGAATTCAAGGTCGGCCGAGGCGATATTTTTGAAATTGGTGAGCGCTATCGACTTGAGTATCATTGTAGTTTAGCGGGTGAAGATTTCGTTGAAGAATAGCAGGTGGTAGAGTACGGAGTTGGCCCAATACTTGCCGGTGTGAGCGCCGGGACGCGAGATGTAGTCGTGCGGAATCTTGGCGTCGAGCAGAGCTTGATGCAGGTTGTTGTTGACTTCGGCAAAGAAATCGTCGACGCCGCAGTCGAAGAGGATGTTGAGCTGGCCGGGTTGTAGCTGAGGCACGAGGTTGATGACCGTGTGGTCCTCCCACGCCTGCGGATTTGTGGCTTGTTCGCCGATGAGGGTTTTCATCTTCCAGTTGTTGGGGAAGGGGCGGATGTCAACGCCGCCCGACATGCTGGCTGCCGAGCCCCAGATGTCGCTATGGCGAATGCCGAGCCAGAGCGCACCGTGGCCGCCCATACTGAGGCCGGAGATAGCGCGTTTCGATGCGTCGGCGATTGTCGGCAGCTTGTGGTCGATGGTGGGGACGAGGTCTTGGACAAAGAACGATTCCATCATCATGCCGGGGCGCGAGTCCCAGTACCAGCTGTCGCGGCCGTCGGGCATCACGATTACCATGCCGTAGCGGTCGGCGAGGTCGGCCATGTCGGGGCGCAGGTTGCCCCAGGCGCGGTAGTCGCCGCTGTAGCCGTTGAGCAGATATACGGTGGGGAAGCGCAGCGCGGGGTCGGCCTTTGATGCCTCGGGCACGACCACGGTGACTTTCATCGGTGTGTCCAGGTGCTTTGATTCGATTAGGAGCGTGTCGCTGACGGCGGCACGTGAGCTCAGGCACACTGTCATGAGTGTGGCGAGCAAAAGTGTCAGGTGGCGTATCATGGTAGTCAGGTATTTGTGAAGGAGGCCACCGACGCGATAGGTCGCCGGTGGCCGCCATCGATTAATAGTCTTATTTAATAGCGCCGATTAGGGCTTTGAAGGCGATGTCGATGCCGTCGACGTCCTTGCCTCCGGCCTGTGCGAAGCCGGGCTGGCCGCCGCCGCCGCCCTTGATGGCTTTGGCAGCTTCGCGCACGATAGCGGCGGCGCTGAGACCGTTTTTGGCGATGTCTTCGGTGAGCATCACCGTCAGCAGGGGCTTGCCCGAGAGGTCGGACGTGGCGGCAACGAATGCCGTGTTCTCGGGCGACGCAGCGCGGACAGCAAATGCAACGCCCTTGACTACGTCGGGGATGAACTTGCCGCGCAGACTTGCCAGGCGGATGCCGCTTTCGGTGGTGGTAGCCGATTCGAGCACTTTGGCAGCAAGGTTTTGGATGCGTTCGTTGACGGCTTCTTCGGCCTTGCGGCGCAGGTCGGCGTTTTCGTCGAGAGCCTTTTTGAGAGCGCCGATTACGTCGGGTGTGTTGTTGAGCAGGGCTGCAACGCCATGGGCTGTATTAATCATGAATTCCATGGCGTCTTCGACGGCCGATGCGGTGATGGCTTCGATACGGCGAATGCCGGCGGCGATTGAGCTTTCGGAAACGATGTGAATCATGCCGATGTTGCCGGTGTTGGCTACGTGTGTGCCACCGCAGAGCTCGATTGAGTCGCCGTAGCGGATTACGCGCACTTCGTCGCCGTATTTTTCGCCGAACAGGGCCATGGCGCCCATCTCGCGAGCTTGGGCGATGGGCACGCAGCGGTGCTCGTCGAGGGCGATGGCTTCGCGTACGCGCTTGTTGGCCAGACGCTCGACGGCGCGCAGCTCTTCGGGTGTCACTTTCTGGAAGTGAGAGAAGTCGAAGCGCAGCGAGTCGGGGGTCACGAGCGAGCCTTTCTGCTCTACGTGTGTGCCGAGCACGTCGCGCAGGGCTTGGTGGAGCAGGTGGGTGGCGGTGTGGTTGCACGAGATAGCGCGGCGGATATCGGCGTTGACTGTGGCGCGGAAGGAGCCGGCCGGGTTGGCGGGCAACTTCTTGGTTAGGTGTACGCCCATGCCGTTTTCGCGCTTGGTGTCGTAGATTTCGATGGCTTCGCCGGTGGCGGTATCGGTGAGAGTGCCGCGGTCGCCGCTCTGGCCGCCCATTTCGGCGTAGAACGGAGTGGTGGCGAGTACTATCTGGTAGTATTCATTGTTCTTTTGCTTCACGCGGCGGTAGCGCAGGATGTTGGTCTCGACTTCGAGCGAGTCGTAGCCGACAAACTGCTGCTCGCCTTCGTTGATGCTCACCCAGTCGGTGGCTTCGACAGCGGCGGCGCTGCGTGCGCGCTGCTTCTGAGCCTGCATTTCCTTGTCGAATTCGGCCTGGTCGAGTGTCATGCCTTTTTCTTTGAGGATGAGCTCGGTGAGGTCGAGGGGGAATCCGTAGGTGTCGTAGAGTACGAATGCTTGTTTGCCCGAGATGTGGTCGTTGCCGGCAGCCTTGGCCTGAGCGATGGCGTCGTCGAGTAGGCGGATGCCGTTTTCGAGAGTGCGCAGGAAGGCGTCTTCCTCTTCCTTGATAACCTTCATGATAAGGTCGCGCTGAGCGGGCAGCTCGGGATATGCTTCGCCCATCGATTCGATGAGGGTGTCGACGAGGCGATACATGAAGGCTGATTTCTGCTTCAGGAATGTATAAGCGTAGCGAACGGCGCGGCGCAAGATACGGCGGATGACGTATCCGGCCTTGGCGTTCGACGGCAGCTGCGAGTCAGCAATCGAGAACGAGATGGTGCGCACGTGGTCGGCGATTACGCGCATAGCCACGTCGACGTCGGCATCCTTGCCGTAGGCCATGCCCGAGAGGTCGGAGATTTTGCCAATCAGCGGGGTGAACACGTCGGTGTCGTAGTTCGAGGTCTTGCCCTGCATAGCCATGCAGAGGCGTTCGAAGCCCATGCCGGTGTCGATGACGCGGGCAGGCAGAGGCTGGAGCGAGCCGTCGGCCAGGCGGTTGTACTGCATGAATACGAGGTTCCAGATTTCGATTACCTGGGGATGGTCGTGGTTGACGAGGTCGGCTCCGGCGATAGCAGCGCGTTCGCTGTCGGGGCGCAGGTCGATATGGATTTCCGAGCAGGGACCGCAGGGGCCGGTGTCGCCCATTTCCCAGAAGTTGTCGTGCTTGTTGCCGTTGATGATGTGCGAAGCGGGCAAGTGCTTTTCCCAGATGCCGGCGGCTTGGTTGTCGCGTTCGAGACCTTCGGCAGCCGAGCCTTCGAATACGGTGGCGTATAGGCGCTCGGGGTCGAGTTTGAGTACGTCAACGAGGTATTCCCAAGCCCAGTCGATGGCTTCTTGCTTGAAGTAGTCGCCGAACGACCAGTTGCCGAGCATTTCGAACATGGTGTGGTGGTAAGTGTCGTGTCCGACCTCCTCGAGGTCGTTGTGCTTGCCGCTCACACGCAGACACTTCTGCGAGTCGGCTACGCGAACATATTTAGCGGCTTTGTTGCCTAAGATGATGTCCTTGAACTGGTTCATGCCGGCGTTGGTGAACATCAGCGTTGGGTCATCCTTGATTACCATGGGTGCTGAGGGTACGATATGGTGCCCTTTCGATTCGAAAAAGTCTTTGAAAGACTTGCGTATTTCTTTAGCAGTCAACATATTGAGGTGTTGGTTTGATTGTCTGGTTTTTTTACGGGCCGCGTCGAGTGGATTTTGTGGCTCTAAATTCGCGCAAAATTACGCAAAAATCGCTAAATTTGCAAGTGATATCACGTTTCAGCGCCGGCAATGAGCCAGAAAGCATTCTACAGATATAACCCAGCCAGCGAGCAGTACGAGCGCGTCTATCCGTCGCGCAGGGCTCGTCTGTGGTCGACAATTCGCCAATACGCGATTGGCGCGGCTATCGGTGTGCTTGGTGTCGGTGTGGCCTACGTGCTGGTCGACTTTCCGCGCGAGCGCGAGCTTCGACATGCCAATGCCGATATGGAGAGCCGCCTCGAGATGCTTGAACGCCGCAGCGACGAGGCTCTCGCCGTCATGGAAGATATCGCAGCGCGCGACAACAACTTCTACCGCGTGCTCATGCAGGCCGACCCGCTCACGCGTGGCGATAGATTTGCCGGATTGGAGCGGCAGCGCTACTACGAAAGCCTTGATTCGATGTCGAGTATGGAATTGTACCGCACCGTGTCACGCAAGCTCGACCACCTCGACAATATGCTCTACACGCAGAGCAAATCGTTCGACTATCTGCGCGAGCGTGCCTCGCATCAGTCCGAGCGATTGGCTTGTGTGCCGGCAATCCAGCCCATTTCGGAAAAATTTCTAAAGACCATGGCGTCGGGTTATGGTTATCGCCGCGACCCGGTCTATGGTACGACTCGCTTCCACGCCGGCATGGACTTTTCCAGCGACGTCGGCACCCCGGTCTATGCCACCGGCGACGGTGTGGTCACATATAGCAAGTGGCAGAGTGGTTATGGCAATTTGATTGAAATTAACCACGGCTACAACTATACGACTCGCTATGCTCACCTATCGGCAATCTTGGTTCGTGATGGCCAAGCCGTGCACCGCGGCGACCTTATAGGTCGAGTCGGAAACACCGGTAAATCGACCGGTCCGCACCTGCACTATGAGGTGCGCTTCAAGGGCGAGCCGCAAAACCCTGTGAATTATTATTTTATGGATTTGACGCCTGAACAGTACGACGAAATGATACGCCAGGCCGACAATGCCGCACACGTAATGGATTGATTATGAACGACCTTGACAAGAAATTCTACAAAATCGGCGAAGTGGCCGAGATTCTCGAGATTCCGCAGTCGACACTACGGTTTTGGGAAAAGAAATTCACCTTGATCAAGCCGCGACGCAATGCCGGCGGCACACGATTCTACACCCCCGACGATGTCGAAAAAATCCGTATGATTTACTATCTTGTGCGCGAAAAGGGCCTCCGCCTCGAAGCCGCCGAGGACCATCTGCGCAATAATTCGTCGGGTGTATCTCGTCGATTTGAAGTAGTGTCGCGTCTGCGCCGAGTCAAATCTGAGCTCGAAACCCTGCTCGAAGCCATCGAAACTCGCCGTCGTTCCCGCAGCTAACCGAGCTTCATCGTTCGTCGGTGGGATACACTAAACCCCGAGGTTTGTTTTTCAACATGGACACCGGGGGATTCCTTTGCAAAAGGTATGTCGTTTTTCGATATTTTGCAAATCAAAAAATAAAGGCGACAGCATCGCGCCATCGCCTGTTAAAATTTGAGCTACAATAGCCGGTTACAAATTCACCGTAAGATTTACGGTTATTTCGGATTGCGGTTCACTAGTCGTAATTTTTTTGTACTTAACATATCATATAATGTAGAATTTTATTAATTTTGTAGCATTAAAAGATATGTTGAGTATGGCAAAGAACACGATGGGTACAAAGTTGCCCCGGAAAGTGGAACAAAAAATGGCGCTTATGGGTGAGCAGATAAAGCTCGCCAGACTTCGTCGTAATCTTTCGATTGCGCAAGTTGCCGAACGAGCAACATGTTCGCCACTAACAGTAAATCGCATTGAGAAAGGCGCCGCGACAGTATCAATCGGCATCTATGCCCGAGTCTTGTATGTGTTGCAGCTTGATGATGACCTTCTTTTGATAGCCAAGGAAGATACCCTTGGCCGTAATTTGCAAGATTTGAGCCTTAAACATCGCCAAAGAGCATCTAAAAAGGAATAAGCCATGCAAAAATTATTTGTGTATGCCGACTTTGATTGGTTGGAAACGCCGCAGCTTATTGGCGAGTTGTCGTGCGACTCTGTACGTGGCAGTGAAGTCTATGGGTTCTCTTACGATAAAGAATGGCTTGCCAAATATGGAGATGTTTTCCTAAGTGAAGATTTGCAGAACTATATCGGAATACAGTACAATCGACAGGATCGCGACATATTTGCCTGCTTCTCTGATGCCCTTCCCGACCGATGGGGCCGCACTTTGTTGAACAGGCGGGAGCAAATAGCCGCTGCCGATGAGAAGAGAGCCGTGCGCAGATTGACATCATTCGACTACCTAATGGGAATTGACGATGCGTCGCGCATGGGCGGTTTTAGGTTTTCTGAAACACTCGGTGGTAAGTATATTAATTGTGAGGAAAACCTCCGTGTACCGCCATTGGCGAATGTCAAAGAACTGATGTACGCTGCACGTGAAATAGAGTTAAGCGAGGAGAAACACATTTTACCATCAAAGAAGTGGTTGATACAACTTTTGCATCCGGGAACTTCTCTCGGCGGAGCCAGACCCAAGGCATCAGTCGTAGATGAAGATGGCGCTCTGACTGTGGCAAAATTTCCTTCGCGCAAAGATGAATATGATGTTGCGCAATGGGAGTTGTTTTGCCATGTGATGGGTCGTAAAGCCGGACTGAATGTTGCAGAGACTCGCACGATTAACGGCGAAGATTATCATATTCTCCTTTCAAAACGATTTGACCGTGATTGCGATGGAAAACGAATACACTTTGCATCTTCACTAACGTTGCTTGGCCTGACGGACGGCGACAACGCTTCGACTGGTTATGGCTATACCGATATCGTAGATTTTATAGTTCGGCATGGTTGCAATGTAGAGAAAAATCTTGAAGAGCTATATCGTCGTGTCGCGTTCAATATCATTGTAGGCGACTCCGATGACCATTTTCGCAATCATGGCTTTTTGTTGACGCGGAAAGGATGGGAGCTCTCGCCTGCCTATGACATCAATCCGACACTTGCCGATAATCAAAGCCTATTGATCAACCGCACGACAAACGAATCGAATCTTAATACTCTATTGGCGTCAGCCGGTGATTATATGCTTACAACAGACAAAGCAACGAGAATTATTACCGAGGTGAAGATGTCAATGAAATCATGGCGCACGGAAGCTCGAAAACTCGGACTACCACAGCGCGATATCGATATGTTCGCTCCGCGGTTTGATAAATGGATATAGATTGTTCACGGCTTTATATCGGAACAATCTGTCGCATTTTCTTTTTCTTGCTACGATGCGCAATGCTTGCGCTTGTGGGTGATTAGTTTTCGAGCTCTTCGAGTTCGATGGTGGCTAACTCCCAGACGCTCATGGCGTTTTCGAGTTCTTTGACCGTGTTGGCGTGGCGGTTGTAGATGTCGGGGTCGGCAGTGGCTGCGGCGGGGTCGGCCAGTGCGTTTTCGATGTCTTTTACGGCCTGTTCGAGCTCGGCTACGCGAGCTTCGGCTTCTTCGACTTTGCGGCGAGCGCGCTTCACCATCTTGTCGCGTTCGCGCTGCTCGGCGTAGCTCAGGCGCGGTGCCACGCTTTTTGATGCCGGCTTTTCGGCGGGTGCCTCTTTTTTCGGCGTGGCTTGCTGCTTGGGCGCGGCTGTCGGAGTGTTTTTCTCGAGTTCGCGGAGCGAGTCGATACGCTTGTGCTCGAGGAATTCGTAAATGCCACCGAGATGCTCGCGCACTTTACCGCCACCGAATTCGTAGACTTTTTCGACGAGTCCGTTGAGGAAGTCGCGGTCGTGGCTGACGAGGATTACGGTGCCGTCGAAGTCTTTGATGGCTTGCTTGAGCACGTCTTTTGTCTTGATGTCGAGGTGGTTGGTCGGTTCGTCGAGGATGAGCAGGTTGACGGGCTGCAGCAGCAGGCGAATCATGGCCAGACGAGTGCGTTCGCCGCCCGAGAGTACTTTTACCTTCTTGTCTGATGCTTCGCCGCCAAACATGAATGCGCCCAATATGTCGCGAATTTTGGTGCGGATGTCGCCGACGGCCACGCGGTCGATGGTGTCGAATACGGTGACGTCTTCGTCGAGCAGAGATGCTTGATTCTGAGCGAAGTATCCGATCTTCACGTTGTGGCCGATTTTCAGCGAGCCTGTGAAGGGAATTTCGCCCATGATACATTTCACCAAAGTCGATTTGCCCTCGCCGTTCTTGCCCACGAAGGCCACTTTCTCGCCTCGGCGTATGGTGAATGTGGCGCCGTCGAAGACTTGGTGGTCGCCGTAGGCCTTGCCTACATTGTCGGCGATGACCGGGAAGTCGCCCGAGCGAGGTGCCGGCGGAAATCGCAGGTTGATGTGCGATGTGTCGATTTCGTCGACTTCGATGCGCTCTATTTTGGCGAGCTGCTTCATGCGGCTCTGTACCTGCACGGCTTTGGTGGCCTTGTAGCGGAAGCGTTCGATGAAAGCTTCGGTGTCGGCGATTTGCTTCTGCTGGTTGTTGTAGGCGCGCATTTGCTGCTCGAGTCGTTCGGCGCGCAGGGCTACGTAGTGTGTGTAGTTGACGTTGTAGTCGTAGATTTTGCCGAGCGAGATTTCGATGGTGCGGTGAGTGACGTTGTCGAGGAATGCGCGGTCGTGGCTGACGAGCACCACGGCTTTGGCCTTGGTAATGAGGAAGTTCTCGAGCCACTGAATTGATTCGATGTCGAGGTGGTTGGTCGGCTCGTCGAGCAGCAGTACGTCGGGCCGCTGCAGCAGCAACTTCGCAAGCTCGATGCGCATGCGCCAGCCGCCGCTGAATTCCGAGGTCGGGCGAGAGAAGTCATCGCGGACGAAGCCGAGGCCGAGCAGCGTCTTTTCGAGTTCGGCGCGACAGTTGTCGGCTTGCGCCAGTGCGAGTTGCTCGGTGAGAGCTGTCATGTCGTCAATCAACTTGTGGTAAGCTTCCGATTCGTAGTCGGTGCGTTCGGCCAGGTCAGCGTTCATGGCGTCGAGTCGGTGCTGCATTTCGTCGATGTGGGCGAATGCCTTGCCGACTTCTTGCTCCACGGTCAGCGTATCGTTGGTGATCATGGTCTGCGGCAGGTAGCCCACGGTGACGTCGGCCGGTATGGCTACAGTGCCCGATGTGGGCTTTTGCAGTCCGGCTATGATTTTGAGCATGGTCGACTTGCCGGCGCCGTTTTTTCCGGCCAGAGCTATGCGATCCTTGTCGTTGATTACATAGCTGACGTTGTCGAAGAGGGCGCGAGCGCTGAATTCTACCGATAGGTTGTTGATTGAAATCATGACAGATAGTGTTCGTATTTTCGTAGCGAGCGGTCCGCCCCGCCGTTGAGGGGAGCGGACCGCCGTAGAAGTAGTTTAGGCGATTAGCCGACCATGTCGAGGATCACCTGCTTGACCTGCTCGGCCAGTTGCTGAGCGCCTTCGTTTGTGGAGGCTTCGGCATAAACGCGGATGATAGGCTCGGTGTTGGAGCGGCGCAGATGTACCCACTTGTCGGCGAAGTCGATTTTGACGCCGTCGATGTCGGTGATGCGTTCGCCGGCATACTTGGCTTTTACCTTTTCGAGGAGAGCGTCGACGTCGAGGCCGGCGGTGAGCTGAACCTTAGTCTTGTAGATGCTATATTCGGGCAGTGTGGCGCGAATTTCGGAGGGCTTTTTGCCGGTCTTGGCCATCATGGTCAGGAACAGAGCCACGCCAACGAGCGCGTCGCGGCCGTAGTGGATGGCGGGGTAGATGACGCCGCCGTTGCCTTCGCCGCCGATAACGGCTCCGGTGCGTTTCATCTCGGTTACGACGTTCACTTCGCCGACGGCGGCCGCTGTGTATTGGCAGCCATGGCGCTCGGTGACGTCGCGCAGAGCGCGGCTCGAGCTGAGGTTCGAAACTGTTGCGCCGGGAGTGTGGCTGAGCACGTAGTCGGCAATCGAGACGAGAGTGTATTCTTCGCCGAACATCTCGCCGCCGTCCTTGACGATAGCCAGGCGGTCGACGTCGGGGTCAACAACGAAGCCAACGTCGGCGCCGGTTTCCTTGACCAGCGCGGCAATGTCGGTGAGGTTTTCGGGTATCGGTTCGGGGGTGTGTGCAAACTTGCCGGTGGCGTCGCAGTTGAGCTCTATGATGTTTTTTACGCCCAGAGCGTGGAGCAGCTGCGGGATTACGATGCCGCCTACAGAGTTGACAGCATCGACGGCCACTGTGAAGTTGGCTTTTGCGATAGCGTCGCGGTCGACGAGGTCGAGGTTCAGCACCATGTCGATGTGGCGGCGATTATAGGTGTCGTTGGTGTATAGGTGTCCGAGGTCGCCGACTTCAGCGAACGAGAAAGATTCCTCTTCGGCAATGCGGAGTACCTCCTTGCCTTCGGCATCGGAGAGGAATTCGCCACGTTCGTTGAGGAGCTTGAGTGCGTTCCACTGCAGCGGGTTGTGCGAAGCGGTGAGGATGAGACCGCCGCAAGCGTGTTCTTTGGTGACGGCGATTTCGGTGGTAGGAGTCGAAGCCAGGCCAATGTTTACGACATGGAAGCCCATGCCGATGAGAGTGCCTGTGACGATGTCGAGCACCATCTTGCCCGAGAGGCGAGCGTCGCGTCCGACGACGATAGTGCGCGAAGTTTTGGTCGTTGTTTTAGCGATAAAGGTTGCGTACGCCGCCGTGAATTTGACAATGTCGAGGGGCGACAGGCCTTCACTCGGGCGGCCACCGATAGTGCCGCGGATGCCCGAGATTGATTTTATAAGTGCCATAGTTGTATAGAGTTTTTAGATTTTAGGTAGGAAGTCGAAGTGTTAGTCCGTCGGAGCTATGTTAGAGTTTCGGTCGGAAATAGCGGATGTTGTAGAG
The DNA here is from genome assembly GCA_964433215.1 of uncultured Bacteroides sp. Taxonomy (GTDB): domain Bacteria; phylum Bacteroidota; class Bacteroidia; order Bacteroidales; family Muribaculaceae; genus CAG-873. The sequence continues at coordinate 14,610 of CAYSQI010000020.1, forward strand.
GTATGGTATCACGTACTGCATCTCGCCGGGCATGCCCCATTGCGATTTGATGACGATATTCACCACGCAGTCGATAGGCAAGTACGAAAGCGGCTTTTGGATGCCGGGGCCGAAATCGTACGATGAACTTATCTGATAGTTGTTGTATCGGAACGAGAGGTTGCCGTTGAGTACGTTGTCGTTACCTTCGGAGACGCTGAATTCGCCGTTGTCGTAGCTTGCGATGTTGTAGCGAGTAAAGCGGAAGTAGATTTGCTCGTCGTCCTTGACGCGGTTGCCGGGCGTGCCGGGGTCGAGTACCTGCATGTAGAGCATACCGTCCTCGTCGAGGCGATAGTAAGGCGCATTGGGACCCGATTCGAAGAGTGAGTCGGCTGGTACTTCGTTGATGACGCGCTGGTCGGCCAAGAAGCGGTTGACGTCGGCGTTTTCCGTGTTGAGCAGCTTGGCGTAAGAGCGGTCGTCGCCGCACGAAGCAACGACAGCTGCCGATGCGAAGAACAGGAGCGCTAAGGCCAGGTTGTGGAATATTTTTTTCATATATAGAGGTTGGTTTTATCGGTTTGCCAAGTAAAGTTGTTTGTTAGTTTCGAGCAGCGAGCGGAAGAGGTCGGCGGCTTGCTCCAGGGTGCCGTTGAATTCGCCTCCGGCAGCGTTGCGGTGTCCTCCACCGCCGAAGTATTCGTGGCAGAGTTCGTTGACGGGGAAGTCGCCTAGCGAGCGCATCGACACTTTGACATATCCGTCCTCTTCGCGCAAGTAGCACGAGTAGACGACCTCGGGGATTGCCAGCGGTCGGTTGACCAATCCTTCGGTGTCGCCTTTGACGTACTGAAATTTGTTGAGCTCGTTGCGCGACAGGGTGATGAGTGCGGCACCTGCTTCGGGGAATACTTCCATCTTTTCGAGCAGAGCGTATGAGTTGAGCCGCAAGCTGTTTTCGCTATGTGTTTCGAACTGGCGGCGGTAGATTTCTTCGGGATTAGCTCCGAGTTTCATCAGCTCAGCCACTACGATGTGGATTTCGGGGTCCGATGCGTTGTACGAGAAGTTGCCGGTGTCGGTCATCATGCCGGTCAGCAGACATTCGGCGGCGGCTTTATCGAAAAAAGAGAACAACTCCAAGCCGCATAGCACGCGGAAGAGCAGATAGCACGTTGACGACATCTCGGGACGCGAGATGGTGACGGTGGCGAAGTCGGCCGGATTGAGGTGGTGGTCGATCATCACCTTCGGCGCGGCGGCCTCCCCGACAAGCTTGCCGAGGGCACCGGTGCGGCTGAGCTCGTTGAAGTCGAGGCACACGATGAGGTCGGCTTCCGAGATTAGTTTGCGTGCGAAGTCGGGGTAGCGAGTGGCGTCTGTGGCATCTTTGGCGCCCGGCAGGCTGCGAAGTAGCGGCGGCAGCATGTCGGGGAAAATGACGCGAACATCTTTCTCCAGATGGCCTAATATGTGCATCAGAGCCAACGACGAGCCGGCAGCGTCGCCATCGGGGGCACTGTGGGTCACTACTGCAATCCGTTCGCTGTCGTTAATCAGTGCGCGAAGTGATTTCAGTTTGTTGTCTTCGTGTAGGCTCGATATCATATTTCTTCTTATTAACTCGCAAAGTTAATAATAAATTCTCGAATCTCTTTGGTCTTTTAATATTTTTCACCTTTGAAACTTTCGGAAATTGTGATTAAAATGATTTACGGGGTGAATAGCTTGGTCGTTTTGGTATTTTTTGGCGTAGGGTGTGATTATTGTTTGTTTTTTTCGTCTTACCTTTGTAGAGCTAAACAAGAGAACATATATCACATAAATATGAAATACCCGCTTATTACAATTGTGGCTGCCGCGCTGGCAGCTACGACAGCTACAGCTGCCGCCTCGGAGGCGCCACTGTGGCTGCGCAACGTGGCGTTGTCGCCTGATGGGTCGACAATAGCCTTCACTTATAAGGGCGACATTTACACGGTGCCCTCGATTGGTGGCACCGCTCGCCAGCTGACTACTGACGAAGGTTACGACACGGCTCCGACATGGAGTCCCGACGGAACGCGCATCGCGTTCTCGAGCGACCGTACAGGCTCGACTGATGTGTTTGTGATGCCCGCAGCCGGTGGCCGTCCACGTCGACTGACCACACACAATGGTTCGGAGACCGTGCTCGGCTGGGTCAACGATTCGACGGTGGCCTATTCGTCGCGCCTGGCGGCTGCCCGCGAGGCTGCTCAAGGCCCGTTTGCAGCTCAGGTCTACACTGTCAGTGTCGAAGGAGGGCGCCCGGCCATGCTTTCGACCATCCCGATGCAAGCACTCAGCGTGGCTGCCGATGGCCGTATTCTCTATCAAGATAGGAAAGGTTACGAAAACGAATGGCGCAAGCACGAGATGTCGTCGAGTACCGGCGATATCTGGCTGCGCGACGGCGAAAAGTACACTCAACTGACTACGTTCGGCGGCAACGACCAGTGCCCCGTGTGGACCGGCGCCGACTCGTTTGTGTATCTGAGTGAGGAAGATGGCACGCTCAATGTCTATGCCCGCACGTTGGGTAACTCGGCCAAGCGTCAGCTGACTCACTTCGCAAAGCATCCGGTGCGCTCGTTGTCGGCCACGCCCGACGGCAAGCTGATGGCTTTCAGTTGGGACGGCGAAATCTATACCGTGCGTCCGGGAGCCGAACCGTCGAAGGTGGCTGTGAACATCGTAGCCGACGACTACGACCTCGACCATGTGCAGCAGACTCGCACGTCGGGCGCCACGACTATGGCTGTGAGTCCCGACGGCAAGGAGGTGGCTTTCGTGATTCGCGGCGATGTTTACGTCACCTCGGTGGAATACGCCACAACCAAGCGCATCACGAACACGCCCGGACAGGAGCGCAACGTCAGCTTCAGCGCCGATGGCCGCACCCTTGTGTATGATAGCGAACGCGATGGCAAGTGGCAGCTGTTCACTTGCACCATTAAGAATAAGGACGAGAAGTCGTTCACCTATGCCACCGACCTTGTCGAGGAGTCGCTCTATAGCTGCGAGACCGCTGCTCAGCAGCCGGTCTTTAGTCCCGACGGTAAGAAAGTGGCCTTCTTGGAAAATCGCACCATCGTTCGCGTAATTGACCCTGCGACCAAGGCTGTAAATACGGCTCTCGACGGCAAGTACAATTACTCGTACAGCGACGGCGACGTCAGCTTCGAATGGAGTCCCGACTCGAAGCGCTTGTTGGCTACATATATCGGCATCGGCGGTTGGAATAATGTCGACATCGCAATGTTCAATGCCGACGGTACCGGCCTTGTCGATCTCACCGAGAGCGGCTACTCCGACGGCAATCCGCGCTGGGCACTCGACGGTCAGGCAATCACTTGGGAGAGTGGCCGCTACGGTATGAAGTCGCACGGCTCGTGGGGCAACCAGTCGGACATCATGTTCATGGCTCTTACGCCTGAAGCCTACGACCGTCTGCACATGACCAAGGAAGAAGCCGAGCTTGCTAAGGCAAAGGACGACGAAGCTGACGATGATAGCGCTAAGGATAAAGATAAGAAAGGCAAAGACAAGAAGAAAGGCAAGAAAAAGAACGCTGATGAAGAAAAAGACGAAAAGCCTATGCCGCCCTTCGACCTCGATGGCCGTGATATGCGCACCAAGCGCCTGACCCCGGTATCGGCTTTCATGGGCGACTACTTCTTGGCTCCCGATGGCTCCAAACTCTACTATGTGGCTATGGACCCGGCCGGCGATTCCAATCTGATGGTCTACGACTTGCGCGAGAAAGAAACGAAGGTGCTGGCTGCCGGTGTTAGCGGCGGCATCGTGCCCGACAGCAAGGGCGAAAATATCTTTGTGATTTCCGGCCGAGGCATGACTAAAGTCACTCTCGAAGGTGGCTCGACGAAGGCTATCGCTTTCGAAGCAGAATACGACCGCCGACCTTCGCTCGAACGTGAATACATATTCGACCACATGCTCTCGCAGGTGCGCGATAAGTTCTACGACAAGGACCTGCATGGTGTCGATTGGGAAGGCTATGGCGAGGCTTACCGCCGATTCTTGCCCTATATCAATAATAACTATGACTTTGCAATACTGCTGAGCGAAATTCTGGGCGAACTCAACGCCTCGCACACCGGCGGCCGCTACTATGCCGCTACAGCTCACAGCACGGCTTCGCTCGGCGCATTCTTCGACCCGGCTCACGCGGGCGACGGCTTGAAGGTAGCTGAAACTATCGCCGGAGGCCCGCTCGCAACGGCTAAGGCCGGAGTCAAGGCCGGCGATATCATCCTTGCTATTGATGGCCAAGCTATCGAAGCCGGAGTCGACTACTTCCCGCTGCTGACTGACAAGGCCGGCAAGCGCGTGCGTCTGACTGTGCGCTCGGCTGCTGACGGCACGGAACGCAATGTCGAAATTCGTGCTATCTCGACCGGCGACGAGAATAATCTGCTCTATCGTCGCTGGGTGCGCCGCAATCAGGCTTTGGTCGACTCGCTTTCGAATGGTCGTATCGGCTATGTACATGTTCAGGGCATGGATTCGCCCAGCTTCCGCACGGTCTACTCCGAACTGCTTGGCAAGTATCGCAACTGCGAGGCTGTCATCGTAGACACTCGCTGGAATGGCGGCGGATGGCTGCACAACGACTTGGCTCAGTTGCTAAGTGGTCGTGAATATGTGCGCTTTGTGCCTCGTGGTCAATATGTAGGTTCGGAGCCCTTCTCGCAGTGGACCAAGCCGTCGGTGATGCTGGTCAATGAGTCGAACTATAGCGATGCTCACGGCTCGCCGTTCGTGTATCAGACGCTCGGCATCGGCGATGTGGTCGGCGCTCCCGTGCCCGGCACTATGACTGCCGTCTGGTGGGAAAATCAAATCGACCCGTCGATAGTTTTCGGTATTCCGCAAGTGACATCAATGGATATGCAAGGCAATGTACTCGAAAACCATCAGCTGACGCCCGACGTCGTTGTGTATAACTCGCCGGCCGAGGTCGCTGCCGGTGTCGACAATCAGATTGTGAAGTCGGTAGAGCATCTGCTTCGCAAACTCGATGAAAAATAATCAAAACGAGACACTCGATAAAGAAAAAAATCCCGCCGCGGCGGGATTTTTTCGTATCTGTATGATTAAAAATCACGGAGTGGGGGACTCGAGGAGGAATTCGGCTTCCTGGCGGAGCATAGCCGCCAGTGTGGATAGCGGCTCGGGGCGAGCGAGCTCGCGCTCGGCGGCTTTCAGAGCCTCGGCCGGGTGCTGAGCGACGATGCAGAAGTAGAGTCGCAAGCCCGTGTAGCGGCTTAGTGGAGCGTCAGCAGCGCATAGTTCTTCGGCCAGTCGGTCGGCAAATGGTGCGTGGCGCAGGAGCTTGAAGCAGAGGATGTCGGCATCCTCGGTCCAGCGCACTGCAGCGGCGCGTTCGCGTGCGAAGTCGAGTGTGAGCTCTTCGGGCGGATATAGCATCGGAGCCATCAGTGCAGCTTCGCGCAGCGATGTGTCGCGCCACAATTCGAGTGCCAAGTCGGCTCGTCGGCCGGTCTGCGTGGCAATTTCGGTGAGCTGAGGCAGGTTGAGGCCGAAAATCAGCCGGTAGGGGCATCCGTTTTGGCGCAGACTGTCGGCGAGGATGCCGTTGCGCATCACGTATATGTTTTGGCGCAGTGTGCGCAAGTCGGTAGCGGTGTCGGTCATCGGTCGAAAAATTTAGAGGCAGTCGAAAGGTATCCGATGGCGGTCATATCGCCCTTGACGGGTACGACGGAGATGTATTTCTTGCTGAGCCAGTATTCGTCGGTGTCGGCCGCGTCGGGCTCTTCGTTGACGAAGTGTCCGGTGAGCCAATAGAACGGATTGCCCGAGGGGTCGGTGTAGCGTGCGTACTCATCGGTCCAGTGGCCGCGGGCGGCACGGCAGACTTTGACTCCGGCCGGTGTGACTCGAGCCGGAATGTTGATATTCAGGCAGATGCCGGCCGGAAGCGGGCGTTCGAGCAGCTTGGCTACGATGTCGGAGATGAAGGGCATAGCCATCGAAAAGTCGGCCGACATGGAGTGCTGAAGCAGCGAAAAGCCGGCCGAAGTGATGCCGAGGGTGCAGCCCTCGAGTACGGCGCCCATGGTGCCTGAGTAGATGACGTTGCAGCCTGAGTTGGAGCCGTGGTTGATGCCGGCCAGAACGAGTGTCGGGCGTCGCGGCACGATGGCGCTCATGGCAAGTTTGATGCAATCGACCGGCGTGCCCGTGACGGTGAACATGCGCGCCGAGCGGTAGTCGGCGACCTGTCGGATGCGCAGCGGCGTGCCAACGCTCAGAGCCGACGATTGGCCCGAATGTTGCTCGGCCGGCGCTACTACTATGATGTCGGCCTCGGCCGGCATGCAATCGACGAGGCGCAGCAATCCGGGGGCGGCGATGCTGTCGTCGTTGGTAATAAGAATCAGAGGACGTGCTTCGGTCATATTTGTATATGGGTCAAGTGTTATTGAGGTAGCGTTAGTTTTCGCTACAAAATTAGTAAAAAATCCGCACGCGGCCAATAAGAGCTGCATTGCGAGGCTTATTGTCGAGCCTCTGTCGGCGGCGGTCGGGCCGATGGCGGGAGTGTCCGGGTGTCGAACGTTTCACGGACTGTTAAATTGCTTTAATGAGGCTTATAATCAGCGTAATTCAGTTAAAAATACTCAAGTTATTAACATTTGCGTCTTTTTCGTGGAACAAATGTTGTGGTATTTCAGCAAAAATTTGTTACTTTGCGCTTAGAAAAATAAAGAAACATCCCAATGGGTAAAATTATCGCAATAGCCAATCAAAAGGGCGGTGTCGGCAAGACGACCACGACCATCAACCTTGCCGCTTCGCTGGCTCAGCAAGGAAAAAAGATACTGATTGTAGACGCGGACCCGCAGGCCAATGCCACCTCGGGCTATGGTATCGATCCGCGCAACATGACCTCCTCAATCTACGAGTGTCTTGTCGACGGCTATCCGGTCGACGGCTCGCAAGTGCCTACTTGTATCGAAGGACTCGACTTGCTGGGGTCGCGTATCGACTTGGCCGGTGCCGAGTTGGAGTTGATTAATCGTGACCACCGCGAGCGCGTGTTGGCCGATTTGCTCGCTCCCGTAAAGACGAAGTATGATTATATATTAATCGACTGCTCGCCGTCGCTGGGTCTTATAACCGTCAATGCACTGACGGCTGCCGACTCTGTGATCATCCCTGTGCAAGCCGAATATTTCGCGCTCGAAGGCATCAGCAAGCTGCTCAACACGATTCGCATTATCAAATCGCGTCTCAATCCTTCGCTCGAAATCGAGGGCTTCCTGCTGACGATGTACGATGCTCGCCTACGCCTCGCCAACCAAATCTACGAGGAACTCAAAGGCCACTTCGCCGACATGGTGTTCGACACGGTCATTCCGCGCAATATACGCCTCAGCGAGGCGCCCAGCCACGGCCTGCCCGTAATCCTGTACGACCCCGATTCGCGCGGTGCCACGTCGCATAACCTGCTCGCTCGCGAAATTCTCGCCAAGCATAAAGCCAAAAAACACTAACACCTATGGCAACACCTCACGTAAAGCGAAACGCTCTGGGCCGCGGCCTCGATTCGCTGATTTCGATGGACGATGTGCCCGCACGCGGCTCGTCGGCTATCAACGACATACCTCTCGACCGCATTTCAGCCAACCCCGACCAGCCGCGTCGAACCTTCGACGATGAAGCGCTGGCCGAATTGGCAGCTTCGATACGCGAACTCGGCATCATCCAGCCGCTGTCGCTGCGCAAGACCGGCCCCGATACATATCAAATTATCGCCGGCGAACGTCGCTATCGCGCCGCACAGCTGGCCGGCCTTGAATCTGTGCCCGCCTACATCCGCACGGCCAACGATGCCGAGCTCACCGAGATGGCTCTGATTGAGAATATCCAGCGCGAAGACCTCAACGCGATAGAAATTGCGCTTACATTTCGCAAACTTATCGACCAATACAACCTCACGCAAGAACGCCTGAGCGAACGCATCGGTAAGAAGCGCGCCACGGTGGCCAACTTCTTGCGTTTGCTGCGTCTGCCCGCCGAGGTACAGCTTGGCCTGCGCGACAAGCGTCTCGATATGGGCCATGCACGTGCTCTGCTCACAATCACCGACCCGGCTCTGCAGCTGAAGCTCTACAACGAAATCATCCGACAGGGGTTGTCGGTGCGTCGTGTCGAGGAGTTGGCCAAGGCTTATAGCCAAGGTGAGGCTCAGAGCAGTGGCAAGTCGGCAAAGAAAGCCGGCGAGTCGACATCGCGTTTCTCGTCGGGCGACTTCGACTTGCTCAAGAAGCATCTGTCGAACACGTTCTCGACTTCGGTGGGCTTCAAGTACGACAATTCGGGCAAGGGTAAGATAACCTTCGCCTTCGCTAACGATGACGAACTTGAACGTCTGATTTCGCTTTTCGATACACTCAAACCACGGCAGTGACGGTATTCCGCTCATATATACGAATAGTGGTCGTGGTTCTGGTGGCCGTCGTCGCCCTCGCGGCAAGCGTCAACGCCGCTGCGCAGGACCGACGCCCCGTGCGCCGTACGCACGCGACGACTGACATAGCCGTCGATACCGTCGGTGTCGCAATGGTCGACTCGCTTTTCCAACTGCAGGTCGACTCTGTGGCCGCACCGCTGAAGGCGCCGTCGCCCTACGATTTTTGGGAAGAGACCGAGGTGGCTTTCAACCCCGACCCGACTCGTGCCGTGTGGATGTCGGCTCTCTTTCCGGGCTTGGGTCAGGTCTACAACCGCCGCTACTGGAAGCTGCCTATCGTCATTGGCGCTTATTTGGGCTTGGGATATGCCACGTCGTGGAACAATGGTATGCTCTCCGACTATACCAAGGCCTACCGCGATATCATGGATAGCGACCCGTCGACCAACTCATATATGAACTTCTTCCCACCGACTACGTCGGAAAGTTCGCTCGACAAGACATGGCTCACAAAGTTGCTGCAGTCGCGCAAAAATTTCTATCGTCGCAACCGCGATTTGTGCATCATTTGCATGGTGGGTATGTATTTGGTAGCGATGGTCGATGCTTACGTCGACGCATCGCTGAGCCACTTCGATATCTCGCCTGACTTGTCGATGGATGTGGCGCCGGCTGTCTTTATCGACGGGCGGCGAACGTTGCCGTCGCTTGGCTTGGCCTGGACTCTAAACTTCTGATTATTACCTAATATAGCGATACGCTAATATAAATAATTTCGTACTGATGAAAACAAACAAGATACTTGCACTACTGCTTCTTTCCGCAGCCTCGCTGTCGGGGCATGCCGCGCCTCCGGGCTCGATACTTTCGCTTGGCGATAACCTTCATGAGATACCCATTGTGTATCCCGAAAGTTTCGAGACCGACGTGAAGAAGATGCAGGAGAACTGGTATCTTCGCAACTATGCCGATATCGACAGTATGGCCGACTCGCGCAGCACGGTGACGGCTACCGATGCTGAAATCATAGAGCGTCTGTCGCAGTTGCCAACGGTCATCGAGATGCCTTTCAACTCGGTGGTGCGCAACTATATCGATATGTATGCCAATCGTCGCCGTCAGCTTGTGGAGAATATGCTCGGCATGAGCCTCTACTATATGCCCATTTTCGAAGCGGCTCTCGATCGCTACAATATGCCGCTCGAGCTGAAGTATCTGCCCGTGATTGAGTCGGCTCTCAATCCGGTGGCAGTGTCGCGCGCCGGCGCTACCGGCTTGTGGCAATTTATGCTCGCCACCGCTCAGGGCGAAGGACTCGAGGTCAACTCGGTGGTCGACGAGCGTCGCGACCCTTATCGCTCGTCTGACGCCGCCGCTCGATACCTCAAGAAATTGTACGACATCTTCGGCGATTGGTCGCTGGCTATTGCTTCATACAACTGCGGCCCCGGCAACGTCACCAAGGCTATTCGTCGCGCCGGCTTCAACGCCAAGGACTTTTGGGCAATCTATCCGTATCTGCCCTCTGAAACACGCGGTTATGTGCCGGCTTTCATAGCTGCCAACTACATCATGACCTATTACGACAAGCACAACATATCGCCCGCCCTGGCCCGTAAGCCGATTGTTACTGATACCGTACATGTCACCAAGCGTGTACATTTCCAGCAGATTAGCGATGTGATGGGTATCCCGATGGACGAGCTGCGCATCCTTAATCCGCAGTATCGCACCGACCTTATTCCGGGCGATATTCGCCCCTATGCTTTGGTGTTGCCATCGTTGCAGGCTTATGCCTATCTGAGCAACGAGGATTCGATTGTTAATCACAATGCGGCGCTCTATGCCCGCCGTGATGTCGTGGAACCGGGCACTCGCCAGGGAGTCGACCAAGGCGGCGAATATGTCGAAGAACTTGTTGTGAAGTATCATACCGTCAAGCGCGGCGAGACACTCTCGTCGATTGCCAAGAAGTATGGCGTCACGACGGCTTCTATCCGCTCGGCCAACAAGATTGGCAACAAGGTGCGTCGTGGTCAGCGTCTGAAAATCAACACTTATCAGCGTCGCTATATCACCCCGTCGGCGGCCGCTCAGGCTGACACTACCGTAGCACCGACCGATTCTACCGTGGTGATTGCGGCTGTCAATGACTCGATTGCGACTGATTCGACTGCCGCCTCCGACCGCGTATCGTCGGCGATGAACACATCGACTCAGCAGCAGGTGCAGAACACTCAGCAAGTGCAAACGCAGCCTAAACAACCCGCTCAGGAGCAACCCAAGACGCGAACTCACAAGGTGAAGCGCGGCGAAAGTCTGAGCAAAATCGCTTCGCGCTATGGCGTCACTGTCAAAGCTATCAAGGAAGCTAACGGCCTGAAGAACGATAATATACAGGCGGGCCAGCGATTAAAGATACCGGCATCGCGTCGCCGCCGTTGACATACATTCGCTATCAATAATAACCAACATATTCTATTCAACAATGAAAAAAGAGAAGAGCAACATTGGTGCAGACGTGCCCGAGACCGGCACGGAGCCGACCGGCTTGGCCGATAATGCGTTTCGCGAACTTGGCCCCGGCGAGGAATATCGTCCGGTGATGCATCCTGCGCAAAATCAGGTGGAAGTGACCCCCTATTCAGTGGGCGTCGGCTTGATTCTTGCTGTAATTTTCAGTGCTGCAGCTGCTTATCTGGGTCTGAAGGTCGGCCAGGTGTTTGAGGCTGCAATTCCGATTGCAATTATTGCAGTTGGCCTTTCATCGCGTGTGAAACCGACCAATCCGCTGGGCCAGAATGTAATCATACAGTCGATTGGCGCTTGCTCGGGCGTGATTGTAGCCGGAGCCATTTTTACTCTGCCGGCGCTTTACATTCTGCAAGCCACGCACCCCGAGATTTCGGTTGACTTCTTCAAGATTTTCTTGTCGTCGCTGCTTGGCGGTGTGCTGGGCATCTTGTTCTTCATTCCTTTCCGCAAGTATTTCGTAAAAGATATGCACGGCAAATACCCCTTCCCGGAAGCTACCGCCACCACGCAGGTGCTGATTTCGGGCCAGGGCTCGGCAAAAGGTGCTAAGGGCTCGAAAGGTCAGGCTATGGTGCTGGTGGTTGCATCGCTTATCGGTGGTGTGTACGACTACATCGTGGCTACCTTCGGCGTGTGGACCGAGACTATCACCACTACGGCTTACTCGTGGGGTCAGGTACTGGCCGACAAGTTTAAGTTTGTCTTTTCATGCAATACCGGCGCGGCAGTGCTGGGCCTCGGCTACATTGTCGGCCTCAAATACGCATTCGTGATTTTTGCCGGCTCAATATTTGTGTGGTGGGTTATCATTCCGCTGATGGGTAGCTATGGCAGCGCCGAGCTGATGGCAATGTCGCCCGACGCAATCTTCAAGGACTACGCCCGACTGATAGGTATCGGCGGTATCGCCATGGCCGGCATCATAGGCATCGTGAAGTCGTGGAAAATTATCGCACAGGCTGTGGGCCTTGCATCGCGCGAGCTTCGCGGCGCTCAGACACAAGGCGCTACCGTGCGCTGGCAGAGCGATATCTCGATGAAACACATTGCTTACTTCATCTTCATCGCTCTTGTGGCCGTGCTGCTTTTCTTCTGGGTGGGCGTGATCGACACCTTCTGGCAGGCTCTCATAGCATGGGTGGTCGTTACCATCATAGCATTCTTGTTCACAACTGTAGCGGCTAACGCTATCGCAATTGTAGGCTCGAACCCCGTCAGCGGCATGACGCTGATGACTCTCATTATCTCGTCGGGCATCTTCGTGGCCATCGGCCTCGACGGTACTCGCGGCATCGTAGCTTCGATGATTGTCGGCGGCGTGGTCTGCACCGCTCTGTCGATGGCCGGCGGCTTCGTCACCGACCTCAAAATCGGCTACTGGCTGGGCTCGACTCCCCGCAAGCAGGAAAGCTGGAAATTCCTCGGCACTCTGGTGTCGGCAGCGACCGTTGGCGGTGTCATACTGATGCTCAACAATGTATATGGTTTCACCGGCGACAACGCCCTGGCTGCACCCCAAGCCAACGCGATGGCCAAGGTGCTCGAACCCATGATGATGGGTGGCGAGACTCCCTGGATTCTTTACATCATCGGTGCCATTTTGGCTCTGATACTCAACTGGCTCGGCGTGCCTGCTCTGGCTTTCTGCCTCGGTATGTTCCTGCCGCTGTCGCTCAATACGCCGATGCTCGTCGGCGGCCTCGTGTCGTGGTTCGTGTCGCGCAGCTCGAAGAACGCTGAGGTGGTGAAGGCTCGTGGTGAACGTGGCACACTTATCGCTTCCGGTCTGATTGCCGGTGGTGCTCTCTTCGGCGTATTTGCAGCTATCACCATCATGTGTGGCCACGAAGTGCCCAACAACGGCATGGAATTCACACCGCAGGTGCTCGGCCTCGTAGCATACGCCTTGCTCATCGGCTACCTCTACTTCGCATCGCGTAAAGCTGCCAAGTGAGGCCTGTCGACCGCAGTATCCTTGCTATTGCCCTCCCGGCGATAGTATCCAATATAACCGTCCCGGTGTTGGGGCTGGTCGATGTGGCCATAGTCGGCCATTTCGGAGCAGCCGCCTTCATCGGGGCGATTGCTGTCGGCTCTACGCTGTTCAATATGCTATATTGGTTGCTGGGCTTTTTGCGCATGGCTACGGCCGGCTTGACGGCCCAGGCCTTCGGTGCGGCCGACCGCCGCGCGTCGGATGCTACGCTTTGGCGCTCACTTGTCATTGCCGCAGTGTTCGCAGTGTTGCTTATCGCGCTTAGTACGCCACTTGGTCGTGCGATTCTCGACTTTTTAGATGCCGACGAGGCGGTGCGGCCGCTGGCCGAACGCTACTTCTCGATTTGTATCTGGGGTGCGCCGGCGGTGCTCGCCACATACGTGTTCAACGGCTGGTCGCTCGGGATGCAGAACACTCGCTTGCCTATGGCGGTGGCTATCACGACCAATGTGGTCAACATCGTGCTGTCGCTGGCCTTTGTCTATGGCGCGGATATGCAACTCGAGGGCGTAGCGCTTGGTACGATGCTCTCGCAGTGGATAGGCGCTGTCATTTTTGCAACCTGTATCACACTTCGATACAAGTTGCAACGTGTGGCGCGCAGTCAGCTGTTCGATGCGACGGCTTTGCGTCGGTTGTTTTCAATCAATACCGATATTTTCTTGCGTACGCTATGCTTGGTGGCAGTCACGGTGTGGTTCACGCGCGCCGGAGCAGGCCAGGGTGTGGCGATTTTGGCTGCAAACGCTTTGCTGATGCAGTTGTTCATGTTTTTCTCGTATTTTTCCGATGGCTTTGCATACGCCGGTGAGGCTTTGGCCGGTAAAGCGCATGGTGCCGCCGACTGCGCCGGCCTGCGGCAGACTGTGAAGGCGTTGCTGCAATGGGGCGCCGGCATAGCCTTGGCCTTTACAATTATTTATTATTTGGGGGGAGAAGTCATACTCCGGTTGCTGACTGACGAGCCCGGAGTAGTGGCTACAGCGCGCGAATACTTGCCATGGGCTGTAGCAGTGCCGGCTTGCGGTATTCTTGCTTTTATCTACGATGGAATCTTCATCGGCCTGACGGCTACGCGCCGTATGCTGGTGTCGATTGCCGTCTCGGCCGCTGTTTTCTTTGGAGTCTACGCGTTGGCTTTTTCGTCGTTTGGCAACCACGGCTTGTGGTTAGCTTTCGACGTCTATCTCCTTCTGCGCGGCCTGTGGCTGGCGCTTGCACTGCGCAGTTGATTTTCGAACATAGTGTGTTCGAAAAATGCAGATGTCGTTTAGCTTGTTAAAGTAGTTGGAAGGGGTCGGCGTCGGCTGCAGCGGGCAGGCGTCGGCGGATTTCGGCTACGTCGTCGAGCGCGAGGGTGGCGCTTAGGATTGGTGCGGGCGCGCTGCGGCGGCTGACGCGCGTGCCGACGCTTTTGCCAAGAGCATCGAAGATGTATGATGAGTTGTCGTAGCAGCCGTAGTCGTCGGAGCCTGAGCGGTTTGCACCTACGACGCAACATTGGTTTTCGATAGCTCGGGCTATGAGTAGGTGCTCCCAGGCGTAGGCTCGGGCATTTGGCCAGCAGGCCGGCACTATGAGCATATCGTAGGCCGAATTGCGGTTGCGCGACCATACGGGGAAGCGCAGGTCATAGCAGATAATCATAGCGATTGTCCAACCGCGATAGCGAATTAGCGGCATCGGGCGGTCGCCGGCAGTAAAAAGACGAGCCTCGTCACCGAGCGAGAAGAGGTGATACTTGTCGTAGAAAGTCTCGTCGCCCGAAGGTTCGATGAAGAAACCGCGATTGTAGATGTGGTTGCCGGTGCGTGCGGCGAATGAGCCGGCAATGGCAAGGTTGTAGCGCCGTGCCAGCTCGGTGATTGTCTTAATCGTCGAGTCGCCGTTGGTCTGAGCGACGTCGGCCAGGGTGTCGGCGTCGCTGACGAATCCGGTGGAGAATAGCTCGGGCAGCACTACCAGGTCGGTGTCGGGCTCGAGCAACTCAAGTGAGCGGCCCAAGGCCGAGAGGTTGGCGTCGGGCTCGCACGGCACGGTGTTGATGGCGATTGTCGCTACTTTGAGGTTACTGCTCATCGGTTGAGAATTTTTCAGGATATTTGCCTTTGAACGGGCGGTAGAATTCTTTGACGGCTCGCATATCGGCGTCTATGTCGCCGGTGGGCCGGAACTCGCGGTCGAGGTGGATGCGACGGTTGCCGTAATCGAGGACGCCGAGTACAATCGGCACGCCGGTGTCGTATGCTATGTGCAGAAATCCCGTGCGCCACTGACTGTTGCGGCTGCGAGTGCCTTCGGGTGTGATGGCTATTTGCATGCGTTCGCGCGAGCGAAACATTTCGCAAATGGTGGATGTAAGAGAGCCTCGTTTTTTGCCGCGCGGCACGGGTACTCCGCCGATAGCGCGGAACAGACAGCCCAACGGCCAGAAGAACCACTGCTCCTTCATCAAAAAACCGGCGTGGCGCCCGATGGCTGCGTAGGCCAGCTTGCCGAGAATGAAATCCCAGTTGCTGGTATGGGGCGCCACGCAGATAATGCACTTAGGAAAGTCGGGTACGCTGACGCTGACTTTCCATCCGAACAGCTTGAGTATCAGCCGAGCGATGTTCATCAGAGGCTGAGAAGCTTTTTGCGCTCTTCAGCGGGGATGGCTGCATTCATGTCTTTGACCAGGAGCAGGACCTTGTCGCTGAATTCCTTGTGAAGGCTTGCGAATGCTTGCTTGAAGTAGGTGTAACGTGCTTTGTTGTAGGCGTGGCGATCTTCGAAGTCGCGCGGCACCTTGTCGAATGCTACAGTGACAAGTGCGCGAGAGTTGACTTGCAGCGCGGCTATTTCGGTGATGATTTTATTTACGGTCTCGCGGTCGACATTGTCGAGGATGTGCGAAGCCAATAGTATTTCGGCGGCCAGTTCGCCGCAAACGTACGAAATTCTTTTCTTGAGTTGACGTCTTGATGCCATAGTTATAGTGTATATGGGGTTAGGTTTTAGTGAGTCGTGATATACTTTTTGAGCGCGTGATACGAAGGTGCGAGCTTGTCTGCAGCTACCGGCTTGGTCATGAAGCGAGTGTATTGCAGAGGTAGCTCCACGGTGCGCCCGGTGATAGAAGTCATAGTGTCGAGCGACTTGGCCGGATGGGCGGTGGCGAGGGCCACGACGGGCTTACCTGCGGGAGCGGCTTTTGCGGCTGCGTAGAGCGCGACGGCGGTGTGCGGGTCGGCTGTGTAGTGGTGGTTGAAGATGCAGGTGTTGATGCTATCGGCAATAGCATCGTCGTCGGCCGCAACGGCAACGATGTCGGCTCGCATAGCTGCGATGTCGCCGTCGTAGAGGCTCAGAAGTCGGGGCAAGTTGACGGGGTAGCCCGAATCCATGGCGGCGGCCAGGGTAGGGCGGGCGGTGCGGTTGACGGCTTCGGGTGCGAGCGAACCGTCGAGCACGCGTTTGAAGTCGTCGTTGGCATTGCATCCGGCTATGATTTGGCCCATGGGTAGCCCCATGCGTCGGGCGATTACTGCCGCGGTGAGGTTGCTGAGATTACCGCAGGGTATAGCTATCGAAAAGCCGTCTGCTGCCGAGCCGAGCTTTTCGCGCAGGCGTGCGTAGGTGTGGAAGAAGAAAACGACCTGAGGCAGGATGCGCAGTACGTTCTGCGTGTTGGCACATACTTGGCTTGCACCGTCGCTGAGGTCGGGGTCTTCGATTGCTTGGCGCACCATTGCTTTGCATTGGCTGATGTTGCCTGCCACTTCGATAGGGTGGATGTTTGGCGCGATGGTGGAGAACTGTGCTCGCTGCGAGCGCGTCAGAGCTTCGCGGGGAAATAGTATGTAGGCGTCGATGCCGTCGACAGCGCCGATGGCGTTGGCTACAGCGCCGCCCGTGTTGCCGGTCGTGGCGACGTAGATACGCACACGCTTGCCGGGTCGGTGGTAGTGCTTGATGACTTCGCTCATGAAGCGTGTGCCGAAGTCTTTGAATGCCATTGTCGGGCCGTGGAACATCTCCAACACGTAGTGGTTGGGTTGCAATTCGACAAGGGGCAAGCGGATATCAAAGCTGCGGTCGACGATGTCCTTGAGTATCGAGGCTTCGAGCTCGTCGTCGAGCAAGGTTCGCATCACGACAAATGCAATCTCGCGGAGCGACATTTGCTCGATGTTGTTGAAATAAGCGCGAGGTAGCTGCGGAAGCCGTTGGGGCAGGTATAGGTTGCCGTTGCCGGCATAGCAATGCTCCACGGCCTGTTGCAGGCTGACTGTCTTATTTCCGTTTGTGCTTACGTATAGCATGTTCGTTTGCGTTGATGCTTGCATGGCAAAGTTACCACTTTTTTGTTTGGTATGCAAGCCGGCCGGCAAACTTTTGGACGTCGCGAGAGTTATAAATAGAAAGATGCTTTATACGGATTTTTTAATAGTTGGAAATCAATAAATTTGAGATTAGTATGAAACTAAAAGTATTAGCTTTGGCTGCGATAGCAGTGGCTACGGGAGTGCAGTCGGCGTCGCCTTGCTCGCGAATAGTGTTTCGCGGCGATAGCACCGACGTGGTGATGGTGGGGCGAACGCTCGATTGGCGCACGCCGATACCGACGAATATTTATGTGTATCCTTCAGGCATGGCTAAGGAGTCGATGAACACAGGAGCTCGCCTGCAGTGGGTGTCGAAGTATGCTACAGTGTTGGCGGTCAGCTACGACGCCGGGGTCACCGAGGGTATGAATGACCGCGGCCTGGTGTGCAATGGCCTGTTCTGCAAGGGCTCGGAGTATAGGGCGGCCGCGGCGGGTTCGAGCGAGCCGGTGATGTCGCTGGCTGTGATTGTCAGCTATTTCTTGGACAATTATGCAACGGTCGACGAGGTGGAAACGTTCCTGCGGACATCGGATTTCGGCATAGCAGGCGCTACGTTCGATGCGGGGACAGTGTCGCTACTTCACTGGGCGTTTACCGATCTGTCGGGCACGACGCTGGTGCTTGAATTCGAGGGTGGAAATCTCCGGACGTATAAGTCGAAGGACTATCAGGTGCTGACTAACGACCCGGCTTTTCCGGATATGCTGGTCATCAACAAGTATTGGCAGGGTGTTGGCGGCATGAATATGCTGCCGGGTACGGTACACAGCGCCGACCGCTTTGTGCGTGCCGATTATTTCATTCGCCATATACCGACAGCCGGAGTCGGCCCGGCGCGAGCGCTTGCCGAGTTGTCGACTGTCATTGATAATGTGGCCGTGCCGATGGGGTATGAAATACCAGGCCAGCCGTTCTTGTCGTCGACACAGTGGCGTAGTATCAGTGATTTGAATCGACTGCGCTATTATTTCAAGTTCGCTGATTCCGAAAGTCTGTTTTATATAGATATGAAGCGGTTGGAGTTGACGCCCGGCTCGCGGGTGCTGAAACTTGATACGACAAATCACAGCGACTTCCATGGATGTGTGAACGATCGGCTGAAAGCGTCGGAGCCGTTTGCACCACGCTATTGACTACATCTTGGCTCGATTGTAGATTACGATAGCGATTATGGTGTAGATGACGTTGGGAATCCACATGGCTATGAACGGCGAAGTCAAGCCCGAGTAGGCGAAACTTTGGGTTATGGCCATGAACATGATGTAGCTGAAGCTGAGCACCAAGCCGATGCCGATATTGAGACCCATGCCACCCTTGACTTTGCGCGAGGATAGCGCCATGCCGATGACTGTCAGGATGAAAGCGGCGGCGCACATGGCGTAGCGCCGGTGATATTCGACTTCGAAGCTTTGTATGTTGCCCACGCCGCGACTGCGCTGGCGCTTGATGTATTCGTCGAGCTCCGGCGTGGTCATTTTTTCGTGGTCGTTTTTGGCAATGAGGAAGTCGCGCGGCTCGAAGGGTATGGTGGTGTCCATCGCTGCGCCGCGGCGGATAATCTCGCGGTTGTCCTTGAAGTCGCGGATGGTGTAGTCGTAGACTTTCCAGCTGTAGAGCGTGTCCCAACCGATGTTGCGAGCAGTCAGTCGCGACACTATCTGCTTGCCGTCGAATTTTTCGAGGGTAAATCGACTGCCGTTTTTGGTGATGTTGTTGTAGTTGCTGATGTAGGCGATTTCGCCGGGGGCTACCATCAGCATGATGTTGGAGCCGTAGTCGACTCGCTTGTTTTTGACGTAGGTGTTGGTGTAGTCGATACGCTTGACGTTGGCCGGAGGGATGATGTAAGCGCCTAATATCCAGGTGGCGGCGGCGATGACGAATGCTGAGAATAGGTAGGGACGCAGCAAGCGTCGGTAGCTCATGCCGTTGGATAGCATTGCCACAATCTCGTTGTTGCCGGCCAGCTTCGAAGTGAAGAAAATTACGGCGATGAAGGTGAATAGCGGCGAGAATTGGTTGGCAAAGTAGGGGAGGAAGTTGATGAAATAGTCGACAATCGTGGCTTTCAGCGGCGCTTTGAGGAACGAATCAAACTTTTCGTTCACGTCGAACATGATTACAATCGCCAATAGCAACGCGATGGCGAAAATGTACGTCCCGAGGAACTTGCGGATTATGTATCTGTCGATTTTTTTGAACACGGCGTCGGAGCTATTTTGTGAGGAGTGTCTGTCTGAATTACAGTCGGCGGCTGAGGCGTTCGACCATGTCGGCTTTCCAGTGGGCAAAGTCGCCGGCTTGGATGTGCTTGCGAGCTTCGCGTACCAGCCACAGGTAGAATGAGAGGTTGTGGATCGACGCAATCTGCATGGCAAGGATTTCCTGCGAGATGAAGAGGTGACGCAGGTAGGCGCGGCTGTAGACGCGGTCGACCAGGGCGGGGCTATCGGCCCAAATGGGCGAGAAGTCGGTGGCCCACTTGGCGTTGCGCATGTTCATGGTGCCTTCGGGGGTGAAGAGCATGCCGTTGCGGCCGTTGCGGGTGGGCATGACGCAGTCCATCATGTCGACTCCTCGGTCGATGGCTTCGAGTATGTTGATCGGGGTGCCGACGCCCATCAGGTAGCGTGGGCGGTCGGTGGGCAGCTCTTCGTTGACGATTTCAATCATCTCGTACATCACTTCGGTGGGTTCGCCGACGGCCAAGCCGCCGATGGCGTTGCCTTCGGCGCCGAGGTCGGCTACGAAGCGTGCAGAGTCGCGGCGCAGGTCCTTGAATCGGCAGCCTTGTACGATTGGGAAGAAGGCCTGCGAGTGGCCGTAGAGCGGCTCGGTGGCGTGGAAATGGTCCCAGCCGCGGCGGAGCCAGCGCTGAGTGAGGCCGAGCGATTTGCGGGCGTAGTCGTAGTCGGCCATGCCGGGCGGACATTCGTCGAGTGCCATCATGATGTCGGAGCCGATTATTCGCTGGATGTCAACGACTTTTTCGGGCGTGAACAGGTGCTTCGAACCATCGATATGGCTTCGGAAGTGGGCGCCTTCTTCGGTGAGCTTGCGATTGTCGCTCAGAGAGAATACTTGGAAGCCACCGCTGTCGGTCAGTATGGGGCGGTCCCAGCCGTTGAAGCGGTGAAGACCGCCGGCCGCACGCAGCACGTCGGTACCGGGGCGCAAGTAGAGGTGGTAGGTGTTGCCCAGTATGATGCGAGCGTCGACTTGCTCGCGCATCTCGTGCATGTGCACGGCTTTGATGGCGCCGAGGGTGCCTACGGGCATGAAAATCGGCGTGGGTATCTCGCCGTGGTCGGTGTATATGGTGCCGGCGCGAGCGCCGCTATCGGTCAGTGTCGTTTCGAGTGTAAACTTCATT
>CAYSQI010000020.1:35453-43618 GCA_964433215.1 uncultured Bacteroides sp.
GGTGCCGGCGCGAGCGCCGCTATCGGTCAGTGTCGTTTCGAGTGTAAACTTCATTGTCGTGGTTTTGAACTGCAAAAATACGAATTTTCTGCGAGTTGGGCAATAGCAGAGTAAATCTGAGCGCGCCGGTGCGCGCCGATTGAGCATCCGGTAAGCCGAGTGGTGGTAGTCCGTGGCGCGAGGTGCCGGTGATTAGGAGAAGAGCTCCTTGACGGCGTCGGTAACTCGGGCGGCTTCGAAGATGTCGATGGTGAATCGGCTGCGGTCGATGCCTTTGAGATTGCCGGCAGGGACGATGATGCGGCTCATGCCGAGTTTTTCGGCCTCGGCGATGCGCTGCTCGATGCGTGCCACGGGGCGGATTTCGCCCGAGAGGCCTACTTCGCCGGTCATGCACACGTCGTGGCCGAGGGCTATGTCGAAGTTGCTCGACAGGATTGAGCAGATGACGGGCAAGTCGAGGGCCGGGTCGTTGACTTTGATGCCGCCGGCGATGTTGAGGAATACGTCCTTGGCAGCGAGCTTGAAGCCGACGCGCTTTTCGAGCACAGCCAGCAGCATGTTGGTGCGCTTGGAGTCGAATCCGTTGACGCTGCGCTGTGGAGTGCCGTAAGCAGCGGTGCTGACGAGGGCTTGCACTTCGATCAGGAAGGGTCGGGCACCGTCAACTGTCACGCCTACGGCTACGCCCGAGAGGTCGGTATCGCCGGTCGAGAGCAGTAATTCAGACGGGTTGGTCACTTCGCGTAGACCCTTCTGTCCCATCTCGTAGATGCCGAGTTCGGCGGTGTTGCCGAAGCGGTTTTTGATGGCGCGCAGGATGCGGAACATGTACTGGCGGTCGCCTTCGAACTGAAGCACGGCGTCGACGATGTGCTCGAGCACTTTCGGGCCGGCCAGCGAGCCTTCCTTGGTGATGTGGCCGATGAGCAGCACGGGCACGTTGGTCTCCTTGGCGTATTTCAGTAGCCGTGCTGCGCACTCGCGCACTTGGCTGACAGAGCCTGCCGAGGCTTCGAGATCGTCGGATGCGATGGTCTGGATTGAGTCGATGACAACGATGCCGGGTTGTAGCTGCTCGATGTGGCCCATGATGTTTTCGAGCGATGTCTCGCAGACGATGAAGAGGTTGTCGCTGCCGCGTCCGAGGCGGTCGGCGCGCATCTTGAGCTGTGTGGCGCTTTCTTCGCCCGAGGCGTAGAGTATATTTTTTGAGCGAATTGATAGCAGGTTTTGCAGCACGAGCGTAGACTTGCCTACGCCCGGTTCGCCACCGATGAGTACCATCTCGCCGGGTACGAGTCCGCCGCCGAGCACGCGGTTGAGCTCGCCCGAGGGTAGCTTGATACGCGGCATCTCGGCGGCCGATATGTCGTTTAGAGCTTTGAGCTCGGAGCGTCCGCGACTGACGGGCGACGGCGAGCGTGATGTAGAGCCGGTGGCGACGCGTTCTTCGACCAAAGTGTTCCAAGCGCCGCAAGCTGGGCAACGGCCGCTCCAGCGAGTAGATTCGGCGCCGCAATCGTTGCAGAACCAGGCCGATTTGTACTTAACCTTTGCCATAATAGCGCGAAATGAATTGTGACATGACAATGGCGGTGGCTGTCGCCACGTTGAGCGACTCGGACGTCGGGCGCTCGGGTGGGTAGGAGGGTATGAGCAGGCGACTTGTGACCAGCGAGGCGACTTCGTCGCTGATGCCGCTGCCTTCGTTGCCCATTACTACGACAGCCTGCCGAGGTAGCTGCGCGGTGTAGATGTTGTCGCCGTCGAGGAATGTGCCGGCCACATCGATGCCGCGTCGGCGAGCCAGACCGAGCATCTCGGGTAGGTTGCCGTAGATGACTTTGACGCGGGCCAATGCGCCCATGGTGGCTTGCACGGTCTTGGGATTGAAGCAGTCGACAGTGTCGGCCGATGCTAAGATGAGGCTGACGCCCATCCAGTCGGCGGTGCGGATGATGGTGCCGAGGTTGCCGGGGTCTTGGACGCGGTCGAGGGCCAGGGTGAGTCGGCCATCGAGAGCCACAGGGTCGAAAGTCGAGGGCTCCGGAATCTCGAAGGCTGCGATGACGTCGGGCGCAAGTGTCAGAGAGGTCATGGCCACGAGGTCGGCACGGCGACATTCATATATGATAGCATCGTCGGCAGCCGGTCCGAGAGTGTGCTCGGCAAGCCACTCGGCCGTGGCGGCCACGTAGCGCAGTCGGTAGGCTCCGAGCGTGTCGAGCACGCATTTGGTGCCTTCGGCAGCGAACAGGCCGGCTCGGCGGCGACCTTTGGCGGTTGCCAGCGAGGCTGTGAGTTTGCGCACCGCGTTGGTGGGGGCTGAAGTGGGCTTGTCGGTCATTGTAGTTGGGTGGGTTTTGAGTATATCGACGCTCGTTGCCTCAATATATATTGTAAATAGCCGACTTCGTCGATGACAAATGAAATGTCATCGAATACGAAGTCGGTGATGATGAGTGTGTTGCTCGATTTTAGAGGTCTTCCATCTCGTTGAAGCCGCCGGCTTCAAACTCGTCGGGCGAATATTGGTCGGAGCCGAGGAACTCTTCGTCGAAGTCTTCGGAGATAGTCGCTTTGGCAGCCTTGGCTTCGAGTTGCTTGTCGAATTCGTCGATGTCGATGTGCTGAGCCGGTGCGTGTCCGAGCGAGAGCGAGCAGACGGGGTCTTTCAGCGTGCGGCCGGTGGTGAGCTCGGTCATCTCGAGGAACATGGCTCGGTCGGTCATGTAGTCGAATACGAAGAGTAGGCGTTGGCCTTCATCGTCGATGAAGTCTTCGAGCACAGCATCGTCCATGAGCCAAACCTCTTGGTCGCTGTCGAAGCCCATGTCTTCGTAGCAGATTTCTTTTTCCTTCTCCCAATTGTTGTCGCAGATGAAGAAAGAGTCCATCTGTGTCTTTTCGTAGCCTACAGAATCGCAGATGGCATTTTTAAGGTCGAGGAAGGTGGCCTGTGCGTCGATTTGAATTTCGCGTTTGAAGTTTTCGGCACCGTCCGATACTATTCTGAATTTAAAAATCATCGTTAATCTCTCTTATTTTGGATTGTTTTTTCTATTTATTTGTAGTGCGTGATAATTCACTCTGCGAAATAACAAAAGTAAAACGAAAAATACAAGTAAAAAGTAAAAGAATATTTAAAAAAGTGTGTAAAAAAATAACTAACCCCACGCCGACGCGGCCTCTCGGCCTCCTCGTGTGGGGTATTTAATACAGTTAATTACCTATTTTATGAGAAGTGTTGTCTTCTTTTGCAGAGTGGCTGTCTCTGCACCAACCAAAACAGTTCGGTTAAAAAACTCATTTTTACAGATGCAAAGTTACGACCGAATTTGCGCCGAGCCAATACCCTGAATTAGGTATTTTTCCCCACCCACCCCGCCGCAGCCCTACATATATTTATGTATTATCCCGGCTCGGGCCGTGGGGGCGGCTTGGAATGGGGCGCTGAGCGTGGGATTTTTGATTTTTATATTTAAAATGTGGGGTGGGGAGGTGGGGGATTGGCGAAAATTGCGTAACTTTGTCCGAATTATGAAAAAGTTGCGCAAAATAGTGCGGGCAGCGGCCGTGACGTTGCTGCTATTGCTTGTGGCTCTGCCGGCCGGCGTGTACGTCGTCGTCTCGACGCCGTGGGCGCAGGAGCAGTTGCGTGCGGTGGCCGTCAGCCGTCTCAGCGAGCTGTTGGGCACCGACGTGTCGGTCGGTCGCGTGACTTATCATCCGTTCAATACGCTATCGGTGAGTGGCGTTCGTGTAAACGACGATGCGGGGCGTCCGGCGCTGGAGGCAGCGCGGTTGTCGGCCCGCTTTGAGCTATGGACGTTCCTTAAAAGCGGGCGGCTGGAGTTCGACTATGCCGTCGTCGACGGGCCGCGTCTGACCATCAGCCGCGAGCACCCCGGAGCCGAGCTCAACATTCAGCCGATAATCGACCGCCTACAGCCGCGCGACAAGACCAAGCCGCCGACAGAGTTCGACCTGAAAATCGGTACGGTGGTGGTGCGCAATGGCCGCTTGCGCTATGATGTGCTGTCCGAGCCCGATAGCATCGAAGGGCGGTTCGATCCCTCGCATATAGCGGTGACTGACTTCGACCTATACGCATACGTGCGTCAGGGTAGCCGCCGGCGCTGGGACGTAAACTTGGAGTCGCTATCGCTGGTAGAGCGTTCGGGCTTTGTGCTGTCGGACCTGGCCGTCGATGTGCTGGCGACGCCGGAGGAAATTAATTTGCGGTCGTTAAAAGTCGAAATGCCCGGCAGTAGCTTCACGCTGAAGCCATTCAGAATTCGAATCAACGGGTTCGAATCGATAGCCAAAGAGTTGCAGACGCGCTCGGTGGAGCTGTCGCCGCTGGCTCCGGCGCGCATTTCGACTGCCGATTTGCGTTTTTTTGCGCCTATATTGGGTGAAATCGACCGAGTCGTTGACCTTGATTTTTCGGTCAGCGCTTCGATGCGCCAAGTCAACATTAATCGCTTGAGCATAATCGATGATAGCGGCTTGACGCTTGAGACGGCCGGCACTGTGGCCAATCTCAGCAGGCCTGATTCGTTGGAATTTAATTTGCTGCGTCTCGAATTGCAGGCTCCGGCAGCGGCGACTGCACAGCTATTGGGCAATTTCAATGCTCAGCTCGCTCAGGTGATGGCCCGCACCGGCGATTTGACCCTGCGCGGCACGGGTACGGGCGATATGACCGGCGCACATCTCGACTTTAAGGCGCGAGCTCGCGGTGCAATCATGGATTTCAAGGGCGCGTTGACCACGGCCGACCACTACCGCTCGGTAGGCTTCGACGGTCATGCCGGTATTCGCAATCTAAACCTTGCCGAGCTGACCGGCAACTCGGCGGCCGGCGAACTCGATGCGACGCTCGACGGCAACGGCTTCATCGGCCCCGGCACGACTCGCGCCAAGGGCTTGCTTAAGGTGGCTCGACTGGGCTGGAACGGATATACCTACACCGGTATCACGGCCGAAGGGTCGTACGACAGTGCGGATTCGGCGTTGGATCTGATAATGAAGGCCGATGACCCCGCGTTGGGAATGGAACTGACTGCCGAGGCTGCTCCCAATCATGAATTCAAGACTCTGGTGGCTGAGATGACGGTGCATCGTATGCGTCCAGATTTGATGTTCGGCACCGGGCGTGCCGGATATAAGCTGAGCGGACATCTGAATGCCGACTTGGGCGGGTCGCACATCGACGACCTTGAAGGCTCGGTAGCGTTGTCGTCGGTGGCATATACCGATTCGGCCGGCGCCGGTCTTCGTGCCGAATCATTCGCCGTCGACATCGACCGCTCGGGCTCCAAGGATATGATTAAGATAGCGTCAGATTACCTAAACGGCACAGTCGAGGGCGCGATAGCTCCCTCGTCGCTCGTGGCGACACTACGTGAGATGGTGGCCGAAATAGTGCCCGATGTAATCGAACCGACCGAGCTTGACGGAGATACACCGGTCAACGACTTCACGTTCGACTTGACTCTGTCGAATGCCGAGACAGTGTCGGAATTTTTCAACCTGCCCGTACAGATTATCTATCCGGTTGACATCGTCGGCAGCGTCAACGGCTCGGCAGGACGCGCCACTCTGACCCTCGATGCGCCATACTTGCAGCAAGGCGACAAGATTATTGACCAGACGGTGGTCGGCGCCTACCTCGACACGGCCGACGAGCGCTCGCTGGTCTACGCCACATCGCACATCCCCACCAAGAAGGGGCCTATGACAGCCGTACTGGGCATCGCAGGAAGCAACAACCGCTTAGACACGCAGATTGATTGGACTCTCGACCGCAAAATTCCGCTTAACGGTGTGATAAACTTCTCGACCGAGCTGTCGCGCGGCGAGCACGACGATTTGTGCGCCAACACGCAGTTCAATCCCGGCCAAATCAACTTTGGCGACAACGTGTGGCAAATCGGAAGGTCGTCGATCAACTGGTGCGATAGCAAACTCGTCGTCGACGATTTCGCGCTCACCTCCGAAAGCCAATCAATCAAAATCGACGGTGTAGCATCGGCCGCGCCCGGCGATACAATGTTTATCGACCTGAGCAACATCGAATTGGCGTCGATATTCGAGACACTCGAAATCGACAAGGCTCTCATAGGCGGCTATGCCAGCGGCCGATTTGTGGCTACCGATGCTTTCTCGGCCGAGCCGTATCTGGCTACCGACAATCTGCACGTCGACAGCATCGGCTACAACTACTGCACCCTCGGTACGGCCGACATCAAGGCTTCGTGGAACAACGAGCGCAAATCGTTTTACCTCGATGCCGACATCACCAACCCCGAAGGGCAGCATTCGCGCATCGACGGCGACATCTTCGCCCTCACCGAGTCGCTCGACTTGAATTTTGATGCCACGCATATCAAGGTCGGGTTCATGAAGCCCTTCATGGAAGCCTTCACCAGCGATGTCGACGGCTACGTGTCGGGCAAGGCGCGCCTGTTCGGCACGTTCAAGAATATTGACCTCACAGGCGACGTCTATGCCGAGGATTTGCGCCTCAAAATCGACTTTACCAACACATGGTACAGCGCCAGCGACTCGATACACATCAAGCCCGGCCTTATAGACCTCGACAACATCACCATCCGCGACGTCAACGGCCACACCGCCAAGCTCAACGGCTGGCTGCGCCACGACTACTTCCACGCGCCCGTATTTGAATTTAATGTCACTGAGGCTCGCGATTTCCTGAGCTATAACGTGACCAGCAAGCTCAACCCCGACTGGTACGGCACCATTTATGGCAATGGCGGCGCTACGGTCAAAGGGCGCCCCGGCGTGGTGGAAATCGGCGTGGATATGTCGACGGCGCCCAACTCTACGTTCACATTCGAGTTGACCGACCGTCTCGACGCCGAGCAATACTCGTTCATCACCTTCAATGACGTCACCGAAATCGTTGCCGACAAGCGCATTATGGCGGTCGACGACTTACCGGCCGTGGTGAAAGAATATCAAGCTCGCCAAGCAGCAATCTCGACCGACAAACCATCTGACTATCTGATGGATATCAAGGTAGACATCACCAGCGATGCTGAGCTGATTATTGTCATGGACCCGGTGGGTGGCGACCGCATCCGAGCACATGGTGCGGGCGACATGGCCATGAAGTACGACTCGAGCGACAATTCGCTCGAGATGCGCGGCAAATATACGCTCGAACGCGGCAGCTACAACTTTACGCTGCAAGATATTATAATCAAGGATTTTAGAATCGAACCCGAAAGCACCATTACCTTCTCGGGCGACCCATATTCGGCCGAGCTCGACCTGATGGCCGTCTATCCGCTGAATGCCAACTTGAGCGACCTCGACGAATCGTTCACCCAGGATCGCGAACTCAACCGCACGAACGTGCCTGTGCACGCGCTGCTGAAGGTGACCGGCGATATGCGCCAGCCGGCAATCAAATTCGACTTGCGCTTCCCGACCCTTTCGGGCGACACCTATCGCAAAGTGCGCTCGATTATCTCTACAGAGGATATGATGAGCCGCCAGATTATCTATCTGCTGGCACTCAACCGCTTCTACACCCCCGATTACATGGGCGAGACCACCAAGGGCAACGAGATATTCTCCGTGGCCGCCTCGACCATCTCGAGTCAGATTTCAAATATGCTGGGCAAATTGAGCGACAATTGGAGCATCGCGCCGAACTTGCGAAGCGACCGAGGCGACTTCAGCGACGTCGAAGTCGATGTGGCCCTATCATCGCGACTGCTCAACAATCGCTTGCTGCTTAACGGTAATTTCGGCTACCGTGATAAGTCGCTGAATACCAATCAGTTTGTCGGTGACTTTGATATTGAATATTTGCTCACCCCACGTGGCACTTGGCGTCTGAAAGCCTACAATCGCTACAACGACCAAAACTACTACCTGCGCCAAGCTGCCACCACTCAGGGTATCGGCATCATGTTCCGCCGCGATTTCGACTCGCTATTCGGCCGAAGCAAACGTGCCGCAGCCGCTTCTGGCGAGTCGACGGTCGTTGATTCTGTAACAGTACAGCACGATCCCGACTCGGTGGCTATTCAGTAGTGTCCGCAAACCGACGTCTGATTGCAGTAGCTTTAAATAGACAGTTGTGTTATTATGGTGACAGATTGGGTGATATTTATTGGCCG
>CAYSQI010000021.1:0-42663 GCA_964433215.1 uncultured Bacteroides sp.
AGTGTGCCGGCAGGTTGTCGACCGAGCTGCAATATACTGCTATATTCATGGTGTTAGTTCGTTGAAAGGTTACTGACTGCAAAGGTAATACATTGTGTCGAAAAAGTCAACCATCCGCGTGCTTTTGATATTGCTTCGGCTTTTGCGTTTTCGGCCATCAGCCTGCGCTAATAAGTCCGGAAAATGTGAAAAATTATCCTCAAAAGACGACGGAAAATGTGAAAATCAGTGCCAAAAAGTGGCGGAAAATGTGAAAATGGGCTCAATTTTTGGCCGGATTATGTGAAATTTTACGCGCAAATAGTAGAATATTAGAAGTTTAGATAATAGGCGATGTTGTTGATACAACAATTGGCCGTTGAATCAATATCAAAGGCTTAATTTTGGTGGTCGGTGGGGCGGATGTCAGGCCACTTGAACGGGGATGCCGGTGGCGGCAGTGATGCGTTGGGCGGCGGCTTCGAGCTCTTCGCGCGGTACGCGCTGCAGCGATAGCTCCGGGGTGGGGCGGTCGAGCGAGTAGAGCATGATTTCGCGAGGGCCGATGTGGCGATAGGCTTCGATGAGGGCCTCGATTTCGGCATCGGTGGTGTTGTCCACGGCTTGTCCGTCGTGGTTGCCGCGAGTGAGCATTGTCTGGATGATGGCCGCCGGACCGAATTCAGCCAGCCGGTCAATCACCTTGTCGAGGTCGAAGGAGGGTGAGGTGGGGCGGTCGAGCAGTCGCACGGTGTCGGCTATGGCGCTGTCGAGTTTCAGAATGCAGTTGTCGATGCGGCGCAGTGCGTCGACCACGTCTTCGCGATGAAGCATCGTCGAGTTGGTCAGTACGCTGACTTTAGCTTGCGGAAAGTAGCGGTCGCGCAGCGCGATGGTGTCGTCGATAATGGTGGCAAATTCGGGGTTGACGGTCGGCTCGCCATTGCCCGAGAAGGTGATGACGTCGAGCTGCGTGCCTTCGGCCAGGAGTTGCTTCAGACGCTCTTCGAGCAGGTGTGCTACTTCGGCTCGGTGTGGTAGGCCTGTGGTGCCTGTGCCTTGTGCGTTGTAGCCGGCCTCGCAGTAGAGGCAGTCGAAGGTGCACACTTTGCCGTCGCGTGGCGATAGGTTCACGCCCAGCGACGTGCCCAGGCGGCGCGAGTGTATCGGGCCGAATATCGTATCCGAAAACATTACAGTCTGCATAGCTAATTGATTTTACGGGTGAAAATACGTGTTATTTGGCTCGTGATAAGAGCTACGACAGCCACCAGAGCTGCTACAGCTACGATGTCGAGCACTTCGACGCGTACGGGGTACACTGCGATGGTGAGTTTGCTCGGGTCGCCGCCCAGGCGTATGAAGCCGCCCCATTGCTGTGCCAGCGATAGCGCCAGCCCGGCGACGATGCCGGCCAAGCCGCCGGCGGCTGTGATGAGTGCGCCCTGTATCATGAATACGCGGCGCACCAGCGCTTTCGACGCGCCGATGAAGCGCAGAGTGGCCATATTGTCGCGCTTTTCAATCACCATCAGCGACAGGGTGGAGACGATGTTGAACGCTGCGATGACCAGGATGAAGACGAGCATCATGAACGTGACCCACTTTTCGATGGCTATCATGTGGAAGCTTTCGGCTTGTTGGCGGTGGCGGGTGGCCACGTTGTAGTCGGCTCCGAGCAGTTGAGTCGCGGCGTGTGCGAGAGCTTCGTCGCTGATGCCCTCGGCTGCTGCCAGGCGTATTTCCGAGGCTTCGCCATCGGCGTAGTCGAGCAGTCGGCGGGCCGCCTCGATGGGGACTATGAGGTGGTCGGCGTCGAATTCAAGGCGGTCGGTTTGCAGCAGAGCTGTAGGTACGACTCGTATCTGGCGGAACGAGCCGGACGGATTGGCCGGGTTGATGCGCCCTACGCGGCGCGGCACGTAGAGGTCGATAGTCGATGCCGATATGCCCAGCTGCGACAGTACTCCCACGGCTAAGGCCGTCGGGTAGGCGTCGGGCACGTTCTCTGCCAACACGTCGGGGAGCGTGTCGGCATATTCGCCGTCGATGGTGATTGTAGCGAGGTCGCTTACGCCGGCGAAGTCGCTGCCGACGCCGCATATCACCACGCCCAACTGGCTGTTGCCGGCCACGGCCAGCGCGCGCTCCGTGAGCGATGGGACGGCAGCTTCGGCTTCGGGCAAGGCGGCCAGCCGAGACGCGAGCGAGTCGGCGTGCACTATTACCTTGCTGTGCAGCGGCGTTACCAGCACGTCGGGGTCGATATGCGAGAATTGATGCTCTGACAGCGACGTGAAGCCATTGAACACCGACAGCACCACCACGATGGCCGCAGTGGCCACCGCCACCCCGGCAATCGAGATGGCAGAGATGACATTGACGGCGCTATGCGACTTTTTCGAAAGCAGGTAGCGCAGAGCTATCCTGAGCGGTAGCATCAACTCTTTGTGTGATTACGACTTTAGCAGTTGGTCGATGTTCTCCAGATAGTCGAGCGAGTCGTCGAGGAAGAATGCCAGCTCGGGCGTTTTGCGCAGCTGGAAGCGGACGGTTTGGGCCAGCTCGTAGCGAATCGTGCGGGCCGATTCTTTGATCGACTCCAGCAGTTCCGGGCCTTTTTCCGACGGGAAAATCGACAGGTAGACTTTAGCCACCGACAGGTCGGGCGACACGCGCACGGTGCTCACCGTGACGAGCACTCCGTGGGTTTTGGCCGTCTCGCGGCGGAATATTTCGCTTAGCTCCTTCTGGAGCAGACGTGCGATTTTAGCTTGACGTGTACTTTCCATAGATAGTTGATAATTAATGCTTTGCGGCTTGTAATTCGCGGGCGAGGATAGCGACGCCCTCGGTAGCAGTAGCCTGGATGACGTGCACGCCGTCGGGGACGTTGGCCGGGCGTGGGTCGATGTAGTATATGGGTGTGCCGCGGCGCACGTAGTGCAGCAGCGAGGCGGCCGGATACACGACCATCGACGTGCCGATAATCACGAAGATGTCGGCCTCGGCAGCCAGCTGAGTGGCCGGGTCGAAGTTGGGCACGGCTTCCTGGAAGAAAACGATGTGCGGGCGCACGCGGTGGCCGTCGATGATGGTCTGCGGTGTCGTGTTCAGCGCGCCGGGTTGCAGCGTGTAGACTTTCGACTCATCGTCGAGGGCGCGCACCTTCATCAGCTCGCCGTGTAGGTGCAGCACGTGCGACGAGCCGGCGCGTTCGTGTAGGTCATCGACATTTTGTGTAATAATTCTCACATCGAAGTCCTTCTCCAAGTCGACGAGGCCGCGATGGCCGGCATTGGGCTCGGCATTGATTAGTTGGGCTCGGCGTTGGTTGTAGAATTCATGGACCAACTCGGGGTCGCGGCGAAAGCCGTCGGCGCTGGCCACGTCCATCACATCATAGTTCTCCCACAGACCTCCGGAGTCGCGGAAGGTGGAAATGCCGCTTTCGGCGCTCATGCCGGCGCCGGTCGATATGACAAGTTTCGGTTTCATATTACTTACAACGTTTAGTCGGTGATAGTGTTTGAGTTTCAGCCGGGGGCGTGCTGCCGGGGATCAGTCGTCGTTGGTGAAGGTTATGTTCACGCGGAAGTCGTCGATGTCGTTTTTAGGGCTCGTTTCGGTCGCCTCGCGCTCGGCCGGTTTAGGCGCGTTTTGGGCTTTGGGGCGGCGGTTGCGAGTGAAGGTCGGTTCCTTGTCGAAGTCCTCAATGCTCTTGTCGTCGTCGAGTTTGTCGGGGTCGAGCAGGCGATAGTTGCGTGTTTCCATCTCGCGTTTGAGGTTTTTCACGCGGTCGTCGCCGTAGGCTTGTTGTATTAGGTTGAAGTCGATTTCGCCGCCGGATGCCGTTTCCTTCGGTTTGGATTCGATGACGGCATCGTCGTTGACAGTGACGTCGAAGCCCGATGCAAGGATTGTGAATTTCACCTTGTCGCCCAGAGTCTCGTCGTAAGTGATACCCCAGATTACGTCGACTTCCTGCTCTACGCCGCGAATGAAGTCGTTGAGTTCCTGAGCTTCCGAAGCTTTGAAGCGATGTTCGGCAGTGCGAGAGTAGTAGAGGTTGAAGAGGATTCGTTTTGATGATAGCACGTCGGTGTGCTTCAGCAGGGGCGAGTGCAGAGCGTCTTTGATAGCTTTGGTGACGCGCTTTTCGCCTTCGCCGTAGCCGACGGTGATGATAGCCGTGCTGCCTTCGCGCAGGGTGGTGTTGACGTCGTTGAAGTCGAGGTTGATGTAGCCTTTGCGAGTGATGATTTCGGCGATTGAGCTTGCAGCGGTCGACAATACGTCGTCGGCCTTGGCGAAGGCCAGTTCGAAATCGAAGTCGGGGTATATTTCGACCAGTCGCTCGTTGTTGACCACCATGATGGCGTCGACATACTTGCTCATCTCTTTGGCGCCGTCGAGGGCTTTCTGGATTTTGCGCAGACCTTCGAACATGAAGGGGATGGTGACGATGCCGATTGTCAGCAAGCCTTTTTCCTTGGCAATGCGAGCCACGACGGGGCCGGCGCCAGTGCCGGTGCCGCCGCCCATGCCGGCTGTCACGAATACCATGTCGATGTCTTCATCGAAGATTTCAGCGATTTCGGTGGCGCTTTCTTCTGCCGCTTTATGTGCTACGGTGGGGTCGCCGCCGGCGCCTCGGCCGCGAGTCGTAGTCGGACCAAGCAGCAGCTTGTTGGGGACCGATGACTCGCGTAGTGCTTGTCGGTCGGTGTTGGCTACGACGAACGACACGTGCTCGACACCCTGTTTGTACATGTGGTCGACGGCGTTGTTGCCGCCACCGCCTACACCCACCACTATGATGTGGTTGCGTTCCTCATCGGAGGCAAACTCGTTGTGTGAGTATTTATCCAGATATTGTGAATCTTCAGGAGCCATTGCTTTCTTTTGTCTGTTTGAGTGGTGAGTTAATCGAGATCGTTTTCGCTGTCGTTTTCGTTGTCAAGGTCGTTCTCATCTGTGGGTTTGGTGAAGAAGCTTCTAAGTTTCTTCATCAAGTTTTGGCGAGTTTCATCCTTGGTTTTTGCCGGAGGCGGCAGCTCGTCGTTATCGTCGTCGAGTGGTGGGTCGGTGTAGACCTCGTCGGGGTCATCATCCAGCAACCCGGGGTCATTGAGCCCCGGCGCGTTCGTGCGATTGCCCACTTTCATAGGCTCAAAGCCGAGAGTGCCGGCGCCGGCTTCCGTGGCGGGACGTTGTGTGGCGGGTTCGGCGACCTTTTCCGATACAAATTCGATACACGACTTTGCGCCTTGAGCTACGGCATATTTGACGAGCGCTATCACGTCGGCATTGTCGGGTTTGCCGAATGACGAGGCACAGATGTCAGCGTCAATATTGGCTTGGCGCACCTTCGCTTGGGTCTGCGAGGTCAGCATTTCTGCAAGGCCGACCAACTTGGCGCCTCCGCCGGTGATGATGACGCCGCCGGGCAGGTCCTCGAATTTGATGCCTGAGTGGTCCATGTAGTTGACCACGTTGGCTATGATTTCACCGGTGCGAGCTGATATGTAGTTGTATATTTCAGTTTCTTCGTTGTCGGCAGTCGAGAATTTGCTATCGGCTATGGCGCGGCCTTTCGTTATCTTGATATTTTCAGCGTTTTCAAGCGTGATGCCCAGGCCGGTGCTGAGGTCGCGGGTGATGTTCACGCCGCCCATCGGCAGGGTGGTCATCAGTTGCAGTGCGTTGTCGCGATATACGGCCAGAGTCGTGGTCTCGGCGCCGAAGTCAATCAGCACGCAGCCAAGCTGGCGTTCGCTGTTGGTCAGCAGCATATCGGCCAGCGCCACCGGGCGCGGGATGTAGAGTTGCTCGACGTTGCCGCCACGCGATTCGATGCTTACGCGTTCCAGATTGCGACGATTTTCGGGCGATACGGTCACGATGGTGAATTCGCCGCGCACGGTGCGGCCGAATGTGCCCACGATTTTCTTGACCTCGCTACCGTCGACAGTGTAGCGGCGGTCGCTGATAGCCAGTATGTCGCGGTCGGTGGCCAGGTTGTAGCGAGCCGCCTGGTGCAGTTTGTCCAGCGTAGCGGTCGTGATTTCGACGTCGCCGCCAAGGGTGATTTCGGCTTGCGACGGGCTCGACATTACGGAGCGGCCGCCATTCGACACGTACACCGACTTAATTACGCCTTTGGCCAGGCGGGGATTGTTCTCCAGGCGACGTATGATGTCGTTGACGCGCACAGCCACCTCGCGTGCGTTTTGCACGCGACCATGGCGCACGCTATCGGCCGAGTCTGTCTCCTCCACGGCCACAATCGCGAGCCTTGAGTTCTCCTCCACGGCTGCTGCGATGCCTTTGATTTTCGAACTGCCGATTTCGACGGCTACGATATATCGGGATTCCATTGTTTATGTTTTTTGGGCTGTATTTTTCTGATATGTTGTATGATTTTGTCGGTCACTGTATCGTTGTCGAGTCGTTGTGAAGCGGGGTCTCCATTGTGCCCACGTCGTCGATGTCTTCGTACTCTTCGATTGAGGCTGCGAGCAGCGATGCGTTGAGCGCTTTGTTGCGGCGAGTAGCTACAATGCTGCCATTCCACTTCACGCTGACGGTGTCGTACATTTCCCATCCGCGTTGCGGCATGACCTTGCGGTAGAATGCCATCAGCCGCTCGAACTTGTCGGCCACGCGAGTGGTGTCGCCGAAGTTCACTACGTGGCCGCGGATGTTGGGCACGATGATGATGTCGCCGTTGCGCTCTTGTTTGACGGTCGATACCAGCGCGTTGAGCTCGTCGTGGTTCGTGATGTAGTCGAGCAGAGGCAGTAGCCGCGCTGCCGTCCGATTGGCCGGGAAGTGGCCTACGACCACCGGCACGTCGACGTGGTAGTGTGGGTCGGCTGAGATGCGCTTGCCCTCGGAGTTGATGTAGTACGAGGCGTTGACATCGAACACGCGCGCCACAGGCACCATCGGCACTACGTCGATGGCCAGCGAACCATCGTTGTGCACGCTCACGTTTACGGTCTCGATTCGGTCGCTCTCGCGTAGCTTCGATTCAAGCGCCATCAGGCTCACATCTTTTCGGCGCCGCTGGCTGATCCATTGTTTGATGCCTCCACACTCGGTCGATATGTCGGCTTCGTCGATGAAGCCCGTGTGCATCGAGTCGACAACGTTGATGTGGCAAGCCGTGAAATGGTCGTTTCGAGCCATCTCGGCCGTTGCAGGCAGAGAGAATGCCAGGTAGGCCAGCAGGACCACCGTCAGGCAGAATGCAACGATCGGATAGCGATTAATCATTTGTCGTTCACGTACTTAATAGTATGCTCGGGGTCCACGGCACGGCATAGCGCAGGCACGCTGAAGCTCATGTCGCCGGCTCCGGCAGTCAATAATATGTCAAAGTTACGGTTTTTCAGCGTATTTACAAAATCTTCTTTTGAAATCATCACTTTGTCCGTCACCTTTATACGGTCGAAAATTATTTGCGAAGTGACACCTTCGATAGGCTCTTCGCGTGCCGGATAGATGTCGGCCAGCACTACGGCGTCGGCCAGCGACAATGCTTCGGCAAACTCGGCCGCAAAGTCGCGGGTGCGTGTGTAGAGGTGTGGCTGGAAGGCCACAGTCAGGTGTCGGCCCGGATAGAGTGCTTTCACCGACCGTATCGAGGATGCAAGTTCGTCGGGGTGGTGGGCATAGTCGTCGATGACTACTTTCCCGGTGGGGCCCGGCTGGCGCAGGTGGCACTGGAAGCGGCGTTCTACGCCCGGGAAGCTTGCCATCGCCGCGCGTACGTTTTCGGGTTCGAAGGCTCCGCTCAGATGCACGGCAGCCATCGCTGCAATGCCGTTGTCGATGTTGATGTCGACCGGCACGCCAAGTTCCACGTCGTTGAGGCGGCCGCCCGGATACACGAAGTCGAACACGATGCGACCGTCGCCGCGACGTATGTTTTCAGCGTGGTAGTCGCCCTCGTGGCGGCTATAGGTGAATGTTTCGACCTCTTTGCCTGGGCGTGGCACCAGTTTCAGTCCGGTGTGAATCAGGAGCTTGCCGCCCGGCCGAATGAGCTCGGTGAAGTGGGCGAACGACTCCAGGTAGGCCTCTTCGGTGCCATAGATGTCGAGATGGTCGGGGTCGGTGGCGGTGATGACGGCCACGTAGGGCGTCAGTCGGTGAAACGAGCGGTCGTACTCGTCGGCTTCAGCGACAGAGAATGGCGATGTCGCCGACAGCATCAAGTTGCTATTATAGCCCAGCAGGATGCCGCCCAGGAATGCGTTGCACCCTACGGTCGATTCGTGCATGATGTGCGCCACCATCGACGAGGTGGTCGTCTTGCCGTGTGTGCCGGCCACGCAGATGGCCTTCGACGAGGCGGTGATGTGGCCCAGCGCAGCCGAGCGTTTCACCGGATTGAAGCCTCCGCGGCTGAAGTACGACATGATGGCCGCGTCGGCCGGGACGGCCGGCGTGTACACTACCAGCGTGTCGTCCGCCGGCCGGCGAAATTCTTCGGGAATCAGCGCCGGGTCGTCGTCGAAGACGATATCGACGCCTTCGCGTATCAGTTCGTCGGTCAGGGCGGTCGGGAAGCGGTCGTAGCCGGCCACTTTCAGGCCTTTCGATAGGAAGTAGCGCTCCAGCGCGGCCATGCCTATGCCGCCGGCGCCTATGAAGTAGACTCGTTTCATTTCGAAGTTTCCGTTTTTTTGATAAGCGACTCGGCAGCGTCGACGATTTTTTCGTCGGCGTCGCGCAGAGCCATTTTCAATATGTTGTCGCTCAGG
Organism: uncultured Bacteroides sp.; assembly: GCA_964433215.1. Classification (GTDB taxonomy): domain Bacteria; phylum Bacteroidota; class Bacteroidia; order Bacteroidales; family Muribaculaceae; genus CAG-873. Next base: position 8,754 of record CAYSQI010000021.1, read on the forward strand.
CGCCGGCGTGCGTTGCTATCGGCCATGAGTTTTTGGATTTCGGAGGTTAGCCGGGCGGGCGCGTCGGCATCGAGAATCATCACGGCGGCATCGCGGTCGGCCAAGGCTTGTGCGTTCTTGCGCTGATGGTCTTCGGCTACGTTGGGCGATGGTACCAGTATGGTGGCCTTGCCGAGTAGCTGCAACTCGCTGATGGTGCCGGCGCCTGCGCGCGACACAACTAAGTCAGCAGCACGGTAGGCTGTGGCCATGTCGGAGATGAATGGTGTAGCCTTCACGTCGGCGCGGCCTTCGGTAGCCGTGCGGCCGATTTCCTCGCCCGAGCGGCCTGTCTGCCACATTACCTGTACGTGGCCGTCGAGTAGCTTGTCGAGGCCGTCGGCCATGCTTTGGTTGATGGTGCGAGCGCCCAGCGAACCGCCAACGACTAGCACCAGCGGCCGCGCAGGGTCGAAGCCGAGTGCCTGCTTGGCTTCTTCCGGGGTCATGGTCACGCCCAGCAGGGCCGAGCGTACCGGGTTGCCGGTCATGATGATGTTTCCGGCCGGGAAGAAGCGCTCCATGCCTTCGTAGGCCGTGCACACTACGCCGGCTTTTGAGGCCAGCAGCTTGTTGGTCACGCCGGCGTATGAATTTTGCTCCTGCAGCAGCGTCGGCACTCCGGCGCGCTGAGCGGCTTTCAATGTGGGACCCGATGCGTAGCCGCCTACGCCGATGGCGAGCTGCGGGCGGAAGTCGCGGACGATTCGACGCGCCATGCGCAGCGATTTCCACAGCTTCCACAGCACTGCGACGTTGCGCCACAGGCGTCGACGGTCGAATCCGGCCACCGGGAGGCCCTTGATAGGAAATCCGGCCGCCGGCACGCGCTCCATCTCCATGCGCCCTTGTGCGCCTACAAACAAAATCTCACACTCGGGGCTGCGGCGCTTGATGGCCGCTGCGATTGACAGGGCCGGGAAGATATGTCCGCCCGTGCCGCCGCCGCTTATCAGTACGCGTTTGAAGGTATCAGTCATTGTCGTGCTTGGTTTATTGTTGTGGGCGTCGGTGGAATTAAATGTCTTACAGACATTTATATATCCTATACGCCGGATTGTACTATTAGTTTTTGATATTCACCGGGTTGGCGCTTGCAATCTCTTGCGGCAGCGAGCTCAGCTCGCGGCGGAATGTCTCTTCGCCGTCGTCGGTGCGTGCTGCCCAGCGCGAGGCCGAGAGCATAATGCCCAGCGCCATCGACGTCGCTATAATCGATGTGCCGCCCTTTGATATCAGTGGTAGCGGCTGCCCCGACACCGGGAACACGCCCACCACGATGCAGATATGGAACAGCGCTTGCAGGCAAATCACCAATGCGCAGCCCATCACCAGCAGGCAGGGTAGCGTACTCTTGAACACCATTGCCAATCGGCCCGCTCGGCCCAGTAGGAATAAGTAGAGTATCAGTACGCCGATGGCCACGATGGCACCGAGCTCTTCGACTATAATAGCGTAGATATAGTCGGAGAAAGCCAGCGGCAGGCGCGCATTTTCGCGCGAGTTGCCGATGCCTACGCCGGTCAAGCCACCGTGGGCTTGGGCTATAAAGCTCAGCTGCTCTTGCTTGTTCTCATCGGTGATGCTATCGTTGCTCTTGTTGAGGTTGAAGTGGCGCTCGAGGCGGCGTATCCATGTCACTCTTCGGTCCTTGTCGCCGGTGCCAACTACTTCAGTCTGGTTGATGTTGGCCAATTCGATATCTTCCTCGGTAATAATGACTTTGGGCTTTGCAATATTCTTGTAGACTATCAGACCGCCACCCATCGCTGCGTAGATGGCAACTACGTAGCCCAGCTTGCGCCAGCTTACCCCGCCAATCAGCATCATACCCAGCGAGATGCCTACGAGCAGCAGCGTGTTGGTCAGACCTTGATTGACAAGCAACGCCGAGCTCACCAATACTAAGATGACGCAGGTTATCAGGCCTGCATTGCTCACATCGTGCTTCCCGTTTTCTTTAATCTGCGACCGCGCCAATATCCATGCTATGCCTAACGCTACGCCAAGTTTTAGAAATTCGGCCGGCAACACTACGAAGCTGCCTATCTGTAGTGCGCGTTTGACGCCGTTGATGTTGACGCCGCAGAATAGCACCAACACCATCATTGCCAGCGATAAGACTACGAACGTCGGTATTGCGTAGTAAAATTTCAAGAAGTGATAGCGCTGAATGATTAGCATGATTATCAGCCCTATACCCAAAAATCTGACATGGCGGATGATTGGGCTATAAATGTCGCCGATGCTGATTTCTTGCGAAGATGCGCTGAATAGCTCGATGATGGAGATAATCACCAAGGCGATGTACGACCCCCAGATGTAGGAGTCGACGCGAGGCTTGCCGGTCGTAGGGTTGGGTTTCGGCTTGTTCGGGGTTTCGGCTTGCTCGGGAGAGAGGGGTTCTTGTGCCATTTGTTTTATGGTATGGAAGGGGGTTAAACGATTGTTTATTGGAAGAGGGCGGTGCTTATTTGTTCTTTATGGCGCGAACGCGGTCCTTGAATTGGCGGCCGCGGTCCTCGTAGCTCTTGAACAGGTCAAAGCTGGCGCAGCACGGCGACAGCAGCACCGTGTCGCCGGCTTCGGCCAGCTCGGCGCAAGCGGCCACGGCATCGTCGAGCGAGTGGGTGTCGACGACCCTCAGGTCGGTGTTCGTCGTAAAGAAGTCGACGATTTTAGCATTATCCTTGCCCATGGCTACGATGGCTTTCACCTTTTCGCGCACCAGCGGCAGGATTTCGCTGTAGTCGTTGCCCTTGTCTTTGCCGCCAAGAATCAGCACTGTCGGGCGCTTCATCGATTCAAGTGCGTACCAGCACGAATTCACGTTCGTCGCTTTCGAGTCGTTGACCCAGTCGACGTCGTTGATGGTCTCGACCGGCTCCAGGCGGTGCTCCACACCTTCGAAGTCGCTCAGTGCGGCGCGAATGTCTTCGCGACGGATGTTAAGCAGGCACGCGCTCAGGCCGGCAGCCATCGAGTTGTAGATGTTGTGCAAGCCATGTAGAGCCAGGTCGGCGCGAGGCATGGTCAGCGACGTGGCCGGCGTGTTGATTATCATCTCGTCGTTGGCATCAATGTATGCGGCTGTGTCCTCCTCTTGGCGCTCGGCCAGCGGGTAGATAGCCGCTTCGACGGCCATCGTACGCAGCTGTGCGCTCACGATAGGGTCGTCCTGCCAGTAGATGAATGCGTCGGTCGGAGTCATATTCTGCAGGATGCGGAATTTGGCGTTCACATAGTTCTGCATCTTGTAGTCGTAGCGGTCGAGGTGGTCGGGCGTGATGTTGAGCAGCACGGCTATGTTGGCCTTGAAGTCGTACATGTTGTCGAGTTGGAAGCTGCTCAGCTCTATGACGTAGACCGCGTGCGGGTCGCGCGCCACTTGCAGCGCCAGCGAGTTGCCGATGTTGCCGGCCAGGCCGGCGTCGATGCCGGCGCGTTGCAATATATGGTAGATGAGCGACGTGGTAGTCGTCTTGCCGTTTGAGCCGGTGATGCACACCATTTTAGCGTCGGTATAGCGGCCGGCCAGCTCGATTTCGCTGATGACGGGGATGCCGCGCGACTTCAGCTCTACGATTAGCGGAGCCGTCAGCGGTATGCCGGGGCTTTTCACCACTTCGTCGGCGTTCAGTATCAGTTCCGGGGTGTGGCCGCCTTGCTCGTAGGGGATGCCTTCGGCGTCGAGCACGTCGGTATATTTCTTGGAGATGGAGCCGCTATCGCTCAGAAACACGTCGAAGCCGCGGTCCTTGCCCAGGATTGCCGCGCCGGTGCCGCTCTCGCCGCCACCGAGGATTACGAGTCGTTTCTTTTCCATTGCTTATCTGATTTTGAGGGTTACGAATGTCACCACGGCCAGGATGATGCCGATAATCCAGAAGCGGGTCGTGATTTTCGCTTCCGGTATCGGGGCTATCGGACGCTGTATCAGCGCGTCAATGCCTGCGTTGCCGGGCTTTTGGAAGTGGTGGTGCAGCGGTGCCATCTTGAAGATGCGCTTGCCTCCGGTCTTCTTATAGTAGAGCACCTGAACGGCTACCGACAGGTCTTCGATGTAGAACAATGCGCAGAGTATCGGCAGCAACAGCTCTTTGTGTATAAGCACGGCGTAGATGGCGATGATGCCGCCGAGGGTCAGCGAACCCGTGTCGCCCATGAACACCTGTGCCGGGTAGCTATTGTACCACAGGAAGCCTATGAGCGCGCCGATGAATGCGGCCATGTACACCACCAGCTCTTCGCTGCCGGGTATGTACATTATATTCAGGTAGGCCGAGTACACGACGTTGCCGCCCAAGTAGGCCATCACGGCCAACGCCACAGCTGCAATAGCGCTCAGCCCGGCTGTCATGCCGTCGAGGCCGTCGTTGAGGTTGGCACCGTTCGATGTCGCTGTCACCAAGAACATTACAATCAGCAAGAATACAATCCAACCGCCGATTTCGGCAGCGTCGCTGCCAAGCCATTGGGTCAGCCACGAATAGTTGAAGTTGTTGTTCTTTACGAACGGCAGGGTCGTCTCGGGTGCCTTTGTCACTTCGGTGTCGTAGATTACATCTTCGACGAAGGATGTCGTCTCGGAGATTACCTCGTTGTTTTGCACGATTACCATGTCGGAGTTGAAGTACATCACGCCGGCGAGGATGACGGCTACGCCCAGTTGGCCGATAATCTTGTACTTGCCCTTGATGCCGTCTTTGTTGTGCTTGCTCAGTTTTTTATAGTCATCGAGGAAGCCAAGTGTGCCCAGCCACAGCGTGGCAAAAATCATCAGCAGCATGTACACGCTGCTCAGGTTGCCTACCAGCAGGCATGGCACCAGTATCGACAGGATGATGATGACTCCGCCCATGGTCGGCGTGCCGGTCTTTTTGGTTTGGCCTTCAAGGTCGAGATTGCGGATGATTTCGCCCACTTGCATCTTCTGCAAGCGTTCGATGATGCGTTTGCCTACAAAAATGGCAAATATGAGCGCCAGCACGAAGGCTACGCCCGAGCGGAAGGTGATGTACGTCCACAGACGTGCGCCGGGGAAGTCGGCATTTTGCAATAATTCGAACAGATAGTAAAACATCGTCAGATATTATTCGTGGTAAAGGGTTGTAAATCAGCTATTTGAGCAACGTTTCGCCAGTGCGTGAGCCACTTCTTCGCGGTCGTCGAAGTGCAAGGTTTCGGAGCCGATGATTTGGTAGGACTCGTGACCCTTACCGGCCACGAGCACCACATCGCCGGGCCGGGCCGAGCTGATGGCCATGGCTATGGCTTGTCGGCGGTCGGGCAAGGTGTCGGTGCGTTCGAGGGCGTCGGCGTCGAGCCCGGCCTTCATCTCGCCGATGATGGCCATCGGATCTTCCGAGCGAGGATTGTCGGATGTCAGCACCAGGTGGTCGCTGCGCTTGGCGGCTTCGGCGGCCATGATGGGGCGCTTGCCGCGGTCGCGGTCGCCTCCGCAGCCGATGACGGCCGTCACTTGCGGACGCGGACGGCGTCGCCGAGTGATTTCGTTGATGGTCTCGAGCACGTTGATCAGTGCGTCGGGTGTGTGCGCGTAGTCCACGATGGCGGTCACGCCGTCGGCCGATACGAAGGGCTGGAAGCGGCCGGCCACCGGCACCAGCTGCGACATGGCTTGCAACAGGTCGTCGCCGCCCAGGCCCAGTAGCTTGGCGGCGCCATACACGGCTGTCAGGTTGCTGGCGTTGAAGCGGCCGGCGAAGCGAGTCTCCACCTCGGAGCCGTTCAGGCCGATGAGCATTCCGTCGATGCGGTCCTCCACGACGGTGCCGCGGAAGTCGGCGGCCGTGCGGGTCGAGTAGGTGTAGCGCCGTGCGCGCGTGTTCTGGATTATGATGGCGCCGTTGCGGTCGTCGGCGTTGGTCAGTGCGAATGCCTCGGGCTTCAGCGAGTCGAAGAAGCTGCGCTTGGCCTGCAAGTAGTTGGCGAACGTCTTGTGATAGTCGAGGTGGTCGCGAGTCAGGTTGGTGAACAGGCCACCGTCGAAGTCGAGCCCGGCGATGCGGTGCTGAGCGGCTGCGTGCGAGCTCACTTCCATGGCTGCGAAGTCGCATCCGGCTTCGACCATGCGTGCCAGCAGCGAGTTGAGTTCCAGCGGGTCGGGGGTGGTGTGCGTGGCCGGCACCTCTTCGGCTCCGATGCGGTTCACGACGGTCGACAGCAGGCCGGCTTGGTGACCGGTCAGCGTGGCCAATTCGTAGAGCAGCGTGGCTATGGTGGTCTTGCCGTTGGTGCCGGTGACGCCGACCAAGGTCAGTCGGCGCGACGGATAGCCGTACCAGGCTGATGCCAGCAGGCCCAGAGCTTCCGAGCAGTCGGCTACGCGATAGTAGGTGACGCCGGCGGCAAGCTGGGCGGGCAGCTCTTCGCACACGATGCCGCGTGCACCGGCTGCGATGGCTCCGCTGATGAAGTTGTGGCCGTCGACGCGAGTGCCTCGGACGGCTACGAATATGCTGTCGGCCACGACGGCGCGCGAGTCGGCCGTCAGGTTGCTATAAGTTTCGGCCGGAGTAGCCGCTCCGGCAGTCTCGAGCAGTCGTCGGCCAAGAGCCTCGACTACCGCTGTCGCTGTATGATATTGAGAGTATTGTTTCATTAGTCCTGACTGAGTATTACGGTTACGCGAGTGCCGGGAGCCACCGTGGCGCCCTGAGGCGGGTATGATTCGGTCACATATCCGGTGCCGCTGAAGTTGACCGGAAATCCGCACTTCTCAAGTTCTACGAGGGCTTCGCGAATGCCCAGTCCGCGCACGTCGGGCACGGTGGTGGTGTTGCCCGAGCCGGTAGCTGTCGGCTGTATTACTTGAGCTGCGGGTAGGTCGAGCGCGCGATGTAGGTTTGCGCTGCGAGCGTTGCTATATGTGCCATAGAGAGTTGGTTTGCTCGGCTTGTTGTCGGTGGCTTCGGCCATGTAGTCGGAGTGGTTGTCGAGCATGCCGCGCGAGTACATTTTCAGCGCCACGTTGCGCAGCACGATGCCGCCGGTGGTTGCCGCTCCATAGGGTCCTTGCGGGTCGCTAATCACGACGATGCAGGTGTACTTCGGATTGTCGTACGGGAAGAACCCGCAGAAAGTCACACGATTGTGTTTCCCGTCGCGATAGCCGCCTTTGAATGGTATCGATGATGTGATGCGTCGACCCTTGGCATCGCGCGGTGCTTCCATGGCGATGCCGGCAGTGCCGGTCTTGCCTGCGATTTCCACGATATCGTTGCGCAGGCCTTTAGCCGTGCCACCTTCGCCCCAGACGACTTCGTGCATCATGTGGCGCAGCAATGCCGCGTTGTGGCGCGAGCAGATCGAGTCGCGCACGTAGCTGATTGGTATGATGGAATCGCGGCCGTCGGGCAGCAGCATGGCTTTCACCAAGCGTGGGCGCACGAAGCGGCCGTCGTTGGCGATGGCGTTGTACATGGCGCACGTGTAGAGCGGCGGCACCATAGTGGCGTAGCCGTAGAACATGCGCGAGAGCGACACGCGGCCGCCGCTTTTGGGGTCGAGTGTCGGATAGTGGGGTGTGCGTTCGCGCGACATGCCGGTGTTGAAGCGGTCGAAGAAACCTATCTCGCGCAGACGCTCGCGGAAGCCGTTCAGGTTGTTCTCGTAGCGCGGGGCCATCAGCTTGGTCATGCCGATGTTTGATGAGTATTCGATGAATCTGCCTACGGGTAATGCGGCCGGCGAGTGGGTGTCCTTGATGGGTTTGCCACCGGCGTAGGGATAGATGTGGCCAATCGAGTATACTTGGTTGAGATCGGCGTAGCCGTCCTCGAGCGCTGTCAGCATTGATATAACCTTGATGACCGAGCCCGGCTCGTAGGCCTGCACGATGTGGTTCATGGCTTCGATGTAGCCACCGCCGCCGTTGACTGTGTCGCGGTCGAGATTTGAGATGGCTTTGATGTCGCCGGTGGCTACTTCCATAATCATGGCGCTGCCCCACTCGCCTTTGCAGTTGACCAGCATTTGGCCCAACTCATGCTCGAGCAGATCCTGCATGGTGATGTCGATGGTGGTGGTGACGGTGATGCCGTTGACAGCGGCTGTGTCGGTCCAATATTTTGCACCGCTGGTGAATAGTCGCTTGCTCGCTACGCCCGGCTTGCCGTAGAGCAGCGAGTCGAGCGCGGCTTCGAGGCCCGAGCGTCCGCGTATGTGGGTATCTTTATCCGTCTGGCCGACGCGGCCGATGCTCAGCTTGGCCATGTCGCCGTATGGGTAGCGGCGCAGCAGTACGCGCTCGGTCGTCAGGCCGGTGCGATTGGAGTTCGACGAGCGACGGAAGTAGGGAAAGTTCTTCAGACGCTCAACTTCGTCGTACGGGATGGCGCGCAGCAGCAGGTAGCATCGCGAGCGGTCTTTCTTGGCTATCTTCATCGGCTTCATCAGGTGGTCGTACCAGCCTTGGCGCGTGCGCTGAGGATAGTACACGGCCAGCGTGTCGGCCAGCGAGTCGATGCTTTCGATGTATTTCAGTTCGTTGATGCGCGAGGCGTGAAAGTCAATGCGTACGTTGTAGTAGTTGAGGTTTGTGGCCAGAATTGACCCGTCGCTCGCCAAAATTTCACCGCGCAGTGGCGGGATTTCGCGACGCCCGGCCAGCAAGCTGTCGCCTTTGGCGTTCCACTCGTCGGCGTGAAATACGGTGGTGTTCAGAAGAAACGCGACGCACAACCCCGACAGCAGTAGAATCAAGAACGACATCACGGTGTAGCGTCCGTAGATGTGCAGGCGGCGGGTCTTGGGCTTGGTGCTCTTTTTTTTCTTGAATAGGGTCATGGGAGAGAGATTTTATAGGGTGGACGTTCTTGTATGCTAAGACCCAACTTCAGCGAGTCGACCATTTGCTGCATCGAGCTTTCGCACGTGCGCGACATGTAGGTCGATCGTTCGCGCTGCACTTCGGTGCGTGTCACTTCAAGCTTGCGCGTCAGCTGCTGCACGGTCTCCATTGATGTCACGCAGTCGAATCGCACGGAGATATATGTCAGCGCCAACACTACGATGAGAACTACCGAAGCGAAGTGCTTCAGAAACCAATTGCCGGGAATGCCTTCAATCAAGGCGCGCGATTTGATTTTCTTGAACGGTAGTTTTTTTAGCATGAATATGATGAATTGATTGTTCGGATGTGGCGATTTGTCTATCGGCGCTTAGTTGCGGGTCGCTATGCGCAGCTTGGCGCTGCGGCTGCGCGGGTTGGCTTCGATTTCGGCAGCGTCGGGGGTGATGGGCTTGCCTCCTTGTGGCTTGAAGGGGGTCGACGAGCGGCCGTAGATGTCGGTCTCGACGCGGCCGGTGAAGTCGCCGCTGCGCAGGAAGTTTTTCACCAGTCGGTCTTCAAGCGAGTGGTAGGTGATGATGGCCAGGCGGCCGCCGGGTCGCAGCACTCGAGCTGTTTGCTCCAGGAAGGCACGAAGGGCGTCGAGCTCGCCGTTCACTTCGATGCGTAGGGCTTGGAATATGCAGGCCAGGTCTTTCTTGCGTCGGCGTGGGTCGGTCAGCGGTTCGATAACTTCGAGGAGGCGGTTGATGGTGTCGATTGGGGCTTGTTGGCGTGCAGCCGCCAGGGTGCGAGCCACGCGCCGTGAGCCTTGCACTTCGCCATAGAGGTGTAGCAACTCGGCCAAGGATTCTTCGCTATAGGTGTTCACGATTTGTGCTGCCGTCAGCGAGCTTTGGCGGTTCATGCGCATGTCGAGCGGAGCATCGGCACGGAACGAGAAGCCGCGTTCGGCGTCGTCGAAGTGGTGAAACGATACGCCCAGGTCGGCCAGTATGCCATCGACATATTCCACGTCGTAGTAGCGCAGAAAGTTGCGCAAATACCGAAAGTTGCCATATACCATTGTGAAACGCGGGTCGTCGATTGCTCGTGCTACGGCGTCGGAGTCCTGGTCGAACGAATACAGGTGTCCATCGGCCGACAGACGCTCAACTATCGCACGCGAGTGTCCGCCGCCGCCGTATGTGGCGTCGACGTATATTCCGTCGGGTTTAATAGCCAGTCCGTCAAGTGATTGCTTAAGTAACGCCGGTATGTGGTAAACTTCTTGCTCCATAAATAAAGTGTGAATAACTCTGGCGAGTCGGTTTTCGGCCGTAAAGTTACGAATTAATAGTCGCAGTTTACAAATGAAAACTGTACTTTTTAGAAAAAAGTTATTAACATTATTCGCGCGCACGCAAAAATCCTCAATTTACGGCTTTTATTGGCTGTCATAGTGTCGCCTGCGCCGATAACACTGCCATTGTCAGTCGCTTAGCAACCATTTAACGCTCGTGTGTTGCTGAAGCGGTTTATAAAACACTAATAATTAAGATGTTGGGCAAAAGAGGACTTTCGTGTACTATGACTTGCCGGCTCGAAATGAAGCCGCAAGAATTTGCATTTGCAAATTCTTGCGGCTTGGTGAAGGCGAAAGCGAATTTTTCGCCGTAGTGTTCGAGTGAGTTAAGGGCAAAGAAGAAGCGGCGTGCACCCGCTGATGTGGGGTGCGCGCCGCTTGGCTTCGCTTTTGAATTGTGTTATGTCTTTATCGCATTACGCATTAGTATGCCACCTTGGCGCTTTGGCCGTCGGCGCTCAGCACTACTATGCCGTGGCCTGCGGGTAGGGCAATCGAGCTGCCCGAGCCCTTGGCCAGTACGCGGCCGGCCAGGTCGGTCAGGGTGATTTCGTCGGCTTCTGAAGCGAGCGTGGCTACGCCGTTGCTGACAGTCACTTGCAAGCCGTCGGAGCTATCGACAACCACGTCTGACACACCGGCTGCGATGTCATAGTTTTGATTTATCGATTTGATTTTCATCTGGCATACGTCGCCTGCATCATTGCCGAAATTCACCTGAACCTGCTGCAGAGTTATAGGAAAGGTGGTCAAGTCGGCAGTGTCGAAATAGTCGGACAATTTTACGCGCAGCAGTTGAGGCTCGCTGGTCAGGTTCTCGAAGGATGCCGTTACGGCTGCGTTGGTATTAGCGGGAATCATTGTAACGTTGAACGATTTGATTTTCGTATTGATAGGGTCAATATCGAAATCGAATGCTTCGGGGATGCCGTAGGTGAGAGTGCCGGGCTTGATGACAACTTTCGGGCCGCGAGTAATCTTGATGGTAAAGTCCATGTTGATGGCTTGGCCGTCGCAGGTTATGGTTGCGTCTTTGACGTCGGATTTTGTTACTTTCCACGAGTCAAATTGGCTAAAGTCGGCCAGCGGAGCTACTACCGACGAGTGGTTTTCGACGATGATAGTCTGTTCGAGGTGAATGTCGCCCAATGTGCCTATTACGGAGGTGGTGTCGTTCGACACAGCCGTGACGATACCATCTGCGTTCACCGTGGCAATCGACGCGTCGGTTGCGGCCCACGACAGTGCGGCCGGGTTGAGGTCGATAGTGGTCGTGCCCACGGTCGAGGTCAGGCCGATGGTGTAGGGGTGGGTATCGTCGATGACTACCGAAGGCGATTTCAGCTCGGCAGTGCTGGCGTTGTCGATATAGACGGGTACGGAGGCCTTTACGTCGCCGTAGCTGACGGTGAGGGCGTGGAGGCCGCTACCGGTCACGTACAGGGTCTTGCCGTCGTTGACGATTTCGCCCAATTCGGGGTCGCAGCTAAGTTGGAAGTCCTTGAAGTCGGTGTTGATGGCCAGGCCGTGCTTGTTGAAGGCGATGATTTGCGGTGTGTAGAGGCCCAGGTGGGGCAGGGTGGGGTTGTAGTCCATGAATGTGAGCTCGGCCACGTTGTTGTCCTCCGGTGCTTCAAGCACGGCGTAGACTGAGTTGGCCGTCGAGCGTTCCTTGCCGTCGGAGCAGTGGTTGCGAACGCCCAGGGCTTCGGTGTAGAGTGTCGAAGAGCCGCCGCCGTCGAGGTTGACGCCTTCGGCGCAGCCGGCGAAGATGAGGATGTCGCCCAGGGTGCCGGTGGTGCAGCCTACCGAAGCGGCGCTGCGGCCGTCGACTACCATCATGACAATTTTCGAGCCGTCGGCGCTAATGCCGATACCGGTGCGCGGGTGGCGTGCGCTGGCATCGCCACGTTCGGCCTCGCTGTTGAGGTTCACGCCGTTGCCTACATTCTTCGGATTACCCGATACGACGCACGAGGGTACGATTTTCTCGCCTTCGGGAGTCATGGTGATGTTGTCGAAGGTGACGATGTCGCCTTTCTTGAGGTTGTTGACAAAGTCGTTGGCGTTGCCGCGGCCCAGAATTACGAATTCGCCGTCGGGCACGGTGCGGTCGCCGGTATGGGTGGCTTCGTCAGAGGTCACTTCGAGGCGGTAGGTGCAGCCGGCCCAGAAGTTGTCGCCTTCGACAAGCTTGGCTGTCACTTCTGAGCAGTTATCGGCCAGGCTGGTTTGGTTCGACGAGCCCCAGAATTTGTCGGTATAGAGTGTCACGCCGTTGCTGGGTGCGCTGTTGTTGATGGCTTTGAATGCAACGGTGGTTTCGCCGCAGGTGGCGGTGCCTTTCTGATAGTTCAGGCGGCAGATGCGGGCGATGCCGTCGACATCGACCGAGAACTGATAAGAGCCGTTCGATGTACGGAGCACTTCGCGGTCGACGGTGAGTGCGTTGGTCGGCGTGCCCACCTGGCTCGAGCCGTTGGTGGCTTGGCCGCCGGTGTAGTAGAAGTCGCCGTTTGAGCCGCAGAAATAGTGGAGGCCGTCGCGCGAATTGCGTTGAGCCAGAACGGATGTGGCGGTGTTGCCGGCGAGTTTGCCGCTACCGCCGTTGAGTGTGCGAATTGATACACCGGGTGTGGTCTGGTCGATAGTCAGATAGAATACGGTGAGACGGGCAGGGCCGGTCAGAAGTAGTGAAGTCTGAGTGGTGCCGGGGCCTACCTTCGCGTGAAACGTGGTGTCGACGTTGAAAGTGTCCGTCCCGGATATGAGGGTCGTGCCGCGAGCGCCGGCCGCGAGCGTACCGAGTCCGAGTAGGATAGCAGGGAGTAGAAGGTGCTTCATGGTTGTATTAGTTGTTAGTGATTTTTCTTTCCGCAAAGATAATACTTTTTTCGCAGAATTATCATTAAATTTCTGCAAATATACTATTGCCGTTGCCAGAAAGATAATGAGAAAGATAATGTATCAAAAGCTTCGGGGTCGGGGGTCGGCTTTCGGTGTCCGGCCAACGCAGAAGGCCCCACGCCATCCGAGCGTGGGGCCTTGCTATGCTGTCGTTGCGGGATTATTTCACGAATACGAGGTAGCCGCCGGCGGGCAGGGTGGCGGGCACGGACGTGGCGCCGGTAAAGAGGTCGCGAGCGCCGCCTAGGTCGTATGCTGCATCGAATACGGGGGCTTCTTTCGCTCCGAGGTTCACGATTGTCAGTACGTCGCCGCGGCGGAAGGCCAGCACGTCGGCCGATGCAGTGGCTATCGGCTCAATGGGCGCTCCTACGGTGCCGGCTGCCAGTTCGCGGTGGCTGTGCTTGAGGCCGTTGAGCTTGCGATAGAAGGCGGTGACGTCGGGGTTGGCGTTCCAGTCGGGTGCGGTATCTTTCTTGAAGAATTCGAATGCGCGGTTGAGGCCCACTTCCTGGCCGGTGTAGATCAGCGGCATGCCCGGCAGGGTGTATGTGAGCACGGCGAAGGCTCTCTGGAGGTTGCCCAAGCGCTCGAATTCTGTGCCTTCCCACGAGTTGAGGTCGTGGTTGGTAATCATGTTCATCATGTACGAGTCGATGGGATAGGTGGCGAGCTGGTCGGCCTGCAAGGTGAGCACGTCGGCAGCCGTGGCAGGGTCGAAGGTACGCACGTGGCCTTCGGCGTCGGCGAAGGTGTACTGTCCGGCGGCCGATGCGATGCGGCTGAAGAGGTCTTTCATCGGCCAGTTGTAGGCCATGTCGAAGGCATGGAGCATCAGCTCGGGCTCGGTGGCTTCGGCCAGCATGAAGATGTCGTGTTTGACGGCTTTCAGCGCCTTGATATTTTCGTCCCAGAAGCTGACGGGCACTTGGCCGGCTACGTCGCAGCGGAAGCCGTCGATGTCGGCCTCGCGCAGCCAGAAGGTCATGGCGTCGGTCATGCCGGCGCGCATTTCGGGCACGCTGTAATCAAACTTAAACACGTCGGTCCAGTCGAACGGGCCGAACATTTCGCCCTTGTCGTTGCGGGCATACCAGTCGGGATGTTCGGTCACCCAGGCGTTGTCGCATCCCGAGTGGTTGGGCACCCAGTCGATGATGACTTTCAGCCCCAGAGCGTGGGCGGCGTCAACTACGGCGCGGAAGTCGTCGAGTGTGCCGAATTCGGGGTTGACGGCCTTGTAGTCCTTCACGGCATAGTAGCTGCCGAGCTCGCCCTTGCGGTTTACTTCTGAAATCGGGTGAATGGGCATAAACCACAGGATGTCAACGCCTAAGTCGCGCAGGCGTGGCAGGTGCTCGCCGAAGGCTTTCAGCGTGCCTTCCGGGGTGAATTGTCGTAGGTTGACTTCGTAGATTATGGCCTGGCGGCTCCAATCGGCGTGGTCGACTGTGGTGGGCACGTTGGTGGCCGGAGCCTGGGCGGCTGCTGTCAGGCCGAACATTGCGGCCAGTAGGCCTAATAGTTTCTTTTTCATGGTGATAACTTATTTACGCATTAATGTGAAAATTGCTATTATGGATGGGAAACTCGTCGATGGAGCCTCCGACACAAAGTTAGCGCTTTTTTAAATTTCAGCGGTCATGCTTACTTGTAGGTGTGTGTTAAAGAGTGTTAATTTCACAGTATGAGTGTCACTATCGCGGGTAGGAGAGCGTCTTATTAGCAGAAACAACAAAAAATCAAATCACATGAAACACGTACTAATGGCGCTGGCTTGCCTACTATTTTCATTCATAAGCTGCTCGGCCGGCGAAAAAACTCAAAAAGTAAATATCAACGACCGATTCGACGCAATCAACGTTTCGTCGACCGTCAAAGTCGTATATACCGTCGCTCCGAAAACCGAAGTGAAGATTAAAGCCGACGAAACTATCATTGATAAAGTGAAAATCGGTGTGGTCAAGAATGGTAAATCGTCAGTCCTCAACGTCGCAACCGAAAATTTGGATAATTTCAATGGCGAAATCGTGGTCAACGTCAAGGCTCCGGCTGTGCATATTGTTAATGTCGCCGGTGCCGCAGATTTCAGCGTTAACGGTTCGTATGCTGTCAGTGAATTGGCTGTCAACGCATCCGGTACGGCCGATGTCCGTTTTCACGACGTCAACGCAAGCCAAATTGCAGTTTCGGCTGCCGGGGCTGCGGATGTAAAGCTTGGCAACGTCATGGCTGAGCAAGTGGCCTTGAATGCTTCGGGTACGGGCGAAGTGAAGGTCAAATTGTATCAAGGCAACGAACTGGCTGTCAACGCCGTCGGCGCTGCTGAAATTGACATCGACAATGTGGCTATCTCAGCGCTGGCCGTGAATACTTCCGGCACCTCGGAAGTCGAAATCGCCGGCCGTGCATCGCAGATTGCTCTCAACGCTTCGGGTCACTCGGAAATAGATTTGTCGAAATTATCGGCAAATATCGGCCACGTACACGCGTCAGACACTGCCGAAATCAAATGTCACGTGGCCAATTTGAGCCAAGAGACTACGGGCTCAGCGAAAGTCCGCAACATAAAGTAAAAGCAACATAAAGTAAAAA
The DNA here is from genome assembly GCA_964433215.1 of uncultured Bacteroides sp. Taxonomy (GTDB): domain Bacteria; phylum Bacteroidota; class Bacteroidia; order Bacteroidales; family Muribaculaceae; genus CAG-873. Next base: position 24,455 of record CAYSQI010000021.1, read on the forward strand.
TAGTTAGTAATATAGCCGGCCCGGTAGGAGGACGAAAGACTCTTGCCGGGCTGCTTTGCATTGACAAACTCGGCATCGCGCCTACGACCGCCGGAAGTCGACCATCCGCCTGCATCGTTTCGACTCAAAGTATAAACTGTTTTTATTATTCTTCTCCAACGAGAATTTAAAATTTACACATTTTGTCGGTTTTTTTACGTAGAATATCCGACAAATTTATTATCTTTGCACTCGTTAATGGAGATGCCAATGACAGTATCAAAGAAAATAAAGCAGGCTATCTCGGAATTCCCGGATGATTTTGTCTTTGCCGTTTCAGACCTTGACTGTGATGTAAGTCAACGCGAGGCTGCGGCAAGGGCTTTGCAGCGTATGGCTAAAAATGGCGAGATCTCAAAACTCTCAAATGGGAAATACTATAAGCCAAGAGTTACCATTTTTGGAAACTTGAAACCTTCTCCGGCGCAAGTTGTAAAAGAATTTCTGGTCAAGGACGGACGGGTGATTGGTTACCTTACCGGCGCCACGGCGTTCTCTCAATACTCCCTCACCACACAGATATCGTCAGAAATTCAAATTGGCACCAACTATTACAGGAGACCGCTAAAGCGTGGCAACTATAATATCTCTTTTGTCCTTCAGCCCAATGATATCAAAGAAGACGCGATTGCCCTGTTCAGGTTATTAGACTGCCTGAAATTTATTAAGCAGATACCGGCTACCACGCCCAATGAGGCGTGCAAAAGGATTATCTGCATAATAAGTGAACTGGATGACAGCGAAAAGAAAAAAATGGCTGAATACGCACTGAATTATGCTCCGTCGGTAAATGCGTTACTCGGTGCGATTATGGAGTATCTCGGATGTGGAGATAGTATTATTGAGCCGCTGCGCCAGTCTTTGAACGGAATATCCAAATACTGGATTCCAATAACCGATGCCGTTCTTCCCAATAAAATAAAATGGAGAATCTATGAACCTGCACGAAGATAAGAAGCTTTTTGCCGATGCTGTATTTGCTACGGCTGAATATATGGAGATAAATCCTGTCTTTGTTGAAAAGGATTACTGGATAACACGCTCGTTAAAGATGCTTGCGCAATCTGACACCGACAACCGAGCTATATTCAAAGGTGGAACAAGTCTGTCTAAGGCACATTTTATAGGTGAACGGTTCTCCGAGGATATTGACATTGCAATTGTCGACGCTTCATCTTTGAACGGCAATCAAAGGAAGGTGCTGATTAGAAAACTGGCAAAATCTATGACTGTCGGTCTTGATGAGATCCCGGCTCCCGGCGTAACGAGCAAAGGGTCGAGTTCTTATAAGGCAATATACGGATACGACCGATTGGCTGAAGTGAATGATTCGGTTACCGGCACACCGATAAAGCTCGGTCAGATAATGGTTGAGATAAATTCCTTTGCGAATCCGTATCCTTATGAAAAATGCGTTATAGACAATTTTATAGGATCATTCTTGTCTGCGTCAGGCTATCAGAGTTTCATCGAACAATATGGTCTGGAGTCGTTTCCTTTGAATGTCCTTGATAAAAGAAGGACTGCAACGGAGAAAATCGTATCCTTATTGAGATACTCTTTAGCACCCGATTATGATATTGAACTGCCGAAGAAAATCCGGCATTTTTATGACCTATACTATTTGATGGAGAATAAGGAGTGTGCCGATTATTTCTATTCCGACGAATTTATCATAGACTTGAAATCACTTCTTGAACATGACAGGAAGATGTTTGACAATCCCGGGAACTGGAATAGTCGCTCACTTTCTGATTCGCCATTTTTTCATTCGTTTGAAAAGGTTTGGGATGGAGAATTGTCTGATATCTATACCGGCGAATTGTCCCGTTTGGCATATAAACCAATTCCGGATTCAACGGTGGTCCTAAAAAGCATTCAAGCAATTATGTCCAGAATAGAATCATCAGGAATAGAATAAATTTTAGTGTTTGTTCGTCCTGTGGCGGAGCTGCGGTGTATTCTTCGGCCGGAGGTGTCGCGTTTTTTGAAAAAATGTGTATCTTTGCAGAAAATATACCAATTTCACCTTTCTGACCAATGAATCGCACTTACGACTTCGACACCGTTATCGACCGTCATGGCACTTGCTGTACCAAACTCGACGGCCTGGATGCTATGTTTGGCCGCCACGACGTAACCCCGCTGTGGATTGCCGACCTCGACTTTGCTGTTTGCCCCGACATCGTGGCTGCTTTGCATCACCGCCTCGACCACCCTGTGCTGGGTTATTCGGCTGCCCCCGATAGCTACTGGCAGTCAATTATCGACTGGCAGCGCCACCGCCATGGCTTCGCTATTGAACGCGAAGACCTATCGTTCATTCCCGGAGTTGTCAAGGGTATCGCTCTGGCTGTGAATTTCTTCACTTCGCGTGGCGATAAGATTGTGATTCAGCCGCCGGTTTACCATCCCTTCCGCATGGTCATCGAGGGCAACGGCCGCCTGGTGGTCGAAAATCCGCTGCTGCGCTCGGCCGACGGCAACTACAGCATGGACCTCGACGGCTTGGCCGAAATCGTGGAGCACGAACGTCCGCGCCTGATGATTCTCTGCAACCCTCACAACCCCATCGGCCTGCAGTGGGACGAAGCTACGCTGGCTCGTGTGGCTGAAATCTGCCGACGCTCGGGCACTGTGGTTGTCAGCGACGAAATCCACGGCGACCTGATGCTCGCCGGTCGCCGTCACATCCCCTTCACTGAGGTCAGCGACGACGCCCGCGCCATCGGCATCGTGCTGGGTGCGCCTTCCAAGACTTTCAACATCCCCGGCCTCGTCAGCTCGTGGATGGTAATCAAGAATCCTCACTTGCGCAACGACTTCTATCACTGGATGGAAGTCAACGAGTTCAATGCGCCCGTGATGATTTCGACCATCGGTGCCGAGGCTGCTTATACCCACGGCGAACGCTGGCTCGACCAGATGCTGGCCTATGTCGAGGACAATATCAAGTTTGTTGTCGACTTCTTGGCCCAGCATGTGCCGACGGTCAAGTGCGTCGTGCCCGAGGCTTCGTTCTTGGTGTGGCTCGATTTCACGGCTCTGGGGCTGCAACAGCAGCAGCTGATGGACTTGCTGCTCGAAAAAGCCCACTTGGCTCTGAACGACGGCGCCATGTTTGGCAGTCAGGGCACCGGCTTCATGCGTCTCAACGTCGGTACGCCTCGTTGCGTACTTCGCGAAGCCCTGGAACACATCGCCGAGGCGGTTTGTTCTCTCAATAAATAAGCTACTATGAACTATCGCATATTTCCTCCTGAAGAGATACTGGAGACGACTGTCGCGCGCTTGCCGTTGAGCAAGAGCGTGGCTGCGCGTGCCTTGGTGCTCTCGTCGCTGACAGCCAGCCCTGTCGCTGTCGACCCCGAGCGCTTGCCCGACTGCGACGACATCCGCGTGCTCGCTGCCGCCTTGGCTCGCCGCTCGGGCGAAGTCGATATGAACGCCTCGGGCACAGCCGCTCGCTTCATGACCGCCTTCTATGCAGCCACGCCCGGTGCCGACGTCGTGGTCACAGGCTGCGAACGCCTGTGCCACCGCCCAATCGGTCCGCTCGTTGATGCCTTGCGCGCACTCGGAGCCGACATCGAATATTGCGCCTGCGAGGGTTACTTGCCTGTCGCTATCCGTGGCCGCCGTCTGAGCGGTGGCCAGGTGGCGCTCGACGCTTCGGCCAGTTCGCAGTTTGCCTCGGCTTTGGCTTTGGTCGGTCCCACTATGGAGCAGCCGCTCCGCATTGACCTTGGCGGCGAAATCGGCTCGATGCCATATCTGAAGATGACGATGGATATGCTCGAAGCTCGCGGTGTGTCGGCTTCGCGCGAGGGATATGTAATCTGCATTGACAACGCACCGCTACGCCCCGTACAGCTCGAAGCCGAACCCGACTGGAGCGCCGCCGCATTCTGGTACCAGATTGCGGCCATCACTGCCGGATGGGTTACGCTGCCCGGTTTGAGTGCCGATAGTCTCCAGGGCGACAGTGTGCTGGCGCGAATCGCCGACCGCTTCGGTGTCGTCACCGAATTCACCGACGAAGGTGCCGAACTCTCGGCTACGCCCGACATCTTCTCGCGCCTCGATATGGACCTAAAGGACAATCCTGATATGGTGCCCATGATTGCTGTGGTCGGTTGTATGCTCAACTTGCCATATCGACTCACAGGTGTCGAAAATCTGCATATTAAGGAGTCGGATCGCCTCGAAGCGCTGGCCTCTGAGCTGCGTCGCTGCGGATGGGTTCTCGAAATCGAGCACGATACGCTCAGCTGGGAAGGTAAAACCACCCCGGTGCTCGAGATGCCGCGCCTTTCGCCTCATGGCGACCATCGCCTGGCCATGGCGCTGGCGCCGATTGCCATTTGGGCTCCCGGAATTGTCATTACTGATATTGAAGTGGTCGGTAAGTCGTATCCCGGCTATTGGGACGACCTGCGCGACGCCGGTTTCAGACTCGAAGAGGTAGAATGATTGTAGCGCTCTACATATTGCTCGCTCTGTTGCTCGTGGGTTCGCTGCTGTGGATTCACGAGTGGCGCTACCGCCGTCGGCGTGCGGCCAATCCCGAGAAATTTGCCGAGGAGGAAGCTGCCGAGGCTGCTGCGTCCGACGATAGTAGCGAATGTTGCGGCATGCACATCACTTGCGAGAAGGACTCGCTGCTCGCTGCCGTGTCCGACGAGATTGTTTACTTCGACGACGAGGAGCTCGACGTCTATCGCGGCCGTTCGCCTCAAGACTACTCCGACGACGAAATCGAGCAGTTTCGCGACGTGCTGCTCACTCTGTTGCCCGATGATATTGCCCCCTGGGCGCGTTCGCTGCAGCTGCGCGGCATTGAATTGCCGGCCGACGTGCGCGACGAGTTGTTATTGATAGTGTCGGAGGCTCGTGCCCGACGCGCTGCTAACGATTTATCGGATGCTACAACTGCTTGAATATGACTTCTTTGTCTACGCTCTCGTGGGCGTAGTGCTGCTGAGTGTGGTTGCGGCCATTATCGGCACGTACATCATCACACGCCGCCTCGTAGCCATCTCCGGCGGTATCACTCACGCTTGCTTTGGCGGCCTCGGTTTGGGCTACTTTCTGGGTGTCAATCCCGTAGCTATGGCAGCCGTGTTTGCCGTCGTCTCGTCGATGGGAGTCGAGTGGATGTCGTCGCGCTTCCGACTGCGCGAAGACTCTGCCATTGCTGTAGTCTGGGCCATGGGTATGGCCATCGGTGTGCTTTTCATCTTCCTCACGCCCGGCTATGTGCCGGAGCTTAATGCTTTTCTTTTCGGCAACATCCTCACTATCACTGCTTCCGACTTGTGGAGCTTGGCGGTGTATTCGGTGGCGCTGATAGCCTTCTTCGCCTGGCGCTATCGCCAGATTGTGGCTTGCGCTTTCGACCGCGACTTTGCGCGAGTCATCGGCCTCCCCACGCGCTTGATTACCTACACCATGACTGTGTTCGTGGCTGTCGGCATCGTGTTGTCAATTCGTCTGGTAGGCATTATGTTGCTCATGTCGCTGCTGTCGTTGCCGATGATGACCGCCGAAGTCTTCTGTCGCCGCTTTCACACTATGGTGGTCGGCGCTTTCGTCGTGGCTTTAGTTACATCGCTGGCAGGTCTGCTGCTCGGCACCGTCATTGAAGTGCCTTGTTCGGCCCTCATCGTGCTAATCATGGCCGCCGTTTTCATCCTCGCCAAGCTCGCCTCCGCCCTCCGCCCTACATCGGCGTAGGCGCAAATGTTTGTTCTTAACTCAAAGAGCTTCAATTACTGAGAATGCACATAACAACAAAAGCCGCCTGCTGAAGGCGACTTTTGTCGTTAGAGATAGTGTCTATCACAACTGTGATGGAGAAAAACGATGTTTGTTGCTTTTAGAGGATGTCGTTGAGGACTTCTACAGTCCGTTTTCCCGTGCCTAACGTTGCATTAGTTAAGGCTGAGGTCAGACGCTGGCTGATTTTCGTCATGCGTTTGTGCTGCTCCGCCGACATTTCGCTTTTGTACGACGAGTCAAGTTCGTTTTGCATAGCCTGAACCTTTTCTGTGGATTTGGTCAGCGTATAAAGGTCTGTTTCGCCTTCTGCAAAATCTTTAACGACTTTCTCAAATGAAGCGACCATTTCCTCGAATTCATCGAGCTTTTTGTCGATTTCGTCAGAGTCAACCGAGACGGTCGTTTCTTCTGTATCGCCTAAATTTGGTACGCATTCATCGTAATCAACGTCTGTGATGCAGGTGATGTCGTCGTCGTCTTCTTCTTCAACTTCTGTCTCGACGGTCGTTTCTTCTGTTTCGTTGTCGGCTTTTTTATCGGATGAGTCACAAGAACTCATATAGGCCATAAAGCAGCATGTGAAAGCGACAATCATTAGATTAGTCAGTCGTTTCATAGGGCTTATAATTTGAAGATTGCGTAAATAGCGTAGCTGAAGGCGACCAATTTCAGGATTGTATTGGCAATATAAAGGGTATATGCCGATAATGCACCTTTTGAAGCGGCGGCCGCGTCTTTACAATGGAAGTATTCAAAGACGAAGGCTAAAGCATAGGGAATAACGCCAAAACCAATGATGGCCATTACCACTGTCATTGCTGTCGAATTGGTGGTAAGCAATAGCAAAATGCCTAAAAGAGAGCCGATTGTTATGCCGCGTGTGGCTCCTTTGCTATAGTCGTGAAGTTTTTTGATGAGGTTCGGAAGCACCTTCTTGTTGATGATTGAGCTTGCCAGCCAGATGGCGGCTACTACGGCAATCACTTCGTAGCCGAATTCAATATTGAGCCCGAATTTTGCTATAAGTGTGGCTACAAGGACGAGTAGAACACTGGGGAACTTGTTGACAAAGCATCCCACGAGACCGAATGCTAAGCATAGGGCAATTATTACCCAAAAAACGATAGTCATATTAGATATTAGATTTATAAATCTCTGCCTGGATTCGGAGCAGAGTGACTTGTATTAGTGAAACGTGAATCCATTGCATTTTCATCTATTTTCAAAGAAACAGAAAATTAGCAAACGTTTATAAATAATTGTTACGCCTACATCCTTTTGTGTGATTCGGCTATCTCTATCTGCAAAATTACGATTTGTCGATTTATATAATATATAAATATTGTGTCATATATTATCTCTTGCCGTGTCTGAACTGTTCTCAATTCGCGTCGCTTGTAGATACTAAATAAAATTTTTTTCTTTAGCGGAGTCATTTAAAATTTTTGTACTCCGTAAAACGCCAAGCGGCGCGGAGATGTCTCCGCGCCGCTTGGCATATATTGTGGTTCAGGATGTTAGATACCTGTGTAGGTCGAGGGCGACAGGGCGCGCAGCTCGGCTTTTACGTGGTCGTCGACGTCGAGAGTTTCGATGAACTCGGCGATGGTCTCGGCGGTGATGCGTGTGTTGGTGCGTGTGAGCTGTTTCAGCGTTTCATAAGGATTGGGGTAGCCTTCGCGGCGCAGTATGGTCTGGATGCCTTCGGCTACTACGGCCCATGCGTTTTCGAGGTCGGCGTCGATGGCGTCGCGGTTGAGCAGCAGCTTCGACAGACCCTTGGCGGTCGAGGCCAGAGCTATCAGAGTGTGAGCCAGGGGTACACCGATGTTGCGCAGGACGGTCGAGTCTGTCAAGTCGCGCTGCAGACGCGATACGGGCAGCTTCGAGGCCAAGTGTTGCAGCAGGGCGTTGGCGATGCCGATGTTGCCTTCCGAGTTCTCGAAGTCGATGGGGTTGACCTTGTGAGGCATAGCCGATGAGCCGACTTCACCTTCTTTGATGCGCTGCTTGAAGTAGTTCATCGAGATGTACATCCACATGTCGCGGTCGAGGTCCATCAGGATGGTGTTGACGCGGCGCAGTGCGTCGAGCAGGGCTGCCAGGTTGTCGTAGTTCGAAATCTGTGTGGTGAAGGCTTCGCGTTCGATGCCGAGGCTATCGCGCAAGAAGTTAGCGGCAAATGTGCGCCAGTCGATGTCGGGGAAAGCGGCATTGTGGGCGTTGAAGTTGCCGGTGGCGCCACCAAACTTACCGGAGATGCGAGTGCTGCGTACCAGGGCGAGCTGTTCGCGCAGGCGATAGACGTAGACGGCGATTTCCTTGCCTAGGCGAGTGGGCGATGCGGGCTGGCCGTGCGTCTTAGCCAGCATGGGTATGTCGGCCCATTCTTTAGCCAGACCGTCGAGGGTCTCGACAACGGCTTCGGCAGCCGGCAGATAGGCCTTGTGCAGTGCGTCGGCAATCGACATCGGCACGGCCGTGTTGTTGATATCCTGCGAGGTGAGGCCGAAGTGGATATATTCCTTGTATTCGCTCAGGCCCATGGCGTCGAATCGGCGCTTGATGAAGTATTCCACGGCTTTCACGTCGTGGTTCGTCGTGCGCTCGATTTCTTTGATTTCCAGGGCATCGGCCTCGGAAAAGTCGCGGTAGACGGCTTCGAGGCCCTGCAAGGCGTCCTCGCCGATTGAAGCGAGCGCCGGCAGCGGAATGCGTGCCAGCGCTACAAAGTATTTTATCTCAACCTCTACGCGGTAGCGGATGAGTCCGAATTCAGAAAAATAGGGAGCGAGCGACTCGCATTTCGAGCGATAACGCCCGTCGACAGGCGAAATGGCGGTCAGAGTGGTTAGTTCCATGGAAACTATTGATGTTTACGTTATTTTTCGCAAAGGTACGATAAATTTCCGACTCCGCCAAGCTTGCCGCCCGATTGCGCCGTGCAGCTGCCTTTTTACTCTCCGGCTATTGGCCGAGCATGTCAGCGCGGATGATGGTGGAGGAGGCGCGAGGCGCGTCGAGTACTGATCGCAGTAGGGCCGGGTTGGCACCGATGGTGTCGCCGGCCACGTAGCCGGTGATGTCGATTGCCCAGCGTGGCGACCCGGCTCGCAGCGCCGAATAGCCCAGCCCGGGGAATACGTCGGGTGTGCCCCATAGTCCGAACATGTCGAGGATTGTGGAGTAGACGTCGACTTGTCCCATGACTTCTTCGCGCCGCCCGACCACAGGCGAGTTGAGCACTATCATAGGCACGTACGACTCGCTGTCGACCAAAGCTGACACTGTCGGCGAGTGTTTGCGAATGTCGCTGCGCATGGTGGCCAGCGCCTCGTGGTCGCCCACGATTACGATCATGGTGGAGTCGGCGTCGGGGCGGCTGCGTAGGTAGTCGATGTATTCGCCCACGGCGGCGTCAACGTAGCTGATAGCTTCGATATAGTCGCCGAGATGCTCGGGATAGTCGTCGCGAAGGTCTATGGTGATAAATTCATCGGGAATCAAAAAGGGGAAGTGGCTCGAGTAAGTGACGGCCTCGACCATGGCCGGCGCGCCCGCGGGCCAGATGTCGCCGACGCGCATAGCATCGGCCACTTGGCGCAAGAAGCTGCGGTCGGAAGGCATCCCTTTGTGTCCGACTGATTCGGAGTTGTCCCAGCTTTCGCGAAAGCGGATGTCCTCGAAGCCGAATTGACGTGTTATCGCACCTTGGTTCCACGTGGTGGCTCGGTCGCCGATCAGGAAGTACGATTTTGCATCGCGGTGCTGCTTCAGCGCATGCAGCAGGTGGGGATATGTGTGGTCGGCAAATCGCATCGAGTACACGTAGTCGCTGAGCGGTATCAGGCCTGAGGTCATCAGCAGCTGCCCGTCGATGCTGCGGCCTGTGCCAACTTGCGACAGCACCCTCCTGGCCATCCATGTGGTTGACGTATCGGCGAGGCACGCATTCAGGCGCGGGGTGATGGCTTGGCCTTCGACTGTGGCGCCGATGGTCCAAGCTTCGAGCGATTCGACGATGATAAGCGCCAAGTTGCGTGGCTCGTAGCGACGCTCGAGACTATCGGTCAGCATGGCGCGGCGCAGCTCGGCGGAGTTGGCCAGCCATCGTTTGGCCGCTGCCTTGTCGGCGTCGCTGATCGGGCGGTTGCTTTCAAGCGCATCGGCCAGGATGCTTATCGGCAGCGTGAAGACCACCGGTGGCGTGGAGCGGTAGTAGCAGGCGTTTTTCAGCTTTTCGATTCTGTCAAAGACCCCACCGACGCAGAGCGAGTATAGCAGACACAGAGCTGTGGCCGTGCCGAGGATTGTAAGGTAAGCCGGGCGGCGTGGCTTGCGCTCGTCGCTGCCCATCAGCCATACCGTGGCCACGGTTATGATGATGCTCAGCCAGTCGGTCCAGCGCAGCGACTGTACGATGGCCTGACCGAATTCGGCGACGTTCGAGACCAGCAGGTAGCTTGCCGGTGGTATCGGCATGAAATATGTGCGAACATACATCAGATTGGCAATGCACAGGCAGTCGGCCACGGCAAGTACTATGGCCATCGGCCAGCGTCGCTTGCAGAATACAGCCGGCGCGGCCATTAGCAATGCCAGAGTCGCACCGTACAGATAGGTCGCTATGAAGCTCATGGCGCGAAACGATGTCGCCATACTCCAGCTCAGGTCGAACCATAGCACAGTGACCAGAGCTCCGACTGCGGCTACTACGAAGCGGCGAGTCCATAATTCGGTCATCCCTGCGCGGCGCCATATCTCATGTAATCTTTTCTTCATTTCGTTGTGCGAATTTTATCTTTTGTCTGCCGGGTAGCGGGCGTAGAGGTCGCGGATGACCAGCGAGGCTAGCGTCAGGCCGAAGATGGCGGTGGCGTGCATGAAGGTGCCGTTGACGCCCGGCTCGGCATCAGCGCGGTGCTCGATAGTCTCGGGCGAGTAGACGCACTTGAATTTTCGCGAGGGGTAGGTGCCCGATTTCTTGAATCGGTTGCGTAGGGCGCGGGCCAGCGGGCAGCCTTGCACTTTCCAGAATTCGGCCACGGCGATGCGCTCGGGGGCCAGTTTGCGGGCGGCGCCCATCGACGAGAACAACTTTGCGCGCGAGCGGCAGGCGTTCATTATCAGCAAGGCTTTCGAGGGCAGGTCGTCGATAGCGTCGACGACGTAGTCGTAGGCGTCGAGGTCGAAGTCGGCAGCCGTCTCGGCGCAGTAGCGGCCGCAGACGGTGGTGATTTGCAGCTCGGGGTTGATGTCGAGCAGCCGGCGTGCCAGCGCTTCGACTTTGGGCTGCCCGATAGTCGAGACGGTGGCCGGCAGCTGGCGGTTGATGTTCGACACATCGACAGCGTCGCTATCGACTATGGTGATGCGGCCGATGCCCGTGCGCACCAGGGCTTCGACACACCACGAGCCTACGCCACCGACGCCGATGACGGCCACTGCGACATCCTGTCGCATGGCCGTCATCATTTCGTCGCCGCCCACGGGGCGAACGCGCTGGAAGATGTCGTCGTAGCTCGGCGTCATAGGTCTTCCTCGATCGAGAACGGATCGTCCGCGAGGTCTTCGTCGAGGTCAATGCCGGCGGTCGTGTCGGTCGGCGCATCGGCAGCTTCGACAGGCTTGCGAACGGCCTTGGTGCGAGGCGTGCGTTCGGCCGAGCGCATTGCTTCGGTTATCTTGGCTGCGATTTCGTCGAAGAGCTCGGGGTTGTCGGCCAGTACTTGCTTGGCGGCTTCGCGGCCTTGAGCCAGCTTGCTGCCGTTGTAGCTGAACCATGCGCCGCTCTTCACTACGATGCCGTATTCGACGCCCAGGTCGACGAGCTCGCCGGTCTGCGAGATGCCCTCGCCGAACATGATGTCGAATTCGGCGCGCTTGAAGGGGGGTGCCACCTTGTTTTTCACTACCTTGACCAGGGCGCGGCGGCCGAGCACTTCGTCGCCGGTCTTAATCGAGGCGCGCGAGCGGATGTCGAGGCGCACTGATGAGTAGAATTTCAGGGCGTTGCCACCGGTGGTGGTTTCCGACGGGCCAAACATCACGCCGATTTTTTCGCGCAGCTGGTTGATGAAGATGCAGCAGGTATTGGTGCGAGCAATGGCGCCGGTGAGTTTGCGCATCGCTTGCGACATCAGTCGGGCCTGCAGACCTACGTTGCGGTCGCCCATCTCGCCTTCGATTTCGTTTTTCGGTGTCAGCGCGGCCACTGAGTCGACCACCAGGATGTCGATCGCCGACGAGCGGATGAGCTGCTCGGCGATTTCGAGGGCCTGCTCGCCGTTGTCGGGCTGGGCCATCAGCAGGTTGTCGATGTCGACGCCCAGCGACTGTGCGTAGAAGCGGTCGAAGGCGTGTTCGGCGTCGATGATTGCGGCGATGCCGCCCATCTTCTGTGCCTCGGCGATGGCGTGGATGGCCAGGGTGGTCTTACCGGACGATTCCGGGCCGTAGATTTCGATGATGCGGCCACGCGGATAGCCGCCCACGCCCAGTGCATAGTTGAGGCCTACCGAGCCCGAGGGGATTACTTCGATGTCCTCGATGGAGTCGTCGCCGAGTTTCATGATGGCGCCGCGGCCGAAGTCTTTTTCGATTTTGCCCAAGGCTTGTGCCAGGGCTTCGCGCTTGGCTGCCAGCGGGTCGGCGGCTGCGCCTTTTTTGGTCTTCTTTTCAGTTGCCATATTTCTTGATTTTTAGAGATTTATCTTTGTTGTATTAATCTTGTCGGCGGGCTTTTGCTCTCTGTCGACGATGCAAAGTTAGTGTATGAGCCGGGCAAGATTGCTGCACTGTTGGGTTAAAGGAGGTTAAATTTGCATTTTTCACCTCCGCGGCGCGAACTATGTGCGCGACGCGGTGTTTTATCAGTACATAGCAAAATTACTTTTTCCATTGCAAGAAATGTGATAATGATTGGTTTATTATCTGATGTGGAGGCGCCGTGAGGCATCTCCACATTAGGTTTTTAATCGGGTGTCACATTTCCGCGCAGGCGCAGGGTGGTGCGCTGCGACGAGCGCGCTTTGGCGCCGCGGTAGCGCACTTTGATGTCTTTGTTGATGGCGCCGGCTTGGCCTTTGGGGGTGAACGTAATCTTGATGACGTCGCTCTTGCCCGGTGCGATAGGTTGGGCCGGATAGATGGGGCGTGTGCAGCCGCAGCCGGTCGACACGCTCAGCACGGCCACAGGCTCGTCTGACGTGTTTGTGAAGGCGAATTCGTGGACAATCGGGTCGGCAGATTCGCTGATGGTGCCGAAGTCGAACGACTTTTCGGCAAACGTCAGTATTTCTTTCTTCCCGGCCGATGGCAGTGCTATGGCCAGAACCACCAGGATGAGTATTGCGGAGATTTTATTTTTCATTTTGAGTACCAAAGTAGCGTTGGAGCACGTCGCGAGCGGCCAGGAAGGAGCTGCGGCGGTTGTTTTCGACATCTTTGTCGAGCTTCACGAGCATGGCGGCGATGTCGGGGTCGTTGTAAAAATTCGATTTCAGCTGTTCGTCGATAGTCTCGTACATCCAGTAGCGGGCTTGCTGGCGGCGGCGACGTTCGAAGTAGCCGTTTTCGGCCACGAATGCGAAGTAGCGGTCGATCATGTCCCAGACTTCGGCTATGCCGAGTTCGTAGTAGCCCGAGTAGCAGAGCACCTCGGGTTTCCAGCCCGATGCTGCGGGCGGGAAGAGCTGCAGGGCGCTGCGAAATTGGGCCTGAGCCAGCTGTGCGCGGTGTATGTTGTCGCCGTCGGCTTTGTTGATGACGATGCCGTCGGCCATCTCCATGATGCCGCGCTTGATGCCCTGGAGTTCGTCGCCGGTGCCGGCGAGCTGAATCAGCAGGAAGAAGTCGACCATCGAATGCACGGCGGTCTCGCTCTGTCCCACGCCGACGGTCTCGACGAATATGTTGTTGTAGCCGGCTGCCTCGCACAGCACGATAGTCTCGCGAGTCTTGCGCGCCACGCCGCCCAGGCTGCCGGCCGACGGGCTGGGGCGGATGAATGCGTTCGGGTCAACCGACAGCCGCTCCATGCGGGTCTTGTCGCCCAGTATCGAGCCGCGAGTAATCTCGCTCGAGGGGTCGATGGCCAGCACGGCCAGCTTCGACCCCGGCTGTTTGAGCACGTGAAGGCCGAAAACGTCGATTGAAGTACTCTTGCCGGCGCCGGGCACGCCCGTCAGGCCGATGCGGCGCGAGTGGCCCGAGTAGGGCAGGCACTTTTCGATAACCTCCTGTGCGCGAGCGTAGTGGTCGGGGGCGGTCGACTCTACAAGCGTCACGGCGCGCGACAGCATGGTGATGTCGCCTTTGAGGATGCCCTCGACCAGCTCGCCGCTTTCGGGCAGCGGCTTGCGCCGACGGCGCTGCATGTAGGGGTTCACGATCGGCGGCTGCTTCACGCCGCTATTGACGGTCAGGCCTGCGTATTGCGAGTCGTTTTCGGGATGTTCCATGGCTGTGTTTATATCGTTGTGACGCTGAGCTTGCAGTGGTTGATAGTTAGAATATTTTCAAGGTCGGTTGTGTAGACCTTAGCGGAGTTTGAAGGTGTCGACAAACGTGCGGAAGTTGCTGTGCTGCTCGAGCATGTAGGCCAGCACCTCCTTTTCGGTCCAGAAGCGCGGCGACGGCCCCTCGTTGCTGATGGTGAGTTCGAAGGCAAAGTCGTCGTTGCGGATAGCGTCGCGCACCGAGGCGAGTATGGCGCCCATGCTTTCGCGCAACTTGCTGGCCTCGATGTCGCTGCCTATCACGGCTACGTACGTTCCGTTGTCGGCGCGTTGCGGGCAGCAAGTCTTCATCACATTGACCAGCGCGTGCTCGCGGCGGTTGTTTTCGATGAAGGCTTGCCAAGCCTGAGCCACCTGTGTGGGCGTGTAGGCTTCCTGGCGATGCGCATGGGTGGCGTTGGGGTCGGGCGCTTGCTGGCGCGGCCCCGACATCGATATTCGGCCTACGCGCATGGTCGGAGCTCCCGCCCCCGGGCGAGTCGCCGCCGAGCGGGCGGCTTGCGCGCCCATCGCAGCCTGTGCGGCCATGGCGTGAGTCATCACGGCCGGGCCTTGGGCCTGAGCGGCCGGCGCCGTGTAGGTGGGCGCAGCCGGGCGGGCTGTCGCGGTCTGGGTCGGTGCTTGCGGCGCTGCTGCGGCCGGTGTGGTCGGCGCTGCTGCCGGTGCCGCGGCGGCGGTGGCCTGCGCCCCCTGCGGCTTTTGTATCGGTTTCAGAGGCCCCTCTCCCCGGCCACTGTCATCGGGCGAGGGGCTTAAAAGTTGGGAGATTTTGATTAATGTCAGTTCGATGAGCATCTGCTTGTTCGACGACAGGCGGTAGTTCAGGTCGGCGTCGTTGCACAGGCTCATGGCGCGGTACAGGAAGTCGGGCGTCACGCGTTCGGCCATGGCGGCCAGCTGGGCGCGCACGTCGTCGGGCTCGTCGATCAGCGGCAGCGTCGACGGGGCGCCCGCCAGCATCAGCTGGCGCAGGTACTCGCCCAGGCCGTTGATGAAGAACTGGCCGTCGAAGCCCTTGTCGCGGATTTCGTGGAAGATGACCAGCGCACCGGGGATGTCGCCCTTGATCATGCAGTCGGCCAGGCGGTCGTAGTAGCTGTTGTCGAGCACGTTGAGGCTCGCGATGGTGCTATCGTATGTGATATTTCCGCGCGACGAGGCTGCCACTTGGTCGAATATCGACAGGGCGTCGCGCATGGCGCCGTCGGCCTGGCGGGCTATTACGTTGAGTGCGGCCGGCTCGGCTGTGATTCCCTCGCTCTCGGCCACGTGCTGCAGGTGCGCCACCATGTCGTTGATGGTGATGCGGCTGAAGTCGTAAATCTGGCAGCGCGACAGGATAGTCGGGATAATCTTGTGCTTCTCGGTCGTGGCCAGGATGAAGATGGCATACGATGGCGGCTCCTCGAGCGTCTTCAGGAAGGCGTTGAACGCCGCAGCCGACAGCATGTGCACCTCGTCGATGATGAACACGCGGTAGCGGCCGTGGGTCGGTGGCACTTGCACCTGTTCGATTACTTGCTTGATGTCGTCGATGCCGTTGTGCGACGCTGCGTCGAGCTCGATGATGTTCAGCGAGTTGCCGTCGTTGAATGCCTGGCACGATGCGCACTCGTTGCACGCCTCGCCCGAGGCCGACAGGTTGCTGCAGTTGATAGTCTTGGCGAAGATACGCGCACACGACGTCTTGCCCACGCCGCGGCTGCCGCAAAACAGATACGCATGTGCGAGGCGGTCCGTGGCGATGGCGTTTTTCAGGGTGGCGGTCAGCGCGCCCTGCCCGACCACCGTGCCGAACGACGATGGCCTGTACTTGCGCGCCGAAACTATATATTGTTCCATAACACTGCAAAGTTAACAAATATCACCTTTTCAGCCAATAATCGCCCAAACAAAAAATCATAAAAAACACCCCGCAGCCGAAAACACCCCCAAAATCCAAAGCCCCCCGCCCCACGGCGGCGGCATGGCCATCGCCATTAGGTGCTCTGTAGTCTGCTATATATTCATGCTTCGAGTTTTTCGGCTTGTTTTCTGAAGTTAATAGTCAGTTTTTTCTTCTTCGGAATTGTAAAATCAAGCAAAATCACTATATTTGCAGGGTAAAAATGCGGATAACCGCAAAAAATACCCTTTATATGCGAATAGAACGAAAAAGATATCTTCAGCGGCTCATTAATAGTCGAAAGAATGGTCAGATAAAAATAATAACCGGAGTCAGGCGATGCGGTAAATCGTATCTGCTTGGAGTATTGTATCGAGATTATCTTCTACAATTAGGTGTCCTACCTGAGCAGATTATTTCAGTTGAATTAGATAACGATATCAATATTCGTTATCGCAATCCTTTGGAATTGGGTTCGTATCTGCGAGAAAAGGTCTGTGATGCGGAAAAAGATTATTATATTCTACTTGATGAAATTCAAATGGTAGAGGCAATAGATAATCCATATCTTCCTAAGAGCTCAGATAGCAAAATCACTTTTGTCGATGTACTTTTGGGGCTGAAAAGTTTACCCAATGTCGATGTGTATGTTACGGGTAGTAATTCAAAAATGCTTTCGTCAGATGTCGCTACCGCATTTCGAGACAGAGGCGAAGAGATACACATTACACCACTTACGTACGATGAGTACTACGTTGCATATCCTGGGGACAAACGCTTTGCTTGGCGCGAATATATGACGTATGGGGGAATGCCTTATGTGTTATATAAAAATACTCACGAAGAGAAATCAAAATATTTGGAAGATTTATTTCGTTTGACATATCTTAAAGATGTGATTGAGCGCAATAGATTACGTGCAAATATTGAAGTTCTTGATGAATTACTTAATGTTGTGGCATCTACAGTCGGTTCATTATCAAACCCTACACGTCTATCCAATACGTTTCAATCTGTTAAGGGGCTGAAAATAAAGAATGAAACAATATCAGCATATCTCGATTGTTTTATTGATGCTTACATATTAAGCAAATCATATCGTTATAACATAAAAGGCCGTTCGTATATTGATACTCCATTGAAATATTATTTCACGGATGTAGGATTGAGAAATGCACGTCTCAACTTCCGTCAGCAGGAGGAGAATCACATAATGGAGAACATTATTTATAATGAACTCATTGCACGTGGTTTTAATGTTGATGTTGGAGTGGTAGAGTATAATCATACAAATGAAAGTGGGAAAAAGGTAAGGAGTCAGTTGGAGGTGGATTTTGTTGTTAATAAAATAGATAAGCGCTATTATATACAATCCGCATTAACTGTCGCTGATGAAGAAAAACGGCAACAAGAAATAAATTCCCTAAACAGAATCGATGATTCTTACACGAAAATAGTTGTGGTGCGTGATAATGTTTTACCCTGGATAGATGAAAAAGGGGTACGATATATCAATATTGAAGATTTTCTTTTAGACAAGATAAACGAATTATGATAAGTTGAGGCGCTCTGCGTTGCAGGTGTCGGTATTCAAATAAAAGCATTAATTTTGCCTTTGCAAAAATGTCACAAGTGACAAAAAAATTAAGTATGCAGATAAAACGGTATATATATATTTGAATCTCCGAATTATCACATAACTTTCTTCCCCATGAATTCAAAAAAGTCAACAGCCTGTTGACTTTTTTTGTCCACACCCGCTCCCACGGCGCTAGCATGGCCATCGCCTTCAGGCGCTCTGAGGGGAGCACGCAGAGCGTGCGAGAAAGTTACCACCGCCGAGCGTCCTCGCCTGCGTCGGTTGTGCAGGCGGTAGTAATTTTTGCCAGAGTCGCCCCCGCTGCGCAAGCCTGGCCATCGCTGAAGGTGCTCTGAGGGGAGCACGCAGAGCGTGCGAGTCTGTGCTTAACCTCGGGTGAAGTCCG
>CAYSQI010000022.1:0-20963 GCA_964433215.1 uncultured Bacteroides sp.
TTCCACCAAATATTTTTACAACATTTTTATGCTTTAAAACATAAAAATTTTTCAATAAAAATTCTTCAAATTGATAATCATTGCTTTACGGGTAGCTTTACGGGTAGCTATTTTTTGACACTTTTCAAGTGATAGGCAGAAATCAACCGATTTTAATGCCTGAGAAACCCATAAAGGCCATAGCGAGCAATCCGGCAACAATTAAAGCAATCGGCACGCCCTTCATCGACTTCGGCACTTCGACAGTGGCAAGCTGAGTGCGAATAGCCGAGAAAATCAGCAACGCCATCATAAAACCTAAAGCGGTGGATATAGCAAAGACGAGCGAATCAACAAACGTGTACGACTTGCGAGTAACCAGAATAGCTACACCCAGAACGGTGCAGTTGGTGGTAATCAAGGGAAGGTAGACGCCCAAAGCGGCATGGAGCGAAGGGGAAATCTTGCGCATCACGATTTCAATCATCTGCACAATGACGGCAATGACCAATATAAAGAGGATGGTCTGGATGAATTGCAAGCCCAAGGGTACGAGCACAAAATATTGCAACAGCCAGGTGATAGCCGTCGAAATTGCCATCACAAAGGTGACGGCACAACCCATGCCGATAGCAGAATCGAAGCGCTTCGATACGCCAATAAAGGGGCAGATGCCCAAGAACTGCGCGAATACTATATTATTAACGAATATAGCCGTGATGATAATTCCTATAATTTGTAGCATAGCTTATCGACGGATACGGTTAAAGAGTGCGATAATAAAACCAAGGACAATAAAAGCACCGGGGGCGAGTACGAAAAGCAACGAGCCGTAGCTATCGGGGTAAACGCGACAGCCGAAGACGGTGCCGGCACCGAGGAGCTCGCGCACCGTACCTATAATAGTAAGGGCACAAGCGAAGCCCAGGCCGATGCCGAGGCCATCGAAAGCCGAAGCGAGCACGCCATTGCGCGAGGCAAACGACTCAGCGCGCCCGAGCAGGATGCAGTTGACGACAATCAGCGGGATAAAGATGCCGAGCGAGGCATTCAGCGCCGGCAGCCAAGCCTCCATCACCAACTGAAGTATAGTCACAAACGTAGATATAATAATAATGAATGCCGGGATACGGACTTGATCGGGGACGAGCGGCTTCAGAGCCGACACTGCGACGTTCGAGCAAATCAGCACAGCCATAGTCGCCAACCCCATACACATACCGGTAATCGCCGACGACGTAGTACCGAGCGTCGGGCACATTCCGAGGATGAGTACGAATGTCGGATTCTGCTTTATAAACCCGTTAAGAAATATGCGTAAAGGATTCATTGTTCTTCTATATAATTAATGTATATCTGACGAGCATTGTTGACGGCGTTGATAAAAGCGCGCGAAGTAATTGTCGCAGCAGTGATGCCGTCGACTGCACCTCCGTCTTTGGCGAGCGCCAATTCGCCATCGCTACCGAGTATCGAGCGATTACCTTGCGGGTCCTTGAACCAGTCGCCGGCTTTAGCTCCGAGGCCGGGGGTCTCGGCATGGCTCATAATTGCATAATCGACGAGCTTGCCATCGGCAGCGAAACCAACAATGAGCGAGATGTCGCCGCTGAAGCCGTCGTGAGTAACGGTCTCGACCGCCGCGCCCACCAAAAGGCCGTCCTTGTAAGCCGGGTACAGTTTGCTTTCATCAAAAGCAACGACTTCTTGGGCGGGTGAATTATCAAAAGCGGGCAACACTGCCTCGATTGCGCGGTTGGCAGCGTCGGACTCGGCCTGCCGGCGAGGCTCGATGGTCGCATTGTAGCACAAACCGAGCGCAAAAGCCGAAGCGGCAGAAAAACCGCCCAGCGAAAGAACCATATTGCGAAGAGTCGACTTCATCGAGCAACACTCCTTTCTGCAAAGCGACGAGGCTTCACAAATCTGTTGATAAGCGGCGTAAGGGCATTACCGAGAAGAATAGCGAACGACACACCTTCAGGATAAGCGCCCCACACACGAATAATTATAGTAATCAGTCCGATTAACACGCCATAAATGAGCATACCGGTATGCGTCATAGGCGAGGTGACATAGTCGGTAGCCATAAAGACGGCGCCGAAGAGCAAGCCACCCGAAAGGACGGTGACAGCGACCGGCTCGCCAATGGCCCAGGCGAACAAAGCCGCCGAGCCAACCATCGCCACAGGGATGTGCCAACTGATTACACCGGTAACCAGCAGGAAAACAAAGCCGATAATGATGGCCAGGGCCCCTACTTCGCCGAGCGAGCCGCCCATGTGGCCGAGCAGCATATCGGTGTACGACAGCATACCGTCAACGTTTTCGCCAAGTTTCATTCGGCCAAGGATGGTAGCCCCGGTAGCGCCATCGGCCTGAAAACCGCTGCCGGGCAGCGGCCAAGTAGTCATCAAAGCCGGAAACGAAATCAACAAAAATACGCGGCCGACCAGAGCCGGATTGAAAATGTTGCAACCCAGCCCCCCGAAAGCCATCTTCGCAACAGCAATCGCGAAGAACGAACCAATAGCGACCGTCCAAAGCGGCAGCGACGAGGGCAAGTTGAGCGCGAGCAGCAAGCCGGTAACGACGGCCGACAGATTGCCTATCGAGGACTCGCGACGCAGCATAAAGCGATTGACGGCCCACTCCGTGGCGACGGCAACGCCGACAGCAACTGCAGCGATAGCAGCAACTTGCCAACCAAAATAATACAAAGCACACACCAGCGTAGGCACCAGCGCGATGATAACAAACAGCATGATGCGCTGCACCGAATTGGAGGTGTGAATATGTGGAGATGAAGAGAACAGTAAACGTGTCATTTCTTCGTAGATTTTTCAGCTTTAATAATTGCGCCAACTTCGCGCTTGGCGTGTCGGATATAGTCGAGCAGCGGTCGGGCCGACGGACAAATGTAGCTACACGAGCCACATTCGATGCAGTCCATCACATCATTCGCACGGGCATCGTCGAACATCTGCAAGCGACCATGAGTGGAAATCAGATACGGCTCTAGGCCCATCGGGCAGACATTCACGCACGAACCGCAGCGTATGCAAGGCTCGACCGGCCGACGGCGATTGTCCTTCGCCATAACAAGCAGTCCCGACGTACCCTTGGTGACGGCGGCGTCGAGCGACACGGTCGTGCGCCCCATCATCGGACCGCCGACAATAACTTTGGCATCGTCGGCAACCTCGCCGAGCAACTCACTGAAAGACGTGCCGATAGCGACGAGGAAGTTGCCACGTCGCTGCGTGTCGCCTGTGATGGTAATAACACGCTCGATGAGCGGAGCGCCCTTAGCGGCAGCCAAATAGACAGCCAGGGCAGTCGCTACGTTGTTGACCACGACGCCGACCGACAGAGGGAGGCCACCCGAGGGAATTCGCCGACCGGTCACAGCTTCGACGAGCTGCTTTTCGCCGCCTTGCGGATACTTGGTTTTCAACACTTTAACCTCGATAGGCCAAGCCGGGTCAAGGGCAGCCATCAGAGCGGCCGCTGCCTCGGGCTTGTTGTCCTCAATGCCAATGAAAGCACGAGCGGCGCCCGTAGCGAGAAGCATCAATTCGATACCTTCAATAATACGACCGGGCCATTTACGCATCAGAGCATCATCGCAAGTCAAATACGGTTCGCACTCGCAAGCATTAATTACCAGCACGTCGGGGTGTTTGTCGCCCGTGCGCAGTTTCACTTCCGATGGGAACGTGGCGCCGCCCATGCCGACAACGCCCGCATTGCGAACGGCATCGACAATCTCCTGCGCCGACAACTTTTCGGAAAGCGCACGGTCAGGCTCAGCGGCCAAACGCTCAAAGAAGGCCTCGCGTGCTGCCATATCCTTCTCGTGGGCCTCGTCGTCAGCTTCAATGACGACGGCAGGCGCAGAATAGCCCGACGGAGTCGGCACAGGGCCGACTTCTTTGACAACACCCGAGATAGGAGCATGGACAAACGACGAGAGCCCTTGCGCCGCCTCGCCGATCACATCGCCACGATTTACAGAAGCACCGCGTGCCACAGTCGGCTGAGCCGGTGCGCCGATATGTTGCGACAGCATGACGACGGCTCTACGTGGCAATTCGAGCAGCTCAATAGGCATACCTGCCGTCAGTTTTGCAGCATCGGGGTGGATACCACCCTTTTTAAATGTCAGTCGGCTCATCATTCTTTTGCTTAAAGGTTGAAAGAATAGCACCGGTAGGGCAAACATCAACACATTTACCACACGCCTTGCAAAGCGCCGGGTCGATATACGATAAATTATTTGCTACAGTAATGGCGCCGAAGGAGCAAGTCTTGGCACACTTCGAGCAGCCGATGCAAGCAGCGCCACAGGCTTTACGGGCCACGGCACCGCGGTCGCGATTAGAGCAAGCCACCCAGACGCGGCGGTCGCGCTTGCCCTTAGGTCTCAATTCAATAAGGTGACGAGGACACGCCTTAGTGCACTTGCCGCACGAGGTGCATCGTTCGGCATCGATTTCGGGCAGGCCCGTCGAGGGATTTATCACAATAGCGCCATACTCGCAGGCCGCTTCGCAATCGCCACAGCCAAGGCAGCCGAAAGCGCAGCCCGTCTCGCCGACAGCGACGCTGGCCATCAAAGCGCACGAACGAACGCCGTCGTAAGTGG
This sequence comes from uncultured Bacteroides sp., assembly GCA_964433215.1. Taxonomy (GTDB): domain Bacteria; phylum Bacteroidota; class Bacteroidia; order Bacteroidales; family Muribaculaceae; genus CAG-873. The sequence continues at coordinate 4,628 of CAYSQI010000022.1, forward strand.
CTGTGCGAGGCCGAGCTTCTTTACACCCATTACACTTAACGACAGCAACAGTCGGTTCGACCTCCTCGGAAGCCAGCCCGACAATCTCAGCGATACGCTGCATGACCGGTTGGCCGCCTACCGGGCAATAGATACCGGCAAGACTTGAGGCCGACGCACAAGTAGTGGCGAAATCGCGGCAACCCTTGAAGCCGCAGCCGCCGCAGTTGGCACCCGGCAACAAATCCGCAATAGCTTCGACCGTCGTATCTTCTTCGACTGCAAAACGCTTCGACACAAAGTACAAAAGCAATGCACCGACCAAACCGGTAATCAGGAGTACAGATAAAGTTAATAATACAAAATTCATAAACAGCTCACAACGCTACGAAACAATACGCCACTGATACATTAGTTCAATGCGACGTCTGAATAAATAAAGAAATAAATACCACAAAGCCAAAGCACCAACAGCTGCAAGAGCGCACCAACCCTGCTCGACATCGCAAGCGTCAAGAGCAACCGCGACTAAGGCCATCAAAATCAGAGGGATAACAAAAAACAACAACAAAGCTGCCTTTTTGAGCGACTTTTCGGCAGATACCACGACCTGCGCGCCCGGCTCATAACGGACAGCTCCCGAGTGGCGGACAGTCAGCTGGCGGCACTTGTCGCGGCGACACGCAAAGGCAATGCCACATCCGGCACATTCGCCGGCTGAGTCATCGTCGAGAAAAACAACGACCTTGTGGCCGTCATCAGAAACGACCATCGCACTATGTCGTGCATGTGTAAACACGGTATCGGTAAAATGTCAGAAAAACGCTTTAAAAATTGAGCACAAAATTAGTAAATTTTCGCTACAATTGAAAAATAAAAATGTCGGAATTTTGACAAAAAAGCACTAAAAACGCTCAAATTTTACCACTTTGGCGAACAATCACCTTCGAGTTAGGAAACTTTAAGATTTCATCTTGCTGCGGCGAGTGAGATAATCGCCCAGCCACAGTCCGCCCAGGATAAGAGCGCAACCCAGATAGCCAAACACCGTGACGACCTCGCCAAGACAAATGACCGAGAACACCATCGTGAATACCGGCTGAAGATACATATAATTATTAGCCTTCACGGCACCCATCACCATCACCGTGCGAGCCCACAGCAGATAGCTGATGAGCGAAGCGCCGACGCCCAGGAAGAGCAGATTGCCCAGAATGGACCAGTCGCTGAAGATGACAGAAAGCGATGCCTGCGGCGGATTGACAAGCAAGAAAGGCAGCGCCGTCAGCACGCCATAGAAAAACGTCTTGCGCGAGATGAACCACACGTCGTAAGTTGCATCGAGCTTCTTCAACACCAGCGAATAGAACGCCCAGCTGAACGCAGCCAAGATGGCCAACAAATCGCCCAGCGGGTTCACCTTCATGTTAAAGCTGCTATTGAAAATGATACACCCTACCCCGACAAAAGCCACCATAGAGCCCAAAATCATACCAAATCCGGGCTTATCAGTCTTGTAAATAAAACCAATCAGGAAAGCAGTAATCAGAGGTGACATCGATGTCAGCAACGACACATTAGTCACTAACGTATATTGCAGGGCAAAATTTTCGGCCAAAAAATAAATACACCCCGAAAGCATTCCGCACATGCAAAGCAAAAACTCGTCGCGCAAATTGTAAGCGAACCAACGAGTACGCTTCACCAGCAAAATCAGAAAATATGCAAGAATGAAACGATAGATATAAATTTCCACCGGGTGCATATATTCGAGGAGCACCTTCGTGGACACAAACGAGACACCCCACATGCCGATGCAAATCAATGCACCCACATGAGCCATCAGCTTAGGCATCAAACCGCGACGCTTTATTTGACTTTCAACCATTATGAAGTGTAAACGTTTTTCGAGTACAAAGGTACACAAATTTTCGGATTTATTGCACTACGGCCACGAAAGTCGCTAAACTTTTGCTCGGTGATTGCAAAAAAATACGTTAAACATTAGGCGATTTTAAGCAAATTTCAGAAAATGTTTGTAACTTTACGCCAAATATACATTTAACTATTAAAAAACATAACAATTATGAAATTCGTCAAAATTTCAGTTCTCGCGCTGGTATGCGGCGCACTGTTGATAGGCGGCACAGGCTGTGGCTCAATGACTAACACCGGCAAGGGAGCCCTCATCGGTGGCGGTGGCGGCGGCGCACTGGGCGCAGGCCTCGGCGCACTTATCGGTGGCGGCAAAGGTGCAGCAATCGGCGCAGCAGTCGGCGCAGCAGTCGGCACAGGTGCCGGCGCGCTGATTGGCAACAAGATGGACAAGCAGCAGAAAGAGCTCGAAGCCCAGCTCGCCGAGCAAGCTAAAATCGAGCAGACTACCGACAAGAACGGCCTCCAAGCCATCAAGGTGACTTTCGAAGGCGGCATCCTCTTCCCCACCGGCAAGTCAAACCTGACCGAGAAAGCTAAAATCGAACTCGCAAAGTTCGCCGGCAACATGCAGAACAATCCCGATACCGACATCCACATCTACGGCTTCACCGACAACACCGGCTCGATGCAAGCCAACGAACGCGTATCGACCTCGCGTGCCAACTCCGTGCTCAGCTACCTGGCCAACTGCGGCGTGTCGTCGACCCGCCTTACGGCTCAGGGCGTGCCCATGGCCGACTATGTAGCGTCGAACGAGACCGCTGAAGGTCGCGCACAGAATCGTCGCGTCGAAATCTACATCACAGCAAACCAGAACATGATTCAGCAGGCCGAAGCCGGCACACTCAAATAATCTGCAAACATCCCCAACATCAAAGCGCATCGGCACGGCAGTCGATGCGCTTTTCATATATATCAGCGTGTACGCCCGCTCGCCGAGCCGGCCGCAGCGCTGCTAAGACCCCAAAGGAAAGCGGGCGCAGCCGTGAATGGCTACGCCCGCTGTGAGTATTGCGAGTTATTCGTTACTTAACGATAACTTTGGTCACTTCAGAGCCCTGGCGACGGATGTAAACGCCGGTCGAGGGGTTGGCCACGCGAACGCCCTGGAGGTTGAAGTATTCAACAGGAGCGTTGTTGTTGGCGTCGATATCAACGATACCGTCAGAAGGCAGTTCGATATCGCTCAGCTGAGCCTTGCGAACGGCGGTGTTGTCCCAACGGCTGAACAGAAGGCTGTTGTAGCCGATAGTACCCGACCAAGCCTGGAAGGGATTATCTTCGTCGGCTTCGTCTTCTTCAACGGGTTGATGTTCGAGCGCGATAGCATCAAGGCACCAGCGCTCGTTTTCGGGGCCAAACGTATTGTTAGAGCCGGTGAAGCTGCGGATTTCGTCGTTTTCGAAGTCGAATACGAACTGATCCCAACCGCAGAAGTTAACGGGCATGCTCTCGCCGCGCATCTTGATGCCGTCGGTTTTGGTACGCAGGAGCACATTAGTCTGGTTGTACGAGCAGTCGCCGTAAACCCACATGGTGAGAACGCCGTCGAAGAATGTACGGTATTCAGTTTTCTGACCTTGGGGATAGTGGTCGCGGATGAAGAATTTGCTTACGGTAGCGTCGATATCGTAAACATAGTTCATAGCGAACGAAGTGCGATTGTCGATGGTGGGACCTTGGGTCAGAACGCTGACGGTGCTTTCGTCGTTAACGATACCCGAGGTAGAACCCGAACCGCCGGGAGCCCACATACCACTAGTATTCACCAGAGGCTGAATCATCTCGCTGAAGGTGCAGTCGCGATATTCGGTGAGGAAACGGTAGCTGTATTCGCCGGCAACGTTGCCCGAAGCGTCGGCGATGCCGCCTACGAAGGTCACCAGGACAGCGCAGTCCTTAGTGAGGTCTTCCGAGGGGAAGAAGTGGAGAACCGACTTTTCGGCTACGACTTCGTGGGTCAGCAGACCGGTGTAGGTCTTGCCGGTAGCGTCCTTCACTACGATGCAAGCGTCGTGCTTGTCGCCGTTGAACATGATTTCCTCGTTGAACTGCAGACGAATCATGGGACGGTGAGTGTAAACCACTTCGCCATCTTCAGCAGGATAAGAAGAAACTACGTAGGGAGCTTCGGTGTCGGGCTCGGCCATGGTGATGGTGAGGATATAGTCGCCACCGGGCTGGCCGTCAGCGTCGCCGTCGAAGAAGTTTTGAGTCTGCGAGTTCTTGGCGATGCTGCCGTCGATCTTAATATTATATGTGAACCAAGGTTCGAGTTTCGAAACGTCGATCGACAGGGTGTAGTCGTTGACCCAAGTGTACGAGATAACGCCACCGTTGTCGATGCTGAGAGCGTTTTCTACCGATTCGCGGTCCATGTTGCGCGAGAAAGTGAGCACGAGCGGGTCGATGTGGCGCACGTTTTCGAGGTCTTCAGCCGAAACCGACGAAACGATAGCGGGGCGCACGTTGGTCAGAGCTACGTCGAGGAATGTAACATAGTCGGCCGAGGTAGCGCCTTCTACGGCCTGACCGTTCTTGACGGCAACATCGCCGGTCCAGGTTTCGTAGCCATCAGCAGTGACGGTCACAGACACAGTAGCGCCGGGTTCGAGGCCTTCGAAGAAGTAGAAGCCGTTGTGGATGAGGTCTTCGTTGCGAGTGTATTTATTGAAGAGCGATTCGTAGGTGTCGGTGGTGTAGGTTTTGTCGCCGACAGTCACAACGGCGCCGTTGATAGGCTGGCCGTTTTCGCTGTTCGAGATAACACCGGTCATCAGAGCCTGAGCGGGGCAGGTGAAGCCGCGATATTTCAGGATGGTCTGGAACGCTGCGAAAGCTTCGAGGCGCTTGTATTCGGAGTTGAGGTTGCGCTGCTGCTGTTCAACCATGTCGTGATAGCCACCTTCGGAGAGGATAGAGGCCATGTTAGACTCGCGGTTGACCGACAGGTAGGGCCACTGGTTGGTGTGGGTAGCTGGAGTGCGATCGTAGTAGCAACGGTCGTACCACAGGCCGCGCGAGGGAACACGCATCACACCCGCGAGGTCGGGCATGAGCAATTCGCCGAAGGCCTTACCGCCGTTAGGAGTCTTTTCGATTTCGACACCATCCTTGCGCCAGCCGCCGAAGAGGCCGAGGATAGAGTTTTCCGAGCCCGAAGCGTCGGAGTGAATCGAGTAGAAGAAGTCGGCACCCCAAGCGTTGGCCACGTCAGAGCGTTCCTGCAGGCCTACGCTGGTCTCTTCGTCGTAGCGGCACAGACGGAAGGTCTCGCCATCGACAGCGGTAGTATAGGTCTCGAGGAAGTCCTTGATATTGAGAGCGACGCCGAGAGTCTTTTCAGCTTCAGAGTAGCCCCAGATGCCGCGGTTTTCGTGCAGCGAGTGACCCGGGTCGATAAAGAGTTTGAAGTCGCCCCATTCAATTTTTTCCTGGGCCGAAATCGCCGGCATAGCCACCAGCGACATTGCCAAAATGATTGAGCCCTTGGCGAGGCGTGAGAATGTCGTTTTCATTGTGGCTTAGTATTTGAGGGTTACAACATAGATTGACTGGTCAGCAGCGTTCTGGAAAGCTACCTTGGTGCCATCGGGCGACACGGCCGGGGTCACCGGAATCATGTCGGTACGCGAAGTGAGCGTCGAGCTCTTGCCGTTAACGACATTGAGAGCCAGCATGGTCGACGAAGTGTAGACCTGGCCGTTGTCCTTCACGATAGTGTAGACGATAGTTTCGTTGTCGGGAAGCCACGAGGGGTTCGAGCCCAGGCCGAGCGACTTGAGTTCGGAGCCGTCAGCGTTCACAACCCACATACCCTGGCCGGGGACCTGGAAGGCGATGCGCTTGCCGTCGGCCGACAGAGCCGGGTTGATGATTACTTCACCGGCGAACTTGTTCAGAGCCGGCACGTTAGCTGCCACTTCGGCAGGCTGAGCCATCATCTGGTCGTAGATGCCGGCAGCGCCGCGCTTGCGGCCGATTGCGCGCATGCTGGGAGCCTGAGCGTTGCGGCTCTTGGCTACGAGCACTTCCGACGAGCCGTCGGCTACGTTCCACGAACGCAGCTCGTGCATCACGCGCCAATTCTCGGTGATGTTTGTGCGGCCTACGATTGCAGCGTTGCCATCCCACATCATCTTGTAGCCGGCGCCGGCCTGGGTGGTCACCACTTTCAGACCGCTACCGTCGGCATTAGCTACCATGATACCGGTGTAGTTATCGCCGGTAACAGCAATCTTGCTGCCGTCAGGCGACCATACGGGTGCCATCAGGCCGGTCGGCGTCGACAGCAGCAGCTGGGGAGCCGAAGCACTGCGAGGCTGAGCAGCAGCTAAGCCACTGCACATCAGCAATGCCATTCCAAATAAGGTAAAATGTTTCATTAAAAAAATTATTTAAGGTAAAAAGTTAGATAGTTTCTAAGGTTGTTAGAGGTAGTTTTCAGTCTGCAAAAGTACGCCTTTATTGGCAACATTCCAAACCATTTTCATTAAATTCCGAACGCTGACGCCACAACAAGCTGATTACAAAGGAAAACCGAATGAGCGGCCACCACAATATCACAAATCGGTCACACGGCGTTAACAAGGGCGCCCGCGAGGCCGGCGCGGGGGCTGATCCTGTTGCATTTTCGCTTTTCTTTATTTAAAATTTGAAATTCTGAAAATTTAAATTACCTTTGCAAGGTCAATAGACATTTGCTGTTAGAATAGAATAGATTATATCAAACTAATATCATAAGACCCCCCGATATGAAACTGACATTTAACATCGACTATCGTACCAACTGGGGCGAGGCGCTTTATGTCGTGGCTCGTAACGCCGAAGGCGGCAAGTGCGCCTTCGACGTAAAAATGAGCCTCAACGGCACCGAGCACTGGTCGGCCGTAGTCGAAATCCCCGACGAATGCACTTCGCTCGAATATGCCTACGAAGTTCGACACGAAAACGGCTCGGCCAAGCACGAATGGGGCGCACCCCACTGCTTCAGCCGCGGCCGCAACGCTCGCGTCTACAACATCTACGACCGCTGGCAGGATCAGCCCTGGGACAAGCCCTACTATTCGATGGCCTTCACCGAGTGTATCTGCAAGCGCCCCGACCCCGCCAAGGAGGTCCTGCCGCGCGTAGGCTTCGTAACCTTCCGCGTCGCAGCGCCGATGGTCAATCAGAACTACCGCATCGCCATCTGCGGCGAGGCCGACTGCCTCGGAGCATGGGACACGGCCAAGGCCGTAGTGATGTCCGACCACGATTACCCCACGTGGACTGCTTCGGTCGATGCCCGCTCGCTCAAGCCCGAGACTGAGTATAAATTCTTGCTCATCGACGCCGACGGCAACGTCATAGCGTGGGAAAACGGCGACAACCGCCACGTAGGCATCTTGCCGCAGGCCGACGAGGCCACCATCGTGGCCGGCATGCGCTTCGCCAGCCCCTTGAGCCCCTGGCGCGGCGCCGGCACAGCCATCCCCGTGTTCGCCCTCCGCAGCGAAGAGGACTTCGGCGTAGGCGACTTCTACGACCTCATGAAGATGATCGACTGGTGCCAAGCCACCGGACAGACATTCCTACAAATTCTGCCCATCAACGACACCACCATGTCGCACACATGGGTCGACTCGTACCCCTACAACGCCAACTCATGCTTCGCGCTGCACCCCATGTATCTGCGACTCGAAGCCCTGGGCACCCTCGCCGACCCCGCACGCCGCGAATACTACGACAACCTGCGCGCCGAGCTCAACGCCCTGCCCCAAATCGACTACGAGGCTGTCAACAAAGCCAAAATCGCGTACTTCAACGAAATTTTTGACCAGGAAGGCAAGCGCGTCGTCCAATCGGCCGAATATAAGAAATTCGTCGACGAAAATGCTTCGTGGCTACTGCCCTACGCCGCCTTCTGCGTGCTCCGCGACCTCAACGGCACCCCCGTGTTCTCGCGCTGGGGCGAATATGCCGTCTACGACGAGAAGAAAATCAACGCCTTCGTCAAGAAGCACCGCCGCGACATCGACTATGTGATGTACCTGCAGTACAACCTCGCTCTGCAGCTCGACGAAGTGCACAAATACGCCCAAGCCGCCGGCGTGGCCATCAAGGGCGACATTCCAATCGGCATCTCGCGCGACAGCGTCGACGCATGGACATACCCCACCCTGTTCAACATGAACAGCCAAGCCGGTGCGCCGCCGGATGACTTCTCCGTGCTGGGCCAGAACTGGGGCTTCCCCACCTACAACTGGGAGGAAATGGCTCGCGACGGCTTCAAGTGGTGGAAGGACCGCTTCCGCAACATGGCCAAGTACTTCGACGCCTACCGCATCGACCACGTGCTCGGCTTCTTCCGCATCTGGCAAATCCCCACCGACGCCGTCCACGGCCTGCTGGGCACGTTCAACCCGGCCCTGCCCTTCACCATCGACGAGCTTCGCTACAACTACGACTTCTGGCTCGACGTCGACCTGCACACCACGCCGTTCGTCTACGACTGGTTCCTGACCGACTTCTTCGGCCCCTACACCGACGAGGCTCGCGACCGCTTCATGTACCACATCGGCGCCGGACGCTACAAGCTCAAGGACGACTTCGCCACGCAGCGAGCAGTGGTCGACTACTTCGACTTGCAGGAGAAGAACGATAAGAACGCACGCCTGCGCGACGCTCTGCTCGGCCTCATCGACCAAGTGCTCTTCGTACCCGACCCCACCGAGCCCGGCAAGTATCATCCGCGCATCTCGGCGCAGTTCACCTACACCTACCGCTCGCTCAACGACTACGAACGCTGGTGCTTCGACCGACTCTACAACGACTTCTTCTACCGCCGCCACAACGACTTCTGGTACGGCAAGGCCATGTGGAAGCTGCCCCCGCTGCTCGACTCTACCTCGATGCTCACCTGCGCCGAGGACCTCGGCATGATTCCCGGATGCGTGCCCGCCGTGCTCAGCGCTCTGCAGATTCTCACCCTCGAGATTCAGCGTATGCCCAAGGACCCCAACCTCGCCTTCGGCAACACCTGGAGCTACCCCTACTACAGCGTCTGCACCACTTCGACCCACGACATGGGCGGCATTCGCGCCTGGTGGGAGGACGACCGCGCCGTGTCGTCGAAATTCTTCCACGAAGTGCTCAACGAGTCGGGCGATGCGCCCTACTTTGCCGAACCTTGGGTATGCGAGAAGATTCTCGACCTGCAAGTCAAGTCGCCCTCGATGCTCTGCATCCTGCCCCTGGCCGACTGGCTCTCGATGGACGGCAACCTGCGCCGCAACAACCCGGCCGACGAAGTCATCAACGTGCCCGCCAATCCGCGTCACTACTGGCGCTACCGCATGCACATCGGCCTCGACTACCTCAAGAACGCCAACGATTTCAATGCTCGCCTCCGCAGCATGATTCTCGGCAGCGGCCGCTAAGCCATCAACGCTATAAACACACAAGCTGCGTCCTCGCCCACCGGCGAAGGCGCAGTTTGTCGTTTGTGGGCCACGGCAATCAGAACCACAGCACCGCGCAGCCGCGCACGAAGCCTCGGCCCAGCGGGCGCACTACTTCCGAGGCTACATGGCCGCCGAAGTCGCCCTCGGTCGAAATGTACAGGCCGTTGAGCTCGGGATGGCGGCGCAGATAGCCTTCGAAGAATGCCGCCGACTGGGGCGAGCCCACCACTATCACACGCTCCACACCGGCCTTGCGCGCCGCTGCCAACAGCCCGGGATAGCTACTGCGCACGTAGTCGTTGGCCTCGGCATCGGTCTGGCGGTCGTCGTACGCTATCACCACCGTCTTGCACCCGGCAAAGGCGTCGTCGTTAGTCAGATGCACCCTCACGTCGCGCTTGTGTAGCGCCAACAACACTTCGGAATATACGTGGCACGGCCGGCCAACTAATGCTATTTGTTTCATTGTTAAGCAATTTTTGTTTGTATTTTTGTTTCTTAAAACAACAATCTCGGGCCGCCTGCGGTTCACTTTCGCTATTAAACTTTTTTTCGTAACTTTGCGGTCAGTCCTATTCAATTTTTTTATTTGACTATGGAAAATCTTCCGAAAGACCCGTTCATGCTTCTGAGCATCATAAATATGAAACTTCGCGACCAATACGCCGACCTCGACAGCCTCTGCCACGACCTCGACGTGGACCGCGAAGCTCTCGAACGGACTCTGGCCGATGCCGGATTTGCATATAACCCACAGACCAACAGCTTCGTATGACCACCGACTACCTCGATAAGCTCAACGAAGCCCAACGAGCCGCTGTCAGCTACCTCGACGGGCCCGAACTGGTCATCGCCGGCGCCGGCTCGGGCAAGACACGCGTGCTGACCTTCAAAATCATGCACCTGATTGCCAACCGCTACGAGCCCGGCCGCATACTGGCCCTCACGTTCACCAACAAAGCTGCGCGCGAGATGCGAGAGCGCATCGAGGCCACCGCCGGCGCCGACAATGCCCGCCGACTGTGGATGGGCACCTTCCACAGCATCTTCTCGCGCATCCTGCGTCAGAACGCTCAGCTCGTCGGCTACTCGCCCAACTACACCATCTACGACGCCTCCGACTCGCGCTCGCTCATCAAGACTATCATCAAGGACCTCGACCTCGACGAGAAGGTCTACAAGCCGGCCACCGTGCAGAACTCTATATCGTGGGCGAAAAACGCTCTGATGTCGCCCTCGGGCTACCTCGCCGATGCCGAGCTGATGAATGCCGACCGCAACGCGCGCCGACCGCTCACAGCCAAGATCTACGAGACTTACGTCAGCCGATGCCGACTGGCCGACGCCATGGACTTCGACGACCTGCTCTACTACACGGCCGTGCTGTTTCGCGACAACCCCGGCGTGCTCGGCCACTACCGCGAGTTCTTCCGCTACATCCTCGTCGACGAGTATCAGGACACCAACTTCGCGCAGAATGTCATCATCACCCAGCTCGCGCTGCCGGCCGGCAACATTTGCGTGGTCGGCGACGATGCGCAGAGCATCTACTCGTTCCGCGGCGCAAACATCCGCAACATTCTCGACCTGGAACGTCACTTCCCCACGCTGCGCACCTTCAAGCTCGAACAGAACTACCGCTCGACGCGCAACATCATCGGCGCCGCCAACAGCCTCATCGCTCACAACGAAAACGGCATACCCAAGCAAGTGTATTCGCTCAACGACGAGGGCGCGCGCATCGAAGTGCAGAGCGGACACAGCGACTACGACGAAGCCGGACTCGTGGCCTCGGCCATCGTCACTCGCCGCGCGCAGTCGGGCGACCCGCTCTCGGAATTCGCCATCCTTTACCGCACCAACGCGCAGTCGCGTGTGCTCGAAGAGGCGCTCCGCCGCCGCAACATCTCCTACCGCATCTATGGCGGGCAAGCCTTCTACCAGCGCAAAGAAGTCAAGGACGCCGTCTGCTACTTCCGCCTCGCCGTCAACCCCAACGACGACGAAGCCCTGCGCCGCGTCATCAACGTGCCGGCTCGCGGCATCGGCAAGACCACCATCGACAAGCTCAACGCCTCGGCCATCGCCTCCGGCGTCAGCATCTGGGCCGTGCTCGCCGACCCTGCACGTTACGGCCTCGACGTAAACCGCGGCACGCTCGCCAAGCTGGCGGGCTTCACCGAGCTAATCGAATTTTTCATCAACGCCAACAAAGGCGGCATCGACGCCGAAGTCCTTGCCCGACTGATTTTTCAGAAAACGGGCCTCCTGGCCATGTACATGACCGACCACACGCCCGAAAACATATCCAAGCGCGAAAACCTCCAGGAGCTGCTGCGCGCCGCTCACAGTTTCGTCGAAGATCGCACCGAGGAAGGCGCACTCGGCAGCGTACAGATGGCCGACTTCCTGGCCGACGTGTCGCTCGCTACCGACCAGGACGAGGACAACGACGCCCTGGCCGACTCCGTCACGCTCATGACCATACACGCCGCCAAGGGCCTCGAATTCAGCAACGTCTACGTCGTCGGCGTCGAAGAGGACCTGCTGCCGTCGGCCATGAGCCACGACTCGGCCGACGCCGTCGAAGAAGAGCGCCGACTGCTCTACGTGGCCATCACTCGCGCCAAAACCTACTGTATGCTTTCGTATGCAGCCTCGCGATACCTCAACGGACAGACCATGGCCTGCCGACCGTCGCGCTTCCTCAAGGACTTCGACTCGCGCTACCTCAAATTCAGCTACGGCGCCGAGCGACTGCCCTACGAAATTTCTTTCGACCGACCCATGCGACCGGCCAAGCCGACTCAGACCGGCCGATTTGGCAACAAATCAGCGCAATCGACCTCGATGCACCGCCCCGCAACCCCGCAGAGGCCGGCTTCGCCATTTACCCCTTACACCCCGAAGCCCGCAGCTACGCAAGGCAATGCGGCAGGCGACTATCGAATGCACGCGGCAGCCGAAATCACCGACGGCACCGCCATCGAGCACCCCAAATTCGGCCGCGGTCGCATCGTCAGCGTGTCGCAAAGCGACCTCGGCGACGTTGCCACCGCCGATTTCAACAACAACGGACAGCGCCGTCTGCTGCTCAAATTCGCTAAATTCAAAATCCTGGAACAGTGACCGTCAACGACATACCTACCCCGGCATTTGTGGTCTATGACGACCGCATCCGCCGCAACCTCGACATCATCACCGACGTAGAGCGCCGCGCAGGCGTCACCATCATCATGGCTTTCAAAGCCAACGCTCTGTGGCGCACATTCGACATCTTCCGCCAATATGGCCGCAAATGCACCGCCAGCTCGCTCAACGAACTCACGCTCGGGCGCGAAGAGCTCGGCTGCTACGTCCACTCGTACTGCCCGGCCTACACCGACGCCACCATCGAAACTTATCTCGAAGGCTCGTCGCACATCACCTTCAACTCCGTAGCCCAGTGGCTGCGGTTCAAAGGCCGCGTCAAAGCCTACAACGCCGCGCACCCCGAGCGCCACGTCTCGGCCGGTCTGCGCGTCAACCCCAAATGCTCGGTCATCGAGACCGACATCTACAACCCGGCTACGCCCGGCTCGCGATTCGGCGCCAATGCCGACGAGCTCGCCGATGGCCTGCCCGACGGCCTCGAAGGCCTCCACTTCCACGCCCTGTGCGAATCCTCCAGCTACGACCTCGCCAAGGTGCTCGACGCCTTCGAACGCCAATTCGGCCACCTGCTGCCCCACCTCAAGTGGCTCAACATGGGCGGCGGACACCTCATGACCCGTAAAGGCTACGACCGCGACCACCTCGTGGGCCTACTCTCCGACCTGCGCTCGCGATATCCCCACCTCGAAATCATCCTCGAGCCCGGCAGCGCTTTTACGTGGCAGACCGGCGACCTGCTCACGTCCGTAGTCGACATCGTCAGCAACGACGGCATCTCCACGGCCATCATCGACGCTTCATTCGCCTGCCACATGCCCGACACGCTCGAGATGCCTTACAAGCCCGCTATCGCCGAAAGCCTCGGCGACGAACCGGTCCCGGGCATGCCCACCTACCGCCTGGGCGGCAACTCGTGCCTCAGCGGCGACTTCAAGGGCGACTGGAGCTTCGCCGAGCCTCTAACGCCCGGCCGCCGACTCACGCTCCTCGACATGAACCACTACACCACCGTAAAGACTACGATGTTCAACGGCATCGACCACCCGGCCATCTGGCGCGTCGGCTCCGATGGCACCCCCGCGCTCATACGCAAATTCGACTACTCTGATTATAAACACCGAATGTCCTGACAGCCATGCTCTTCTCCGTAATCGTTCCCGTCTACAATCGCATCGACGAAGTCGCCGAGCTGCTCGAAAGCCTACTCGCTCAGTCGGAGCGCAATTTCGAAGTCATCATCGTCGAGGACGGCTCGTCGCTACCTTGCCGCGAAGTCGTCGAAGATGCCGCCGCGCGTGGTCTCGACGTCAAATACTTCTTCAAAGAAAACGAAGGACGCTCCATCGCTCGCAACTACGGAATGGAACGCGCCGCCGGCGACTTCTTCGTATTCTTCGACTCCGACTGCGTCATTCCGCCCCACTACTTCCGCAACCTCGCCGCCGCACTCGCCGACAAGCCGCTCGACTGCTTCGGCGGACCCGACGCCGCCCACGACTCGTTCTCCGACACGCAGAAGGCCATCAACTACTCCATGACCTCGCTGCTCACCACCGGAGGCATCCGCGGCGGCAAGATAAGCCTCGAGAAATTCGTGCCTCGCACGTTCAACATGGGCTTCTCGCGACAGGTATATAATAAGGTGGGAGGCTTCCGCGAGATGTTCTCCGAGGACATCGACATGAGCACGCGCATACGCCAAGCCGGATTCACGATCGGGCTGACTCAAAACCCCGTGTGGCACAAGCGCCGCGTCGACTTCGCCAAATTCTTCCGCCAAGTCTACGTCTTCGGCATGTCGCGCATCACACTGCAGCTGCTCTATCCCGGCTCGCTGAAGCTCGTGCACACGCTGCCGGCCGTGTTCGTCATCGGCTCGCTCGCGCTCATCATCCTCGGCATCGCCGTCAGCCCCTGGTTCCTCGCTCTGCTCGCCGCCTACTTCGTGGCCGTGTTCCTCGGCGCTATCATCGCCACACGCAACCTGAAAATTTCGGCTATGGCAGTCCCCGCAGCTGCCATTCAGCTCTCGGGCTACGGGCTCGGCTTCATCAAAGCCTGGTTCCTGAAAATTCTGCTCCGCCGCGGACGCGACATCAGCGAAGAAATCGAAATACGCAAAGGCAAAAATGAAAGCTGACGACAACTCTCCAAGCTCAGCCGACAAAGCTCCCGGCACCAAATCCGGAATGCTCATTCGCGACATGGTCGCCGACGAACGGCCGCGCGAAAAAGCTATGCGACTCGGCATCAAAGCCCTGTCCAACACCGAGCTGATGGCAATAATATTCGCAACCGGTGTCGCAGGCAAGTCGGTAATCGAACTCAGCAACGAAATCCTTGCCTCGGCCGGCGGTCACCTCTCGAAAGTTGCACGCCTATCAGTGGCCGAATTCAAACGCCAATTCAAAGGCATCGGCACTGCAAAGGCCATCGCACTGCTCGCTGCACTCGAACTCGGCGCACGCTCGGCCGCCGACGCGCAGACTGTCGACGACCCCACCATACGTTCGGCGCGCGACGTCTACAACCTGATGCGACAACACCTCGAACGTCTGCCACACGAAGAATTCTGGGTCATATACCTCTCGCAGGCCGGACGCCTCATCCGCCAAGTCAACATATCGCGAGGCGGACTCGCATCCACGGTCGTCGACACGAAAATCATCATGCGCGGCGCCCTCGAATCGTACGCCGCTGCAATGATTCTCGTCCACAACCACCCGTCGGGCAGCCTCAAGCCAAGCTTGCAGGACGACAACCTCACTAAAAAAATCAGCGACGCCGCTGCCCTGTTCGACATCCGCGTCAACGACCACCTGATCGTCACCGACGCCGGATACTACTCCTACTGCGACGAAGGCCGCATGCCATAAAAATAGAACATCCCCGCACAGCCGTGATAGCTCTGCGGGGATGTCTGTAAGGCCACACCAAAGGATGCGATGAAACTCCGATATGACAGGATTTGAGTCCTTGCCGTCCTTTGTAATCCCCCGGCGCTGAGGCTCGCGCATTGCTGCACGATGGGGCCCGCCATTGGCCGACGAAGGTCGTCTCGGTATTTCACGTAATTTTGAAGAGTTTCCCAATCAACTTTGATGTGGTTATAATGTCAAGGGGCGCTTGTCGTTTGTTTTAGTAACACAAAATTACAACATCTTGTTTTCGTTTCCAAATTTTTTGACAAACTTTTTTCAACATTTCTGTATGCAAAACAAAACAAATACTTAACTCTCAAAGAAATGCGAAAAAGAAAAATTTTTGGCACAGTAAGCTACTCGATAATTTTCTACTGGGTAGCCAGGTTCGGCCCTCGGCGAGGCCGTCGCATCACTGAGTCGGGCAGCGCGACGCTGTAGGTGGGCAGCTCATTGGTGCCGGTGCCCTCGGTGAAGCTTATCATGCCGCGGCGGCTCAGGCCATTGCGAGCCTTGATAAACGTCGGCTTGCTAATCTGCAACATATTGCAAGCAGCAGCGGTCGAGCACACGAACGGCATCGCCCATCGATTATGGTTAGCGCGGTCGAGCAAGAAGACTGCCAGCGCAACCTCCGCCACACTCAGCGGATCATCAAAATGTTCCTGCCACAGCATGCGGATGTAGCGCGACCAGTCGATAAATCGACCGCTAAACAATTCTTTAGAAGCGTCATTATTATGATTTTGCGAATTCATAGTATTAAATTAAAAGATAAATAGATTATTTTATGGGAATTGTCTGTTGATTGTCTGTTGATTGTCTGTTGATTGTCTGTTGATTGTAGGATGATTGTAGGATGATTGTAGGATGATTGTAGGATGATTGTAGGATGATTGT
>CAYSQI010000022.1:21063-40804 GCA_964433215.1 uncultured Bacteroides sp.
AGGATGATTGTAGGATGATTGTAGGATGATTGTAGGATGATTGTAGGATGATTGTAGGATGATTGTCTGAAATGATTGTCTGAAATGATTGTCTGCGGGGATTGTCTGCGGGGTTGTTAGAAAGAAGCCTTCCCCGACCGGGGGTGGTGGCTTTCAATCACGATGCAAAGTTACAACACGAATTGCATATTTGCAAGTTTTTCGCAGAAAATTTTCAACCTAAATTCAATTTTCTCAATTTTCCGCACACCGGCGCCCCTGGACTCGCCATGCAGCTCGCGCCGACAGCAATCACCTGCAGCGACATTGCCGTGCCCCCAAGTCTACTGCGATTTCCGACTGCCCCTCTCTTTCTTTTCGTTTCTTTTCTTTTATATAATTTTCTTTTCTAATCTTTTATTTCTCTTTTATTTAGCTAAATATTAACCCTTTTCTTTTTATTTAAATTTTTCTTTTATTTATTAAATATAATATTAATAAATTAAATAATAATATAAATAATTAAATATATAATAAAATAAAAAGAGAAAATATATAAAAGAGAAAAAGAAAAGAGCCGGCGGTGCCAAGTGGCTAATAATCAAGCCTATCTCGAAAACGAGCCGTAAACGTTTACAGGTCGCTTTACGGGTTCGGCGAAAAAATCGGCGAGAAAATCTGTGAAAAAATTCGAGAAAAATCGTCAACGAAGGCCGACAATCGGCGCCCGCTCGACTCGCCTGAACCGACTTATCAACATTTAAGTGTTTTAGCGCCGACATTGTTTGGAAATTTTGCCGTCTGTTCGTACCTTTGTGTTTGTGTTTGCGCGTGGCTACACAGTAAATCACAAGCCAATCCTTGACGCGCTACACGCATTCATTAGCATACTTAAATAAATACCCACAGATATGAAAACCTATACCTTCGAAGAAGCCTTCGAAGCATCGAAAAAGTACTTTGGCGGCGACGAACTTGCCGCTCGAGTTTGGGCCAATAAGTACGCCCTGAAGGATTCGTTCGGCAACCTATATGAGCTCACGCCCGACGATATGCACCACCGCATAGCCTCGGAAATTGTCCGCATCGAGCAGAAGTATCCCGAGCCCATGAGCCACGACGAAGTCTTCGAACTGCTGCGCGACTTTCGCTACATCGTGCCGCAGGGTAGCCCCATGACCGGCATCGGCAACAGCTTCCAGGTAGGCTCGCTGTCGAATTGCTTCGTAATCGGCCTCGACGGCACGCCCGACTCCTACGGCGGCGTCATCCGTATCGACGAGGAGCAGGTGCAGCTGATGAAGCGGCGCGGCGGCGTGGGCCACGACCTGTCGCACATCCGCCCCAAAGGCACGCCCGTCAAGAACTCGGCCCTAACGTCGACCGGCCTCGTCCCCTTCATGGAACGATACTCCAACTCCACACGCGAAGTGGCACAAGACGGCCGCCGCGGCGCCCTGATGATGACCGTATCGATCAAGCACCCCGACTCCGAAGCCTTCATCGACGCTAAGATGACCGAAGGCAAGGTCACAGGCGCTAACGTCTCGGTCCGCATCGACGACGAATTCATGAAAGCAGCCGAGAGCGGCACCACATACCTCCAAAAATTTCCTATCGACTCCGACGCGCCCTTCGTCACGAAAGAAGTCAACGCCAAAGCACTCTGGGACAAGATTATCCACAACGCATGGAAGTCGGCCGAGCCGGGCGTACTCTTCTGGGACACCATCACACGCGAATCGCTGCCCGACTGCTATGCCGACCTCGGCTTCCGCACCATCTCGACCAACCCCTGCGGCGAAATTCCACTGTGCCCCTACGACAGCTGCCGCCTGCTGGCCGTAAACCTCTTCAGCTACGTGGTCAACCCGTTCACCGACGATTCATATTTCGATTTCAACCTCTTCGCTCGCCACATTGGCCGAGCTCAGCGCATGATGGACGACATCATCGACCTCGAGATGGAAAAAATCGACACAATTCTCGAAAAAATTGACGCCGACCCCGAAACCGAAGAAGTAAAGCAGACCGAGCGCAACCTCTGGCTCAAAATCAAAGAAAAGACCGCCCGCGGACGCCGCACAGGCGTGGGCACCACCGCCGAAGGCGACATGCTGGCCGCACTGGGCTACAAATACGGCACCCCCGAAGCCACCGAGTTCTCCGAATCGGTACACCGCGCTCTCGCCCTGGCCGCCTACCGCTCGTCGGTCGACATGGCTCGCACGCGCGGCGCATTCGCCATCTTCGATGCCGAGCGCGAAAAGGGCAACCCCTTCATGCAGCGCCTCGCCGCCGCCGACCCCGAGCTCTACCGGCTCATGCTCAAATACGGCCGCCGCAACATCGCCTGCCTCACCATCGCACCCACAGGCACCACCTCGCTGATGACTCGCACCACCTCGGGCATCGAACCCGTCTTCATGCCTGTCTACAAACGCCGCCGCAAAGTCAACCCCGGCGACCCCGACGTGCGCGTGGACTTCGTCGACGAGACCGGCGACGCCTTCGAAGAATACGTCGTATACCACCCCAAATTTATCGACTGGATGAACATCCGCGGCCTCGAAATTCGCGACACGTACACCGACGACGAGCTCAAAGAACTCGTGGCAATGTCGCCCTACGCCGGCGCCACAGCCAACGAAATCGACTGGCTCGAGAAGGTTCACATGCAAGGCCGCATCCAGAAGTGGGTCGACCACTCAATCTCCGTCACCATCAACCTGCCGGCCGACGTCACCGAAGAAGTGGTCAACGCGCTCTACCTCGAAGCCTGGAAATCGGGCTGCAAAGGCTGCACCGTCTACCGCGACGGCTGCCGCTCGGGCGTGCTCATCGCCATGGAAAGCAAAAAGAAGAAAGCCGAGCCGACCCCGGCACCGGAAGCGTTCCCGGCTCCGCACGTCGCCAAACGCCCGATCGAACTCGAAGCCGACGTAGTTCGCTTCCAAAACAACAAAGAAAAATGGATTGCATTTGTCGGCCTAATCGAAGGAAAACCATACGAAATCTTTACGGGTCTGGCCGATGACGAAGACGGCATCTTCTGCCCCAAATCCGTGACCCACGGCAAAATCATCAAAGCCATCGACGCCGACGGCAACAAGCGCTACGACTTCCAATTCATCAACAAACGCGGCTACAAGACCACCATCGAAGGCCTATCCGATAAGTTCAACCCCGAATACTGGAACTACGCCAAGCTCATCTCGGGCGTGCTCCGCTACGGCATGCCTATCGACCAAGTCCTCAAACTCGTAGGAGGCCTGGAGCTCGACTCGCAGTCGATCAACACATGGAAGATGGGCGTAGAACGCGCACTGAAGAAATACCTGCCCAACGGCACGAGCGCACAAGGCCAACGCTGCCCCAACTGCGGCCAGGAGACCCTCGTCTACCAAGAAGGCTGCCTGATATGCACCAACTGCGGCACCTCCAAGTGCGGCTAAGCGACTGAGTCAAACACTACAAACGCGAGCGGCGCCCCACACCAAGGGCACCGCTCGCTGCATATCACCCCACCCAGCGAAGGGTACACAGCGCAGCCTTCCTCCGAGAAAGTTACTTCCGACGAGCGTCGACGTAATTGCACTAAAAAAAATCTGCCGCGTCGGGGGTGATGCGGCAGATTTGGAGAGTATGGAATTCAAAAGCGATTACTGCTGGAGCTTGAAGGTCACGGGGAGTGTGTATGTAACCTTCACGGGCTGGCCGTTGTTACGGCCGGGCTGCCACTTCGGCATCGACTTAACGAGACGCATAGCCTCTTTGTCGAGTGCGGGGTGACGACCGCGAGCAATCTTGACGTTCACGATTTGACCGGTCTTGTCGACGTCGAACATAACGACAACGCGACCTTGAACGCCTTCTTCAGAAGCTTGAGCGGGATAGTTGATGTGTTCGCCGAGCCACTTGTACATAGCTGCGTCGCCGCCGGGGAAAGAAGGTTTCTGTTCAACCATAGCCATGGTGTAAACTTTTTCTTCTTCAACAACGGGAGCTTCTTGTACGACTTGTTCGCGGATTGACTGCTTGTCCAAGTCGTTAGTACCTTCGGTAACGTCGATAGCACCAATCTGAGCTTCGTTCTGAGTTGCTTCTTCCTGAGTTTTAACCTGTTTGTCAGCTTCGAAGTTTTCGTCTTCGACCACGAGGATGTCAGTTACGCGCTGCTCGTTAGCAACTTCTTCGGGCTGAATGATTTCTTCTTCAGGTTGTTCAATGATGGGTTGTTCTTCGATTTGCTCTTCTTCCATAGCTTCTTCCTGAGCGAGTGCGAGCATTTCTTGGTCGATGCTAGCGTCGGGACCTTCTTCTTCAGCTCTGGAGAAGACGCCGCTGACGCTCAGGATGAGGAGGCCAAGGAGGATAGCAAGAGCGATAAGAACGATAACAACTGCGCGGGTGTGGCGGTGCGGAGAATTTTTGCGCATTATATAAGCGCCGAATTCTTTATTTTTGCCTTCAAAGACTATGTCGCACCACTCTTTTGATGAAAGATCTACATCTTTTGCCATTTTCGTAAAATACGTTTAACGGTTACTAAATCATTTCGCTCTCACTGTGGGACGAATAATCTGAGTACCCTGCTGAGCCTGGAAGTGCTCGAGGAGCAGTGTATCGGTATGAGTAGGCAGCTCAATGCTGTAACGCGAGATTTGGTTGATCTGCATTTCATCAAGAGCGTTGATCAGACCTTCGTAGGTAGTGTTAGGACCGGGTTTGATAACGACCACGGGGCGAGTTTTGAGAGTATCGGCAGCGTTTTTGCGAGCTTCTTTCTCAAATTCTTCCTTGGTAATTTTCTTGTCCTTCCACTGAGTCTTGAGGTCGTCGTACACTTTCATTACTTCTTCGTTGCGTTCACGGAGGATCTTACGGATACCCTGGGGCATCTTGTTTTGATTACCGATGAATTGTTCGTGACGGAGATAGTTGGCGGTAGCGAACGTAGTGTCGGCCACGCCTTCGTAGTAATAAATGTGATGGATAGTCTTACCGGTTTCGGCGTCGACTTTGGGCTTGTCGCCTTCGTACTCGGTGTCGAGGATTAGGGTGATAGCTTCCGAAGCCTTAGCCTGAGCCTGCTGCTCTTTCTTCACGTCTTCGTTGGTAGGGAGCACGATTTGCAGAGTCTGCGATTTGATCATGGTCGTACAAAGCATGAAGAAAGTAATCAGAAGCATGTTCATGTCCACCATGGGGGTAAAGTCCACATGGATCGACATCTTCTTCTGGGCGCCTTTCTTTTTCTTGCCCTTGTCGGATTGTTCAATTTGAGCCATTGGTTTTACCTTTATTTAGTGGGTTCATCTTCAGATTTAAGAGCAGTCATAAGACTGAACTTGTTGAGCTTCATAGTCTGGAGGTTGTCGAAAACCTGCTGCACTGTGGTGAAGGGGGTGTCCTTGTCGGCCTTCACTGCGATACCTTGACCTTCGCGCATAAGGGCTGAGTAAAGGTTGTGGAGGTTAGCGGCGTCCTCAGGGTTGGTCAGAGTAGCGAGTTGTTCACCATTAATATCGCGAGCAACGTCGTAGATAGCTTTCAGCCAGACCTGGAAATCGTTAAGGCGGCCATCGCGGTCTTTGTTACCGTCGATAGGAATACCAACGCCGGGGTTGGTCATATCGCCTTGGTATTTGTCGCGGTCTGTAACCGACATCGAGAGGAATTGCGGCAGAGCGGCGAACGGAACGCCGGTCATATTCATCTTGCCGAATTCCACGATTTGAGCCGGGGTGAGGTTGACGGGGTTGTTCTTGTGCTGTTCATTGTAAATCGACAGAGCCTTCTGGAGCATCATCACGCGAACTTTTTCGCTTGAGTAAGTCGAGTCGGCATCGCCGGTGAACGAGATGAAGATTTTACCTTCCGCGATGGTGGGGTCCTGTAGTTTACCCGATTTGTCGGCCGAAGAGATAAGTACCGTCACGAGGTTGTTGATAGGCACTTTTTCTTCCGAGACAGACGAGGGAGTGTAAACGATGGTGGGCTCCTTCTGCAGGAAGGTTGAAGTCAACATGAAGAAAGTAAGCAAAAGAACGGTCACGTCACTCATCGCGGTCATGTCGATGAGGGTACTCTTTCTTTTAATTTTTACTTTTCCCATATTTACCTTTTATTAACTTGTGAATATATCGGTAAACCGGGATTAGTGAGTAGCGGCGAATGTTTGAACGATTGAGAAACCGATTTCGTCGATAGCGTAGGTCAGGTGGTCGATCTTGTTGGTGTAGAAGTTATACGAGATAACGGCGAAAGCACCGGTTGCGATACCGAAGGCGGTGTTGATAAGAGCCTCCGAGATACCGGTCGACAGTTCGGTCGAGTCAGGAGCGCCCGACTGAGCGAGAGCCTGGAACGATTTGATCATACCCATTACAGTACCGAGCAGACCGACGAGAGTACCGAGAGTGGTCATGGTAGCCACGATGGGGAGGTTCTGCTGGAGAGCGGGCATTTCGAGAGCGGTAGCTTCTTCGAGGTTCTTCTGGATGTTAGCGAGCTTCTGTTCCTTGGTGAGTTCGGTCTTTTCATCCATTTCCTTGTAGCTAACGAGAGCAGCCGAAACGACAGCAGCTACAGAGCCTTTCTGCTTCTTGCAGAGTTCCTGAGCGCCGGCGATGTCGTTCTTGGCCAGACAAGCCTTCACGTTGGCAACGAACTTGGTGATGCTACCGGTACCGGCGGCTGAGTTGAGGGCGAACCAGCGTTCAACCGAGATAACGATAACGGTGAGGAAGAGGGTCTGCAGAACAGGCACGATGAAGCCACCTTTGTAGATGGTGCCCCAGATGTCCTTGGGGTGGCCGTCTTCAAAGTGAGATTCGTGGCCGAACCAGAAGATGAAGAGACATACTGCGATGATAGCGCAGATTACGATTACCCAAGAGGCATTTTTGATGCCGGGGGCGTTGTTCTTTTGGGCTTTGTTCTTAGCGGCGGGCTTGCCGGGCTGAACAGTAGGCTTTTGAGCTTCCATTTTTAACAATACTTTTTTTTGTGAATTAGTAATTGGTATTTGTTTATAAAGTTTATTGTTGGTCGAGATTTAAGAGTTTTTTTGTAAGTTTTTCAAGAATTTCGAGAAGAAAACAGCTGCCTCTGCACGCGTTTTGGCCGGCTGAGCGGCCTCCTTCCTTAAATTCATCACGCAAATTTAACCCTAAAATTTAAACCTGCAAAACTTTTATGATTTTTTTTATCTTTACGGGTCATTAAAAATTTTAAATTAACTTCAGAAACACGATTTTAGTTAAAAATTTGCAAAGTAAACGAAAAAATCATTACTTTTGCGTTCTGCAATCGACTCAAAAAAAATAAAGAAATGCTTAAAGGATTTTTACGGGTCGCCTCGTGTGTACCATTGGTGAGCCTGGCCGACGCATCGCGCAACATAGCGGCAATATGCGACTGCCTCGACACGGCCTCGCGCCGCGGAGCCGCCATCGCCGTATTCCCGGAGCTCTCGGTGACGGGCTACACATGCGCCGACTTGTTTCACAACACTACATTATATAATTCAGCGCTCGAATCGCTGGCAACGCTCTTGGCCGACTACAAGCCGACGTGGCCCGCAGCATTCATCGGCATGCCGGTGATGCGCCGGGGCAAGCTCTACAACTGCGCCGTGGCGGTCGACGGCGGCCGCATACTGGCTGTGGTGCCGAAGACCTACTTGCCGT
This sequence comes from uncultured Bacteroides sp., assembly GCA_964433215.1. Classification (GTDB taxonomy): domain Bacteria; phylum Bacteroidota; class Bacteroidia; order Bacteroidales; family Muribaculaceae; genus CAG-873. The sequence goes on from CAYSQI010000022.1 coordinate 28,737, forward strand.
CGTACAACGAATTCTACGAAAAGCGCTGGTTCTCGGCTGCGCCGACCGAGCGTGGGCTCAGCGTGGAGCTTCTGGGCCAAGAAGTGCCATTCGGCACCGACATCATCATCCGCAAGAACGGCGTGGGCATCGGCGTGGAGCTGTGCGAGGACCTGTGGGCGCCGATACCGCCATCGACCTACGCAGCCCTGGCCGGGGCACAGGTCGTGGTCAATCTCTCGGCGAGCGACGACGTAGTGGGCAAGTTCGACTATCTGCAATCGCTTGTCGCCCAGCAGAGTGCGCGGTCGCTATGCGCCTACGTGTATGCGTCGGCAGGCTATGGCGAATCGTCGACCGACCTTGTGTTCCACGGCAAAGCGATAGTAGCCGAGAACGGCCACATGTGCGCCAGCCGCTGTCTGAAGAACCAGACCGCCGCATCCGTGACCTTGTGCGACGTGAACATAGCCTCGCTCGACCGCGACCGCATACACCTGCGCACGTGGGGCGACGCGGCCGACCGTGCCGGAGTAGAATCGGCCTACCGCTATGTCGATGCGCCCGACTTGACGACAGCTGCCGAAGGCAACTTATTCAAAGTCAACCCCCACCCGTTCGTACCGGCCGACAATGCAGCCCTGGCCGAGCGCTGCGAGGAAATCTTGGCAATACAAAGCGGCGGCCTGCGCCGTCGACTCGACGCCACCCGCTGCGGCCGCCTCGTAGTCGGCATATCGGGAGGCTTGGATTCGACGCTTGCCCTGCTGGTGGCCGTCCGCACGCTCGACGCTATGGGCCTCGACCGCAGCGGCATCACGGGCGTGACGATGCCCGGCTTCGGAACCACCGACCGCACCTACGACAATGCCATGGCGCTGATGAAGGCCCTCGGCATCACCATCCGCGAAATATCGATAGTAAAGGCTGTAAATCAGCACTTTGAAGATATATGCCACGACCCGGCCGTGCACGACGTCACCTACGAAAACTCGCAGGCCCGCCAGCGCACCCTGCTGCTGATGGACATCGCCAACCAGGTAGGCGGCCTCGTCCTGGGCACCGGCGACCTCTCGGAGCTGGCCTTAGGCTGGGCGACCTACAACGGCGACCACATGTCGATGTACGGCGTAAATGCCGGCGTGCCAAAGACTTTGGTTCGCCACTTGGTGGGCTACTTCGCCTCCGAGGCCAAAGACAGCCACGTGGCCGACATCCTGCGCGACATCCTCGACACGCCCATATCGCCCGAGCTGATTCCGGCCGACGACAAGGGCAACATCACACAGAAGACCGAAGACCTCGTCGGCCCCTACGAGCTCCACGACTTCTACCTATATAATATGTTGCGCCACGGCTACACGCCGACGACACTCTACGAGCTTGCACTGATAGCCTTCGACGGCGTGTACGAGCCCGACACCATTCGCCACTGGCTGCGCACGTTCGTCCGCCGGTTCTTCAACCAGCAATTCAAGCGGTCGTGCCTGCCCGACGGGCCGAAGGTGGGCAGCATCACCCTGTCGCCGCGCGGCGATTGGCGCATGCCCTCCGATGCCGACGCCTCGGCGTGGCTCCGCGAGTGCGACGAACTGAAATAGAGCAAAATCGATGTGGCAACGCAGCCAAGTGGCCGGTGCCGACATCGAACATTCGAACTTTTTACGACGGCAGACGTTTTTATGGGTAGATTTTACTCAATAAAAACGTCTGACGTCATGAAATACGTACAACCAGAGCTGCCCTACAGCCTCGACGCGCTCGCGCCGGCCATAAGCGCCCGCACCGTCGACTTTCACTACAACAAACACGAGAAAGCCTATATCGACAATCTCAACCGCTTGATTAAAGGTACGGAATACGACGATATGGACCTCGAAGAGGTAATCGTATCGGCAAAAGGTCCGCTGTACAACAATGCCGCACAAGCCTGGAACCACATATTCTACTTCTTCAGCTTCTCGCCCGACGGCCCACGCGAGCCGAGCGGCGAGCTACGCCACGCCATCGACCGCGACTTCGGGTCGTTCGCACGCTTCAAAGAGACGTTCGAAGAGGCCGGCGTGGGGCTGTTCGGCTCGGGCTGGGTGTGGCTGTCGCGCGACAGAGACGGCAAACTCATCGTCACGCAAGGAGCGAATGCGTCGAACCCGATGACTGACGGACTCGAACCGCTGCTTGCATTCGACGTGTGGGAGCACGCCTACTATCTTGATTATCAAAATCGACGCGCCGACGCCCTGAAAGCACTATGGAACATAGTCGACTGGGACGTCGTAGAAGGAAGATACTAAGGAAAGTCTCTAAATATCAATTCAATAGCACAGATTTAAGCATAATGTGATGAATGGGAAGGGAGGTACTCGTGAGAGCGCCTCTTTTTCCTTCCCATTCATCACATTACAGACCGCCGCCGAGCGTGGGGGCACCGAGCGTCAGAAGCCGACGCTGCGATAGCGATTGCTTCGGGTCAGTGCCAAGTTGTAGCGGTACTCGAGGTCGATATACGTCAATCTCGACTGACGGAAGAGATTTATCTCGGTAATATAGTCAACGACAGTCAGTTCGCCGCTATCGAATGTATCCTTAAGCAGCGCCAAATAGCTATTGTCGTCGATGAGGCCGGCATATTCGGCCAAAGAGGCCTTAAGGCCGGTGGCCACGGCATATTGCGAATTGCACTCGGCACGGGCGCTAATCATAGCAGCCTGATTATCAGACAGAACCGAGTTTAATTGATGCTGAGCGGCCTCGATGCGCTTCTTGCGGCTGAACGATGGCAAAGTAATGGCGACTTTCAAGCCATTGAAGTGCGTATAATCCTCGTAAGCATGGACGTAACCGACTGAAAACGATGGGAGCGACGACAGCTTGGCGAGCTTCACATCGTTGGCTGCGACATCCGCGCCGGCCTGCAGATAGCGGCTCCACGCGGCATCGAAATCGGCCTGCGGGTCGGCGAGTGGCTGCAGGGGGTAAGTTTCGTGAGGCAACGAGGCCAGCTCGTCGGTGGCGACACCAAAGCCGGCGATACCGGCCACGACGTTATCATAATCGGCTTGCGCCACACGATAGTCGGCATGAGCGTTGACCACAGCGATCTGCGATTTGCGCAAGTCGAGGATGGTGGCTTCGCCCATGTCGAAGGATGCTTGCGTAGCTGAAGCAATGCTATCAATATTAGCAGCTATTTCGCTATAAAGTTGACACCTACGCGCAGCGTTTACCAGGTCGATGTAAAGCAATTTCAGCGTCAATGCGCGGTCGAACGTGTAAATGTCGAGCAGCGCCGCCGACATCGAGCGCTGAAGCTGCACCCGGCGCGAACGGCCGCCGTAGAGGCCGGGCCACTCAATCTCCTGGCTGACGGATGCCGACCAGCGGTTGCCTTCCCCACCCCACAGGTGTTCGAATTCGAGCTCCGGGCTCGCAAGCGTATTTTCAGCCTGCAAGCTACTCTCCTCAGCCTCTGCACTTTGCACACGGCTACCGATGACGGGGTCGACCGAGAGGATATGCTCAATCACTTCGTTGAGGCGAGCCTGCGACGGCTCGGCGGCACCGGCCACCGCACCCACTGACAATGCCGCTGCCACAAACAGACAGGGTTTCAATATGTTGCGTATCATGATAGTTCCTTACGATTAAGCAGGCGGTAGACCGCCGGGATTACAAATATATTGAGAATAGTCGACGTGATGAGGCCGCCGAGAATCACCGTAGCCAAGGGCGACTGAATTTCGTTGCCGGTCTTATCACCGTTGATAGCCAGCGGTATAAGCGCCAAAGCCGACGTCAGCGCTGTCATCATGATAGGCAGCAGGCGGTCGGCCGAGCCGTGAACGACGCGCTGGTCGAGGCTCTCGCCCGCGTCCTTGAGCACGTTGTAGTGGCTGATGAGCAGCATGCCGTTGCGCGTGGTGATACCCAGCAGCGATATGAAGCCGATGATTGCCGGGATGTTGAGCTCGCCACCGGTGATGACGAGGATAAACACGGCGCCAATCATGGCCAGCGGTATGTTGAGCAAGATGACGAGCGACTCGGTCCAATTCTTGAACTGAGCATAGAGCAGCATCAGCACCACCAGCAGAGCGCAGAGCGACGTCAGCATCAGGATGCGCGACGCCTCGGCCTCGCTTTCGAACTGACCGCCGTAGGTGATGTAGTAGTTGGCCGGCAGCTGCAATTTTTCGTCCACACGGTGGCGAATGTCGTCGACCACACCGCGGAGGTCGCGGCCGTCGACGTTGGCCGAGATGACCAGGCGGCGCTTCACGTTCTCGCGATTGATAGTGTTGGGGCCGGCCTTCGAGGCTATCTCAGCCACCGACGACAGCGGCACTTTGCCCGAGGGCGTGTCGAGCATGATGTCGCGGACTGCGCTGAGGGTCGAGCGCGATTCGGGGTTGGCAATCAGCACTATGTCGTAGGGCAGGCCGTCCTCGTAGACTTGCGACACGCGCGTGCCCGAGATAGTCGTAGAGATAGCACGGCTGAACTGCCCCATGGTGATGCCGTAGCGCGCCAGCAACTCGCGGCGGGGCTTGATGACGAGCTCGGGGCGCTCGACTTGCTGCTCAATCGAGAGGTCGACAAGGCCGGGGACGTCCTTCACGGCCTCCTTGAGCTCCGTGCCCAGGCGGTAAAGCTTTGCCAGGTCGTCGCCAAAAATCTTTATGGCAATGTTGGCCTCCGTGCCCGAAAGCATTGCGTCGATGCGGTGCGAAATCGGCTGGCCAATCTCGATGTTGACGCCGGGCAGTTCGGTGAGGCGCGAGCGAATTTCGCGCACCATCTCGTTGCGAGTGCGACCATTGAGTTCGTAGGGCACGTCGAGCTCGCTGACGTTGGAACCGAACGAGTGCTCGGCCAGCTCGGCGCGGCCCGTCTTGCGCGACACGGTCTTCACCTCGGGCACCGACATGACGATCTCCTCGGCGATGTGGCCAATGCGGTCGCTTTCCTCGAGCGACACACCCGGCAGCGTGGCTATGTTGATGGTCAGCGAGCCCTCGTTGAACATCGGCAGGAACGAGCGGCCCAGCGTGAAGAATACAGCCAGAGCGGCCACAAACAGCACTCCGACCGCAATCAGCACGGCGCGCGTGTGCTTGAGCGTCCAGTCGAGTGCTACGAGGTAGGCGCGGCGCATGTGGCGCGTGGCCCACGGCTCGCGGCTCAACTCCTCGTCGGTCTTCTTATCATGGGTGAGCAGGTACGAGCACAGCACCGGCGTGAGCGTAAGCGCCACCACCGTCGAAGCCAACAGGGCCACGATGAACGCCATGCCCAGCGGGATGAGCAGGCGGCCTTCCATGCCGCTGAGGAAGAACAGAGGCATGAAGCTGGCGATGATAATCAGCGATGAATTGAAGATAGGCATGCGCACCTCGGCCGACGCCTCGTAGGTCACCTTCAGCACCGGCCGACGCTCGCCGCGCGGCAGCTTGCGGTTCGCACGAAGGCGCTTGTAGACGTTCTCCACGTCGACAATCGCATCGTCGACGAGCGAGCCGATGGCGATGGCGATGCCGCCGAGGCTCATCGTGTTGATAGTGTAGCCCAACGAGTGGAGCACCAGAACCGTAATCAGAATCGACAGCGGCAGAGCCACCACCGACACGATAGTCGTACGCACATTCATCAGGAAGAAGAACAGCACGATGATCACGAACAATGCACCCTCGAGCAGCGCCTCCTGCAAGTTGGAGATGGCATTGTCGATGAACTCGCTCTGCTTGAAAATATCCGTAGCGATGACCACGTCGGCCGGCAGTGTATGTTTGATTTCGGCCAGGCGCTCCTCAATCTTGTCGGTGAGGTTGATAGTGCCTACGGCCGGCTGCTTGGTCACGGTGACGAGTACGGCCGGCTTGGCATCGACCGAGGCTACGCCCAAGCGGGGGAGAGCTCCACCGATGACCACGTCGGCCACATCGGCCACGGTGACGATGCCGCGCTCGTCGCTGCGAACTACGGCCGCGCCCAGTTCGTCGACCGATGTCGTGTTAATCTCGCCCTTGACCAGATATTCGTTGCCATAGTCGTAGATGATGCCGCCGCGGGCGTTGTCGTTCAGGCCGTCGACTGCCTCGGCGAGCTCGTCGAGGCTCACGTCGTAGGCCTTCATGCGCGCGGGGTCAAACTGTATCTGAAATTCGCGGGCGTCGCCACCCATGACCGACACCTGCGCCACACCGCCCATGGCGAGCAGTTGCGGAGCGATGACGCGGTCGGCTATCGTGCGCAAATCGAGCATCGAAGTCGTGTCGGCCGTCAGACCGATAATCATCATCTCGCCCAGGATCGACGACTGCGGTCCCATCACGGGCTCGGCCACGTTGGCCGGCAGCTCGACCAGCGCCAGACGCTCCGACACGGTCTGTCGGGCCACATAAATATCAGTCGACCAGTCGAATTCGACATTCACCACCGAAAATCCGGTCGACGATGCCGAGCGCACGCGACGCACGCCCGTAGCGCCATTGACGGCCGTCTCGATGGGGAACGTGACGATAGTTTCTACTTCCTCGGGAGCCATGCCCGGCGCCTCGGTCATGATAGTCACCGTCGGCGCGTTGAGGTCAGGGAAGATGTCGACCTCCGTTCGGGTCAGCATTACACACCCGGCAACAAAAATGATAGCCGAGAGAATCACCACGCTGAGCCTATTGGCCAGCGACCAGTGTATAATCTTGTTAAGCATGATTTGTAGGCTGAAGTTAAGGTGATTCGATTAATGACTGTGCGAATGGCCGGCAGGGATTGCGCCCGACGCACCGGCAAGGCGCACGGCTGTCACACCAGCGTACACCACATCGTCGCCGGCATGCAGGCCGCTGAGAATGACGACGTCGCTGCCATCGCTCTCGCCGACTGTCACCGGCACGCGGCGATAGCAATCCTCGTCGAGGCGCACGAACACGCAGAAGTCGCCCTGCTGCTCATAGAGAGCGCTGACGGGCACCACCAGCTGCTGCGAGCCCTCCGAGCCAATCAGATATACAGTCACGGCTGTGCCGGCAACCAGCTGAGCCGACGACGGCAAGCTGAACACCACGGGTAGGTAGCCGCGAGCCGCACCGGCCGACGAGCTATTGAGCCGACGTCCGCCCACCTCGCTGATCAGCACCGAGCGACCCGTGGCCGAGTCGACCACGCGCGCATCCTTAATGCCGGCAAGCGCTGACGCATAGCGCGCAGGCAGGTCGGCAGTCACAGTCATCGCATCAGCCTTAGCCACCGACGCAATCGGCTGGCCGGCTTCTACATACTGGCCCGAGGCCACCTCGACAGCCGTAATCATGCCCGAAATGGGGCTGGTAGCAGCGCCCGATGCCGCAGCGGTGCTAAACGCTGCCTGAGCGCGGTCGTAGGATGCCTTGGCTTCGTCGAGCTGCGATTTTGTCACCATACGCTTCTGATACAGAGCCGCGTAGCGCTCGTACACTTCGCGAGCCGATTCGAGTTCGGCCTGCGCCACGCGGTCGTAGTTGGCACCGCTGACGCTGCCGCCTTTCACCGACGCGATAGCCGAGCCGGCGCGCACCTCCGAGCCCACGTTGACACCGCGAGCGAATGTCACCACGCCGGCTGTCGGAGCTGTCACCACGGCCGAGCCATCGGCCGATATCGACACCATGCCGCTCACCTTGATGCTGCCGCCGAACTGACGTAGCTGAGCCTTAGCCGTTGCGACGCCAAAGCGCTCGGCCTGAGCCGGCTGCAAGGTGATTACGTCGCCCGAAGCCTCAGCGTGCTCGCCTTCGTGGTCGTGGTCATGGCCTTCGTGGTCGTGGTCGTGACCTTCGTGCTCGTGGTCGTGGCCTTCGTGCGAGTGAGCCGCGTGGTCGTGATGATGGTGGTGGGCAAGTTCCGAATTATCATTGCCCCGGCATCCGCCAAGGGCCATTGATGCTGCCGCTACTGCGAGCGCCAGCAGATATGTTTTTTTCATAAATGATTGGATAAATAGTTGATAATCTTTTGACTGTCTCAGCAAAGATTATCAGCCGGCGGGGCGCGAAGACCTCGCAGGTCGCAATGTCCGGCAATCACTCCGCGCACAGGCGGTCGGCGATACTGCACCGCCGTTGACCGAACGTCTGCCGCAATCGTAAGCTCGGGGATGAACGGGTCGCACGGCATCAACTCGAGCGTCGGCACCGAGCTATGATGGTGGTGCTGCTCGCAGCAGAAGCTGTCGAGGTGCATACCGCAATCGTCGCCGCAATCGTGGCCCGGACAGTCGTGCCCGTGGCAATTGTCGGCCGCGTGGTCGTGATGACACATACAATCGCTGCAGCAAACGACCAAGCACATCGTGCCATCGGCATCATGATGATGATGCTGAAGCACAGTGCCACACAGCAGCGCCAAAGCGAGCGCCAGGGCCATCGTTATCGACTGCATAGTTGCTTTCACATCGCAAAGTTAACAATTATTTTCGAAATAACCCCGCTCCGTAAAAAAACACAGCAAAGCATAACTCAAAAAATTATGCAAATTCAAAGCAACGAATATTTAATTTTTCGTGCAAAAAAATGCGCTATTAAAATTATTTTCACAAAAAAAATCTGGTAAAGACTCTGCAATATTGGCAAATCTTTCGCGCAATTGGGCTATTTCGACCCACTTTTTTTGATGTCACGGCCGAAAATCGTAACTTTGTCATTGCGAACCAACGATAAAAAAGTTTTGTTAAAGATAGCATAAGTACAAGCCACACTATGCGATATTTGTCAATCATAATCACATTACTTGCATCGGCAATCGCCGCCGTAGCCCAAAGCGTCAACGCCGACCACCAGTCGGTAGGCCTGGTGCTGAGTGGCGGCGGTGCCAAAGGCATAGCCCACATAGGTGTGATTCAGGCACTTGAGGACAACAACATACCGATCGACTACGTAGCCGGCACATCGATGGGCGCAATCGTCGGCGGACTCTACGCCGCCGGATACACCACCGACGAGATGCTCGGCCTGCTGCTCAGCGACGGCTTCAAATACTGGTCGACAGGCCGCATCAACCCCGCACTCACCTACTACTTCAACCGCGAAGAGGCCTCGCCAACGATGCTCTCGGTGCCGCTGGCCGGCAAAGGCATGGGCGCCGACTCCGTGCCGCAGTCGCTCATCTCGGGCCTCCCGATGGGCTTTGCATTCATGGAGCTATTCTCAGGCTACACTGCCCAGTGCGGCGGCAACTTCGACCGCCTGTTCGTGCCCTACCGCTGCGTGGCGTCGAACGTCGAGGCCAAGCGCAAGCACGTGTTCCGCTCGGGCAGCCTCGGCGACGCCATTCGCGCGTCGATGACTTTTCCCATTGTGTTTCAGCCCATTGCCATCAACGACACACTGTACTACGACGGCGGCATCTACGACAACTTCCCCGTCGACGTGATGCGCAGCGACTTCGCTCCGTCGATAATGATTGGCGTCAACGTAGGCTCCTCGGAAAAAGGCCCGCAGACATCGCTGATGGACCAAATCGACAAACTCGTCATCCAAGGCCACGTGGAGCCCCTACCCGACGACGAGGGTATCTACATGCGCATCAAGCTCGACCAATTCTCGCTGCTCGACTTCGAACGCGCTCGCGAAATCTATCGCATCGGCTACGACCACGCCATGGCCATGATGGACACCATCAAAGCGCGCATCCACACACGCACGCCGGCCCGAGTGCGCACGTTGCGCCGCGAAGCCTTCAAGTCGCAGACGCCCTACGTGCGCTTCGACCGCGTGAACGTCACCGGCGGCTCCGCGCACCAGAACGAATACATCAGCTACCTCTTCCGCCCCGCAGCCGACTGCGACACCATCGGCATCGACCGCGCACGCGACGCCTTCTATCGCGCCATCTCATCGGGCAAAATCAGCAACCTATATCCGCAGGCCGCCTACAACGACTCCACCGGCCTGTTCACCCTCAACCTCAAAGCAGCCGTCAAAGGCAGCCTCAAAGGCTCGGCCGGCGGCTACATCAGCTCGTCGACCAGCAGCTATCTATATGTCGGCGTAGGCTATTCGTCGCTGAGTTTCAGCAGCTTCGACGCCTCGCTCAACGGCTGGATAGGCCAGACCACCATGGCCGGACGCTTCGACGGACGCATCTATCTGCACACTCCGCTGCCATCGGCCATCGCCGTGCAGGCCGCAGTGTCGCGCAACAAATTCTACGACGACGACCACGCATTCTATAGCGACAAGTACCCGACATTCCTCATCAATCGCGAATATTTCGGCCGGCTGATGTGGAGCTTTGCAGCCGGACGCAGCGGCAAAGTCGACGTCGGCGCCGGCTACGGCTCGATTCACGATTCGTACTACAACGACAACAGCCCCGAAGGCTATCGCGCCGGGCGATTGAAATCAAATTCGCGCCTGTGGCAAGCCATCGCGCGCTACTCCGCCTCGACTCTCGACGAAGTGTCGTACCCGCGCTCGGGCCACCAAATCACCATCACCGCCATGGGGCTGACCGGAACCACAAAGACCGAATTCGACGTCTTCACCCCCGACATCGCCACGACCCACCCCAAGTGGCTGCAAGCCGAGCTCACGGGCCGCTTCTTCCCGGCTCTTTCCAAGGCCTTCACCCTCGGCATCGAGACCGACATCATGCTCTCGACCAAAAAGTTGCTGCCGACCTACAGCGCCTCTATCGCCACCGCGCCGGCCTTCTGCCCCACCCCGGCGAGCAACAACGCCTTCCGCGCCGGCTTCCGCTCGAACAGCTTCGCATCCGTGGGCCTCACACCTATCTACAACATCAACTCAAGCCTCAGCGCACGCATCAGCGGCTACTGTTTCATGCCCCTGCGCGAGATAGAAAAGACTGCCACCGGCGCCGCACGCTACGGCCGCTGGCTCGGGCACCCCGAAGCCTTCTGCGAAGCTGCCCTGGCCTATCACTTCCCCTTCGGCACACTGGCCGGCTACGTCAACTACGCCACCACCGAAGGCAACAAATGGAACGCCGGCCTATCGTTCGGCATCTTCATCCTACCGCCCAAATTCCTACGCTAACCCTCACCTCGATACGCTATGAATAAAGTAATCCTCTCTGGATTTGTCGGCAAAGACCCCGCAATCCGGTACATCGACAAACGCCCCATCGCCGAATTCTCGCTTGCCACTCGCGAGCCGGCCCACACCGGTGCCGATGGCAAAGCTATAGCCGAGCGCACCGACTGGCACCGCATCGTCATGTGGGACGCTAACGCCGAATTTGCCGAAAAATACATCCGCAAAGGTGCCCGACTGCTCGTCGAAGGCTCGCTACGTTCGCGTATCTGGGAAGACCGCGCCACCCAAAAACACACCATCCACGAAGTCTACGTCACCACCTTCGAGCTTCTCCCTCGATAAGCACCGCGCATACCATGAGTAAAACGACCTCTCTTTTCCACATAGTATTTGCTACCAAGTCGCGCAAGAGCACGCTCAGCATACATAATCGCGAGCTTCTGCATCGCTTTATTAATAGCGAAATCGCAAAGAAAGGATGTAAGCTCTATCGCATCAACAGTATGCCCGACCACGTACACATGCTCATCGATCTGAATCCCGAAATTGCCTTGACCGACTTTGTGAGAGACATTAAATCATACTCAAGTTCTTGGCTAAAAACACGACCGGAATTTCCGCATTTTGATGGCTGGTGCCGAGGCTACTACGCCGCATCAAAATCCTCAGAACACATCAACATCGTAATAAACTATATTCAAAACCAGGAGGAGCATCACTTCGGACGGTCTTTAGAAGACGAACTCAAAGCTTTCTACAAAAAGTATGACTTCGCGTGGCACGACAGCGAACTAAGCTGAAACACAGCACCACCCGCTCCGCGGGCTATGCTCTTTCTACTCCACCTACCTCGGGCTCGTCCCGATGGGACTTCACCCGAGGTTAAGCACAGACCCGCACGCTCCGCGCGCTCCCATCTCTTATCGCAACACATATCACAGCCCGCAGAGCGGGCGTAGCTGTTCATAACCGCGGGTGAAGCCCATCAGGGCGAGCCCGCGGACTAAGCCCACTCACTCCCCAGACCGGAGCCCGCAGAGCGGGCGGGGCCGTTCA
>CAYSQI010000023.1:0-5867 GCA_964433215.1 uncultured Bacteroides sp.
CTTAACAAATAATTAGCATTGTTACAGTCGCCGGCCGGCCAATCGGGGCTTGCGTCTCGGCCGCCCCCGCCGCTTAGGCATCCCCTTCCGAGAGGAGTGAGGGTTTGTTTTAGCGGCTGAGTTTTCGCACTTCGTTTTTTAATTTACGGTGCGACGCCGACAAATTCGTCCGAGGCCGAGTGACGGGCGGCGGGTCCGGCATCTCACCTCTATTCTTCAGCCACGGCGACCTTCGACGAAATTATAGATTTATGCGACCGAGTGAGGCAAAAAACGCTTTGTTGTATTTAGCAACTTTTAACATTTAGATACGTTTTTTTATTAGAATAATTTTTAACTTTGCAACCGAGGCATGTGCAAAACATGTCGCAACACAATCTATAATATCAACATTAAACACGAACTCTTAAAACGACTTTCCGGCGAGCGCGCAGCGGCGTTGACTACCCGAATAAGCTGACAAATATAACAATTTGTAAAACAACAAAATAACAGAAACGACGACAACTATTATAGAATCGTAACGACAACTATTTGCAATCTCTCTCTTCCCCAACCGAGCACATTGCACAATTATTAATATATAATACCATGAACAGTAAACATTTAATTACTGCACTTGCTTTGGTATCCGGCGGTATACCGACGGCAATGGCGCTACCGACTCCGGAGCCCCAAACGCAAGGCCAGGCCACTATCAAGGCCACAGGTACCGTCCTGGATGAGTATGGCGAGCCGCTGATCGGCGCGTCGGTAATTCCCGAAGGCAGTACCACGGGAGTTAGTACAGATGTCGATGGTCGCTTCGCTATCGTCGTAGCGCCCGGCACCAATCTCAAAATCAGCTATATTGGTTTCAAGGCAGCCAATGTGGCCGCTTCGACTTCGATGGAGGTTGTCCTCGTGAGCGATAACGCCGTTCTCGACGAAGTGGTGGTAATGGGCTACGGCACTCAGCGCAAGAAACTCGTTACCGGTGCTACCGTACAAGTTAAGGGCGACGACATCGCTCGCCAAAACACAGTCAGCCCGCTCGGCGCCCTGCAGAGCCAGACTCCGGGCGTGAACATCACACAGAACAACGGCTTCCTGGGTCAAGGCTACAAGGTAAATATCCGCGGTATCGGCACCATTGGCGAATCGTCGCCGCTGATTGTTGTCGACGGTGTCGCTAACGGTTCGCTTGAGAACTTGAACCCGAACGATATCGAAAGTATCGACGTGCTGAAGGATGCCGCCTCGGCCGCCATCTATGGTGCGCGAGCTGCCAACGGCGTAATCCTCGTCACTACCAAGAAAGGTAAAGACGGCACTGCCCAGATTAGCTACGACGGCTATGTGGGCGTGCAGAATATCTATAAAATGCCTCGTCTTCTGAACGCTACCGAGTTTATGGCTATGCAGGACGAAGGTCGCGTGATGGACGGCTTGTCGCCTTACAACTGGAGCACCTACATCCCGCAGGCCGACCTCGACAACATAGCAGCCGGCAAGTGGGATGGCACCAACTGGCTCGAAGAAGTCCGCAACAAGGACGCCGTAGTCACCAACCACTCGCTCAGCTTCATCGGCGGCAATGCCAACAGCAACTATTCGATTGGCTTGGCTTACACCTATCAGGAAGCCACGATGGGCGTTCCCTCGGAAATGCCGACCCTCAATCGCTATAATGCTCGCGTCAACTCCGAGCACGTGATGAAGCGCCTCAACGGCCACGACTTCATCACCATCGGCGAGACCGTCAACTATCGCTATCAGGAAATTACCGGCTCGTTCGCTACCGGCGGTATCTATTGGAACGGCATCCACAACATGCTGGTGATGAGCCCGCTGATGCACGCCTACAACAAGGACGGCGGCTACTACGTAGAGAAAGACCGCGTGGCCGACGGCTACAACTGGGATATCTCCAACGGCTCGAACAAAAACCCGATCGCTTATCTCGACTATCTGATGAACCAGAACAAGAGCAAGGGCCACTACCTGCAGTCGAGCGTTTACATGCAGATTCAGCCCATCGAACGCCTCAAATTCCGCACTCTGTTCGGCTACATCTACTCGGGTTCGTCGTATCGCGCCTACGTGCCTGAATATGAGATTACCGACTATGTGAAGTCGGAGAAGGACCGCGTGTCGCAGTCGCTCTCTTCGTCGAGCCGCTGGTCGTGGGAAAATACTCTTAACTACACATTCAAGGTCGAAAAGCACGATTTCGACGTGCTGCTCGGTCAGAGCATCGAAAAGTGGGGCTACAACTCCGATTCGATGTCGGCTTCGATGAGTGGTTCGAACTTCAACGACTTCGAGCACGCCTATCTGTCGAACGTGCCCTTCAACGCTTCGAGCGTAGTATCGCTTAGCGGCACTCCCGGCAGCCAAGGCTCGCTGGCTTCGTTCTTCGGCCGTATCAACTACAACTACGACGAAAAGTACATGGCATCGGTCATCATGCGCGCTGACGGTTCATCGGTATTCGCACGCGGCCATCGCTGGGGCTACTTTCCCTCGGTTTCGGCCGGCTGGCTTATCAGCAATGAAGATTTCATGGAAGACACTCGCTCGTGGCTCGACTTCTTAAAAATCCGCGGCAGCTGGGGTCAGAACGGTAACTGCTCCGTATCGACATTCCAGTACCTGTCGCTCATCGCTTCGAACAACAACTACGGCGGCTACACCTTCGGCGACTCGCCCGACTTTGTCAGCACCGGTTCGTATGCCTACAAACTCACCAACCCCGACCTGAAGTGGGAAACCCAGGAACAGCTCGACTTCGGCTTCGACGCACGCTTGCTGCGCAACCGCTTGAGCGTCGAATTCGACTGGTACCGCCGTCTGACCAAGGACTGGCTCGTGACCGCACCCGTGCTCGGTAGCTATGGAGCCGACGCTCCGGCCGTCAACGGTGGCAACATCGTCAACAAGGGTGTCGAACTCGGCCTGCGCTGGAACGACAACATCGGCCGCGACATCTACTACTCAGTTGGTGTCAACCTGGCTTACAATAAGAACGAAGTCACCAAGATTGCCAATGAAGACGGCATCATCCACGGCCCGTCGAGCGTGCTGTGGGAAGGCTCGGAAGAATGCTATCGCGCTGCCGAAGTCGGACAGCCCGTCGGATACTTCTACGGCTACAAGAGCGCCGGTATCTTCCAGAACCAAGCGCAAATCGACGCTTATCAAGGCGCTAAAATCAATGGTGCCGCCACACAGCCCGGCGACGTAATCTGGGTTGATATGGACGGCGACGGCGACATCGACGCCGACGACCGCACATTCCTCGGCACACCCCACCCGAAGGTGACCATGGGCCTAAATCTCTCGTTCCAGTGGAAGTTCATCGACTTCTCGCTCAACGGATACGCCGCATTCGGCCACAAGATCCTCAAGTGCTACCGCGACTACGTGGCATCGCCCCTGCAGAACTACACCAGCGAAATCTTCGACCGCTGGCACGGCGAAGGCACGTCTAACACCATGCCCCGCCTGACATCGTCGACATCCACCAACTGGAATCGCGTCAGCGACCTCTTCATCGAAGATGGCGACTTCTTCAAAGTTAAGAACATCACCGTCGGCTTCGACTTCAAGAAGGCTTTTGCCAAGCTGCCGTTCGAACAGCTCCGCCTCTACTGCAGCCTTCAGAACCCCTTCACCATCACCAAGTACTCGGGCATGGATCCCGAAATCGGTTTTGGCGGCGAAGATGCAGGCTCTTACGCTCAGGGTATCGACCTCGGCTACTATCCGTCATCGCGCAATATCCTCTTCGGTATCAACATCAAATACTAATTATCCATGAAAGCACTATATAAATATGCGGCAATCATAGCCGCAGCCGCTATGCTCTCTTCTTGCGAGGACTTTCTCGACTCAGAGAACCTCACACAGAAGACGACGGCCAACTTCCCCGAAACCGAGCAAGATGCCGATGAGATGCTCACCAGTATCTATGCCAACCTGCTCTTCGAAGACCCCGAAAAATCCTCCCAGATTTTTGTGGCTCAACTCGCAGGCGACGAATGCCTCGGTGGCAACCTGTCATCGTCGGGCAACTGCGCCGTCAACTTCCTCCTCTACAAAGACAACCTCAACGGCTACGAAGACTTGTGGAACCGCTGCTACAAGCTCATCAACCGCGCCAACAACACCCTCGCCACCCTCGGCAACGTAAAAGATTGGTCGTCGGCAGCCGAAGAACAGCGCCACTACGGCGAAGCTCACTTCCTCCGCGCCCTCGCATACTACGAACTCGTACAGATGTTCGGCGGTGTGCCTCTGCGCGACACTAACGAAGCTATCAACATCCCGCGCAATACCGTCGATGAGGTCTACGCTCTGATTGCCTCCGACCTTGCCGCCGCTATCGAAGAACTCCCGGCCAAGATTTATCCCGCCGGCAACGCTATGGCCGGACACGCCACTCGCGCTGCCGCTCAAGCTTACATGGCTCGCGTATTCCTCTTCTACACCGGCCGTTACGGCAAAGACGAACTGCCCGGCGGCATCACCAAGCAGCAGGTCATCAACTGGATCGACGACTGCGTGTACAACTCGGGCCACGACCTCGTCCCCGACCAGCGCACTCTGTGGTCGTACACCAACGACGCCACTCGCACCAACGACCTCGGCCGCTCATACGCCTACGCCGACAAGTACGACCTCCACTGGGTTGGCAACAGCTCCATCGAGACCGTCTTCGCGCTTAAACACAACCTCAAATCCAACTGGACCTACACCTGGTTCTCAAACACCTTCTGCCAGTTCTACTCGCCCTCGGCCGACAACTATAGCAACGTCGACTCCTATCCCTTCGGCGCAGGCTGGGGTGCAGGCCCCGTGTCGCCCGCCTTCATCAAAGAATGGCAAGACTGGGCTGCTCAGCAGCAATACATCGCCGGCGCTACCACCGACCCACGTATCTCCGGCTCCGTATGGTCGTACAAGGCAATGGACCCCAACGAAGACGGCAATGTACTGCTTGACGCCCGTCTCGACGACAGCGAACCCCTCTACACCGTATCCTATCGCTACTTCGAGCAGACCGGCTACCACCAGAAGAAATACATCAACATCAACGCGTGCGAAGGCTCGGCCATCAAACCCTTCTCCGTCGTGATGTATCCCGGTGTCACCACACAGACATCCGCTTCGCTGACCAACATCTCCGACTACATCCTGATGCGCTTCGCCGACGTACTGCTGATGCAATCCGAGCTCAAGGGCGATGCCGAAGGTCTCAACCGAGTGCGCGCTCGCTCCGGCCTCGCTCCGGTGGCCTACTCGCTCGAAGCCCTCAAGAACGAACGCAAATACGAGCTCGCCTTCGAAGGCACCCGCTACTACGACATTCTCCGCTGGTCGGGCCCGTCGCTCGCCGAAGCCGGACAGCTCCTCAACCGCCAGACCGGTTTCAACGTAATCAACGCCGCTGCCATCATGCCCATGACAAACTACGACTATGCAACTCGCTTGCAGAAGACACAAGGCTACTGGCAGATTCCCCAGAACGAAATCGACAAATCAAACGGCGTGCTCGAACAGAACGAAGGCTGGGACGTAAGTGGCGCTTTCACCGATTGGACTAACATGTAATACCACCTATTATGAAACTCACAAAAATATATATGGTAGCTACGGCGGCCGCATGCGGCCTCGCCATGCTCACAGCCTGCGACCCGATAGTCCCCGAAAGCGACTTCGGCAAGGGCGGCTCGCCAATCACATCCGCTGAGCTCACCGCTGCACTCGAATTCTCGCAGCTGCCCAACGTCGACGGTAAAGTCGAGGGCGACCAATACATCATTGTCAAAAACAACCGACCCGATATCGGCGGCCGCTGGCACGTATCGTTCGGCGGACAAGAG
>CAYSQI010000023.1:5967-37441 GCA_964433215.1 uncultured Bacteroides sp.
ATCTGCAACAACGGCGCTTGCGGCGCTTGGAACTACTACGCTCCCGAATGGTACAACTCATGGTGGGGCAACCACACCGGCGAAGAAGCTGCCAACTATCAGATGGTATTCTACTTCGACGGCGCTCGCATCACCTGCTCCGACGCCTCCGGCGCTGTCGCCAACGAAGGTATGTACACATTCACACACGACGAACCCGACTACTGGGATCCGTCGGCCAATGATGGTGCTGGAGGTTGCGGCGTCCTCGGTCAGCTGACAGTCGACATCCCCCTTATCGGCAGCCAATGGGACGAATGTCGCATACAGAAAAAGGGCGAGCCCAACGTATTCTACATCCTCACCCTCACCGACAAGTACATGACCCTCTATCACCCCGACGTCTACTCAGGCGCAAAAGCTTGGGAGAACTGCGGCTGGTATGCCTACTTTGAAGTAGCCGAATAATAGGTATTAGTAAGGTATAAAGGCCCGGGGGCCGCAACACCACACGTTGCGGCCCCCTTCTGTTTGCCGTGTATCACTCTCACGGCTTTTGACTCCTCGGCGGACTCCTCGGCGGACATTTTTTTGGCGCAGAAATAGTTTTTTCGGAAAGAGGGGTTGCAGTATGCAAAATTATCATTAAATTTGCAACGACTGATGTCGCTGTGCGCGCCACAGTGGGCGTTGCGTTGGCAGTCGGTCGCGACTGTTGTTATTTACTCAATGTTAGACCCTGAAAAACTGATGAAAGTATTACTTAAATCGTTGTTCGTCGCTTCTCTGGCTGCCTTGTCGGCCAATATTTCTTGCACTAAGCAGGTTGCTGAAGCGACTGATGTTGTAGAACAGCATATTGCTGAAAATCGTGTTATCTACGAAGTGTTTGTGCGCAACTTCTCGCCTGAAGGCAATCTGAAAGGCGTCGAAGCGCAAGTACCACGCCTGAAGAACCTGGGCGTCGACGTAGTGTGGCTGATGCCTATCTATGAGTTGGGCGACACTGGTTTGTGGGGCCCATATTCGAGCCCGTACTCAATCAAGAACTACACGAAAATCGACCCTGACAACGGCACGGAACAAGATCTGCGCGACTTGGTAAAGGCGCTGCACGACAATGGCATGGAAATCTGGTTTGACTGGGTTGGCAATCACACGTCGATGGATAATGTGTGGGTGACTTCCAATCCTGAATTCTACACAAAGAAGGATGGCGACTTCGTGCATCCCTTCGGCGGTGTGTGGAAGGATGTCTACGAACTCGACCGCGACAACGTGGCTATGCAGGATTCGATGATTAAGGCTATGCAGTACTGGGTCGACGAATTCGATATCGACGGCTATCGCTGCGACTATGCTTCGGGTCCGGCTCCGGAATTCTGGAAGAAAGCCACCGAGACCGTGCTGAAGGACGGCAAGCGCATAGCATGGCTGGCCGAGGACGGCTCGCGCCCCGCGCTGGTCAAAAACGGCTACTTCGACTATAACTACTGCTGGAATTTCCAGGAAAAGGTGCTGAAAGGATTTGCTAATGACTCTGTTCTCGACCTTGGCAAATTGCGTGCGGCTTGCGAGCTGCTCGCCAACGAAGGCATCGTTGCCGGTGAAGTTCACGAATCGGAAGATACCATAACGCGCCCCTACGATGGACGCTCGCGCATGGTATATCTTGAGAACCACGACGTAGTGCAAGACCAAGGTGGCAGCGGCGACCTCGTCTACAAGCAGTATCAGAAGCCGCTGACCGTGCTGCAATTCACCGTCTATGGCATGCCTCTGCTCTATAATGGCCAGGAAATCGGCCATAAGACCGGAGGCCGCGTGTCGCTGGCCGAGAAGACACCTATCAACTGGGCAGCGGCCGACACCACAATGACCACATTGATTAAAACGCTGACCGGCCTGAAGCATACTCAGCAGGCGCTGTGGACAGGTAAATATAGCGGCACGCTCACCTACATTCCAACAACGGCCGACGATGTAGTCTTTGCCTACAAACGCTCGTCGGGCGACAACGACGTGGTGGTGATGCTCAACTTTGACTCAGCTGCACGCACCTTCACTGCCGGCCCGGGCCTGCCCGAGGGCGAGTATGTAGATGCTCTGTCCGGACAAAAGGTGACGATGTCGGAGTCGACTCAGTTTGCCGTGCCACCTTACGGCGCTGCCGTCTTTGTAAAAGAATAATAAGATAAACCCGAAACTGTATAATACACAATTATTTATGTACCGGATACCGGGAACTTAACCGGTGTCCGGTACAACTTACAACTTACGAAGAGAACATGAACAGCCACCCCTTAAATCGACCTAATGAAACTATACTTGCCATTTTTGATAATCCTATTGCTGGCATCGTGCAGCCGACAACAATCGGAACTGACACCTGAACTGCAAGCGCTCTACGAAGAGCTCGACCAAGAAATCGCCAATAGCGAGCAGTATGAGCAGTCGAAGGTGTTTCGCATAGCTCAGCTACGCAAGAGCTATGCAGCAGCGCCCGACGAGAAGCAGCGCACCATGCTGATTAATCGGCTGATAGAAGAATTTAACGCCTACAATGCCGATTCGACAATCTACTATATAAATATGAATCTGCGCCGGCCGATAGTCTATCTGACTCCGGGCGAGCATACACGGCTAACTATACGACGCGCCGACGTGTTGGCTCATGCCGGCTTGTTCTCCGACGCGCTGGCCATCATGCAGAAGATACCGCGCGACTCGCTCACGCCTAACTTGATGGAGGCTTACTATTCGACATACTGCGCTACATATCAATATCTAAGCGAGTATTCGAGCGAGCACGACACCGCCCTCGACAACGAGCGCCTGCGTGCGCTATACGCCGATTCACTACACCAGGTTGTGGCCCCGAACTCATTCAACCACATGGTGTTTGTGATGGCCGACATAGCCCGCGATGGCAACACCCAAGAGGCTATTGACGGGCTTTCGAACTATCTGAAAGGCTTCCGGTCGGGGACTCGCGAGTACTCAATTCTTGCATCGACACTGGCCTATATGTACAAGACCGCCGGTATGCTTAATGAATATAAGTGCCACATAGCGCTCAGCGCGATTTCCGATGTCAAAGCGGTGGTGAAAGAGAATATGTCGTTTCGCGAAGCTGCGACCATCATGTTTGAAGATGGCGACATAGAGCGAGCCAATCGCTATCTGAAAAAAAGTATTGCCGATGCCAATTTCTATTCGGCTATGATGCGCAACGCTCAGTCGAGCAAAATGTTGCCCGTAATCGATGGAGCATATACATCTATGCAGAACCAGCTCAACCAGCGGCTGCGTTCGATGGTGCTTGTGAGCAGCGTGCTGTCGGTAATATTGATAATTACCATACTATTTATTCTCAAGCAAATACGCAGCCTGCATCGTGCCAACGATGAGGTGAATAAAGCCAATCGGGAGCTGAGTCTGCTCTCCGAACGCTTCAAGCAAGCCAATATCGAGCTCGCCGAGAAAAACGATGAATTGAAGGATTTCAACCACACGAAGGAGCAGTATGCCGGTTTGTTCATGGCTTATTGCTCGTCGGCTATATCAATTTTACAGCACTATCAGCAGTCGCTGCGCGTGCAAGCGACCAAGGGTGGCTCGATAGCATCGTTGCTGAAAAAAATTGAATCGACCGAGATATCAGACCAGCTGCTGAAGGATTTCTATGTGAAATTCGATGATGCTATTCTGAACATATACCCCTCGTTTGTCGACAAGTTCAACGCACTGCTTCGCGACGACGAACAGATAGTTCTGAAATCGGGCGAGCGGCTCAATACCGAGCTCCGACTGTATGCTCTCATTCGCATCGGCATCGACGACAATGCTCGAATTGCCGAGTTTTTACGCTGCTCGATATCGACGGTTTACACCTATCGATCGCGCATAAAAAAGCGCGCTATCGACCCCGAGCGGTTCGAAGAAAACGTGAAGAATTTGGGCTGAAAACCGCCTTGATTTCCGAGGAAAAAATATTGATTTTTTAGAGGGTGACAACAAGCTCTATGCTCTGATATATAACCTGTTAAGTTTTTGATTTGTTTTGATTATTGTTTGAATGGCTTGAATTTTAAAAAAAGGTTAACGAACTTTGTGAAAAATGCGTAAGACTACAGCCTTAAATTAGCCAACATCATAACTAAAACATTTCAAATAATGAACAGAAAACCATGGAATTTACGAGCCTTCATCCTGAGCGCAATATGGATGTTAGCTCTAATAGCTGCGCCGTTAAGTTCGGCACAGCTGTTGAATGTGTCAGGCACTGTTACTGATCCGACGGGCGAGCCCCTGATTGGAGCCAGTGTCGTGCTGAAAGGCAATCAAAACGTCGGCTTTGCGACAGATTTTGATGGTAACTACACCCTTAGCAACGTTCCGGAAGATGGTACTATCGTAGTAAGCTACATCGGCTTCAAGACAGTCGAAGTTGCAGTAAACGGTCGCACCACTATCGACGTAATCCTGCAAGAAGATAGCGAAGTCCTCGAAGAAGTCGTTGTCGTAGGTTATGGTTCGTTGAGCCGCAAGGAACTCTCAAGCTCTATCGTACAAGTAAGTTCGGAGGATTTCCAAAAAGGCGCCATGAACAACGCCATGGAAATGCTTTCGGGTAAGGTAGCCGGCCTCAACGTATCGAGCACGGCGTCGGCCAACCCGAATGCGTCGTCAGACTTGCAGGTGCGCGGTGCTACATCGCTGAGCGCCGGCAACGGCCCGCTGATTGTCATCGACGGTGTAGCCGGTGGCGACATCCGCACCCTGGCTCCCCAGGACATCGAATCAATGTCGGTACTGAAGGACGCCGCATCGGCTGCTATTTATGGTACGCGCGGTGCCAACGGCGTAATCCTCATCACCACCAAGAAGGGTACCGGCGACCCCGGCAAGCCCGTTATCACTTACGACTCGTATGGTGCTCTCTCGTTCGCAAAGGACAAGCCTGAAGTGCTCTCGCCCTACGAATGGCGCCTCGCTCGCCGTGGCAACGACTACGGTGCAAGCACCAACTGGTACGACCTCATCACCCGCGACTATGCCTACGATACCAACCAGTATCTGGCTATCGACGGCTCGCTCAACGACGGCGGCTACTACTCAGCTTCTGTCAACTGGAAGAAAGCCAATGGTCTCGACATCGTCAGCCGCCGCGAAGAATTCGGTGGCCGCGCTGCAGTCTCTGCTACCGCACTCGACAATCACTTCCGCTTCACCGCCACCCTTAACGCTCGCCGCGTGAAAGAAAAATGGGGCGACGACGGCATGTTCGACACAGCTCTGAGCATGAACCCCACAATCCCCGTGTACAACGAAGACGGCTCCTTCTATCAGCCCACTTCGCCTACCGACATCAAGAACCCCGTGCAGCAGCTGCTGGCCAACACCTCGGAAGGCAACCGCACCTACCTGCTCGGCACCGTTGACCTCAAGTACAACATCTGGAGCAACGAATACCACAACGTGAGCACCACTCTGTCGTACTCATATAACTATAACGACCTCAAGAGCGACTACTACACTCCCTCGACCTCGGGTGAATCATACTGGGGTGGCTATGCAGGCCGCGCTTCGCAGAAACTCGAAAAGTGGTGGACCAACCGCGTGGAATGGATCGCCAACTATGGCTTCCACAAGGACGACAACGACGTGAAACTCGTTGCCGGTTACTCGTTCGAACGCTCTAACTGGGAGCAGATGTTCATGCAGAACAACAACTTTACCTTCGACAAGCCCCTCTGGAACGGTATCGGCTCAGGTTCATATCTTGGCGACGGTAAAGCTCAGATGTACGGCGGCAAGAGCCAGTCGACCCTTATCGGTTTCTTCGGTCGTGTTAACTACTCTTGGCGCGAAATGATTATCGCTTCGGCTTCACTCCGCTACGAAGGTTCTACCAAGTTCGGTGCCGACAACAAGTGGGGTTCGTTCCCTGCAGCATCTATCGCTTGGGAAATGACTAAGGCTCCCTTCATGGAAGACTACACCAACGTAATCCAGAGCTTGAAGCCTCGCTTCTCTTATGGTGTTACCGGCCGTAGCGACTTCGCCGCTTACGAATCGCTCGCCACATACTCGCCCTCGGGTTCTTACTTCATCGACGGCGAATGGGTTACCGGCTATCGCCCCTCGAACAATGCCAACCCCGAACTTGGCTGGGAAAAACTGACCAGTGCCAACTACGGTGTTGACTTCATGTTCTTCAACCGCATCTACGGTTCGATCGAATACTTCGACCGCCGCTCGCAAGACCTGCTCTACAACTACACCGCTCCTCAGCCTCCTTATGTATATAAGGACATTCTTGTCAACGTAGGTACCACCAAGAACACCGGTATCGAGCTGGCCCTCACTGCCGACGCCGTTGTCAACCAGCCCGTGACCTGGACCACCGGTATCAACTACTCTTATGGCACCACCAAGCTCACCAAGCTTTCGAACTCTATCTACCAAGCTTCGTACCTCGACATGTACCAGAAGCCTGGTGTTGGTACCAGCGAATACTTCTTCCGCATCGAAGAAGGCGGCAAGATCGGTCAATTCTACGGCTATGAATATGCCGGCGTCGATGCCGATCACAATATGCTCGTCTACAATGCCGAAGGCGAAAAGATTACAGCCGCTTCAGCCGACCCGAGCGACAAACGCTACATCGGCAACGGCGCTCCCTCGCACTTCCTGACCTGGAACAACACCGTGAAGTGGAACAACTTCGACCTGAGCATGATGTTCACCGGCGCATTCGGCTTCAAGATTTTCAACATCCGCAAGTACAACATGGGCCTCAAGGGCAGCGGTAGCGACAACGTACTCCGCAGCACCTACCTCAAAGACCGCGACGTATGGTCGGGCGGTGGCGTTATCTCATCGTACTTCCTCGAAAACGGCGACTACTTCAAACTCGAAAACGTAACTTTAGGCTACAATGTGCCTCTGAAAGACCGTCGTCTGCTCGACAGCCTCCGCGTATACGTAGCCGCCAAGAACCTCTTCACTCTGACCGGTTACTCCGGCAACGACCCCTCGCATGTAAGCTCTACCGGCATCACCCCCGGCATTGACATTGCTACCGCTTATCCTTCAGCTATGCAGCTGACCTTAGGTGTAACTGTTCGTTTCCGCTAATCTCAACATTTTGACACAATGAAAATCAAAAATCATATAGTCGGTCTGCTGAGTGCGACCGCATTATCGCTCGGAGCGTGGTCATGCACCGATCTCGATGAAGTAACTTTTGACCGCATTGACGCCTCGACCTATTATCAGGACGAGACAA
Source organism: uncultured Bacteroides sp. (assembly GCA_964433215.1). GTDB lineage: Bacteria > Bacteroidota > Bacteroidia > Bacteroidales > Muribaculaceae > CAG-873. The sequence goes on from CAYSQI010000023.1 coordinate 13,241, forward strand.
GCGTGAAGGGCGCCGTAGCTTCTATCTACGCCAGCGCCACCAGCGGCTTCCTCGAACTTTTCTGGTACCTCAACGAATTCTCGGCCGACCAGGTTGCTTGGCGTTCGTGGAACGGTGGTGCGTGGGGCTACGACGAAGCTCAGAAATTCGTGCTTTCGACACACTCTTGGAACTCTGAATCGGTAATCGTGCGCCAGGCTTGGGAACACGCTTGGGAGACAATCGGCCTCTGCAACACGCTCATCAACGACCTCGAACAGATTAATCCTGCCACTATCGGCATCTCTGAAGAAAAACTCAAGAGCTACATCGCCGAAGTTCGCACCATGCGTGCTTGGGCCTACTACAACAACTTCGAACTCTGGGGTGGCGCTCTGCCGCTCAACGTATCGGTCGGTGGCGAAATCCCCGGCTCAGCCGACGTTGATTTCAACAAGGGTTGCGAAGTCATCTGGCAATTCATCGTCGACGAACTCGACGCTTGCTATGCCGACATGATAATCGAAGACGGTTCGAATGCTACTCGCAACCGCATGAACCAGGGCATGAACCGTATGCTCAAAATGCGTCTGCTGCTCAACTCCAAGCTCTTCACCGGTGTCGACCGCTACGCCGAATGCGCCACCTTGTGCCAGGAAATCCTCAATGGCCAGTATGGCGTGTATGAAATCGCTTCTGACTATCGCGACATTTATAGTGTCAACAACACCACTTGCCCCGAAGTCGTGTTCGCTTTCTCGATGGAAGCCGGCCGCATGACGAATAACAACCGCAACACCCCCTTCCTTCCCTACAACTACGATGAAATCTTAGGTCACTCGTCGGAACAGGGCGGCTGGAACTGTACTTGCCTCGCTCCGTCGAAGGACAACTCGGGCACAATCGTACCCAACGCCGGCTCGACCGGTGCTAAGAGCTTCGTATTCGACTACGGCGACAAGCTCGGTGCTCCCTATGACCGTCTGAACGACAAGGATATCCGCAAGCAGCCCTTCCACTGCGATGCAACCGGCAACTGGCAAGGCATCTTATTGATGGGCGAGCAGAAGAACTACGAGACCGGCGAAGCCGTACTTGCTGACGCCGACCTACAGGACAAGCCCCTCATCTACGTCGACCAAGTAGGTACATTCCAGAACCTTGGTCGCGACCTCGAAGTGGTAATGAGTCCCCGCTGGGGTGAAACCAACTCGGGCTACCGCCTGCTGCGCTACCCGATTTATCCCGCCTCGACCGGCCTCGACTGGCGCGATGCCGACCAAGTAGAATTCCGTCTTACCGAAGTTGTCTATACCCTGGCTGAATGTAAGCTTCGCGCCGGCGACGCCAATGGCGCCAAGGAACTGGTCAACAGCGTCCGCACCCGCTACTACAAGGATGCCGACAAGGCTGAAATCGAAAAGCCCGGCCCCGGCTTCGATGCTTTCAACGAAGATTGGATGCTCAGCGAATGGGGTCTTGAATACCTCGACGAAGGCCGCCGCCGTCGCACCGACCTGCGCCGCTTCGACAAATTCACTCAGGGCCAGTGGTGGTTCTTCGGCCGTGCGTCGGAGACCGACCGTCAGCTGCCCGCTCAGCGCGACCGTCGCTACGAATGGTATCCTCTGCCCCAGGTAGCTCTTATGGTGAACCCGGGCCTCGTTCAAAATCCTAACTATTAATACCCGACAACATGAAAAAGAATATATTTAGCGCCCTGCTTATGATGCTCCTGCTCGTTGTGGCAGGCTGCTCGAAGGACGAAATCATATTTGATAGCGAGCTGCCGCGCTTCAACCTGCGCCCCGGCTATCAACTGCTCGAAGTAATCGTGCCCCAGGGCACGACTGCTACCGACAAGCTCTACATTGTCGGCGAATTCAACGGCGGCCCCGAAGCCGCTATCGGCAACCCCCAGTGGCAGCTCGAAAAAGCTGCCGACACCGATGCCAAGTGGGGCGTTTACCTTAACCCCGCCGACTTTGTCGATGGCAAAACTCTCGCCGACGGCTACTACTTCTACTCCATGGAGCAAGGTGCCGAACGCACACTCGAAAACGACTCAGTGAACCACACCGAAGCACCCGCTCTTGGCAATCGTATGAACGTCCTCGTTTACCGCTGGGCTGAATACTTCAACAAGCCTGCTAACCCCGACGAAATCGTTCACGACGGCTTTGTCGTTTACGTTGTCGACAACTCGGGCTACGACGAACTCGCCATGTACGCTTGGGGAGACGCTGAAGCATTCGGCGGATGGCCCGGCATCGCTCCCACCGGCAAGGTCGAAAAGGGCGGTGTCACCTACAAGTACTTCGATACCGGCGAGGCCAACAAGGGTCTGAACCTCCACCTGATTTTCAACAATAACAACAACGGCAGCCAGCTGGCCGACTACGATGTTACCCTCGACAAGGACTACTACCTCGAACTGACCCCCGACGGTGTCAAGGAATTTGACCCGAACTCGGTTGTTGAGCACGATGGCTATGCCGTATTCGTTGTTAACAACTCGAGCTGGGAAGAACTCTACCTCTACATGTGGGGTACAGTAAATGACCTCAACGGCGCATGGCCCGGCATGGCCCCCACCGGCACTCAGACCATCAATGGCGTTTCGTACACCTACTTCGACCTTGGCGCTGCCAACTGCAACGCAGGCCTCGAAGAACACGTCATCCTCAACAACGGCAACGGTAAGCAGCTCGACGACGTAGTCGTATTCACCCTCGACCGCGACGTTTACATCGAACTGACCGACAATCGCGCCGTCGAAATCGACCCCAACAATTACACCCCCGGCGGCGAAGAACCCGAGCCCGAACCCACTCCTGCTCAGCAGTACAATATCTACGTGCAGAACCTCACCGGATGGAGCGACTTCTACATCTACGCTTGGGGCGACAAGGAAATCTTCAGCGGCTGGCCCGGTGCTCAGGCTTCGTCGACTAAGACCATCGGCGGTGTTGAATACCTCGTATTCCCCGTTGAAGGTGCCGGCGAGACCGAAAACCTTATCTTCAACAACAATGCCGGCTCGCAGTACGACGCTGCAACCATCACCCTCGACAAGGACTACTACTTCGTAGCCAACCCCGACGGTGCTGTAGCTGCCGAACCTGCTGCCAGCCAGTACAAGATTTACATCCAGGACCTCACCGGTTGGACCGACTTCTACGTCTACGCCTGGGGCGATAAGGAAATCTTCGGCGGCTGGCCCGGCGCTCAGGCTACCGAAACCGAAACCATCGACGGCGTCACCTACAAAGTATTCACCGTCGAAGGTAATGGCGAGACCGAAAACCTTATCTTCAACAACAATGCCGGCTCGCAGTACGACGCCATTACAATCACCCTCGACAAGGACTACTACATCGTAGCCAACCCCGACGATGCCGTGCTCGCAACTCCCGGCGAAGCTCAACCGCAGCAGTACAAAATCTACCTCGAAGATCAGACCGGCTGGGACGCCCTCTACGTCTATGCCTGGGGCGATAAGGAAATCTTCGGCGGTTGGCCCGGCGCTCAGGCTACCGCTACCGAAACCATCGACGGCGTCACCTACAAGGTGCTCACCGTTGAAGGTGCCGGCGAGACCGAAAACCTCATCTTCAACAACAACAACGGCACGCAGTACGACGCTGCAACCATTGTTCTCAACAAAGACTATAAATTTGTAGCCGGCGCCACCTCTGCCGAACTCAAATGATTGTATTCATGAAAAAAATAGCAAAGATTCTTGCAACCGTGGCGGCAATCGCCGCCACCGGTTGCACCTCTTACGAGATTGATATGCCCCTCAATCCTACTCCCGAAGTAGGCCCCGAGGTGTCGGCAAACGTGATTTATCAGGTCAACCCCCGCTTCTTCGGCAATAGCGATTGCCTCAAGGGCGTCAACGCTCAAATCTCGCGCATCGCCGACATGGGCTGCGACGTGCTGTGGATCATGCCCGTATGCGAACCCGGCGAACTCAACGCCTTCGGCTCGCCCTACTGCGTACGCGACTTCAAGGCCCTCAACCCCAAATACGGCACCATCGACGACCTCAAGACTGTCGTTGCTTCGGCTCACAGCGCCGGTATGCGTGTAATCCTCGACTGGGTGGCTAACCACACCGCTTGGGACTGCGCTTGGATTACCGAACACGCTGATTGGTATGTGAAGGACGGTAATGGCAACATCGCCGCTACCGAATCATGGCCCGACGTAGCTCAGCTCGACTATAGCAATGCCGACATGTGCGCTGCCATGACCGACGCTATCGTGTATTGGGTTGACCAGCTCGGCATCGACGGCTTCCGCTTCGACTATGCCGACGGCGTGCCCCACGAATATTGGACCTCGCTCAACGCTACTCTTCGCGCCAAGAACCCCAACATGATTCTGCTGGCCGAGACTGCCAAGACCGAAACCTATGCCGATGGCTTCGATATGATTTACGACTGGAACAGCGCCACCACCATCTCGTCGGCTTTCACCGGCGGCAAGGCTACTGACGTTGTTAAAGAAGCTCGTGAAGCCCTCGCCGGCGTGCCCGAAGGCAAGTCAATCCTGCGCTATGCCTTCAACCACGACGTGGCTGCCGACAACGACGTAGCTCGCATGTTCGGCTCGGCCGAAGGCGTCCCCGCAGCTTATGTGCTCGCTTCGATGCTCAACGGCACACCGATGATCTACTCGTCGATGGACGTTGAAGGCCTCTCGGGCAAGCAGTCGTTCTTTGACTATAAAACCCTCGAATTCTCAGACGCTCTCACCGCTCAATACAAGGCCATCAACGCTGCCTTCAAGGGCTCTGCCGAGCTGCGCTGCGGCGAACTCGCCGACTACTCGACTTCGAAGGTCGTTTGCTTCACTCGTTCGATTCCCGGCCACAAACTGTTCGTTGCCGTTAACCCCACCGCCGACGTTCAGACCGTGAAAGCTCCTATCGAACTTGCCAACTCGACTATGACCGACATGCTCACCGGAGCTGAAACTACCGTTCCTACAGTAATTGAACTCGCGCCCTACGGCTACACAATTCTGAGAAACTAAGCAACCCCCTCTGACCTTATATGAAGAGAACCCTTTTATCGACATTAGTGCTCGCGGGCGCCTTGAACCTGGCGGCCGTGAGCATTAATTCGCCTTCCGGCGACCTCTGCCTGACTGTCGACGTCGATGCGGCCGGCACTCCCGTCTACTCGCTCGACTATAAGGGCAAGCCTGTGGTACTGCAAAGCCGCCTCGGCCTGCGCGCCGACGAGGCTCAATTCGAAAGCGGCTTCGCCATCGCCGGCGTCGACACCGCCACTGTCGACCGCTCTTGGACTCCCGTCTGGGGCGAATATGCCACCGTGCGCGACCACTTCCGCGAGCTCGCCGTCAAACTCAAAGCCGAAAATCCCGACCGTGCGTTCACCGTGCGCTTCCGCGTATTCGACGACGGCCTCGGATTTCGCTACGAGCTCCCCGTTCAAGATGGCGCCAACTATCTGACCCTCAAAGACGAACTCACCGAGTTCAACTACGGCGCCGACCACACCCTCTACTGCATCCCCGGCGACTACGACACCGACGAATATCTCTGGAGCGAAACCACCTTCAGCCGGCTGCCCGAAGCCCTCAACAGCTACGGCCGCCACACCGAGGCTCAGCGTGTCGAAGGCACTTCTATCCAGGTGCCGATGCTGATTAAGACCGTCGATGGCGTCTATATCAACGCACACGAGGCCGCCCTCGACGGCTATCCCGGTATGCTCCTCGACGTCGACACCGAGAAGTTCGCGATGAAGGCACACCTCGTGCCCGACCGCCTCGGCGTCAGCGCCTACTTGCAGATGCCTTTCAACACTCCCTGGCGCACACTCATCGTCAGCGACGACGCTCGCGACATCCTCGCCTCGCAGCTCGTGCTCAACCTCAACGAGCCCTGCAAACTCGACGACACTTCCTGGATTAAGCCTATGAAATTCGTCGGCGTGTGGTGGGAAATGTTCACCGGCTACGTCAAGACATGGGCATACTCCGACTATAGCCTCGCTCGCCCGGGCATCACCGACTACACTCAGCTGAAGCCCAACGGTCGCCACCCGGCCAACACCGAAAACGTCAAGCGCTACATCGACTTCGCTGCCACTCATGGCATCGACGGCGTGCTCGTCGAAGGCTGGAATCAAGGCTGGGAAGACTGGGCCAGCTATCGCAAGAACCGTCAGTTCCGCTTCGACCTGCCTTACCCCGACTTCGACCTACCCCAGCTCCGCGACTATGCCAAAGCCAAAGGCGTCAAGCTCATCATGCACCACGAGACGGCCGCCAACGCCGCCGACTACGAGCTGCAACTCGATAGCGCCTTCCGCTTCATGCGCGCCAACAACTACGACGCCGTCAAGACCGGCTACGTAGGCGCTATCATCCCTCGCACCGAGCACCACACCTCGCAGTGGATGGTCGACCACGCTCGCCACGTCATCGAGCGCGCCGCCCACTACCACATCATGATCGATAGCCACGAGGCTCCGCACCCCACCGGCCTCTGCCGCACATACCCCAACTGGCTCGCCCAGGAATCGGCTCGCGGCGGCGAATTCGAATCGATGGGTGGCAACCCGCCCTCGCACACCTGCATCCTCCCCTTCACGCGCCTCAAAGGCGGCCCCATGGACTACACTCCCGGCCTTTTTGAGACTCGTATGAGCTACTACAACCAAGGCAAGGACTCGCAAGCCGGCACCACACTGGCCCGCCAGCTCGCTCTATACCTCACAATGCCCTCGCCCATGCAGATGGCCTGCGACCTACCCGAAAACTACGAGCGCTTCCTCGACGCATTCCAGTTCATCAAAGACGTGCCCCTCGACTGGGCCGACTCTCGCTACCTCGAAGCCGAGCCCAACCACTACATCACCGTAGCGCGTCTCGACAAAAACTCCGACGACTGGTATGTCGGAGCTATCACCGACGAGAACGCACGCACCGCCCTCATTGACCTCAGTTTCCTCCCCAAAGGCGAAAAATACGAAGCCACTATCTACGAAGACGCCCCCGGCGCCCACTGGAAAGACAATCCTCAGGCTTATCGTATACGCACGGTGAAGGTAACTTCAAAGACCAAACTCAAGCAACCGCTGGCCCCCGGCGGCGGAGCAGCGATTCGCATCACAAAAATATAACCAAAAACGGCTGTGGATTCAATCCGCATTAACTAAAAACAAATGTTCTCTGTGATGGCCTGCGTGTGAACGTAGGCCATCATTTTTTCGAATACGTTGAGTTACGCAGCACAGCCCGGCAACCGCCGAAGGCGCTTTGCTCCGCAAAGAGCGCTTGAAGGCGATGGCCATACTCGCGCCGTGGGGTGGTGGAAAAATGACATAATTTAACAAAGTGCGGGAGATGTAGTAAAAAAAGTTAATAGTGGCGAAATTATGCGGAAAAATTATGTTTTATAACATAAAATGTGTAATTTTGCATCGTGTTTTTCATGGTATTAGATTTAAGGTTAAAGAGATTGCTCGTCGAGATGACGGGTAATTTTTTTTGACCTTTTTCGAAAGTGTATCAAATTACTATGAATTAGCCGTTTATCTCTCGATAGGGTAAAAGTTATTTCCGCGATTTTAGGATTTTTAACAAAAAACATTCACTCGTATTGAGATTCCGTTTGTAATTTTGCAGTGCATAACCTAACGAACTGACCAAAGTTGAGTATTCTGTCTGTGAGTTTCTAATATCGTAAGGCTTCGGCCGCAATTTCAGACTGACGTATTTATTTCAACGGACGGTCCCCTCGTCGTAAGGTGAGAGGTCAATTGTTGTGTTATGCTATTTAGTTTGACATTGTTTACTAAGTTTCATAAGTAGCAAAAAATAGTTGTTTTATAGATAATTGTGTATTGGGTGCGGGGCGTCGCGACGACAGCCCTGCACTTTTTTTGTATTTCGACGACGACCAACCACCTCAACACATAAGGAGGCTGCCGACAAATGTTGTTGGCAGCCTCCCCTGTGTAGATTATGTATGGAGCTTAGAATCGGTATGTGGCGCCAACGAGGCCGTGGAGCTTCTGTGAGCTGATTGTGGGGGTAATCAGGTAGCGGCGGCCGAGGATGTTCTCGGCGTTGGCGAAGATGTCGAAACGCTCGGTGAAGCTATAAGTAGCACGCAGGGCGAAGTCGCTGATGCAGCCGAGCGAGGCGGCGGGGGTGTGGCGGTGCGAGCGGAAGGTGTAGTCGACTCCGATGGCGAGTTGCTTGATGGGGCGCACGGTGCCGTAGGCTTTAATTTGCCAGCGTGCGTCGTCGGCCCACAGATAGTAAGTCTTGCCGGCTGCGGCATCGCTGGATGCAATTTCGGCCGATGCACCGAGGCTGAAGATGCGATGTTCGTAGCCGAGCGCGAGCGAGGCGTGCCAGCCCTTGGCGTTGCGAAGATGCAGCGGTTGCGCGAGTGAGTTGTCGCCGGGCATTAGCACGCTCTTGGCATGGGCGTATCCGCCGGCAAGCGTGGCGGTGAGGCCGGCCACCGGGCCGACGACGATTGCACCGCTAATGTCGTAAGGCACGCGGTAGCGACCGTATGATTCAAAACCGGGCAGCAGTGGGCACAAATCGAGCTGCGAGCGCACGCTGTTGAAGCCGGTGCCGCCTGTGGCGACGGCGTGCAACGCGAGAATCGGCGCAGGTCTCCAAGCCAGGTCGATGGCCGGCGATACGTGGACTTTGCTGCCATCACCGCCGGTGAAGAAATCGACATTGAGGCCGGCCGAGGCGGTGACTTGGTCGGATTGCAAGCTATAGTAAGGACGCAGATGCACGATGCCGAGTGTGGGCGAGCTGTTTTCGCCGAAGGTCGCATCAAAGTCGGAGTGCATGAACGATGCAGAGATGTCGGCCCCGACTTTGTTGTTTTCACCGAAGGGCAAGGCAGCGCCGAGGTCGAACGAGTAGAGTTGCTGGCGCAAGCCGTCGTAGGGGGTATTGATGGAGCCAAGGTCGAAGTGTGTGTCGCCAAATGCGTCGATGTCGACATTGGCAGCGGCATGGTATTCGAGGCCTTGTATTTCAGACTCCCAGCCGAGGTGCAGACTGCCGGCCGTGCGGCCCTGTGCGGCGGTGTAGTAGGTCGATGCCGAGGCGTAAGTGAAATCGGCCGAGGCAGTCAACAGCGAGTGGCTATTGGGGCGGAGCGCGTAGTCGGCGCCGATTGAGCCTCCGTTGTAGCTATTCTTTTCGTCGGCGTTGTCCCAGGCTTTGTAGTCGTAGCCGTTGAAAGCGGCGTGAATGTCGAGCGACGAGCGGTCGTCGGCGATAGCGCGGTAGCCGGCAGCAAATCCGAGGTTATAGACGGGAAAATAGCCCAGCGACACATATCCGCGCCAGGGGCCTTCGGCAGGCACGATAGCGCCGCGCGATGGTTGCAGACCGGTATATGAGCGCACTACGGCCGACAGGCCGGTATATGAGGCTGTCGACAGGGTGACAGTGCCTACAGCCGGCAGTGTCAGCGTGGGCGTCAGGCCGGACGGACGCGTGGCGGCACGCTCTACGGGCTGTATCGAGCGTTCAACCACTACTTCGGTGGTGATATCTTGTGCGGAAGCGCCGACGGCCAGGGTCACTGCGGCCAGCGCGGCGGTATATTTCAGAGGCGTTTTCATTTGAGTGAGTTCAGTCGGGTGTCAATCATTTGGAAGATGTCGGTCTCGCTGCCGGGATAATTTTCGCGCAGCGAGCGCAGATATTCGCGAGCTTCGAATTTTTGGTCCTGTCGGGCGAGGATGTCGCTGAGCAAGATGAAGCCGCGAGCGAGCCAGTAGGTGTGGGGAGTAGCCGAGTCGATGATTGCTTCGGCCGAGCGCCGCGCATCGTCGATGAGGTTGTCGTCGAAGAACGACTGACCGGCATAGAAGGCGCTCTTGATGCCGTTGAGGTCGTCAGTTTGGTCGGCGATTGACTCCCAGTCGGCGCGAGCGGCGGCGGAGTCGCCCGAGCGCAGGCGAGCCATACCGCGCATGAAGATGGCTTCGTTGCGGTCTTCAGCACCGGCAGTCGAGGAGGCCAACAGGGCATCGGCATTTTCGATGACCAGGGCATTGTCGGCCATGTCGTGGGCCACACGCATGATGCCGGCGCGGGCACGATTGAGCATAGCAGGTGTCGAAGCGCGTCGAGCCAGTTCCTGCCACGACGCCAGAGCATCGGCGCCCAGCCCCAGCGAGTGCTCGGCCGAGGCCTTGACAGCCAGAGCGTCTTCGGCCATGCGCGTGTCGGGGTAGTTTTTAACTATGAGCGAAGCGAATGTCTGCGCGTCGCCGATGCGTCCGGCTCCGACGGCGGCATCCATCATATAATTCCATGCCTGAGCGCGGTAGGCGCCGGCGGGGAACTGTGTCAGGTATGCTTCGATGCGGCGAGTGGAGCCGTCCTCGGTGTAGGCGGCTTCAGCGGCTTCGAAGGTGAGGCGGTCGGACTCGGCCACGTCGAGCTGCGGAGCGTTTTCGACAGAAGCGAGGAAGGCTGACATCTCTTCGAGAGTGCCGTCGATGGCAGCGATGCGCTGCAACTCCTCGACAGCGACATGGGCCTCGTCGCTGGTCGGGGCCAAGCGCACGAGTTCGCGATATGTGGCGATAGCACCGGCGCGGTCGCCGGTGTTGAGCAGAGTCATAGCCAGCTGCACGTAGCCTTTGCGTCCTTGCTCGGTAGCGGGATAGTCGGCCACGAGTCGGCGATAGGTGGCGATAGCATCGTCGTCGCGGCCCAGCTGCAAGTAGCCCTCGGTCTTTTCGAGCAGAGCATCGGGCACGAGTGTCGACGACGGGAAATCGGCCAGCAGGCGGTCGATAGCATTGATTTTGCCTTTATAGTCGCGCTGGTAGCCCTTGATGACGGCTTGCTGGAACAGCGCGTAGTCGCCCGAAGCGGGTGCTTTGTGGTAGGCGCGATTGTAGAGGTCGACCGCCTCGGTCAAGCGACCGTCGTAGAGAGCGATGTCGGCCAAGCGGTTGTAAGCATCGGCCACAGCGGTAGCGGGCATTGAGCCCGGAGCGTCAGCGAACGCCTTGAAGGCCTTGGCCGCTTGCGGATATTCCTTCAGGGCAAAGCGGGCATAGCCCAGGTCGTAGCGACCCAGGGGCAGGTTGGCGTCGTCACGTGTGGCTGTGCTGAGATATGTGTCGAGGTTGTTGACCGCTCCGCGGTAGTCGCCCAGACGATAGAGGGCTTCGCCGAGCGACAGGCGAGTCGAAGCCCCGATAGCCGGGTTGTAGCGCTGCAAGGCCAGACCCTCGACGAGGTAGTCGCGAGCAGCCTCGGCATTGTCTGCTGCCAGCGCGCGAGTGCCCAGAGCATAGAGAATCTGCTGCTTGGCGCCGAGCACCTTGGCTCCGGGGTTAGTCATGCGGTTGATCGATGCGAGCGCGGTGTCGTAGTCATGGTCAGTCAGATAGCCGGCCACGAGGTATTCTTGCACGCGAGCGGTGTAGGGCCCGTCGGGGTAGCGGCGCAGGAAGTCCTCAAAGGTCGCTGCGCTCGAGCCGAATGGGATAGAGCCGCCGCCAAACTTGGCTACGGCATAGTTGTAGTAGGCAGCCTCCTGCACGTATGGGTCGAAGTCGCGGCGCAGGGCATTGTCGAAGGCCATCAGCGCAGCGTTGGTGCGGCCGAGCGCCATCAGGGCCTCGCCGATGTAGAGGTAAGCGCTTTGGCCCATGGCGCTATCAACCTTGGTGGCCGGCTCGAGATAAGCAACAGCCTGCTCGTAGTTGCCACGTTTGTAGTATGACGTACCCAGGATGTAGAGCGCGCCGGGCTCGGGCTGTTCGGCGACGGCCGCATAGCGCTCGAGGTAAAGCAGAGCATCGTCGGTGCGGTCCAGTGCGTGGAGCGATTCGCCGATGATGCGGTTGGCCTCGGCGGTGTAGGCGGGGTCGGTCATCAGTTGGTTGCTTAGCGACCGACGAGCGCAGTCCATAGCCTTGTCATAGTCGCCCTGCACATAGTAGATTTGAGCCAGATAATAGTCGGCAGCGGCGCCGGGCAGCTTATTGCGGTCGGCGCGAGCGAGATAAGACACTGCTTTCGCATAGTCGTGGCGCGAGTAATAGATGTAGCCGATATAGAATTGAGCTTCATTGGCATAATCCGAACCCGAAGCGACGCCGGCGAAATCGCGTTCGGCGCGTTTGAACTCGCCCAGACGCATCAGCGCATAGCCGCGATGATATTTGAGGTCGGCATTGAGGCGCGGGCCGGGATTGACATCGCCCAGCGACTCGTAGAGGGCCAACGCACGGGCAGGCTGCGTCTCGAGCAGCGTATTAGCCATGTAGATAGTGGCCTCAATGCGATGATTTGAAGCCGGATAAGCCTCGCAGAAAGCTTCCAGCGCACGGTAGGCGTCGGCATATCCGGCGCGATACGAGGCTTCGGCACGCAGCCATGCGGCCTGTTCGCGTTCGGCCGCCGACAGGCGCGTGGCATCGAGCATCGACAACTGGTCGAGAGCTCCCTGATAGTTGCCCTCGGCAATCATCAATTTTCCGCGTTCGAGACAGCCCGACGAGGCCGGGTTATTTACCTGAGCTGTAGCGGCAATGGCTCCCGCCACCAGCGCTGTTTTCAGCAATATGATTTTTTTCATGTTGTGGCTCTATAAAATATACGCAAAGTTAACATTTTTCCGCCACACCCGCCAACTTTTCCACACTAATCCCTCGAAAAGGCGGTCTGTAACCGCAGCACTGCTTTCCCGGCACGCAGCGCGGAGCGATAGGCGCAAGAGTCTATTTGAGGACGCGATGGATGCGGATGCCTTCGCGCACGGGGAGGCTGAAGGCGGCGAAGACGCCGGCGTCCTCGCTATTGTAGCGCACATGATAGCGCTCGGCGCCGAGGAAGTCGAGGGTGAAGACGGCTGTGTCGCGACGTTCGAGTGCCAAGCGGCCCGCCGTGAGTCGCTCTTCAATATCGATATCAAACCCTACGACGTTGATAGCCAGTGAGGCAGCACCGGTGTCGCCGACTCCGACGAGTCCGGTGCGTCGGATAATTACGCGACGATTATCATCGACTTCGACATCAATGGCCGGCTCGACCGGCTCGGCCGATGAGCTATCGCTCAAATCGCCTGCCACAGTGTGAAGCACAGCGGCTCCACGACGCGACGGCAACGCGCTCAGCGCCACGACGGCGGCTGCTATTGCGCCCGCGATTACATAAAATTCAACTGAGTTGAGCCAACTCATCCTATGAGAAAATACTCAGGAAGAATTGCGACACCCACACGTAGATAATCAGGCCGAAAATATCGTTCGTAATCTGGATGAACGGGCCTGTGGCAAGTGCCGGGTTGATGTGCAACTTTTCGAGCGAAAGTGGCACGATAGAGCCCAATATCGACGCAAACATGATGACCGTGAACAGCGAGGCGGCCACCGAGATGGTCACACCCAAGTTGTCGGGCAGCATTATCAAGTTGTAGACCAGCACCACGAGCGAGAGGATGGTCGCATTCAGCAAGCCTATGAGAAACTCCTTGCCAAGTTGCGAGCCGAACTCGCGAATGTCGAGCGAGCCGTTGGCGAGACCTTGTACGACGATAGCCGACGCCTGCACGCCCACGTTACCGCCCGTGCCGCCCACAATCGGGATGAACAGCGCCAGAGCCGTGACGGCCTTGATTTGATCCTGGAACCCGTCGAGAATCAACGAACCCAAGATACCGGCCGCGATACCAATCAGCAGCCACGGTATGCGAGCCTTAAATTGCGAGAATATCGAGTCGTCGGCATCGACGTCCGACGACAGACCGGATGCCAACTGATAGTCGCGTTCAGAAGCCTCGCGCACCTGATCCATGACGTCGTCGACGGTGATGCGACCGACCAAGCGACCAATTGAGTCGACCACCGGCATGGCCACAAGGTCGTACTTCTCGAAGTCGAGTGCCACTTCGGCAATCGGCGTATCGGCCTTCACGCTCACCGGGTCGACCTCCATGACGTGCTTGATTTTCGACACCGAGGGGTGCGTAATCATCTTCTTCAGCGGGAAGATGCCTTTGAGCTTATAATCGTTGTCGACGACATAGACGTAGTAGATCTCGTCCATCTCCTCGGCCTGCTGGCGCATCTCTTTGACACACTCGGGCATCGACATATTTTCGTTGACGACCACCATTTCCGTACCCATGATACCGCCGGCCGTGTCCTCGTCGTATTTCAGCAGGTCGATAATATCGCCCGCCTGCTCCACGTCGTCGATATGCGCGAGGACTTCGTCGCGGTCCTCTTCGTCGAGTTGCTGGATGATGTCGACAGCGTCGTCGGAATCAAGGTGCTCGATTTGCTTGGCGATTTCCTCGCTCGGCATACCTTCGAGCAGCTTCTGCTGGTCGTCTTCGTCGAGCTCCACGAGCACATCGGCCGCCGTCTCCTCGTCGAGCAAACCATATAGAAACTCGGCTTCGTCGAGTTCTAAATTCTGATACAACTCGGCTATGTCGGCCGGGTGCAGATGCTCCAGCTCCGCGCGTGCGGCTTCGGCATCTTGTCGTTGTATGATATCCTTGATTTTTTCAAGATATTCCGGTGTGAAATCTTGCATTGACATAGGTCTTACCGGTTTTCAGGGTTACGCAGCGATGCAATCAAGTTAGTTAACTCTACAAATTGCGCCACCGACAATTGCTCGGGGCGCAGGGCGCCTAAGGGCGAATCGGCAGGGAATACGACACCGGCCGGCAACAATCCGCGCGCCGAATTGCGTATCGTCTTGCGACGCTGGCCGAAAGTAGTCTTCACCACAGTGCGCATCAGCGCAAAGTCGCACCCGGGGTCTGTCACGTCGTTGCGGCGCAAGCGCAGCACGCCACTCTTCACCTTTGGCGGCGGATTGAACACGTGCTCGGGCACCGTGAATAGGTATTCGGCCGTGTACCATGTCTGCAACAACACGCTCAGGATACCTCGCGTCTTGCTCCCTTCCGGAGCGCAAATACGCTCAGCCACCTCGCGTTGCAGCATACCGCTACACTCCTCTACGATGTCGCGATCGTCGAGCACCTTAAAGAAGATTTGCGACGATATGTTATAGGGAT
Organism: uncultured Bacteroides sp.; assembly: GCA_964433215.1. GTDB lineage: Bacteria > Bacteroidota > Bacteroidia > Bacteroidales > Muribaculaceae > CAG-873. The sequence continues at coordinate 28,311 of CAYSQI010000023.1, forward strand.
AGTTGCCTATGATGCAGCATTTACCTTCGGGCACCACAGTGCGAAGATCCAAGCGCAGAAAATCAGCCTCCACGATATGGTCGGCATCCAAGCCGGCCACAGCGCCTCGCTTGAGATACTCAACACTCTCGCTGTCGAGCTCGACCACGGTCACATCGCGACCGGCTTCCAGCAAAAACTGTGTCAGCACACCCATGCCCGGCCCGACTTCCACCACCGGCAGGCCGGGGCAGTCATCGACCGTCGACGCGATGCGCGACGCGATGTTCAGATCTGTCAAGAAGTGCTGTCCGAGTGCTTTTTTGGGTCGTACCTGTGCCATCTCCTTCATTTTTCTGCAAAGTTAGAAATTTTCTCCGAAATATCACCACCCTATTAGCGTGTTTTGACGCCCGTTTTTTTTATTAGAGCTGACGATTTTTATGTTGGCGCGGTCGTGGATTTTTTGTAAATTTGCCGTGGTTATGCCGACGAGCGTGACCGCTGAACAACTATTTTTATGCCATGAAAATTTATAATGCTTTGAAATTATCGGTTGTGGCGGCGTTGCTGGCCACGCCTGCGATGGTGGCCGCCAAAGGTCCGTCGCTGAAGATTTATCGTGATGAACAACGCAGCGATACGGTCTACGCCGAACGCTATTACCTAATCGGCGTGACCGATCCGGGTGCCCGCGCTACAATCGACGGGCGCGATTGCCACGTGTATCGCACCGGCTCGTTCGGAGCCGAGTTGAAGCTTAAGCCGGGCGAAAACATAGTGCCGGTAACCGTGCGCCAAGGCCGCGATGCGACGCATCGCGACGTGCGCTTGGTGTATGTGACTGAGCGACCGGCCGGCCGTCGTGCGGCGGCACCGGTGACTACCGACCTTGCCGAACCGGTCAACATAACGACACTCGAAGGCGCTTATTTGCAACACGGCAACGGGTCGGACCGCCTGGGGGGCTCTAAGATGTGTTTCATTCCGGCCGGCGTGGAGCTCACAGCCGACGGCGAGACGGGCAACCTCTACCGCGTGGCCCTCGGCGCGACTGACCATGCTTATGTACAGAAGTCGCTGGTCGAAGTCGGCGGCAAGGGCGGTGCCGTGGTAAACACCGGCTCGATTTCGATTTCAAATAATGATTCGACCGACCGCATCGTAGTGGCTTTGCCGCGTCGACTGGCGTTCTACGACCGCGCAGAGATTGACCCCTCGACTATTCTCGTGACTCTCTACGGAGCTACAAACAATTCGAACTGGATGACGCAGCGCAGCACGCCCGAGATGGTCGACTACGTCGACTTGCGACGCGACAGCCAAGACGCCCTCACGCTGGTCATTCGCTTGAAGGACCGCTACTCGTGGGGCTACAGCGTGGATTATCAGGGCAATAACCTGGTGATTGATGTGCGCCACCGACCCGAGTCGCTTGCTATCAAAGACCTCGTCGTGGGCCTCGATGCCGGCCATGGCGGCGAGAACCCCGGTGCCATATCGCCTTCGGGGCTGACTGAAAAGGAAGTAAACCTCGACATCATACTGAAGGCCGCCGAGATACTGCGCGGTATGGGCGCTCGTGTAGTGCTGACTCGCGACGGCGACACCGGCCCGTCGATGACCGAGCGCAAACGCATCTGGCGCGAAGGCGGCGTCGACATCGCCATCAGCGTCCACAACAATGCGTCGGGCAATCCGCTCGTGCCGATGGGCACCAGTGCATACTACAAGCACATCTCGAGCCGCGACCTTGCCCGCGACTTGCACGAATCAATGCTTAGCTTGGGGCTGTCCAACTTCGGCCTTACAGGCAATTTCAACTTCTCGCTGAATATGCCGACCGAATACCCCAACGCTTTGGTCGAAGTGCTGTTCATGTCGTCGCTGCCCGAAGAAGAGCTGCTGGCCGACCCCGACTACCGCACCCGCCTGGCCGAAAAAGTGGTCGATGGCTTGCTCAACTATCTGAAACGCGTCGAAGCGTCGCTCTGACACTACCGAACTTCCCTCAATAACAAAGGCCACTCGCAGCGAGTGGCCTTTGTTATTGACAGTTTACAAATTAGTATTGCTCCGTGGCTGAGGGGAAGGTGACGTCCTTCACATCGGTGACGTACTGGCCGATGGCATCGTGAATGACGGTGCCCAGGTCGGCATAGCGACGGAGGAATTTGGGCGAAAAGCCTTGGTTGATGCCGAGCATATCCTGCAGCACGAGCACCTGGCCATCAACACCCGAGCCGGCGCCGATACCGATAACGGGAATCGACACCTCGGCTGCGACGCGCGTAGCGAGTGCTGCCGGAATTTTCTCAAGCACGAGTGCAAAGCAACCGATTTCTTCAAGCATCTTGGCGTCGGCGATGAGCTTTGCGGCTTCGGCTTCTTCCTTTGCGCGCACGGCGTACGTGCCGAATTTGTTGATTGACTGAGGTGTGAGGCCCAGATGGCCCATCACAGGGATGCCGGCCGTCAGTATGCGCTCAATCGACTCGCGCACTTCCGAGCCGCCTTCGATTTTTACTGCTTCGGCACCACTTTCCTTCATGATGCGAATAGCCGAGCTGAGGGCCTCTTTTGAGTTGCCCTGATACGAGCCGAACGGCATATCGCACACCACGAGCGCACGGCGCACGGCGTTGGTGACGCACTTGGCGTGGTATATCATTTGGTCCAGAGTGATGGGCAACGTGGTGGGGTTGCCGATCATGACGTTCGAGGCCGAGTCGCCCACGAGAATTACGTCGATACCGGCTTCATCGACAAGGCGAGCCAACGAGTAATCGTAGGCGGTGAGCATTGCGATTTTTTCGCCTCGACGTTTCATCTCGCTCAGACGTATCGTCGTGACTTTGCGTGTGTTATCTACTGTGTTTGTTGACATTTCTATATATATTATAGTATATTATAGTTAAATCGGGTGCAAAGTTAAGGTAAAAAGTTGAATTGGCGGTCACAATTTGCGTAAAAAGCCGTTTTTCAGCACTTTTTTGTCTTTTTTGTCTGATTTGTCTGATTCAAGTGCTTCAGTCAGCTCGCACGAACATGATGTGCCACAATAATATAATGTAACTACCGACGAGCGCCGGGTGGTACGCAGCTTGAAGCATAAGTCGAGCGCCGACCGAGGCTATTATTCGCAGCCTGTTTTTTAATAAATTTTAGAGTATGATTGAATTTTTTTAAAATATTTTTTGTCGTTCAAAAAAAAATATCTATTTTTGCGCTTGGTTGAAAAGCCAAATTATTCATAAACCAATCAATATCAGAAAAAACAGAACAACTAAAAAAATCCCTATTAACTAAATTTAGCGGTAACCCAATGCAGGGAATATCCCTAATCGATAAAGAGAAAATTTAGAATCCTAAATCTATACCAATCAAACATTTGTTTTATGAAAAAGGAAGTTATCACTCTTGCAGTGGCATTGCTTGCTTGCGGAGCACCTCTGACGGTGTCGGCTGCCAGTAATCCGGTGCCACAGGCAGCAACAGCAACAGCTACCGTCAGCGGTACAGTTGTGGATGAAAACGGCGAACCCTTGATTGGCGTTTCTGTAGTCGTTAAGGGCCAAAGTGGCGGCCAGACTACCGATATCGACGGTAAGTTCCGTATCAACGCTAAGAATGGTCAAGAGCTGCAATTCAGCTACGTAGGCTACCAGACCAGCACAATGAAGGTCACCGGCAGCACTATGAACGTAGTCATGACCCCCTCTACCACCAGCCTCGACGAAGTGGTCGTTACCGCTCTCGGTATCCGCAAGGATAAGAAGTCGCTGGGCTACGCAATCGACGAAGTCGGTGCAGAAGAACTTATGAAAGTTAAGACAGCGAACCCGCTGTCGTCGCTCTCCGGTAAAGTTGCCGGTGTGAATATCACCCAGTCATCGGGCGCCGCCGGTGCAGGTGCGCAAATCATCCTTCGTGGTGCTACTTCGGCAGCCGAAGGCGTTGACAACCAGCCGCTCATCGTTGTCGATGGTGTTATCTACGATAACTCCTCGTCGGTAGGTGGCAACTCGTCGTTCGACGGCTCGACCAACACATCGACCACATCGACCAACCGCCTTATGGACATCAACCCCGAAGATATCGAAAACATGTCGATTCTGAAGGGCCCGGCCGCTGCCGCTCTTTACGGCTCGCGCGCTGCCAACGGCGTTGTGCTCATCACCACTAAGAAAGGTAAAGCCGGTCGCGTTGAAGTCAACGTTTCGAGCCGCTTCACCACCTCGTGGGTGAAGGACGTGCCCGAAGCTCAGACTAAGTTCAAGCGTGGCTTCCTCCAGGAAACTTATGATGAAAACGACAATTACACCGGCTACTACTACGACGACTTCTCGTACAACTCGTGGGGCGAAGAATACAAAGCCGGCGAAAAGGTTTATGCCAACAATATCGACGACTTCTTCCAGAACGGCTCTATCTGGGACACCAGCGTGAGCGTGTCCGGCGGTAACGAGACCGGTAGCTTCTACCTCTCGGGCTCGTATTTCGACCAAGCCGGTGTCGTTCCCGAAACAGGCTACAAGAAGACCACTTTCCGTTTCAACGGCGAACAGAAATGGAAAATGTTCACCTTCACCGCCAACACCTCTTACTCGGAAAACCGCACCAAGAAGGCCCTGACCTCGGGTGGCCTCTACGGTTCGTCGGGTAACGGTGCTCTCCACCGTATCTACACCTTCGGTACGACCGACGATATGTCGCACTTCCTCAACGAAGACGGCACTCGCTTCCGTATGTTCGACGATCGTCTCGACCCCTGGAACGAAACTGACAACCCCTATTGGATTATCCACAGCAACGATATCACTGATAAGACCTCGCGCTTCACAGGCAACTTCAGCATCAAGGCCGACATCACCGACTGGTGGTGGATCAGCTATCGCATGGGTATCGATAAATACACTACCGACTACAGCAAGCGCATTCAGCCCAACGGCGTCGTTAAGCTGGAATGGCAAGACGGTATGATGTCGGACAACACCACTCGCTACAGCTACCTGAACACCAACTTGATGACCAGCTTCAACAAGACTTTCGGTGACTTCGGCTTCTCGCTGCTCGCAGGTATGTCGACCGACAACTCCAAGACCATCTCCGACTATCGTATGGCTTACGCTTTCCAGGTGCCTAACTTCTTCTCGTACAGCAACACCGACGAAAGCCACAAGAAATTCGAACACAACCTCTATCGCAAGCGCCTCGTTGGTGTTTACGGCGAATTCCGCGCCGACTGGAAGAGCACCGTATTCTTCACCGTTACCGGACGTAACGACTGGACTTCGACTCTGCCGAAAGAAAACCGCAGCTACTTCTATCCTTCGTACAGCGGTGCTGTTGTCTTCACCAACCTCCTCAAAGACCTCAAGCTGATGGACACCAACAGCGTCCTCAACTTTGGTAAGATCCGCGCTTCGTGGGCAAAAGTAGGTAAGGACACCGCTCCCTACGCTACCAACACCAACCTCTGGCCTGTTGCTACTTATCTCAACGGTATGGTTTCGCTCGGCAACTCTTGGACCCGTGGCAACCCCTACCTCAAGCCTGAAATGACTAAGTCTACCGAAATCGGCCTCGAACTCCACTTCTTCAACAGCCGCTTACGCATGGACTACGCTTACTATACCAACGACTCTGAAAACCAGATCCTCTCGCCCCGCGGACCGCAGTCGACCGGCTACATCTTCTGCTCGTTCAACGCTGGTAACGTTCGCAACAAGGGTATGGAACTCTCGATCAGCGGTACTCCTATCCAGACTCGCGACTGGACTTGGGAAACCGGTATCAACCTCGCCGGCAACCGTGGTAAGCTCGAAGGCCTCCTCGAAGGCATGGACATCATGTACCTGACCGACGTGCAGTATGCTTCCGCTAAGGCAGCTTCGTTCTCCGGTGGCAACTTCATGGCTATCGCCGGCTCGAAGCTCCAGACTGTTACCGACGAATCAAGCCCCTACTATGGCAAGACCATCCTCGGCAAAGACATGATGCCGCTCGTTGACGCCACCACTTACGCCGTCGGCAACCGCGAACCTAAGTTCACCGGTGGTTGGAACAACACCCTTACCTACAAAAACTTCACCTTCAACATGTTGTGGGAATTCCGCGTAGGCGGACACGTATTCAACGGCACTCAGCACGCTATGGACCAGGCCGGTACTTCGCTTCGCTCGGCCGATTGGCGTAGCCAAACTCTCACCATCAATGGTGTTGAGAACATTGGTACGGCCAGCGCTCCCGAATACGTAGAACGCAACTACGAAATCGAACCCAACGGCGTATACGACCAGAACGGCACCAAGACTCTTGGTTACAACATCATCAAGGACTACTATACCAGCGCTTGGCCCTCGAACACTGCCAACTACCTCACCAAGGTCAACAGCCTCCGTCTGCGCAGCATCTCGCTGTCGTGGGATCTCCCCAAGACTTGGCTCGATAAGACTAAGGCATTCAAGCGCGCTGTCGTGACAGCTACCGCTACCAACCTCCTCCTGTTCACCAACTATAACGGCGATCCCGAAGCTGTCGCTTCTGGCGCAGGCGTTGGTGGCTCTTCTTCAGTTGGCTTCGACTATTGCGGCGTACCCGCAACTGCCGGCTTCACCTTCGGTGTTAACCTGACTTTCTAATCGTCAATACTCTTAAACAGAATAAACCATGAAACTTAATAAAGTAATTCTGGCCTTAGGAGCTGCACTCATGTTCTCCACAACATCGTGCTCCGACTGGCTCGACGTAAATGATAGCCCCAACAGTGCTACCGATGCGGCTGCCCCATACGATAAGCGTCTTGCCAACATCGAGTTCTATACTCACCACGCTTACTTCATCGGCGCTCAGCCTGTATTATATCTCTGCGGTGACCTCACCCAAAACTCGCGTACCAACAACCAAGGCTTGTTCGCTCAGTGGACTATGAGCGAATGGCGCTCGACCACCGTTTACCAGTGGTGGTTCGTCGGCGCTGCCCCCAACATCAAGCCTATGATTGACGACGCTATGGCCAAAGGCGCTTACCACTACGCAGGTGTCGGACACCTCCTCCTCGCCTATGGTATGACTATGATGAACGACCTCCACGGCGAACTTCCTTGCTACGACGCTCTCGGCTCGAACGTCACTCCGACCTACAGCACCGGCAAAGAAATGTATCGCTACATCATGGAGCAAATCGAAGAAGGTCTTGAACTCCTCGCTCGCGACCAGGAACCCGGCGCTTCGCCTCTCGCGGCCAACGACTATTGGGGCCTCGGCGACGTCAACAAGTGGATCAAGCTCGGCAACCTCATGAAGGCTCGCCAGCTTCTCAAGCTTTCCAAGAAAGGTGAAGGCACCTTCAACCTCGCAAACGAAGATTTCGTTTACGACGCAGATGCCATCCTCGCTGCCCTCGACAATGCTTTCAAGAACAACAACGAAAACATGGTCGTTAACCACACCGACGAACCCGACGGCTCGACTGACCACCTCGGCTGGAACGAACAAGTCTACTACTCGCCGCTCTACTCGGTTATCGGTATGAACTCGAACGTGTTCTTCACCAAGACTGTTGAAGACAACCTCACTCACTTTGCCAACGGCAACATCGAAGACCCCCGCGCCAACCACATCCTGCCTTGGGCTAAGTCGGAAATCACCGCTACTACTCCCGAAGGCCTCGTTTGGGACGAAACTAAGACCTGGCGCCGCACAGTCGGTGTCGACATGCAGAGCAACGTCCGCATCAGCGGTTCGCCCTACGCTACATCTTGGAACGACGAAGAAAACCGCTTCTACTGCGCCAGCGAAAACTGCCCCGGCGATACAATCTACGTACAGCAGCGCTGCGGTGGTACAGGCTACTACCAAGGCACCGACCTGCTGATTTACCTCGATAACAAGAAGGGTAAAGGCAAAGAACGCTCCGCTATGTCGGGTACGTTCATGACCCGCCCGTCGTCGCCCGGCCCGATCGGCACTTACTACGAAGCTTGCTTCATCCGCGCTGAAGTCCTCTTCCACCAGGGCAAGAAAGCCGAAGCTTTCGAAGCTTACAAGAACGGCGTTCGCGCTCACATGGAATTCATGAAGGCTAAGATTGATACTTGGCTGGCTGAAGACGGCAACCTCGCTCGCTGCCCCTCGTTCAAGGCTATGACCAACGATGAAATCAACAACTATGTCAACAACGCTCTTGGCTCGGCTTCTGACCTCACTCTCGGCAAGATTATGACCCAGAAGCACATCGCAATGATGTTCACTCAGGAAAACTGGAACGATATGCGTCGCCACGACTACAATCCCGAAGTCTTCCTCAATTGGAACAAACCTCACGAATATACCCTGAGCGCCAAGACCACCATTCCCGAAGGTCAATATCCTCGCCGCTGGCGCGTTTCGTCGCACGAATATCGCTACAACGTCAACAACCTCAACGCCGCTTGCCCCGAAGACCTCTGCGACCTCGTAGGTGCTAAGAAGGGTGATGGCTGGTGGAACGAAAACAACATGTGGACTATCCCCGTTTGGTGGGATTCTAACCTCAAATAATCGCCACTCCTAAATAGAACAAGGGGCGGAGCTTGCAAGCTCTGCCCCTTTTCTTGGTCATTACACAAGAATTTGCTACCTTTGCCAAAACCAAAAACACAATACCAAATGAAAATAGTTAACTTTGCCGAGACACCTTCGCTGATGAGCCAATTCCTGCTCGAAATGCGCTCTACCGAAATCCATGGCGACCCGCTGCGCTTCCGCCGCAACCTCCAGCGCACCGGTGAAATCATGGCTTACGAGATTAGCAAAGTCATGCAGCACCGCAAGCAGGACGTCGAAACTCCACTGGGCACCGCTCACTGCGACGTCATTGACGAATCTGTGGTCCTCGGCACTATCTTCCGCGCCGGCGTGCCTTTCCACCAAGGCTTCCTCGATTACTTCGACTCCGCCGAAAACGCGTTCGTCTCCGCTTATCGCAAATACAAAGAAAAAGAAAGCTTCGACGTTTTCATCGAATACCTCGCTTCGCCTCGCCTCGAAGGCAAAACACTCATCCTGGTCGACCCCATGCTCGCTACCGGAGCTTCGATGGAACTCAGCTATCGCGCTCTGCTCACAAAGGGCAACCCCGCTAAGCTTCACATCGCTTCCGTCATCGC
>CAYSQI010000024.1:0-36500 GCA_964433215.1 uncultured Bacteroides sp.
GCGCAATGGACGGTCGAAAGTGTGACGGCGCGACAGAAACGAACTACCGCTGACCATGGCGTAGCCGACAAATCAGCGACCGCATAACTCTTTCTCGTCTTGAACGTTAAACGAAGGGCAAGCCTTGGCGGCAAACTCATTGTGACCTCAGCTCGTTGGACATCATCTTAATTGGTTTTACTGATTGTTCAAATATTAGACAGCTTTTTGCCGGTATATCTATGGCTTGGCGAAATTTGTTTATCGCCAAAACAACTAACAAAAAAACAACACAATCGATTAGGAGGAAAATATAATCACTGATGTTTATCTCCAGCTTTCGTGCTTACTTCGACTTGAGTTATATCATCTCACAAAAAACTATGTCAATTTGAAGTGCACTGTAGTGCACAGACTCTTTTTTATGCGTGCGCCAAATAGGCGCAGAGTTCAATACTTGGTTATTAAGAAAATATCTAGGTGCTTCGCTTTGGAATTCTCTTGATAAGAAATTATTTGTTTCATCGCTTGCATTATCTGCTGAATCAGATCGGCTTGTGCATACATAATTCTGCGAACGTATAGAAACTAAAATCTCCCAACTAAACAATATGATGATGACATGAAACCATGTGACGTAATCTTGCGACCATCTAATTCAACCAATGGGTATTTACTTTGTTCATCGATATGGTATATGAGTATAAGGCCTAAAAAACAATCTATTTTATAATGCTAATTACCGCAATTGAGCCATTCAATACGACTTAGATGTAAGCGAGGCTAATATGATTCCTTCAGAAGAATCTATATAATGTTAAGTCATAATGGATAAAAGTAAAAAAGATAGTCATTGTTTGGAGAAGTTTGACAAATAATTTCTAAATTTGCGATGTAGTATGCTCGTAGGAGTATATTGCAGACATTATGAAGTTGAGCGTCAAACACTCGGTTATCTGATACTGAAAATCTGGACAATTTTCAAAACTATGCAGATAACAAGCAATGACGCTCACGCTAAAGTGTATATCTCAGTTTTCAACAACTGTCATATATACCAAAAGCGTGAGTTTTTTACTTGTTATTCATAGTTGGCAGTCCAGAGCCTCAGTATAGTAATAAGTATACGAAGTTCACGCTTCTTTGTTTAATATGCGAATAATAACCAATCATTATATATGACATGAAAACTACAATAGCAACTCTAATCCTTATCCTGACCTCATTCTTGTGGGGGCAGGCTCAGACCTACACCTTGGAGGATAAGTGGGTGGATTGCGGAAACAACACGCAATTATTAGACCCGTACTATTCTCCGGGAGTCACGTTTACATGGACTGGTTCATCCAAAGGAGGCAAAGCAAATGGCCAAGGAGTTGCCACCAAGTACAAGAACGGGAAGTTTGAATCTAAGTATGAGGGTACTTACCGTAATGGTATCCGTGAGGGTAAAGGAACTTTTATCCACATGGATGGCTCGGTTAAAACCGGAACTTTCGTCAATGGTCAATTAACCGGCAAAGGTGTCTGTAGAGACGAGAATGGCAACTCATACGAGGGAGACTTCATCAATTACCGTATGCACGGCAATGGCACCCTTAGATGGGGCAATGGCTCCACCTTTGTCGGTTATATGGTCGATGATGCACCATACACGGGAAAATTCACCTCCTATACTGGGGAAGTAACTTACATTCAGAAAGGACAGCAAGTTGAACGTATCACAGAGACTAAATCTGGTTATTCTCCTAAAATTGGTCAGCAAGTCAGGGAGTATTTTGACGAACACTGGAATCGTTGTGATCCCAAGCAAGCCACCTATTATCGTCTAATAACCTATTCTGCACCTAATAAGCCCAGCGGCGTAGTAAAAGATTATTACATCAGTGGAGAATTGCAATCAGAACAGTATCCCATATTTATTGATTATGATGATGAAGGGAAGACTTTTCTTGAGGGTATTCAAACTTTATATCATAAGAATGGTGAGGTCTCAGAAAAATCGTATTATTACAATAATCTTCCTAACGGCCCAATCACTTATTATTATCCAGATGGGAGTGTAAAGTCTGAAGCTTTCTTTGTAATGGGAGTGCCAAACGGCGATATGGTTCAGTATTACCCGGATGGTAAATACGCAACAGTCGCCAAATACGAGAACGGGCAGCTCCATAACAACAAATATCTTCAGATTACTGAAGATCAGATGGTATTCTTGGTTTATAACGAAGATTTTGTGCGCAACAGGGAAGCATGGGAATTTCAGGGACAGCCTGGTATAGTTCAGGTTAATGACGCGGAATCAATTTCGATGCAGGCTAATCCGGAACGTTCCGTTTCAGGTGGTATATACACCGGATTTGCTCCGATGAGCGATAATATAATAAGTGTTCTTACCTACCAGAGAAATCCCGGTCAAGGAATCGTGACACTTCTTTTCGGGTTCAAAGATTGGGATAATCTTTGCGCATTCTCCATTGCAGGCGATGAATACACATTCACTTACAAGAAGAACGGAGTTGTGGTTCAGAACGACAAATGGGCAAAATCATCAGCAATTAAGCCGGATGTTAATAAACTTACAGTCGTGAACAATGGTGATAAAATCACTATGTATGTAAACGATGAGCCTCTTGTTCAAACTGGCCGAATATATTACGATGGTTCACTTTGCGGCATCTCTCTCTACAATGGCTCGTCACAACCTATTGTTATTGATGCAGCACAATTGGCTGTTCAAGAGATACTGGATCCTCGAAATATTGCACAGGAGTATCTGCCATCGGAAAATCGAGATCCTGACGCATGGAAAGGTAATGGCTCTGGTTTCTTCTTGAATCCACAGGGTTATATCGCCACCAACTATCATGTAGTTGAAGGGACAACAGCACTCCAGGCAAACTTTACTCGTAATGGTAAGACTGAATCTTATCCGGCTACTGTAGTGGTGACGGATCCGCAGAATGACCTCGCGATTATTAAAATTGATGATAGTTCTTTCAAGGGAAATGATGCATTACCCTATGGGTTAATGACCAGAACAAAAGACACCGGTAGTGAAGTGTTTGCTATGGGCTACCCCATTGCTGATGTCATGGGTACGGAAGTGAAATTCACTGATGGAAAGATCAGCTCAAAAAGCGGTATCGGTGGAGATGTACGAGTATATCAAATTTCAGTGCCAATCCAGCCCGGTAATAGCGGAGGTCCCTTATTTGACATGGGCGGAAATGTCGTAGGCATAACCAGTTCCGGTCTTAATCGTGACTATTTTAAATCCGAAAACGTGAACTATGCTATCAAAGCATCCTATTTGAAGAATCTTATGGAGGCTTGTCCCGAAGCTATAGTTCTAGAAGAGAAAGTCGAAACATCGGTTTCTTCAATGTCTCTTACAGACCAAATTAAGCAATATGAAGGGTTTGTTGTATTAATTTTAACAAAGTAAATAACACAAGATATGAAAAAAATAATCCTATTCATGGCTATAATTGCCGTTGCAATCAGCGGCGTAGCCCAGACAGTAGAAGAGAAGCCTGAAGTAAAAGGTGAAACCTCAGAGTCCCTCGCAGCCGTCAAGTTGGCTAATCAGATTCTCCGTTACGGCTACGAAAACAAGTCAACTCTCGCACTTCTCGACGCTCTCCAGATTTTTTCGGAAAATCCAACGCAAGCTCTCAATGCTACTAAAGAAGGGGTAGCTGTCGATGAAACGAAGAACGATGGGAAAAAAGCAAATGTTTCGTTTGACTACGATTCGGTATTAGCTGATGCTAAGGCTTTTGCAGACGGCGATCCCAATCTGCTTGCTCTTATAGACAATATTGATGCCGAAGCCAAAGGTGCACAGCGAGGTAATATCAATGGTCCGTCGCGAGATTATTCTGTGGTGGATGGAAACAGTTACATGGATTATACCGCAAGTTTTGTGGCTAATCAATTAGCGGAAGTCCTTGTTTCGGGAGACGGAGACACAGACCTAGACCTCTATGTGTATGACTCCAATGGCAATCTAATTGCCAGCGACACTGATTACAGCGACGACTGTTATGTGCGTTGGATTCCTGCATGGACAGGACGTTACACAATCCGTATAGTTAATCGTGGCCCCGTTTACAACCGATTCGTGATACTCACAAATTAACCTTGGCAATGGAAAAACCATATTTCTCCTCCTATAATTAAATGGGAAAGAAAAAGTCAATCTTTAGAGAAATAACACGGGTGGCAGTTTTACTGCCATCTGTGTTCTGCGCTTTTATGGCAGTTGCCCAAACCTCTTTGCCGGATCGTCTTACCCATGTGTTGGAGACGCAGGATATGGAGATGGGGATAAAATTATATAACGGAATCACAGAAGTTGATTTAGAGCAACTGCCAGATAGTGTTTTGTTTGACTACCACTATCTGGGAGGCTACATAAACAGTGAGTTGCCAAATCATGAAAAAGCTATTGCTCATCTTTTAGAAGCTAAGAGACTATGTGACACATCGCTTGGAGTTCACAACACCTCCTATCAAGAAATAATGCATGGTCTAGGCGATGAGTATATTGAATTAGGTCAGCCCGAAGAAGCTTTGGCTATATATCAGGAGGGCATAGTCAAGACTATGTATATAAGGAATAGCAATACACATGGATTTGGCAATCTAATTATGGGAGTCCAAGACTGTTATGAGCTATTGGGCCAGTTTAATGAGATTCCGATTCATCTAAAAGATGCTTGGATTTATTGGCCAAAAGATGAGACCCCATTAGTCACCCACACATATTTCCCTTTGTGGCGATTAGAGCAGTTTTATAAACGATACGGAATGTATGAAAACGCATTATCTATAAACCGTCAAATTGAAAACTTCATCAAATCAAAAGGAGGTGAAAGCCATCCGGAACTTGCCGAGGTACTCTATATGAAAGGTAATATCCTTATGGAGATGAATCGTCCTGATGAGGGAATAAAAGCTTTTCACAAAGCTATAGAGATACTTAGTGATAATGTCTTAGATAACTCTGAATTATTTGGGTTGGTAGCCGGAAACCTTGTCATGGCGCTTATATCATCAGAGAGATTTGAAGAAAGTGATAATGTATTGAATCGTATTAAAAATTATAGTATATCGAACAACACACCAACGTATAAGAATGCGCTTTTTTCCGCAGCTAATAGAGCAGCAGATATGCGCAACTTTGCTAAGGCCTTAGCTTATAACTCGATCTTATTAGACTCAAATATCACAGACGAGGAAAGGACGGTTATTGAGAATCAGAGGAGCTCTATTCGTTATAACCAAGAAGTATTGGAAGGTTTGACTACATTAGAACGAATATTTTCGTCCTTACAAATTGGTCAGGATGATTGGTTTGAAACAGGGCATAAATTATCCAGTGCCTATTATTTGGTCAAATATTATGAAAAGAACCAAAGTGTCCTTACCGAAATGTATCAGGCGATTAATCTAAATAAATCTATAGGAACGGATTATTATTTATGGGTATTGAACAACCTTTATGGATTAAGTTTAGATACTGAGGAATTTCAGGCTGCTTTAGTATTTGCGACCGAAAAGTGGGAATATCTTTCACGACTATCTGATGTTCCTGATATTTATCGTTATAATGCATTAAATGATCTCGTTGTTGCAAAAATAAGATCAAACACTCTTGAAGGAATAGATTCTGATCTGGAAAAGATTGAGAGTTTTTGTCGAGTGCAATATGGTGAGATGTCGAGTGAATACGCAACATATTTTCATAATCGAGGGCGAGCCTATCAACTTCAAAATAAGTTAGATGAAGCAAAAGAAACTTTATTGCAATCAATCACCTTGCAAAATAAATTGAAGGGAAAGCCATTAGAAAGAACCGTCAAATACTATATGGAAGTTGAACAGCAAATGGGAGAACTATGAGGCTTATCATTAACAAGATACTGGTGATACTATTATTATGTTCCTGCTCTGCGTTTGGCATGTGGGCGCAGAATGACTATGCTCGTCAATTGGAAATTATGTCGCAAGCAAACACCTTAGTGGGAGACAAGAAAATTGATGAAGCGATGTCCATTTTGCGTCAAAATAAAGTTTTATTTCAATACGATGCTATTACTCTATTTTGGTATAATTGGCTAAACGGTATTATCCTCTATCAAGTTGATAGATACTCTGAGTCACGTCCTTTTATCGCGGATGCCATTTCATTTCTTGATGCCAATGAGTCTGAGTTGTCCGACCCTAATCTAACTCGTTTTTTGCAGATTTATTATTACGCCACGGATATAGACTATAAGTTAGGGTTCAATAAAGATGTTTTAGTTAAGGGACTGGAACGCGCTAAATATATCTATGAGATTGCAAGTGCTACCTCAGAGCCGATTTATTCTTGGATTACATCTGATTTGAACACTCTCCAAAATAGTAATTTGGATGTCGCTTCAGACGCTTTGAGTTTGTTTATAGCAGGAGATTATGCAAATGCAATTCCATTATTAAAGAATGTTATTGCATATTATCAGATGAATCGGTCAACGGACTACTCAAATTTAGCTGCGTGGTTGAAATCATTGGGAATGGCTTATATGTATGTAGGAGATTATAATAATTCAGAAAAGACATACTCATCAGCCATTCAATTATTGGAATCTAATAATCTCCAAAATGATAAATCATACCGCATGATTTTGGATGCGATTGCTGTGCTATATGTTCAACTTCAGAACTATGAAAAGGCACTTGCTTGTAATACTCAGGCCAAGACCTTATACGAAAAAGCTTTGGATTTTGGAGATGACTATGTTCGTTGTGTCAGCAATTGCGCTTTGTGTCATAATGGATTAGGTCATAATACTACCGCTAAAATGATGTTGAATGTCGCCCTGCGTCAAGCTAAACAAAATTTATCTGATTCAACCGCCATCAGTGGAACTTTGAAAGATCTTTATCAATTATCTGATAGACCACTTGATGCTCAAACGATAGTTAAAAACTACTTTATTAAAACACGGATTGTCCCTTATGTTACACTCCTATCCAATTCAGCGACTGTATATTCTGAGTTAGGATGTTTTTCAGAAGCATTGCGAGCCATAACGGAATCTATAAAGGTGTCGGAAGAGTATGGATTACAGGAAGCATTGCCTTATAATAACATGGGGATGCTTTACTTCTACAAATCAAAGTTCCCCCAATCTGTTGAATGGTTCTTGAAGAGTTATGGCCTGTGTAAGACTCCATATGAGAGTGATGAGATAGGTATGAATACTGCCTTCGGATTATATCTATCAAAGGATGCGTCAGCCTGTGCTTTAAGCGCCGAAGTGTCTGAAAGGATGAGAAAGAATATTCAAGATATGTTTGCTTTTATGAGTGGTGAAGAACGCGCCATCTATTGGAAACATTTTGAGAATTATCTTCCTATGCTTAATCTAATCATATACGAAAGCGGTAACACAGATGCCTTTGGAGCTATCTATGACAATATATTGGAAGCAAAAGGACTTCTGCTTCGTTCCACCAATGCAATCAGAGATGCGATATTAAACTCAGGAGACGCTTCTGATATTGCTAACTATTCCCGAATCGGTAAGCTGAAACAGCAACTGCTGAATGAGAAAGATGAGGAAAGACGCTCTACAATAGAAAAAGAGATTGAGGCGATTGATAAACTACTAACTCAACGCGTAAACGCATATGCCGATTTTGTCGCCTCCAAGAACATTCGATGGGAAGATGTTCGTAACGCTTTGGCTAAAGATGATGCTGCTATAGAGTTCTACAATATTCCTCTTATGTGGGGGCTCGATTCTATTCAAACGATGGACGGAGAGCCACGATATTGCGCCGTAATTTTACGAAACGGATATAAAAGCCCTCACATCATTCCTCTTTGTAAGGAAAGCCAATTGGAGGAGTTGGATAGAGTAGATTTATATGAGACTGATTCAATCTATAACTTTATATGGCACCCTCTTGAAGAAGAATTGAGGGATGTCAAGAATATATATTTTGCTGCCGATCGGGAACTCCACAAGATCGGAATCGAGTATGCTCCATTGTCTGATGGAAGTAACATTGCGGATAAATATAAATTGCATCGTCTTTCCTCAACACGTGTATTGGCTGAAAATAAACAGGGAAGGTCATCTGACAATGCAGTCCTTTATGGCGGTCTTCGTTATGACTTGGACAGAGACGACTTGATTGCTGAAAGTCGTACCGGTGACTATCATCCGACAGAAGCATCAAGAGCTTTCACTGCTGAAAATAGTCGTTATGGAGTAAAATATCTTCCGGGGACACTAAAGGAGGTAACTGAGATATCTCAAAATTTTCATGTAACGCCTCGGGTTATAACAGACATTAGCGGTACGGAAGAATCATTCAAATCTCTTGCCGGGTCTGCCATCGACATTATCCACCTCGCCACTCATGGCTTTTTCTGGAGTGAGGAGGACGCTCAAAAGCGTGACTATGTTACATTCCTGAACCAAAACAGTAATAAGGTAAGGGCCGAAGACAAGGCTCTCATGCGTTCAGGGCTATTTTTCAGCGGTGCCAACATAGGGCTGAAAGGAGAAACTTTGCCCGATGATGTTGAGGACGGCGTATTGACAGCTTTGGAACTGTCCAATATGAATCTCGGCAATGTCGATATGGTTGTAATGTCAGCTTGCGAAAGCGGCTTGGGCGAAACCTCTGGTGAAGGCGTTTTTGGTCTCCAGAGAGGCTTCAAACTTGCCGGAGCCAATACTTTGTTGATGTCGCTGTGGAAGGTTGACGACACGGCAACACAAAAGTTAATGATTGAGTTCTATCGCCATTATCTTTCAGGTAAATCGAAGCAAGAGAGTCTTAATCTTGCTCAGGAATCGTTAAGAAATGATTCAGAGTATTCTGATCCCAAATATTGGGCGGCGTTTATATTGTTGGATGGGTTAAATTGAAATTTTAAACAAACATAAATATGAGAGACTTTATTAAAACATCAATCATTGCAATCATGGCTTTCCTTATAGGTGGTCAAACGATGAACGCCGAGACAAAGCGTGCATTACTGGTAGGTATCTCCGACTATGGCAACGCAATGGAGGACCCTAACAAGTGGGCCAACATCAGTGGTGCAAATGATGTCCTGCTCCTATCGCCACTGTTCTCTGAGCACGGATATATAGTGACGAGTCTTGTTGACTCTCAGGCTACCCACGCTAATATAACCAATGCCCTTATGGAAGTGGCTAAAGATGTAAAAAAAAGAGATGTTGTGTATATACACTTCTCTATGCACGGTCAACCTTTCGAGGACTTGAATGGAGATGAAGAAGATGGTTGGGATGAAGCTCTCATCCCGGTTGATGCCGAGATGCTCTATGCCGAAGGAGTCTATGAAGGCAAGAATCACCTGCTTGACGATGAGTTGGAGGTATATTTCAACGACATCCGTAGCAAACTTGGCTCAGAAGGTCAACTGATAGTGATTTTAGATGCTTGTCATAGCGGTACTGCCTCTCGTGGTGATGATGACCATATCCGAGGAACAAGGGAGGGCTTTACTTGCTCCGGTAAATACTATACGCCAGACCGTACGCAAGAAACCAATGACTACTTCACGGTTGCCTCGATTAACGGCCAATCCCCGGTTACATTCATTGAGGCTTGTCGCTCTTATCAGGTAAATCGAGAAGTCCGAGATGTCGAAACAAACACTTGGTATGGTTCGCTGTCTTTCTATATCGCTAAATCAATGAAAGACAATAAGACAGTTGGCTCCGAAGAGTGGGTTGAAGCAATCAAAACCGGAATGGCTAATAATCGCAGACTTCGCAAACAAAACGTAGTCATCGAAAAGTCAGAATAATTATATGGAAAGTATTCGAAATAATAGCTTCCCCAAAAAGGAAGATAAATTATTTATCGCCGTTCCTCATGAAGGTAAGTGGCTAACCAATGGTATAAATGATATATTCAAAATATCCGAGGGTTATAGACTTTCTGCTGTTTCTCTTTATGATGAAATAAAGAAAAACGAGTGGATAAACAAGCAATATCTTTCAGATGTTATGATATTTTCTTTCCGACAATTTCTTGAAGTACGCCTGAAAGAACTAATATATATATTGGTAAGAGGGTGTTGTTTGAGGATCCTCAATTTAAAGCGACTCATAGTTTAGAGGATTTATTTCAGACATATGTGAATGAGATTTTACCACGAGCAGACCCCTCATACGACAAAGAAATGGTGAACGTAGTGAATAAGCTCATCCATGAATTTAATTTTATAGATCCTAAATCTATGAGTTTCCGTTACCCAGTGGATAAAGAATTGAATCCCATCCACAATATGCTTAATTTTGATATTGATAATTTCAAAGAGGTAATGGATAAGTTAGCCAACTTCTTTGATAGTCAATTAGAAATTCTTCAGATGTTTGAAGACTACAATGCAGAAATGGCAACAGAGATGGCAGCAGAATATGCTTCGTATATGTATGCTTACTGCTATTAACCTTTTTCTAATATTGGTATCTCATTCTATGATTATATAGGAGATTCAATTTAAATCGCTAACTTTGTAGTCTGAAAGACAAGACAATGGTACAAGATTACGAGGAAATAGTACGCCAATGGTACATTCGGCTTCGCCCGGAATTTCTTCGCCGACTTACGGTGAAGTATTCCGGGTTATCGCTCTATGATGCAGAAAATCTTTATCAAGATACGTTTATAGCCGTACAAGAAAATCTGATGCGGGGGCGTATCAAAGAAGATACATCGTGGAGCAGCTACATCATGACAATCGGAATGAATATGGCCAGCAAAGCATGGCGTAAGATCGGCAAAACAGATTCCACTGATGAAGGATTCGATGATGAAGATGATGATTCCGGCTCAAAAACTGCCCGCAAGGTACAGGAATTATTGAAAACGCTTCCGAACGATGAGGATGAAACTCCTCTCTATAAAAATGAAGAAGCACTTTCTTTACTTGGTAATGAACTGACTCATACACCAGAGCCTTGTGGTTCTATAATTAGGCTGTTCTATTATGAAGATATGTCTATGGATGAGATAGCCGAGGAGATTGGTTATCGCAACGCCACAACCGCGAAGGCAAAGAAAAGCCAGTGCATGACCGACCTGATAAAGCGAGTGGTAGATGCGTTGCGCCGAGCCGGTTTTGATGTTGCACCTAAAAAACGGAATCGCAATGGAAAGAATTGACCTATACGATAAATATATCAACGACCAGCTTTCAAAGAAAGAGTGGGCTAACTTTGATGCTCGGTTGGAATCTGACGAGGATTTTGCATCTGACTTCAAAATGTATCTGTTCACCGTTGATGGAATCTGTCGAGAGGCGCACCAGGACAATCTTGATTTTGGATTGGCATTGAAAGGACTTTCTAAAGACCAGTTAAAAGAAATAATTGGTAAACAGTATATAGAACAGCAGGCAGTAGTCACCATTGCTGAATCTTCTCGAATTGAGAAACCAAAAGTTCTTAGATTCAAATCTTGGATGTGGCAGGCCGCTTCTATTGCGGCAGTTGTCATCATCGCGTTTACCGTTGTTTTCAACATAGAAAAAAACGCCAGATATTCGGTTGATAATGCGATATACGCATGTGCTGAGATCAATCCGGATTTAGTCAGAGCAGGTGGTGAACCTATTGATGTAAAAACCATGAGTGATGACGAACTGAAAGCCAAGCTGCCCGAACTCATCGCTCTCTATCAGTCTGCATCCAATACTGACGAGATTGCGGATAACGGCTATGCACTTGCTATGGCGTATCTGCGACTTTACGACAGAGACAATGCCAAGGTCATTCTTGAACAGCTCGTTTCAAGATTTGATGGTAATGCTGACTATGCCGAAAGCGTCAGTCGATGGAAATCAATACTTAATCTTCTGAAATGAACCGTCGATTAAGCATATTATTAATGGCAATGGTCCTTGGTATTGGTTTGATGTGTGCCAAGAACACCGCGTTGCTTATAGGTATCGGCAATTATAATCCGACAGCTACCGGGTGGTCTAAGATACATGGGAATAATGATGTCTCTTTACTTGAGACGAAGTTGAAGTCCAAAGGATTCTCAGTCTCCCATTTGACGGACGGCAATGCAACGAAAAATAACATAAAAGCCGCATTGACAAAACTTGTCGGAGCAGCTTCAGCGGGAGATATTGTCTATCTGCATTTTTCCGGACACGGTCAGCTTGTTGCCGATATGAACAATGACGAGCAGGAAGATTTTGACCAGTCATTTGTCTGCTATGACGCCTGCTTTTCTCCCAACTATAAGGTCTCGGGCAAAAGTTATCGAGGACAAAATCACTTTATAGATGATGAATTATTCCCGTATCTCAATAATCTTAAAAGAAAAGTTGGGAAAAAAGGTCAAGTGATAGTGGTTTTCGACACTTGTTACAGCGGAGGTGCCGACAGAGACGAGCAAACTGACGATCTCGATCCGGAAAGCGATGTGGAATGGTCAGAAACGACAAGAGGTACTGATGATGAGTTCCCGGTCAACAGTTCTGCAACAACATACCTACGCAGTATCACAAAGCCGTCTAACTACTCATCAAATGGAGGCAATATCACTATAATCTGTGCATGTGAGAGTGATAAGAGGAACTATGAATGTAAGGAAAGACATTCCGGCCGTAGATATGGCTCCCTTAGTTATTGTATCGGGAAAATGCTCGACAGCAATATTCCAATGGCTCAATGGGGGGATTATTTCCGAACTCAGAAATATAAAACTCTACGAATATTCCGTCCTTCACAGAATCCGGTTGTAGAAATCCATAAGTAAGAAAAGACACAATCATTATCGAGTCCGCCTCAGATTTGGGGTGGACTTTTTGCGTTTACCCTTTTCATTTTTTTGGTATTACTCTATGTAAGACAAAAAATGAAAAGATATGATAACTAAACAGGAATTCGATTTTGCTGCCAAAACAGTTGCTTCTAACTTCGCCGTGGCCCTTCCTAAGATGATTAGCTATAAAAGCTACATTCAGAAAACCATCCTCGACATAGCGACTAACCGTGAACTTGAAGATGTGCGCGACTGCCGTATCAATCAAGGTATGATCGACAAGCTCTGCAAACTCGCTAAAAATGAGTGGATGCCTTCCGCAGACGCACAGTCGCTTTACTGCTCGGCTATGGCTGTGGCTACAATCATCAAGGAATATGACTGGGGAACACAGTATCTCATAGGAGAAGGCCTATGGGAAATCGCACAACGCATACAGAACGCATAAACTACAATCAATGGAAACTCGTAAATTCAATTTCACCGGAAAAATCAACGGTATTAAAAAAGACCTTACGGTGAGTGCACCGGTTGAAAACGGAGGCGTCTATACCAATAAGTATTGTCCACAGGACCTTCTAACCGGTGGTATCAGCTTTGTAACAGCTATAAATGGTGAGGTACTCGGAGAGTTTGTCACCGACTGTCAGAAGCAGATACTGGCTATGGAAGCCGCCGGGAAGCAGAAAACACTTCTGGATGTTCATGTCGCAGGACTTATGGCTGTCGTTATGGACCACCTTGCACGCTGCGGACGGTTGATTTTCGGCGACCTTCTCATCTATATGGACTGTTTCAGCCTTTTGTTGGAAGCCGACGGATTCCAGGAAGATGAAATTAAAGACATCTACCCTCGCGTAACACGCACAATCGTAGAACTCTATCCCGATTATATTTTTAATACGACGAATCTTTCGCCATTCAAAGGCAGCCACTTCGACTTCGTGCTCTTCAATCTCGCCCATAAGTAAATCAGAAGTTATGAAGAAGTTATTTTCAATAGCTGCAACCATCATCGCCCTCATCTTTGTCTCATGTGCAGATACAATCAGTGATATAGAGAAAACCTATCAACGAGGCATCGAGAGAGCTGAATCTGCCCAATCCACCGAAGAACTATCCCAAATCACCATCGATGTGCGTAATGAACTTATTAACGGTGCGAAAGGAATCGGCGGTGACAGAAAACTGAGCGAAGAAGAAATGCACCGATATTACAAGACTCAGTATGAGTTTGAGCAAGCGATTGAGAATCGGCACTATCAGCTTACCGGTAATAGAGGCGTTTGGTGTGACGCCGAATGATTTACCTTTCTCAAATCTGAGTATATCTAATCAAAGCAATCTAAAACTCAAAGACATGGAACTATCACCAATGGACAAAATGATTATCCCCGGTTTGTTTTCGCCGCAGGAAAAACAGTCATTATACCAAGTTATGTGCGCAGTGCGCCAGATTGGTAATCATCACATGATGCAGAAGGAGAACCACATTCACGAAGTGATGGCAATAGCCGGCATCACATCTAACGACCAAATCCAGTCACGGACTTTAACCCAACCGCAGATGACCGGCATACTCAAACGTATGGAAGATGGGAAAAAGCTTTACTTCGCCAAATTTGTTTCTATCACCGGACTCATCGGCGGTATCTCGGAAAAAGAGACAATGTTTATCAACTGGCTCTATTCAGAAATCAACGTGCCTACAGACTTCTAACTATGTTTACTCCACCCAAACCTCGTTTCCGTGACCATTTCCGTCAGGACCTCATCAACAATCTGATGAATCGGCCATATCAAGGGACCATACAACTCTACAAACATCATGTCATAACGGAATGTGTCATGTACGCTTGCGATATGTGTCTGGAGTTTCAGCGCAAATCCGATGGGCTGTTGACTTCTGACTGGATCGAACACATTACAAAAGAAGTGGGTGAAGCTCTCAAAATCATACTGCCGAGAGACTTCAATGACGCTGACATCCACGTCGCAATCGACAAGGTACAACAACTTATGCGCTTTCCTGCCGCAAATCTACAAGAAGAAGTTGACAGATATTATAACCGTATTTAACACTCGATTCCATCTGTTTTAACAAATGCACCGCAATTTCGGCTTGACCCCCAAAAACACGCCAAAAATTTAAAAGAAAAATCGCTAAGTATTGAAAATTCAATTGCTTAGCGATTTTTAGCGTGGTCCCACTTGGGCTTGAACCAAGGACTCCCTGATTATGAGTCAGGTGCTCTGACCAACTGAGCTATAGGACCTTAAACGGCGGCAGACTTGGCCGATTGAAAAGGCGAGCGCTATGCGCTTGTGGCTTTTCGGCTGCAAAGGTACATATATTTTTTTTGCTTTGCAATGTTTTTGGCAATTTTTTTGCGACAGTATTTTTGGCACTCCTCGCCACACTCCTCGCCGAACTCCTCGCCGAACTCCTCGCACTCCTGGCACTCCTCAGACTTCTCTGCCTCCTCGCATTGTTGTCAGATGGCTTTGAGGTATTGTGGCATGGCGGGGGCTTGGAGTTCCCACTTGATATTCATAGGGTAGTCGCTGTTGGCCGAGACGAAATCGACGTAGCCGAAGCAGTGGAAGGGCGAGGTGTTGCCGAATCCGTCTTTTTTCTCTTGTCGTACGAAAAGTATTATTTTTCGCTTCGTTTCGGCTTGTTTAATGTAGAGTTGGCCGCTCTTGTTGCTGTGCGAGTCGGTGTTTCGCGACTGCCAGTGGAAGTAGTGTTCGTTGATTAGGTAGTCGTTGTACTGCGTGGATGGTGAGAAGTCTTTTTCTGATTTGTTCAGTGTCACGAACAGGAGCGTGGTGTTTAGGTTGTCGAGGTTGAATACGCCTGAGGCTGCGCCTTGCATTTTTAGCTCGGCGGTCTGTTTGCCTACGAGTGTGAATATTTCTTCGCGTGTGTAGCAGCCGTATAGGTTCAGTTCCGGGAACAGTTGGCTATCCAGCGGAGTCGTTTTAATACTTATGTTGGCGAGCAGGTATGAGGTTATTTCTGATAATTCTTGTTTGAAATGTGCGTACTCGGGCTTGTGAATCGAGTCAAGTGCTTCATTGATTGAGTGAAAGCCGGTTTTGGCGATTTTGTCTTGAAACAGAGCGTAATAGAGCATGGTTGCGTAT
Source organism: uncultured Bacteroides sp. (assembly GCA_964433215.1). Taxonomy (GTDB): domain Bacteria; phylum Bacteroidota; class Bacteroidia; order Bacteroidales; family Muribaculaceae; genus CAG-873. The sequence continues at coordinate 15,955 of CAYSQI010000024.1, forward strand.
CGCTTGTACTGCTCATCATGATGCTCTTGGCTGCCGGCAATGAAGCGCTCGACGAAGTGTAGGAATGAAGCCGTATTGTGATGAATCATGTTTGACATTCCTTTAGCCAGGCGCTTCGTCGTATCGTCGTCGGTGTATGATATGCGGCCGGCTTCCTGCTTGAGCGAGGTCCAGCAGCGCGAGTTTTGATATAGGATGCGAATGTCTTGCCCGTTATTGTCGAGGAATTGCGAGATTGTCGGCAGTGTGGGGTAGCTTTGTATTTCTTTGATGATGCGCTTGTTGTTGTAGATAGCGCTATTGATATTTTCGAGAATGTACTGCCGGGCTTTCTTTTCCATGACGATGCTGCATCCGGGTGGCAGCATCGTGAAGCCTTCGCGGACTTGCTTTTCAATGTTCTTTTCGGGTTGCAGTGTCAGTGCGCGGAAGCGGCTTGCATAGTCGTATTTGCGGTTTGCTTGGGCCACGAAGTCGAGGACGGTCAGCTCGGTTTTTCCGACGGAATGGCGTAGGCCGCGCCCGAGCTGTTGCAGGAATACGGTCAGGCTCTCGGTCGGACGCAAGAATAGCACTGTGTCGATTTCCGGTATGTCGACGCCCTCGTTGAAAATATCTACTACGCATAGGTAGTGTAGTGTCCCTTCGCGAAGCTGCTCGGCAAGCTGTTTGCGTCGGTCGGTAGGCGTGTCCGACGTCAAGCTTTCGGCGTTGAATCCGTTGAGTTTCAGTTTCTCGGCCGTGAAATCGGCATGTCGCTTATTCACGCAGAAACATAATGCACGGCACGTGTATTCGTCGGCTATATATCTGTGAATGGCATCTACGATTAGTCGAGCTCTGGAGTCGTTGGTCAGTCGGTCGGCGAGTCGCTCGATGTTAAACTTCTGTCCGCTCCAGAGGCTTTCGTCGCTCAGGTCGGTGTCGTCGGATACGCACATATATTGGAATGGTGTCAGCAGTCCGTCGCGTAGAGCTTGTGGCAGGCGAATTTCGGCGCTGATGCGTCCGCCGAAGTCGGGTCGCAAGTCTTTGCCATCCATTCGCTCGGGTGTCGCCGTCAGGCCTACCAGGATTTGTGGCTCGAAATGGTTGAATAGTTTGCGATAGCTGTCGGCTTGGCTGTGGTGTGCTTCGTCGATGACGATATAGTCGTAGAAATCTTTGTCGAATTGTGCGAAAAACTCGTCGAAGCGCGAGTTGAACATTGACACCGAGGCGAATAGGTGCTCGAACTCGCAGTCGTCCTGAGGTCTGCTTTTACCGACCCAGAGCGCTCCGAAATTAGCGTCGCGCAGCACGCTACGATACGTATTGAGCGATTGCCGCAGTATTTCCTCGCGATGTGCCACGAATAGGAGCCTTGCGCGTGGATGTTTGCGGACAAAATCCAGGTAGTCGAAGGCTGAAATGACCGTCTTGCCCGTGCCGGTTGCGGCCACTATCAAGTTGCGGCAATTGCCGTGTTCTTCGCGTTCGACTTTTAGTTTGTTGAGTATTTCGTTCTGGTACGGACGTATTTCGTAGTGTTGAAAGCTATTCTCAGATGTTTCGGAGGATTTTATATTAAGTTTGAGCTCTTTACGAAATTTTTCGATGCCGCCGATGCGAAAGTCTTCGAAATTAGGGCTTTCCCAGTATATTTCGAAAGTCGCCAGTGCCGATTTGATGATATGCGGATTTTCGATATTCGTGACGCGCACGTTCCATTCCAGTCCGTCGGTCTGAGCCGATTTCGATAGGTTCGACGAACCTATATAGGCCGTGTGCAAGCCCGAGTTGCGCACGAAGATGTATGATTTGGCATGCAGGCGCTCAATCGTAGTGTTGTATGAGATCCGAATTTCGGTATTCGGCAAAGCTGCCAGTTGCTCGATGGCTTTTGCTTCCGTGGCGCCGCAGTAGGTCGTGGTGATGATGCGCAGGCGCGTTCCCTCGCGGTTGCAAAATGCCCGAAGGTCGTCAAGCAAAATTCGTATTCCGGACACTCTGAGGAACGAAACGATGAAGCAAATCTCGTCGGCGCTTGCGATTTCTCGTCTGATTTCTTCGCCGAGCGGTAGCGTCGAATTGCCTCCGGTGAACAGATTGCTTACGCGGAAGCCCGACATCGGGCGCACCGGCGTTGTCTTACTCGCTTCTCGCATCACGGCTTGTTGGCGTGTTATTACCTCGCTAAGCAAGTTGGTCGGATTTGCAATCTGAGTGTCGTCGAGCAGACCGGCGTCGAGCATGATGCGGTTGATGATGTTTACTCGGTCTGTCTGATTTTCTACATCTTCGAGTTTCCGACTGATAGCTTTAGCCAGGTAGTCGGCCAGCATCTTAGGCGATTCGGCGTCGTCGATTGGCAGAGTTAAGCATTTCATTTCCGATTTATCGGTCACTTGCATTTCGTGCTCAGTCGCGCGATTGATGATATGTTCGTATATTCCTTTTTTGAGCATCGTGGAAAGTTGATTGAAAATGGAAATTGGTGCAATCAGAGTGTTAGATGTAGAGTCCGTTGGGTTTCGGCTCGGAGCAGAGCGGGCGTAGACGCTCGGCGAGCATCGTCGCGATTAAGGGACGTTGCCTTGTGCTACAAAGTTATACAAATATTTGAAATCTAATGATAAAACTTTTTTTCTTTTATTTAAAAAAACGGAAACATTTTTTTCGAAATTTTTTATTCGTTGGTCGCCCGAGGCTTTACGGCCGATAATAGGTGTACGGCCTCACTATTCATCAATGGCTTCGGCCACGATGACGGTGTCGCGTTCGCCGTCGTGGTAGACGATTGGCAGATACCGGGCTGGTGCTTGCTCGTTAGCCATGTTGTAGTTTATTTGGCGAGGAACGTTGCTCACGATGTCCTGGATGAACTCGTCTGTGATTTCGCCGCGTCGAAACACGTAGTTGTTGTAGCGGCGGTCTTCGCTTGCGTCGTCGTAGGAGTCGAAGCAGGGATAGGGCTTGTAGAGCCGCGCGCAGTTCCAACCATCCTTGAAGTGCATTTTGTCATCGGCGACGCGTTCGATTTGTAAGCCGAAAAACGAGTTGAGTTCAGCTGAAGCGTTTACGAGTTGCTTGATTTCCTTGATGTTGCTGTACGTGACACCGGCCACGACAATCGGACCGTTGGCCGGATATTGCTTTAGTACTACTTTCTGTGCCATAATCATGTTGTTTATTTGAGTTAGTATATAATAATAGATGTTATGACGGTCGCAATTCTATCACCGGCCGGTGGCGTTTCAGAGTAGATACTTGCGCGAGTTGATGATGTAGAAGCCCGAGGGTAGGGCGATGGTGGTGGTGCCGGCCGGGATGTCGTGGATGATAGTTTTGCCATCGAGGGTGGCGATGCGGAGTGTGCGCGCCCGGTCGGAGGTGACGGTGATGGCGCTGCGCGAGGCTTCGATGATGATGTCCTCGTCAGTGGAGATGCTTTCGATGCCATTAGCTCCGGCGCCCACGGGCAGGTATTCGGTCGGGGTGGTGTCTTTGGCCATGCCGAGGGTGTAGACGCCACGGCGGCGCACCATCAGGTTTTCGGTCTGGTTTTCGCCCACGCCCGAATGTCCGTTGTTGAATATGAGGTGGTAGTCGTCGCTGTCGTGGTCGGCCGTCATGCAGTAGTGCCAGTAGTAGTTGCCGTCGATGACTACGTACTCGCAGTCGCGGCCGGGCCAGTCGCGGTAGTCGTGCAGGCCGCTGTCCCACCAGTATATCATCACGTTTTCCCAGTCGGTGGCTGCGCCGTCCTGCTTGAAGAATACGTGGTACTTGCCCTCTTCGTCCTCGGGTACGATGAATTCTTTGGCTACAAGTGGCTCTTTGATGTCGAATGACTTGTTGAGCCACTTCTTGGCTTGGTCGAGGAAGCGGAGCACGTAGGCCAGTTGATTGTCGAGGTCGCCGTTGCCATAGTCGGGCCAGCGCTGCAAGTCGCACGCCGCCGCCGAGCGAATTTGGTTAATGAAGTCGGTGGCGAATGTCTCGAGCGTGGGGTAGTCGTTGGTCAGCACGTTGGTCCAGATTTCGGCGGCTCGTCGCTGCAGGCGTGGAAATTTCCACAGCTCTTCGGCCCAGTGGTTCTGATAGCCGGTGCCCTGCCAGAAGTGTGTGCACGGGTGCGAGCCTTTCCATAGGGCCGAGCCGAAGTCCCACACCGGCGAGTAGTGCCAGCGCTGGCCGTTGCCGAGATCCTTGTACATGTAGCAGCTGCCGTGCATAGCTTCGTTGTTGTCGAGAATGTCCTGAATGAGTAGGTATCGGGCCGTGTCGTCGATGTCGAGGTAAGCCCAGATGGCGTCGGAATTCTTATCACCGAAAATCAGCGTGTTCATGCGTTGGAATTCGTAGAGCAGCTTGTCGGTGTAGCCGTCTGGTTCGAATCCGGGGTCTACGCTCTTGTCGTAGGTAAGGCGCATCTCCCAGCCGTTGCCGTCGGTGAATCGTACCTGTCCTTCGTTGTACGAATAGTTGTCGATTTCGACCAGCGAGCCGCCTTCGACCCACTGCTGCAGCGGCTTGCCGTCGGCGTCTTCCTCGCCCCACTCAGCGATGTCGACGCGGTCCTTGTCGATACGTATTTGTTCGGTGGCGAAGTAGAGCCCGCGGTATGAGCCGTTGATTACCAGCTCGACGGGGCGCTGGGCCGGGGTCCATGGTAATCCGAACATTTCCGACAGCTTAAAGCCGATGGTGTTGCGCAGAAAGCCGCGCTTGTCGTCGGCGTGGGCCAGCAGGGCGAAGTGCTTACTCTTGTTCATGCCCAGTAGCGCCTGCTTTTTGTCGAGTTTCAGGCGGTAGGGTTTTTTGTTGAAGCCGGTCCATGTCCAGTTGCCGCGCCCCTTGATTTTAGTGGTCAGCGGTGAGCTTGCGCTGCCGAGGGCGTCGATGCCGGCGCAGCCTTTCGGGTCAAGCCAATATTCAGCTTCGAGGTATGTCTCTTTTTCGACCACCTCAGCGCCATTTGCGATGTTGATATATAGTATGGGTAGTGTGCCCGAAGGTCCTGTGGCCTGTATGCCGATTGCGACAATCAGAGTCATCGCCAGCAATAATATGATCCGTTTCATTTGAGTTAGGTGTTTGCGAGCGTTCAATAGCGTGAACCGATATCCGATTAGTGATTGATTTCAATCGCAAAGATATGAATATTTTTGAAAACGAGTGTCATAAATTGAAAGTTTGAATTTCACATCGCGAGAAAAAACGGAGTCCTCCCCCGCCGCAGGCGCTCTAGGGGAGCACGCAGAGCGTGCGGGTCTGTGCTTAACCTCGGGTGAAGTCCGTTAGGACGAGCCCGAGGTAGGTGGTGTCGAAAGTACAGAGCCCGCGGAGCGGGTGATGCTGTGTTTCACACCGCCTTCCTCTGAGTCGCGGGTGTGAGTCGAGTGTGTCGGCGTGTCCGAAATGTTGCATCGTTTGTCCGAAATGTTGCATACAAATAGGACAAGGTGGCGCTCTGATTGGATGAAAAACGCTAACTTTGCAAAAACACTTACCTAATTGACCGAAATATCATGAAACTACCAATATCCATCTGTGCATGGTTGCTCGCGCTCGTTGTGGCCGTGCTTGGCGGTGTAAGTATGGAAGCCGGTGCCGCGTCGCGGTTGCCCGAATCGGAGCTGACCTGGAAAAATGTCACTGTGGGCGGCAAGAAGACGGCCGTATTCTGTATGTATCGCGATAGTCGCGGCATCATGTGGATGGGTACCAATAGCGGATTGTATTTCTACGACGGCGTGACCGTGCATCCCATCGAGCATTCTAAGCTGTCGGGCACGCAGATTTATTCAATAGTCGAGCGCGACGGTCGTTTGTTCCTTGGCGGCAATAATGGCTTGTTGGTCTATAACTATGGCGACGGCTCGGTCGAACCCTACGCCGCTCGGTTGCCTAAAGAAATTCGCTGCTTACTTTCGCTCGATAATTATCTCTGGGTGGGTAGCTTATATGGCATCTACCGATTGAATTTTACCAATGGCGATGTGGGCGACTTCTCTGCCGATTTGCCTCACAAATCGGTTTACTCAATATTGCGCGATAGCCGTGGTATTATTTATGTAGGTACGTACAACGGCTTGGTGCGATGGAATTCGGCTACGGATAAGTTCGACGCTGTCAGGGCCGGTCTTTCCAATCCCGACCAAAAAAATCTGTTTGTGAATTGCCTGCTGGAGTCGCCCGAGCGAGGCAGTATCTTCATCGGCAGCGAAGGTGCGCTGTATGAATATACCCCGGCGACCGACACTTGGACCACCATCGCCGCTTTGGACGACAACATCATCAAGAGCTTGGCGCGTGGCGACAATGGTCACATACTTGTCGGCACCGACAACGGCGTCTTCGACTGGCACGACAACGCCGTGCACCACTATCGCCACGATTCGCGCGATGATTTGAGCCTGCACGACAACGAGATATGGTGTATCCTCGACGACGGCGACCATAATATATGGGCCGGGCACGAGCGCGGCTTTTCTATCGCTTCCAACTCCACCACCATACGCACCATCAAACTGAGCGCCCTGGCGCATACAGGCGAAGGCAACGAAATTCACGTCATTCGTCGCGACAGCCACGGCGACCTTTGGCTCGGTGGCAACAACGGCGCTCTGCGTCTTTCCGATGGCCAGGCGCCCGACTGGTATCGCCATTCCGACCGGCCTAAGTCGCTATCGCACAACCGTATCAGAGCTATCGACGAAGATAGCGACCACAACATTTGGTTGTCGACCGATGGCGGTCTCAATCGCTTTAATCCGGCATCGAACAGCTTCGATGTTTTTCACATCGTTGATCAAAACGGCGAGCACAATTCCAATTGGGTCTATTCGTTCGAGGAAGACCGCGATTACTATTGGATAGGTAGCTTCCTGAGCGGTTTGCACCGCGTCGGCAAGGCCGCTTTTGCCGCTCCGGGTGGCACTATCGTTGCCGACTACTCGCTCAACACCGATAGCAAATCGGCCACCGGCTCCAATCTCAGCCTCGCCAACGACCTCGTCAACGATATGATAGTCGACGCCGACGGCAACATCTGGATACTGCTCTTTCGCGACAGTGTGCTGAGCAAATACTCGCCCGACGACGATAAGTTGGTGAAATACGATATATTCGAGATTGCCGCCGGCTATCCTACCCATTTGTGCAGCGATGCTCGCGGACGCATCTGGTGTGCGTTCAAGGGCGGTGCGGTCGTCTTTGGCAAATCCGGTGAGTATCAGGTCGTTCGGTTTCCGTTTACCAACAGCGACGAGACAATTCTCGCCATTGGCAAGGTGGCAGGCGGGGTCTGGGTGTCGACCCAGAGCAACGTCTGGAGCGTCGATGGCGACCGACTCGCAGCCACCCTGTTGCCCATACCGCAGAAATCTTATACCGCTATCTTTGAGGATGTTGCCACCGGCAACGTGCTGCTCGGCGGCACCGATGAAATTCTCGAAGTCGATTACCAAAATCTTGCAAACGTAGCCGATTACAAGACCATAAAGCTGGTGCTCCACGACAAGGGCGAGGGGCTCCTCGACCTTTCGGCCACAGCCGGCGCAAATGCTCGTATTTCGATTCCGTATGGCGGTGGTATCACCATGGTCGTCAGTACGTTGGACTATTCACCCGAAGCGCCGCAGCGCTTTATGTACAAGCTCGCCGAATCGGCTTCCGACACCGTGAGCGGCTGGGTCGTGATGTCCGAAGGCGCCAACACCATCGCCTTGTCCGACTTGAAGATGGGCGATTATCAATTGCTGGTCAAGACCGTAGGCTCGCCTGTCGAGGCTACGACGATTTCGCTGTCTGTCCGGCCGCCATGGACTCTGTCGTGGTGGGCGATTTCGCTGTACGTCGTCATCGCTATCGCCATTATCGTCGCTATCGTATGGGACATTCGCCGTCGCAGCCTTCGTGCTTTCCGCGAGCAGGAGCGGCAGGCGGCCCTCGAGAATGTCGAGCGCAAGCTTACGTTCCTCTCCGGCATTTCCCACGACCTCAAGACTCCGCTCTCGATGATTTTGGGTCCCGTCAGTGTGTTGAAGGAGAAAGCCAAAGACGCTGAGACCAAGCGCAACCTCGACGTCGTCTACGAGAATGCCGTGCGCCTCAACAATATGATTCACCGCACCCTGGAGCTGCAGCATCTCGAGGACGGCGACGAAAACTTGCTGATACTCTCGACTTTCGACGTCGTCGAATTCTGTAAGGACGTTTTCGAAGTATTCCGCGAAAACAACAGTCGGAAGAAGTTCGTGTTCCACTCGTCGTGTCCGCAGCTACTTATCGAGGCCGATGCCGTCAAATTCGAGTCAGTGATTACCAACCTGTTGTCGAACGCCTGCAAATACTCCGCCGACGATGCCACCGTCTCCTGCGGCATCAGCACCGATGGCAGCGTAGTCGAAATCACGGTGTCCGACGATGGCGTCGGCATTGCCGACATCGACCAGCCTTTGGTATTTCAGCGAATGTTCCGTGCTCCGGCCACATCGCAGCTCCACGAGGGCACAGGCCTCGGCCTATATCTGATTAAGAAGTATCTCGAGTTGATGAAGGGCAACATTGCTTTGTACAGCAAGGAAGGCCAAGGCACTTCGTTTGTCGTCACTCTGCCTATGTCGAAAAAGACTCTTCCTCCGGCCGATAACAAAGCGTCAAACAGCGCTTCCGGCTCGGCCAAAATTCTTATCGTCGAGGACAATTCGCAGATTTCGGGCTTCATTGCCGACATTTTGGTTGATACCTACACGTGCTTTACGGCTGAAAACGGCCGCTCGGGCTTGGCGATTGCCGCTTCGATTATCCCCGACCTAATTATTGTCGACGAGATGATGCCAATCATGAGTGGCATGGAGATGGTACGCCGCATCAAGCAGCATCCGCGCCTGTCAACTATCCCTGTCATCATGCTCACTGCCAAGACCGACAACGCCACCGAGACCGAAAGCATCAAGCTCGGCATTGATGTGTTTATGGCCAAGCCATTCGAGCCGTCGGCTCTCAGCGGCCGCATCAGCCACTTGCTCAAAGATCGTACCGAAATCAAGGAAAAAGTCAGAATTCAGACCATCGCCGAGGCCGAGGCAAAGCCTATCGAGGCCGAATCGGTCAACGAAAAGACCCTGGCCAAGATTGCCAAGGTCATCGAGGACAATATCTCCGACCCCGATTTGAACGTGAATTTGCTCTGCGAAAAGAGCGGCATCCCCAACAAGCAGCTCTATCGACTCATCAAAAAATACATGGGTATTGCTCCGCTCGACTATATCCGCCGTGTGCGCTTGCAGAAGGCGGCAGTGCTCCTGAGCCAGCACCGATTTACCGTGTCCGAAATCAGCTATATGGTCGGGTTCAAGACGCCTTCGTACTTTGCCAAGTGCTTCCAGGACATGTATGGCGTCAAGCCCAGTCGTTACGAGTCCGAAGACGTCAGCGTCAGTCACAAATAAGACAAACTCCTCGTTTTTTGACCTCTCAAATCGTTTTTGTCCGTTTTCTTACTTGTTTTGTCCGATTTTTGCGCCCTTTTCTCTTTTTATAGAGCTAATTTTGCACTCGTAAGGTACAATTTTCGACGGGGTAAAAATTATTGTTTTTGGTTTTGCTTAATATCAACACCGACCTGAATATTCAAAATAACCAAAAATAATAATACTAATGAACAAAGCGAAATGCAACACCGGATTAAGGAGCCGATTATTGGGACTCGTTCTCTCAATTCTCCTTCTACCCGTTTCGGTTTATGCACAAAATTTGCGGACAGTGGCGGGTACTGTCTCTGACGAGACCGGCGAGCCGCTCATCGGCGCTTCGGTCGTTGTTGTAGGGCAATCGATTGGCGCCGCCACCGACATCGATGGCCGCTACTCCCTGCGCATCCCGGCTACTGCCACGCAACTTACATTTTCCTATGTAGGTTACGAAAACCTCACCGTGAACATCACTTCCGATGTGATTGATGTGACTCTTAAGCCCGACAATCAAGTGCTCGAAGAAGTCGTCGTCATCGGCTACGGCGTCCGAAAGAAGGACGACCTTACCGGCTCGGTGTCGACCGTCGGCGAGAAGGACTTCAACCAAGGCATGATTTCTACGCCCGAGGAGCTCATCAACGGCAAGATGCCCGGTGTGCAGATCGTCAACACCGGCGGCTCCACAACCGGCGGCTCCACTATCCGCATCCGCGGCGGCGCGTCGCTCAATGCCTCTAACGACCCCCTCATCGTTATCGATGGCGTACCGATGGAAGTCGGCGGTTACATCCAAGGCCAAGGCAACTTCCTCTCTATGATTAACCCCAACGACATCGAGAGTATGACTGTCCTCAAGGATGCTTCTTCGACTGCAATCTACGGTTCGCGTGCTTCAAACGGCGTTATCATTATTACTACTAAGAAGGGCAAAGGCAACGGCGTGAAGGTGGCGTTCCAGTCCACTAATTCGATTTCGACCAAGACTGAGACGGCCGAAATGCTGTCGCGCGACGAATTTGCTCAGGTGATTCGTGCCAACGGCACCGATGCCCAGATTGCGCTCCTCGGCAATGAAAACACCGACTGGCTCGACCATGTGATGCAGACCGGCTTCGGTACCGACAACTCTCTCAGCGTCTCCGGACGTGCTGCCGACTGGCTGCCTTTCCGCGTTTCGCTGGGCGCGCTCTATCAAGAAGGTATCATGAAGAACGACGAAAACACTCGTCTGTCGGGCAACATCAACCTCAGCCCATCGTTCTTCAACGACGACCTGAAAGTGACCCTCAGCGGCAAGGGCTCGTACAACTCCAGTCGCTATCCGAGCGGCTCGATTATTTGGAACGCAACCACCTACAACCCAACAATTCCCGTATACTCCGGCAACGATAACTTCTACGGCTTCAACGAACCCGTCGACATCAACGGCATACCCGTGACCGGTGCTGTCGCTAACCCCGTCGGACTGCTCAACTACGAGGACAAGGGCCGCACCAGCCGCCTTATCGGCAGTGTCGATGTCGACTACCGCGTTCGCTTCCTGCCGGAGCTGCGTTTCCACGCCACCGCCGCCTACGACCGCGCACAAGGTAAGAGCGAGTACTACACCTCGGCTCAGTCGTGGTCGGGCTTCAATTCGGGCGGCTCCATCTCCTGTGTCGGACCCAAGAAAGCCTACAATAAACTCTTCACTATCTACGGCAACTACAATAAAGAATTTGCCGAAATTAAGAGCGCCCTTGATGTCACCGTCGGCTACGACTATCAGTGGTGGAAACGCTTCTCGCCTTACTACGAAAGCTACAACGAGGCCGGCGAAGTGAAGTCTACTACTGCGCCGAGCGACGAACGCCACACCCTGCTCTCCTACTATGGACGTTTGAACTACACCTTCGACGGTCGCTACCTCCTCACCGCGACCTTCCGCCGCGACGGCTCTTCACGTTTTGCCAAGGATACTCGCTGGGGTACATTCCCATCCGTCGCTCTCGCTTGGCGTGTGGCCAACGAAGAATTTTGGGACTTCGCTCGCCCTGTCGTGAACGACCTGAAACTTCGTGCCAGCTATGGCGTCACCGGTCAGCAGGATGGCATCGCCAACTATTCTTATATGCCCGTTTATACTATCTCGCAGGAAGGCGCTCAGTATGTCTTCAACGGCGTTCCCGTGTTTACTTATCGCCCCGAAGCATATAACCCCGCGCTCAAATGGGAGACTACCAAGGCTTGGAACGTCGGCCTCGACTTCGGCCTTCTCAACAATCGCATTAACGGCTCAATCGATTACTACAATCGCCGCACCGAGGACTTGCTCGCTTCCGTACCCTGTGCTGCAGGCACCAACTTCGCCAAGTACATCCTCTCGAATGTCGGCAACGTCGACAGCGAAGGCTTCGAATTGTCGCTCAACGCTAATATTATCTCTGACAAGGATTGGTCTTGGAATGTCGCTGTCAATGCTACTTGGCAGAAAGCTCGTATCACGAACCTTACCGTGTCGCCCGATGCCGAATCGCCCAACACGCTTGTCGGTGCTTCGGTCGACAGCCGTCGTGTGCAAGTGTTCTCCACCGGCTACGCTCCATACGCCTACTACGTCTACAAGCAAATCTACGACGAGGCTACCGGCCGCCCGATCGAAGGCGTTTATGCCGACCTCAACAATGATGGTCAGATCAACTCGGCCGACCTCTACCACTATCATTCGCCCGCTCCCGATTGGATTCTCGGCCTGAGCACAAGCCTGTCGTATAAGAAATGGACTTTGTCGACATCGCTTCGCGCTAATATCGGAAACTATGTCTACAACGCTATGGCCATGAATACCGGCGCCTGGGAGACCGTCTCGTACAATGCCTACCAGCTCAATAACCTCAACCGTAGCTACCTCGACACCGGCTTCTCGATGCGTCAGCACTATAGCGACCACTATGTCGAGAACGCTTCGTTCCTGAAGATGGACAACCTGCAGCTCTCCTACGACTTCGGCGACATCGGTCGCGGGGTCAACCTACATCTGTCGGCTAACGTACAGAACGTATTTACCATCACCAACTACTCGGGCATTGACCCCGAAGTAAGCTACGGCATCGACTCGAACGTGTATCCGCGCCCGCGCACTTACTCGCTGACTGTCGGCCTTAATTTCTAACACCTAAGTATAATTCACAATGAAAAAATCACATATATTTCTTGCTCTGGCTCTTGGAGCGCTCGCTACTGCTTGCGTCGACGACCTCGATCAGCGCCCTGTATTCGAGCAAGACGCCTCGGTGGTCTATGCCAACCCCGAAAGCTACAAGCAGGTCCTGGCTAAAGCCTATGCTTGCTTCGTTATCACCGGCCAGGAAAAGGACGGCGACAAGGATATCGACTCTGAGAAGGGCTACGACCTGACGCGCTGCATCTTCAACCTTCAGGAGGACGCTACCGACGAGAGTATCAACACGTGGGGTACTACTTTCGACGTCTCGCACTTCAACTGGGATGCCAACGATGTGTGGGTGCAGGATGCCTACTATCGCCTTTACTACACCATCTCGGTGTGCAACGAATTCATCCGCAACTCTGCCGAGTCGGCCATCAGCGCTTTTTCTGCTGCCGAGCAGGACGATATTCGCGTCATGAAGGCCGAAGCCCGCTTCTTGCGTGCACTATGTTATTACTGGGTGCTCGACCTCTACGGTCAGGGTCCGTTCTCTAACGAGGACACCCCGATTTCGGGTTACATCCCCGAGCGGTATAGCGACGAGCAGCTTTTCGCTTTCATCGAGAGTGAATTGAAGGACATCGAAGAGACTTTGCCGGCCGTCAACGAGTATGGTCGCGTCTCGCGCGGTGCTGCTTGGGCTCTCATGGCTCGTCTTTATCTGAACGCCGAGGTCTACATCCGAGCTGCTCGTTACTCCGAGTGCATCACCTACTGCAACAAAATCATCCAGTCGAATCAGTATTCGCTCGAACCTGAATTCTATAAACTCTTTAACGCTTCCAACCACTTGCGTACCAACGAGATAATCTTTGCGTTCGTCGTCGATGCCAACACCACCGTGACTTGGGGTGCCACCACCAACATCATCTGCGGTTCTTGCTCGAACTCGTCAACGCAAGACCCCGCCAAGTATGGCATCACCAACGGCTGGGGTAACTTCCGTGTCCGTGGCGAAATTCCCGCTAAATTCGGCGATGTTGCTACTTCCACCGACTCGCGCTGCATGTTCTACACCGACGGACAGACGCAGTACATCGAAGTCTACAACGACCAGTCGCAAGGTTATTTCAGCGAAAAATTCACGAATCTGTACGACGACGGCACCGCCGCTTCGAATACTGCCGTCAATGGCTGTTCGACCGACCTTCCCATATTCCGCCTTGCCGATGTTTACCTGATGGCAGCCGAATCCGTCGTCCGCGGGGGCGAGGGTATGTCGCGTGCCGATGCTCTCAAACTCGTCAACCTCGTGCGTCAGCGTGCTTTTGGCGACAATTCGGGCGACTTGTCCGACGCTCAGATGGACCTTCAATTCTTCATCGACGAGCGTGCTCGCGAGCTGCTTTATGAATCCGTGCGCCGCACCGACTTGCGCCGTTTCGATATGTTCACTTCCGACAAGTACATCTGGCAGTGGAAGGGTGGCGTAGTCGACGGCAAAGCTGTCGACAGCAAATACGAGATTTACCCGATTCCGGCTACCGAACTCTCGGTCAACACCAATCTGTCGAACCCCAATTATTAATGTCTAAAAAGTATCTGATATGACTACCAAACATATATCAAGTTTCTGCATTGCTGCGTTTGCCGCGCTGGCTCTGGCCTCCTGCGACAAGGACGGCGACATGCTGACTATCAATCCCGGCGAGAATGTCGCTGTGGAGGTCTCGGCGCAGGATATCGTCCTCGATTTCGAGAATTTGAATGCTTTGGCATTAACGCTCAACTGGGGCGAAAACGGCAACCTTGTGCTGAGCAATCCGGCCGTCGCTCTTCCCGACGGTGTGCTTTCCAACTCCATCGAGATTGCTCTGAACGATAATTTCGACTCCCCGGTCGCTACAAACGTGGCTGCCGGCTCATATTCGTATCAGTTCACTGTCGCTGAGCTGAACACGGTCATGAGCCGACTCGGCGTTCCCGGCGGACAGCGCTCCGAGGTCTTTGTCCGCATCAAGTCCACGGTGGGCAAAAACATCGAACCTACCTACAGCAACGTCCTCAGCCTGTTCGTCACTCCGTATAAGATTGACTATACTTCGGCCTTCATCCTCAACAAGCAGCAAGAAATGACCGACAACACTCTCGCTTCGCCCGATGAAGACGGCATTTATCGCGGCTTCGTGGGTGTCAGTGGTTGGGAAAATTGGTATCTGAAGGACGCTACCGGCGCTATCTGGGGCAACTCGGCCTCGCGCGGAACGTTTGCCATCGCCTCTTCTGTCTCCGGCGAAGAATTCTGGAATATGTGGTATCCCGGCACCCCCGGTTGCTATTTCACCACCGTCAACACCAACGAGCAGTGGTGGAGCGCGCTCTCTATCCCCGCTCTCTCTGTAGCAGGTGATATCGAAGGTACTATGGAATTCAACTGGAAGCAATGCGTCTGGACTCTTGCTGTCGATGTGCCCGCCGGTTCGAAGAACATCACCATCTCGGGCCTCGGCACCCTCTACGATATGTCGACCGGCGATTCTTCGTCGTCGCTCACGCAGACGGTGGCTCTCGCCGGCTCTCCCGACGACCTGCGCTACTCCGAGACCGCTTCGACAATCACCGTCGACGTGCCTGCCTCGGGCGCTCAGGTGATGACGCTCTCGCGTGTCGCTCCTCTGCAGTGGAAGGTCGAATTCGGCGCAGGTAGCGTCGAACCCGTCGAGCCCGTTCGCGACTTGCTCTATCTGTCGGGTCATGACGATGGTGTGTCAGGCTCGTGGCATTTCAACAACTATCTCCGCCTCTACAACGAAGACGAATTGGCCTATGCCGGCGCAGTTTACTTCTCGTCGCTCTGGGGCTATAAACTCTACAAGGAAGCCGACAACTGGGACGATGCTTGGGGACTTGGCGACGAAGGCGATGCCGCGAGCGGCAACCTCGCTTTCGGCTCAAGCAACAACATTCCCGCGCCCGATGCCGGACTTTACATCCTCAACGTCGGTCTCGATGCTTTGACCTATGAGACTACGGCCGTCAACTCCGTTTCCTACGCCGGACTCAACGACGATTGGAGCGTGAAGCCTATGTCGGCTACCGACACGGCCGGTGTATTCTCTGCCGTGGTCGAAAAGACTGCCAACACTCCCTGGGGCGTCAAGATTCTTATCAATGAGAGCTGGTCGGTATTCTTCGGAGGCGGCAACGGTACGTTGCTCTATGGACACGACGGCTTCGACGGCGACAACGACCTGGCCAACGGCTCATATCTGCTCACGGTCGACCTCATTAATGGTACGTATTCTTACTCTAATCTCTAATCTGATATTGCAATGAAATCTTTTATCAATATATGTGCATCTGTGGCGTTTGCGGCTGCTATGGTCGCTACCGGATGCTCGGAGGATAGCCCCGTGTCAAATCCGCCCGTCGACTACTCTCCAATCGAAATCGACCGCACTGCCTTCGCTCGCGGTGCCGACGTCAGCTGGCTCACTCAGATGGAGGCCGAAGGCGAGACTTTTTACGCCCCCAATGGTACACAAATGGAGTGCATGGCTCTGCTGAAGAAGTTCTGCGGCGTCAACTCTATTCGACTCCGTGTGTGGGTCAATCCTGCCGCCGGCTGGAACAATATCGACGATGTGCTCGTGAAAGCTCGCCGTGCCAATGCCTTAGGCCTGCGACTGATGATCGACTTCCACTTCTCTGACACTTGGGCCGACCCGGCCAATCAAGCTACTCCTGCCGCTTGGGCCGACCTCGACATGGCCGGATTGAAATCGGCGCTTGCCGCTCACGTCAACGAGATGCTGAATCGACTCAAGGCCTACGACATTGAGCCCGAATGGGTACAGATTGGCAACGAGACTACTTCGGGTATGCTATATCCCCTCGGCTCGATTGATAATCCGGCTAACTTCGCCGACCTCGTATCCACCGGATACGACGCCGTCAAGGCTGTCTTTCCTCAGGCAAGTGTCATCGTTCACCTGAACAATGGTGCTAACCAATGGCGCTACGACCGTATTTTCGGCGCTCTGCGCGACAACGCCGGCAAGTACGACATGATTGGTATGTCGCTCTACCCCGAACCTGATAGCTGGAAATCAACTGTCGATGAGATGATTAGCAATATTAATCACCTTACGGCCACTTACGGCAAGCCTGTCATGATTTGCGAAATAGGCATGGACTACCGCGAGGCCGCTACCTGCAAGGCTATGATTGCCGACATCATTGCTCGCACCGCTTCGCTCGACGTCAAAGGCATTTTCTATTGGGAACCGCAAGCACCGGCCGGCTACAACGACGGCTACAATAAGGGTTGCTTTGACAATGGTATGCCTACCGAAGCTCTCGATGCTTTTAAGTAATTCGGTACTGACGCTATGAAATTCATTCCGTTATTCTTCGCGGCTCTGATGCTCACATCTCTGCAGTCCGAGGGCAAAGAACCCGGCGATAGCGCCGGGTTCGCCCGAGGCGCCGATGTCAGCTGGCTCACGCAGATGGAGGCCGAAGGTCGCAAGTTCTACACCCCCGGCGCCGACCGTCACGAAATGGAGTGTATGCAACTCCTTCGCGACTTCTGTGGTGTCAATTCCATTCGACTTCGCGTATGGGTCAATCCCAAGGACGGCTGGAACAACATCGACGATGTCGTGCTGAAAGCCCGCCGTGCCAATGCCTTAGGCCTGCGACTGATGATTGACTTCCACTTTTCCGACACTTGGGCCGACCCCGGACATCAGGAAATGCCCGAGGCTTGGAAAAATCTATCTTTCGACGATCTTACCGCGGCTGTCGGAAATCATGTCACCGAGACCCTCAATGCCTTGAAAAATGCCGGCGTGGCACCTGAGTGGGTGCAAGTCGGCAACGAGACGACACCCGGTATGATGCTACCGGTCGGCTCGGTCGACAATCCGGTTCAACTGACCCGCCTTAACAACGCCGGCTACGATGCCGTCAAATCTGTATTCCCTGAAGCAAAAGTTATCGTGCATCTCGACGGGGGCAACAACCAATGGGCCTACGACCGAATGTTCGACATCCTCGAAGCTAACGGTGGCAAGTACGACATGATTGGCATGTCGCTCTATCCCTATTGGGCGGAGAAGCAAGGCGAGACCGGCGGTTGGCTCAAAGTGGCCGACGATTGCATCGCTAACATCAATCATCTGAAGCAGAAATACGCCAAGCCGGTCATGATTTGCGAAATCGGTATGCCTTACGACCAAGGCGAGACTTGCAAACAGCTGATTACTAAAATGATGGGCGTCGACGTCGAAGGCATCTTCTATTGGGAGCCGCAAGCTCCGGCCGGATACAACGACGGCTACACGCTCGGTTGTTTCGACAACGACGCGCCGACGGTGGCTTTGGACGCCTTCAAGATTAATTTATGACTATGAACAGATACTCAATCCTATCGGTAATGGCACTCGCGTGTGCGTTTACCTTTAATATTCAAGCTCAGCGCTCGGTCTCTACTCTCACCGATGGCTGGGAATTCACCAAGGGACGCCCCGATGCGTCAACTCGCTGGCAGTCAGTGCGCGTGCCTCACGACTGGGCTATATATGGACCCTTCGACCGTGCTAACGACCTTCAGGTTGTTGCAGTCGAGCAAAACGGCGAGGTCGAAAAGTCGGAAAAGACCGGGCGCACCGGTGGCTTGCCTTTCATCGGACAGGGCACCTATCGCACTTATTTTGAACTGCCCGATACTGCCGGCCGCTGCTTCACGCTCGTCTTCGATGGAGCAATGAGCAATGCTCATGTCTTCGTCAACGGTGCGGAAGTCGTTTATTGGCCTTATGGTTACAATTCGTTCTATGCCGACGCTTCGGCCTTCGTAGTCCCCGGTCGCAACGAGATGGTCGTCGAACTCGAAAACTTCGAGCGCGCTTCGCGCTGGTACACCGGCGCCGGCCTCTATCGCAACGTCCACCTTGTCACTACCGACAAGGTGCATATCCCCACCTGGGGCACATACGTCACTACGCCGTTAGTCACCGACCGGCAGGCCTCGATCAAGCTCGAAATCGAAATCGACGGCGCAGTCAAGGGCTCTCGCCTGGAGGTATCCACCGAGATTGTGGCGCCAGACGGGAAAGTGGTAGCCTCTAACAATGCTCCGTACATTGCCCACGGCCAGTCGCATTCGCAAAACTTTATCGTCGCGCATCCGCAGCTGTGGAGCCCCGAGTCTCCCGCTCTCTACACCGCTCGTACAAGTATTGCGAAGGATGGCAAGGTCGTCGACTGCTACGAGACGCGCTTCGGTATCCGCCGTCTCGAATACATCCCCGAACAGGGCTTCTTCCTCAACGGACGGCCAACCAAATTCAAGGGCGTCTGCAACCACCACGACCTCGGCCCGCTCGGCGCTGCCGTCAACCGCGCTGCCTTGCGTCATCAGATTGAGCTGCTGAAGGATATGGGCGCCAACGCCATACGCACTTCGCACAATATGCCCGCGCCTGAACTCGTCGAACTCTGCGACGAGCTGGGCATGATGCTCATGGTCGAACCATTCGACGACTGGGGCTTCCGCCCCAAATCGCCCAACGGCTACGGCGCTTTCTTCAAGGAGTGGGCTGCCAACGACATCTCTAACATGGTGCGTCACTACCGCAACAATCCGTCGGTCGTCATGTGGTCAATCGGCAATGAGGTGCCGAGTCAGTGGGGTCCCGACGGGGTCGCCGAGCTCTGCATGCTTCAGGACTTGGTGAAAGAGCTCGACGCAACTCGCCCCGTCACTTGCGGTATGGATCAGATCGGGTGTATTCTCGACAATGGCTTTGCGGCTGCGCTCGACATCCCCGGTTTCAACTACAAGCCGCAGTATTATGCCAAGGCTTTCGAGGTGCTACCTCAACGTATGATTCTCGGCTCCGAAACGGCCTCCACGGTCTCTTCGCGTGGCGTATACCACTTCCCGGTGTCGTTCGAGCGTGAACACAATTGTGTCCGTCATCCCGACCACCAGTCGTCGAGCTACGACAATGAGACCTGCGATTGGTCGAACACGCCCGACATTGATTTCTTTATGGATGAGCAGCCTTGGGTGCTCGGACAGTTCGTCTGGACCGGTTTCGACTACCTCGGCGAGCCTTCGCCTTACGACACTGATGCCTGGCCAAGCCATAGTTCTGTATTTGGCATTATCGACTTGGCTTCCTTGCCCAAGGACCGTTTTTATCTTTATCGTTCGCATTGGAACACTGAGGAGCCTACTCTGCACATCCTGCCGCATTGGAATTGGAAAGGACGCGAAGGGCAAGTCACGCCCGTCTTTGTCTACACTTCGTATCCCAAAGCCGAATTGTTCGTCAACGGCAAAAGCCAAGGTGTCAGAGAAAAGAACGATTCGACTTTGCAGACTCGCTATCGCCTGATGTGGAACGAAACAAAGTACGAACCCGGCGAGCTCAAAGTCGTAGCCTACGACCTCGACGGTAACGTCGCCGCCGAGAAGGTCGTCCGCACTGCCGGCAAGCCCCATCATTTGGTTCTTACCCCCAACCGCCATTCTCTTGCCGCCGATGGCAGCGACCTTGTCTACATTACTGTGCAAGTCGCCGACAAGGCCGGCAATATCGTCCCCGGCGATAGTCGATTGGTGAAATTTGCTGTCGACGGAGCGGGCAAATTCGAGGCTACAGCCAATGGCGACCCCACGTGCATCCTGCCTTTCCAAAATCCGGAGATGAACCTCTTCAGCGGCGCGGCCACTGCGATCGTACGCAGCGCCGACGTCCCCGGTACTCTTACATTCACTGCTTCGGCCAAGGGCGTAAAGTCGGCTTCGATTTCTTTCGATGTAAAATAAAATTTTCGAACACACGTTTGAATAAAAAATAATACGATGAAAAATAAGATTATCAACGAATTTAAGAATAGATTTAATGCCGAGCCGGCAG
>CAYSQI010000025.1:0-35596 GCA_964433215.1 uncultured Bacteroides sp.
TTGAGAATGGTTTCTAAATATTTTGTAAATTCGCACTTGCTTGTTTAATCTGCGTACGACCAATAATCGGAGGAAAAGCTTGAAAATGCTTGGAAAAGCGTAATTTGTCGGCGTGTGCCCGCTGATGTCATGTTCGGCGTGCTTGTCGCGCGGCGTCCTTTGCGGCTTGTCGGGCAAGTCGTCGCCGCGCTGCTCGGTTAAGCAGCGTCGTCGGTTGCTGAGGTAGAGTATTATCCGTATTTGCTGCCGGGGCGGTCGAGTCGGTCGGAGTTTGGACGCTCGAGTTTGGTGTGGTTTGTGTTGCTATCGGCTCTGTCTGTTTGCTCTGCGGTGGGGTGGGGCAGATGGTGATTATGGCGAAACCTTTGTGGCGTACGATGGCGATTTTCCCGGCCTCAATTAATTGAGCGATACTTTTTTTGACGCGGTAGTACGATAGTCCGGTCGCGATGGCGATAGTTTTAAGGCAAGTCACCGCTGTGCCCGGCTCGATTTTGGCTCCATCCCAGCAGTAGCCGCCGTGAGCCGCTGCGGTGGTGA
This sequence comes from uncultured Bacteroides sp., assembly GCA_964433215.1. Classification (GTDB taxonomy): domain Bacteria; phylum Bacteroidota; class Bacteroidia; order Bacteroidales; family Muribaculaceae; genus CAG-873. Next base: position 541 of record CAYSQI010000025.1, read on the forward strand.
GATATTCAAGAACTTGATTGTTAGATACTTCAATTGTGTTGGTGTTTTTCATAGTAGTGTTTATTATAGTTTTACGTTGCAAAGATACAATATAAATTTAATATACGCAATAGTTGGAAAGAAAAATTTAACAAACGTGTGGTCGAGTGTGAAAAAAACGGACTTGTCGGCCTTGTGTCGCTTATCGAGAAATGAAGCCGTCGCACTTAGCGGATGTGTGTCGACTAATGCGGTCGTGGTTGATTTTTGTGGCTTGCAGCGTGTTAATCGCGAAAAATTGCTTAACTTTGTCCCTGAGATGGAAAGTCAACGTTCAGTATATCGGCGAGGGGCCGAAGATGGTCTTATCATGGGGCCTCTGATGGCGCTTGTGGTAATCCTCATGGGTGCCTGTGGTCAGGTGCCAATACTTGGTATTCCGGCCTTGGTTGGTATCTGTTTGGTGCCGATTGTGGCGTATGTCATGCTTTCGCGAGGTTATCGCGAGGATAATTGTCAGTCGACGTTCTCGGCACTTTGTATGCAGGGCATTTCGACATTCTTTTTTGGCGGCTTGCTTATGGCTGTGGTCATCTATGTGTCGTTGCGCTGGCTCTGGCCCACTTATATAGCCGATCAGATGCGATTCTTGTCGGAAATCCTGGCTCAGCAACCGGGGCCTGAGGCCAAGCAGTTGACTGATATGGTCGATAAGTTGATTGTAACGGGCAACGTGCCGACACCTATCGAAGTAGCTCTCGAACAGCTCTACATAGTCGTGTTTACCGGCTCGCTGTTGTCGCTATTCTTGTCGCTGGTCATACGTTCGCGTCGTCAGTCCACTCCTCCAAAATATGATAATAATTGATTGAACTAATGGATATTTCAGTTGTAGTTCCTTTGTACAACGAGGCAGAGTCGCTGCCCGAGTTGGCCGCGTGGATCGAGCGCGTCATGGCCGAAAACGGCTTTACATACGAGGTGATTTTCGTCAACGATGGTTCCACCGACGAATCGTGGGACGTGATACGTCGCCTTTCGGAGGCAAATCCTTGTCTGAAAGGTGTCGCATTCCGTCGCAACTATGGTAAGTCGCCCGCCCTGAACACGGGCTTTGCGCGTGCTAAGGGCGATGTAGTCATCACAATGGATGCCGACTTGCAGGATTCGCCCGATGAGATACCGGCACTCTACCGTATGATAAAGGACGAGGGCTACGACCTCGTGTCGGGCTACAAGCAGAAACGCTATGACCCGCTGTCGAAGACAATTCCGACCAAGCTGTTCAACGCCACGGCTCGTCGGGTTACCGGTATCCACAATCTGCACGATTTCAACTGTGGCCTGAAGGCTTATCGCAACAAGGTCGTCAAGCATATCGAGGTCTACGGCGACATGCACCGCTATATCCCTTACCTGGCCAAGTTGGCCGGCTTCACCCGCATCGGCGAAAAGGTGGTGCACCATCAGGCTCGCAAATATGGTAAGACCAAATTCGGTCTCGACCGCTTCGTCAATGGCTACCTCGACTTGGCTACGCTCTGGTTTACAGGTAAGTTCGGCGGCAAGCCCATGCACTTCTTCGGCTTGCTGGGCTCGCTGATGTTCATCCTCGGTTTCATTGCTGTTGCCGTAGTAGGCGGTGTGAAGCTCTACAACATGTACCATGGCAATCACTACACCTTGGTCACTTCGTCGCCTTACTTCTATCTGTCGCTCACGTTGATGATACTGGGTGCGCAGATGTTCCTCGCCGGATTCGTCGGCGAGCTGGTGGCGCGTAATTCGCCTCGTCGCAACGATTACGAAATCGACGAAGAACTTAACATCAAACCGGAGGCTTAACATCACGAAAATATTTGATAATGAACTTTCAGTCATCATATACCGACCTGCTGTCGCTGATGAATCGGCGCTTTTCGTGCCGTAGCTACGACACCGAGCGCGCCGTCGGCCGCGACCACATCGAAGCCGTGCTCGAAGCCGCTCGCGTGGCTCCTTCGGCTTGCAACCGCCAGCCTTGGAAATTTCTGGTGGTGAATACCGACGAGGCTCGCAATGTCGTGGCGGAGTCGTACAATCGCGATTGGATACGCACGGCCCCGGCTTTTATCATCGCAATCGGCGACCATGGCCAGGCTTGGCATCGTGCCGACGGGAAGGACCATACCGACGTGGACCTGTCGATAGCTATTGAGCATATTTGCTTGGCAGCTACTGCTTTGGGGCTTGGTACATGCTGGGTGTGCAACTTCGACGCGGCCATCATTCGCTCCGGCTTCAATCTGCCCGCCGACCTCGAGCCTATCGCCATTATTCCGATTGGCTATCCGGCCTCCGATTGCACGGTTCCGGCCAAAAATCGTAAGTCAGCCGATGATATTATAGTATGGGGAAAGTTTTGAAATCAATATTAGCGATTGTAGCTCTGACGTTTGTGGTCGCCTCGTGCAACACATCGGGGTGTCTTGACAATGGTAGTGCCATACCATTGGCCGGATTCTATTCGTCGTCCACGGCTCAAAGCATCACCGTCGATTCAATTGCGATTGTCGGTCTGCACGCACCCGGCGATTCGGCCATCGTACGTGCCGGCGCTAAAAATTCGTCGGTGTATCTGCCTATGAATCCCACTTCTACGTCGACGTCATGGGTCATTAGCTACAAGCAGCGGTCGCTCAACTATCCCGAGCTCAATGACACCATAACGTTCAACTACGAAGCCTTGCCTTACTTTGCATCCGAAGAATGCGGCGCCATGTACTACTACGACGTGGCTACCGTCGACTACACCTGCCATCTGATTGACAGCGTGTGCATGACATCGCAGCTGATTACCAATGCTGATATAGAGACTATTAAGATATACTTTCGAACATCTACTGCCGAGGGAGGGCAGCGCCGATGACGCCGCTCTTGTCGCGCACAATCCGAGTTGTGGCCGTTTTGGTTATCGGCTTTGCGGCTCTGGCAGCTTATGCTACGCCCGATGATAATGCGCCTCGCCGCCGTCGTCGCGCCACCCCGGTTAATAACAGCGCTACGGCCACTCAAGCAATCAACGAGACACGCAACGATACCGCTCGCATCAACGCAGCTCATCGTGCAGCGTCAACTCACTATGTGCGCAACGATGGAGCAATCGTCTATGTCGACACCATCACCGGCGCCGAGTGGATTGACTCGACCACTATACGCAAGGGCATCCGAATGACTTACCCGAAGCTCACGGCTGTCAATGTCGGTGTTGATATATGGGACCCGGTCATGCGCCTTTTCGGACAAAAGCATGGTCTGATTGGTTTCAATGCCAATGTGTCGCTTTTCAATCGCTTCTTCCCTACGGTCGAGATAGGCCTTGGCACGGCTCGTAATGCCCCTGCCGATTTCGATTACACTTATCGTTCGCCGCTCAGCGTTTATTTTAAGCTCGGCATCGACTATAATTTCTTGTTTAATTCAAATTCCGACTATCAGTTCTTTGCCGGCCTTCGCTACGGCTTTGCGCCGTTCTCATGGTCGGTCGATGATATCACACTCGGCTCGCCTTATTGGAAAGACGATGCAACGTTCAGCATCCCGTCGCAGACTGCTACGGCCGGTTGGGCTGAACTCGTCTTGGGCTTGCGTGTGCGGCTGACCGGAAACATTTACGCCGGATGGCATTTCCGCTATCATTCGCTACTGCATGAGTCGAAAAGTCGCCATGGCCAGCCTTGGTATATCCCCGGATATGGTACACGCGGCCAGTCGATTACCGGCTCATTTACCATTTCATATACGTTGCCGCTGCATCGCGAGCGCGTGAACATTGCACCGGATGCTGTCCCCGACGATGAGCGCCCCGCGCCGTCGGTCGATGCCGAAGTCGCGCCGCCCGATTCATTACCGTCGACAGTGACAGAGCCGGCGTCTGTTGACGTAGCGACTGACAGCGTCTCTGCTCCGATATTTAGAATAGACTGATTCTCGCAAAGTATGAAGCGAATAGTCGTAGTAGGTGCATCGTCGGGTATCGGCCAAGCTGTGGCGGAGGCTTACGCTCGTGCCGGTTGGCGCGTCGGTGTTGTAGCTCGCCGCGAGGAGCTGCTGCGTAGACTCGCGAAAGACTTTCCGGGACAAGTCGAATTCTCGGCTTTCGATGTCGCAGCCGATGATTCTGATCGACTATTTCTTGACCTTGTTGACCGCCTCGGTGGTGTGGATGTGGTGCTATACGCTGCCGGCTGTGGGTGGTACAATCCCGAACTCGCACTTGCCGACGACTTGCGCACAGTGGCTACGAACGTCGTCGGTTTTACCAAGATTGTCGATGCCGCTTTTTCCTACTTCAGTCGGCGTGACGATGGCTCGCGTGGCCGTATAGCAGCTATTACATCCATTGCCGGAGTCAAAGGCCTCGGCATCTCGGCTGCTTATTCGGCTTCAAAACGCTATCAGTGGATTTATCTACAGTCGGTCGAACAGCTTGCTCGCTTGCACGGTGTCGCCGTCGACATCACAGATATACGCCCCGGGTTCATCGCAACATCGTTGCTCGATCGCGGGCCTAAGCGTCTGCCCCTGACTATGCCGCTCGACTATGCCGCCGCACGCATCCTCAAGGCTTTGCGTCGTGGCCGGCGTGTTGCTGTCATCGACTATCGCTGGGCGGTGGTTTGTGCTCTTTGGCGGCTTATCCCGAACAGGCTCTGGCCGCATCTCCCTATCTTCAAGGGAAAATCCTGACCCCTTTTTTGCCTCAACGAAGCGTTAATCGCAGAAATTTGTAAAAATCGCGATTATAATCGCAAAAATTTGTACCTTTGCGAAGACTTAATCGTTATTTTTTGTATGGCAGTAAAGATTGACACCTCGCATGAGATTGTTTTCGGCTCATCGGACCCGAATGTGTCTCGCGTTATTTCTAAAAAGGCGAAGGATGGTGAACTGAGAAAGGTCGCCCCTCGTATATATACCACAAACCTAATTGATAGTCTTGAAAATATTGTTAGGCGCAACCTTATAGAAATATTAGTACATCGTTACCCCGGTGCTGTGATAAGTCACCGTAGTGCAAAAGAAATGCGCCCGACGGCATCAGGCGAATTCTTCCTTACAAATTCAGTCACGCGGCGTGTTACAGATTTGCCGGGAGTTGTTTTGAATTTTGTAAAAGGTCCGAAATCGTCAATTCATGACATTCCTTTTATGGGATTACATATATCGGGCGAGTATCGTTATATGCTTGAAAATATGCAAGTTTCCAGAAAGGATGGCGATCAGTCGCGCGTTTTGCCAATAAGCGCCATTGAAAATAAGTTAGAACAACTTTTGTTGACAGGCGGAGAAGAACGCCTTAATAAATATCGGGATGAATTGCGCCTCGTATCCGAGGATTTAGGTATGCAATCAGAATTTGCACGGATTAATAACATTATCTCTGCGCTACTTTCAACACACGATGCTAAAGTGTTGGCGACTGATTCCGCGAAAGCTTTTGCTGTCGGACGGCCGTTCGATACATCAAGGGTAGAGTTGTTTGAAATTCTTTTTGATGCAATTAAGGATAAGTTTTTCGTTATCCGCAATAATCGTAATACGGATGAAGAGTCGTTCCGACTGTTTTCTTTTTTTGAGAGCTATTTTTCAAACTATATTGAAGGAACCGAATTTGATATTGAGGAAGCAAAAGCGATTGTCGATTCAGGCATACCAATACCTCGACGCGATGAAGATTCACACGATATTCTTGGCACATTTAAGATATTGTCAAATCGCGCTGAAATGATGAAAACGCCGTCTTCGGTTGATGAGCTGTTCGCTATTATGAGTTATCGTCATTCTCATTTACTGGAAGGTAGGCCGCACATGAATCCCGGCGTTTTTAAGATGAAAAACAATCGAGCCGGACAAACGGAGTTTGTAGATCATCAGCTTGTAAAAGGAACATTGTCGCAAGGTTTCAAGTATTACGCTGCTTTGACAGACCCATTTGCCAAGGCTATTTTCATGATGTTTATGGTAAGTGAAGTCCACCCCTTCAATGATGGAAATGGCCGTATGGCGCGTGTGATGATGAATGCCGAGTTGGTCAAGGCTGATCAATCGCGTATAATTGTCCCGACGGTGTTTCGCGAAGATTATATTTTGTCGTTACGAAAGCTCTCTCGCCGTAAGGATCCACTACCTTATATTAATGTAATGACGAAGTTGCATCAATTTAGTGATAATCTTTATGGCTCCGATTTTGCGGAGTTAAAAAGCTACTTGACAGCTTGTAATGCTTATGAGGAGCCGTCGCAAGCCAAACTACAGATTATCGACCGTACTATAAAATAGGCGTTTATTTCGTATATTAGGACACTCGACGAAGCGTTAATCGCAGAAATTTGTAAAAATCGCGATTATAATCGCAAAAATTTGTACCTTTGCGAAGACTTAATCGTTATTTTTTGTATGGCTATCACACATATTTGTGTTGAAAGCAAAAGCGCAGAACCGAGTGGCCCTGCGCTTTGCTATCTATGGATTACTGTCTGAATCAGATGTATTTGGCAACCATGGCGGCGAGTTGGTCGGGGTCGATGACGCGCTCTGCGATTTCGCCTTGGCGGTTGATGACGAAGGTCATGGGCAGTGCGCCCACGTTGTACTTGATCAGGGCTTCGTTGCCGTCGGTGTTAGCGTTCCATACGGCGGTCCAAGGTAAGTTGAGTGCACGCTGGCGCCACGATGCCTCGTCGGTGTCGAACGAAATCTGATAGATGTTGAGGCCTTTTTCGTGATATTTTTCCCACAGGTCGTTGAGAATTATGTTGTAGGCCGGCGAGCTTTCGATGTTGTAAGAGGTGAAGCTCAGCAGTGTGACACCGCCTTGGGCGGCCATAGCGGCCAGTGATTGCTTTTGGCCCTTGGCGTCGTAGCGTTCAAGTTCGAAAAGTCCGGTGCTGGGTACAACCAGTTCGGTGGTCGTCGGATTGAGGGCATGGCGTGCGCGAGTGGCTCGCTCGGTGAGATAAGCGGTGCGCGGGTCGTCGGGGAGCTCGGTGTTGAAGCGCTGAGCCACAGCGGTGTATAACCGGAGGTCGAATGGCTGAGCAAGGTCGAATAGTTGGCGACCTCCTACAGTCTTATTGACCAGGTAGTAGAGGGTGACTACCGATGGGTCGCTATGAGCGATTTTGAAGAGCTCGCGCTTGGTGAGACTGTCGGTGACGGCGTATTCAGCGCCGTGCTGCGCGATGGTGGCTTGCAGTAAACTGTCGACTGCCTGCATTCGCAGAGCCTGAACTGAACCAGACACCTTGCCGGCTGAGAAATTTTTAGCGGAAGCTTCGACGGTGATATGGTCGACTGAATCAATGGGGAAGTAGATGCAGTTGCCGTCGAGCGAAAGGCGCATGATTTCGGGATAAAGCGATGCGGCTTCGGCGTTGTATGAGAAAGAGCCGTCGGCTTTTGGGGTGATGGAGTCGACAACGAGCCAACGTCCGTTGTTGAAACGTTCAAGGGCTATTTTGCCGCCATCGAGTCCTTCGACAGAGCCATCGACGCCCCAGCCGGAATTGCTATTGCCGCAAGCCATAGCAGCTGCTGCAAGCATTGCTGCGATGGCCGGTTTTATCATTTTCTTCATTGTATTCTCGTTTAGAATGTGTATCAGCCGAGTTGCGCGGCGATGCTGTCGGCAATCTTCTGCATTTGCTCGGCGGGTAGGCTGCGTTTCTCTTTGCGGAAGTCCATGTCGGCCTCGCTCTGCATCGGAATCAGATGAATGTGAGCGTGGGGCACTTCGAGACCCAGGACGGCCACGCCGACTTTGCGGCAGGGGATGGCCTTCTTGAGGGCGACTGCCACTCGGCGGGCAAAGCGCTGCAGCGACTCATAGTCGGCCTCGTCGAGGTCGAAGATGTAGTCGACTTCTTTCTTCGGGATGACAAGTACGTGACCTTCGGCGACGGGGTTGATGTCGAGGAAGGCGAAGTTGTCGGCATCTTCGGCAACTTTGTAGCAGGGAATCTCGCCGGCTACAATTCGAGAGAATATCGAAGCCATAGTTGTATGGGTTTAGAATGAAATTTCTACGATTTCGAACGTCATCAGGCCTGCGGGGGCTTTGATTTCGACCACGTCGCCGACTTTGTGTCCGATCAAACCCTGGGCAATCGGGGTCGACGAAGCGATTTTCTTTTCTTTGAGGTTCGCTTCCGAGTCGGCGACAATGGTGTATTCCATCGTCATGCCGTTTTTGACGTTTTTGATTTTCACCTTGTTCAGAATCTGAACTTCGTCGGTGTTGAGTTTTGTTTCGTCGAGGATACGAGCGTTGGCTACGAGATCTTTCAGTTGTGAAATCTTCATCTCAAGCATGCCCTGAGCCTCCTTGGCTGCATCGTATTCGGCGTTTTCCGAGAGGTCGCCTTTGTCGCGAGCCTCGGCGATGGCACGTGATATTTCCGGACGTTTCACATTTTCAAGATATGCGATTTCTTCCATCTTTTTCGCGTAACCTTCTTTGGTCATGTAAGTGATAGCCATATTCTTAATTGCTTTTTAAATTCGTAAAATGTTTTCCGGACGACAAAATAAAAATAAGAAACTCGAGCCGCGGCATACCGCAAACTGAGTCCCTAAAATTATACCTGTTGTTCGTTTGTGCAAAGTTAGTCATAAAAAAGTTAGGACGGTCGCTGTGTAAGGTTAATAATTGTTAAGTAGTTGATAGACAGCTGGGTCGTCTTGCTTTGAAAACTTTTCTGACTACAATCGTTTATCTCGGAGAGGCTATTTGGGTTGCAAAAAGCGAAAGGCCTGCGCCGACGTAGCGGGCAGGCCTTCGTATGTAGTTGTGTATGCGGCGATTAGTTTAGGTATATTCGCTTTGTCGAGCGAGTGCCGTCGGGATATTTGTATATAATCTGGATGTTTCGGCCCAGAGTATATGCCATGTTTTTGAATTCTTCGCCGAGCATCTCGAGCATTTGTTCGGAGGTGACATCGTTGATTGCTTGGGCGAACGTGCGGATATCAACGCCAAAGGCAGTAGGGTCGAAAAAATAAGCATATTCGATAACACCATCGTCGAGCAGTCGCATACTTTCCCAAGTGATGGATTCGGAGATTTTCATAGGCAGTTCTTTGCTCGTGTTTTCTATGGCTGCTTGAATTTGGCTGTCGGTCATTTGAGCCGATGCGGTTTGCGAAGTCGCGCCGACCAGCATTAGTAGGCCGAGGATTGCAGATACGATAAGTTTTTTCATAGCTCGGAGTGTTTTAAGGTTGGTAAGGTTTTCGCAAAGATAAATCTTTTGCGGAGCAAATCCAACAAAAAAACTCGATTTTTTGTCACCCAGGTGCGTTTTTTTGCAGCGCAATAATTAGAAGTTGAAGTAGATGAAAGGCATGACAGACTCGGAGCGCAGCTCGATGACGCACTGAACTACAACGAGGAATATGCAGAGCTTCATAAGCCAGGGTGTGCGAATCCATCTTACGTTCAGTCGGTGCCAGAAGCGTGTCGGCATGCAGTGGGCAGCGATAATGACGGCCATGAGTATGAGCCACAGTTTGCGGGCCGATGCGAATGGTATGGCGAAGGCCGGGTCGAAGTTGGTGACTGCATTTTGAATCACGGCTACGGCGTCGCCGAAGCTTTCAGCGCGGAAGAAAACCCACAGGGCCATGACTGTAGTCATAGTCAGGAGCCAGCTGACGGCCTTTATGGGCCATGAGTCGCCGAGCCGGCCCAAATAGGGCTTGGTTGCTTTGTGGATAGCGAGTCCGGCGCCGTGCATCGCTCCCCAGAAGACGAAACGCCAGGCAGCGCCGTGCCAGAGTCCGCCTACGAGCATGGTGATGAAGTTGTTGAGGTATGTGCGGAACGTGCCGTGGCGGTTGCCGCCCAGGGGAATGTAGACGTAGTCGCGCAGCCACGTTGATAGCGATATATGCCAGCGTCGCCAGAAGTCGGTGAGGTTCTGCGATTTGTAGGGAAAATTGAAATTCTGAGCCAGGTGGAAGCCCATGATTAGGGCGATGCCTATGGCCATGTCGCTATAGCCGGAGAAGTCGCAGTAGATTTGCATGGTGTATCCGATGATACCCATGAGCGATTCGAAACCCGAGTATCCGGTAGGTGTCTGGAAGATGAGGTCGTTGTATTGGGCTATGTAGTCGGCGATGATTGCTTTTTTGACTACGCCGAGCAGGATTAGCCACAGGCCGGTCCACATTTGTCGGCGTGTGGCATGGCTGCGGCGGTTGAGTTGGGGAAGAAAGTAATCGGCTCGCACGATAGGGCCGGCGACGAGGGCCGGAAAGAACGACAGGAAGAAGAAGTATTCGAGCCAGTAGCGGGTGGGGCGTACGCGACCTTTATAGACATCAATTATGTAGCTGACGCTCTGGAAGGTGTAGAACGAAATGCCGACCGGAAGTATCAGGTCGAGCGGCTGGAAGTTGGAGCCGACCATGGCGTTGATGTTCCACAGGAAGAAGTTGGCGTACTTGAAGTAGGCCAGGATGCCGAGCGAGGTGGTCAGCGAGGCAGCCACGCAAAGTCGGCGTTTCGTCCGCGAGCGCAGGACTACGAGCAGGCGCGACAGACACCAATCGACAATGGAAGTGCCAATGAGCAGTGCGACGAACAGGCCGCTCGATTTGTAGTAGAAGTAGAGGCTGAAAAGCGACACAAACGTCAGCATCTGCCAGCGGCGTTCGCGTACAAGAGCGTAGATAGGGATGAAAATGAGAAATAGCGCCCAGAAAGTGCCGCTCGAAAAGAGCATCGGCTCTCCGGGGGTAAACGTCAAGAATTCGGCCACGTTGTGGGCAATATCTGTCCGGCACATGGCATCATTGCTCGTTGGGTTGGTGAATGAAAACGCGCTTGGCCGAGGCTGTGCTCATTGGTGGAACGTCGAGTACGAACGGGGTGGGGCAGTTGTGGCCCATCCAGCGTACTACGGAGTCCATCCACTCAACTGCTGATGAGCGGGTGGGGTGAGCTCCGTCCTTGGCGCGGTCGAAGTGCATGCCGTCGCTGAGGAAGAAGCACCCGCGAGCAGTGTTGGCGCGCACAAGGTCGTTGATGCCGGTGTCGGGCTTCCAGTTGGGCGGCCCGATCCACAGGTAGGGCGTGTCGCCGAGCTCGGCGATGAGTGTTTTGACGTATTTATCGCGTTTTGTCTTGATGTCTTTGACAAAAAGTTCGTTGGCTCCGAGGCTGATGAAAACGAAGTCGGGCTTGATTTTCTCAATGTAGCTCTTAAGCTTGCCTGAGCGACCCCACACTTCCGAGGTGGAGCTATACCAGATTACGGAGTAGAGCGTGTGGCCGTTGTGTTTGGCGTAAGCGGCGAGTCGCGGCGATAGGCCTTCGAGCATTGAGTCGCCGATGAAAAGCAGAACCTTGGCCGAGGAGTCGACCGGTGCTTGCATCTGCTGCATTTGTTGTTCGAAGATGGCATCGGCGGCTGCGGCGTCGTCGGTGGAATTCAGTGCATTTGCGCCGGTGTCGGATGTGCGTGGCGCAGTCAGTGCGTCGGCCAAGCCGGAGTCGCGCAGTTCGTATCCGCCGATATTGACCGGGCTGAATGCCGAAAGAGCGAAGACTACGGTGAATGCTACAAGTAGTAATGACCAGATGCCCAGATAGTTGCGTTTCATGTCAATAGATAACTCTGTATTCGCCGCCGGGCCCGGGGGCTACGGTGTAGACTTCGAGTCCGTAGCCTTCGGTGGCTGCATCGCCCGATACCGGCGCCCCCATCTGCATGAAAACGTCGTAGCAGCTGTGGCAGCGTGGGCACTCGGCCAGCTTTTCTTCGTTGATGAAGATGGTGATGTCGGCGTTGCATTCGACCGGGCACGCCATGTCGTAGGCTATGGGCTCGCCGGCGTAGGTGCTCACGAGCAGTATGCCTCCGACACCGGTGGCTGACGATGCCAGGTAGTTGAAGTTGGCAGGTATGAGCTTTTTCTTATTGAAGATTTTGTATTCGCCGGCGCCTGTGACTCCGTATTTCTCCCAGTCGGCTTGGGTCCAAAACATGAGGTTGGCGTGGTGGAAGGGGAGTCGGCGATTGTCGATGTGGTGGCAAGCCGATAGCAACAACACGGCGGCCGCTGCAAAAGCTGCGGCCGTCAGTGTGATGATTGAGAATCGGCTACCTGGCGTCATTGTCGGTGAGGCGGTCGGTTGGGATGTGAGGCTTAGGCAAGTTTTACCATGAGGTTGCCAAACTGGTCGACTGCCTTCTGAAGCGCACCGCCAACCATGGATTTGAGAAATGGCGGAATATTTACGTCCATTTCGGTGGTCACTTCGCAGGCGTTGTCGGACTGAGCCTTGATGTTTATGGCGAGCTTCATGGGCACGGGTGCGCCTTGTGCCTCGAGAGTGATGCGTTCGGCCGAACGTTCGACCACTACGAACGAAATTTGTCCCACTTGTGCGGTCTGAATGGTCAGAGCGTCTTTGGTCAGAGCTACATCGCCGACTTTAGCGCGCTGGTCGGCGGGCATATTGTCGAGCGCGTCCTGAAGGGCCGACAGGTCGCTGAATTTTTCACATATTTCCGCAGCGGAGCGGTTGACCGTAGCGGGTTTGCTGCTGAATGTTGCCAATTATTAAGTAGTTTATGTGATTAGGCCGGCCTCCGTGCGGAGAGCCGGCTCGATTTTTAGTAGTTGGTGTTGGGAGTCCAGTTGGCGGGGTCTTTGCGCCATTCCTTGAGGGTGTCGACGTCGGCGGCCTGGATGTAGTTGGAGGCAAGGGCGGCTTCGATCATGGCGTTGTAGTTGCTCAGTGTGTGGAGCTTGACGCCTGCTTTGCGGAAGTTTTCTTCGGCGACGGGGAAGCCGTAGGTGAAGATAGCGACCATTCCGGCGACTTCGGCACCGGCAGCGCGGATGGCTTCAACGGCCTTGAGTGATGAGTGGCCGGTGGAGATAAGGTCTTCGATTACGACTACTTTCTGTCCGGGTTTCAAGTTGCCTTCGATTAGGTTTTCGAGGCCGTGGTCCTTGGGCGAAGAACGCACGTAGATGTACGGGAGTCCGAGTGTGTCGGCTACGAGCGCGCCTTGGGCGATGGCGCCTGTGGCTACGCCTGCGATGACGTCGACATCCTTGAATGCTTCCATGATTGTGCGAGTGAGCTCAACTTTGATGAACGAGCGAATGTCTGTATACGACAGGGTCTTACGATTGTCGGTGTAGATTGGAGAGTTCCACCCGGATGCCCAGGTGAATGGGTTATCGACTTGTAAGATGATGGCACCGATTTTGAGAAGCTTTTCGGCCAGCAGGCGTTCTACTTTTTTCATAATGGGGATTTATTTAGAAACTTTTGGCAAAGGTACGCAATTTTTGGCCGTTATTGATAATCTTTTGCAAGCTATTTTATTAAAATTTGTCAATAACGGAACGAATATGGTGAGAAAGTCGTAAAAATGATTATTTGCGGCTCGTGTGGATGAGTAAAATCGGGCCCACGCCGAACCGCCGCGCGAGCGCCGGGTGGATTGGTCGGCGGTGTGTTTTCGGGGTGAAATAAAAAAGTTTTGAATGTGCGAGAAATAATTGTGCAAATCTTTGGCAGTTAAAGAAATAATTAGTAACTTTGCACCGAAATAGAGGGCTTTAGAGCTTCTGTCGAGTGGCTAATCGGTTGAGGGTTAGTGGCTTGGCGGATGTTTTAGGGTCTGAAATGAATGAGACTAAGAACAAATTTAGAGATATAAAATTTAAGTACAAACTAAAAGACTAAGATGCCTACTATTCAGCAATTAGTAAGAAAAGGTCGCGTGGCGCTGGTTGACAAGAGTAAGTCGCCCGCGCTGGATTCATGCCCGCAGCGTCGCGGCGTGTGTGTCCGCGTGTACACCACGACCCCTAAGAAGCCTAATTCGGCTATGCGAAAAGTTGCCCGTGTTCGTCTGACGAACGGCAAGGAAGTGAACAGCTACATCCCCGGTGAAGGTCACAACCTTCAGGAGCACTCGATCGTTCTGGTGCGCGGCGGACGTGTAAAGGACCTTCCCGGTGTTCGTTACCACATCGTACGCGGTACACTCGATACTTCGGGTGTGAAAGATCGCACTCAGCGCCGAAGCAAATATGGTGCCAAGCGACCCAAGGCCGGTGCAGCCAAGAAGTAATCTATATATAATATAGGTGAAGTAAACTAAAAGCACCGCGAGATTAAATCACTTCATTTAACTCGTTTTTGAAATCTTGAAAGCTGAAATCACGGTTGAGTAAGCTTCCTCACAATGCGGCCGAGCAGAGGCTCAGTGCCGGGAGGATGACTGAAGAACAGACGCAAGCAACCAAGCAATCAAAAACACAAATCGGTAAAACCTACAATGAGAAAGGCAAAACCTAAGAAACGCGTCGTACTGCCCGATCCCGTATTCGGTGAGGTGCGTGTGACGAAGTTCGTGAATCACCTGATGTATGACGGTAAGAAGAACACCGCATACACCATTTTCTATGGCGCACTTGAGATTGTGAAATCAAAGCTGCCCAACGAAGAGCAGACCGCTCTCGAAATCTGGAAGAAAGCCCTCGAAAACGTAACCCCGCAGGTTGAGGTTAAATCGCGCCGCGTGGGCGGTGCCACCTTCCAGGTGCCGACGGAAATCCGTCCCGACCGTAAAGAATCTATATCGATGAAAAATCTGATCATCTATGCCCGCAAGCGTGGCGGCAAAACGATGGCCGACAAGCTGGCCGCTGAAATCGTTGATGCCTTCAACAACCAGGGCGGTGCATTCAAGCGCAAGGAAGATATGCACAAGATGGCTGAGGCTAACCGCGCATTCGCTCACTTCCGCTTCTAATTTTTCAAGATATAAGAAATGGCTAAATCTGACGAATTACTTAAATATACTCGTAATATCGGTATCATGGCTCACATTGATGCCGGTAAGACTACGACCTCGGAACGTATCCTTTTCTACACCGGTCTGACTCACAAGATTGGTGAGGTTCACGATGGCGGTGCCACCATGGACTGGATGGAACAGGAACAGGAACGCGGTATCACCATCACCTCGGCTGCTACCACCGCTTTCTGGAAATACAACAATGAGAAGTACAAAATCAACCTCATTGACACTCCGGGACACGTCGACTTCACTGTCGAAGTAGAACGCTCGCTGCGTGTACTTGACGGTGCTGTTGCCGCTTTCTGCGCCGTTGGTGGTGTAGAACCCCAGTCGGAAACCGTTTGGCGTCAGGCTGACAAGTACAATGTGCCCCGTATCGGCTATGTAAACAAGATGGACCGTTCGGGCGCTAACTTCTTTGAAGTCGTACGTCAGCTCAAGGATGTGCTTGGCGCAAATCCTTGCCCTATCGAAATTCCTATTGGTGCTGAAGAAACATTCAAGGGCGTGGTTGACCTCGTGACTATGAAGGCTATCTTCTGGCACGATGAGACTATGGGCGCTGAATACAGCGTTGAAGAAATCCCCGCAAACTTGGTTGATGAAGCTGAAGAATGGCGCGATAAGATGCTCGAAAAAATCGCCGAATTCGACGACGATTTGATGACCAAATACTTCGACGACCCCTCGACTATCACCGAGGATGAAATCAAGCGTGCTCTCCGCAAGGCAACCCTGTCGATGGAGCTCGTGCCGATGATTTGCGGTTCGTCGTTCAAGAACAAGGGCGTGCAGTACCTGCTCGATGCTGTCTGCGCTTACCTGCCTTCACCTCTCGACACCGGTGCCATCGAGGGTTACGCCCCCGGCGACCCCGACGACGTTCAGACTCGCGAACCGTCGAGCGACGCTCCGATGTGCGCATTGGCGTTCAAGATTGCCACCGACCCCTATGTAGGTCGTCTGACATTCTTCCGCGTTTATTCGGGCGACGTTGTTGCCGGCTCGTATGTGCTCAACGCACGCTCGGGCAAGAAGGAACGCGTATCGCGTCTGTTCCAGATGCACTCGTCGAAGCAGAACCCGAAGGATGCCATCACTTGCGGCGATATCGGCGCAGGCGTAGGTTTCAAGGATATCCGCACCGGCGATACCTTGTGCTCTGAAGAAGCTCCTATCGTACTCGAAGCTATGGACTTCCCCGATCCCGTTATCGGTATCGCTGTTGAGCCCAAGACTCAGAAGGACCTCGACAAGCTGGGCGTCGGCCTGCAGAAGCTTGCAGAAGAAGACCCCACCTTCCGCGTTGCTACCAACGAAGAGACCGGCCAGACCGTTATCTCGGGTATGGGTGAGCTCCACCTCGATATCATCATCGATCGTCTGCGTCGTGAATTCAAGGTAGAGTGCAACCAGGGCCGTCCGCAAGTTACCTACAAGGAAGCTATCACCAAGTCAGTTCAGCTTCGCGAAGTGTTCAAGAAGCAGACCGGTGGTCGCGGTAAGTTCGCCGATATCATCGTGCGTGTCGAACCCGTCGACGAAGGCTTCGAAGGCAACCTCCAATTCGTTGACGAAGTGAAGGGCGGTAACATTCCTAAGGAATATATCCCCTCGATTCAGAAGGGCTTCCAGACTGCTATGAAGAACGGCGTTCTGGCCGGCTATCCGGTTGAGCAGCTGAAGGTAACTGTAATCGACGGTTCGTTCCACCCGGTTGACTCGGACCAGCTGTCGTTCGAACTCTGCGCCATCCAGGCTTTCAAGAAAGCTTGCGAGCAGGCAGGTCCCGTGCTGATGGAACCGATCATGAAGGTAGAAGTCGTCACTCCCGAGGAATCGATGGGCGATGTAATCAGTGACCTTAACAAGCGTCGCGGCCAGGTAGAAGGCATGGAGACAAGCCGCTCGGGCGCTCGCATCGTTAAGGCTCAGGCTCCGCTGGCCGAAATGTTCGGCTACGTGACCGCTCTGCGTACCATCACTTCGGGTCGTGCTACTTCGACAATGTCGTTCTCGCACTATAGCGAAGTATCTTCCTCGATTGCACGCAACGTGCTCACTGAATGCCAGGGCCGTGTAGACCTTCTTAAGTAAACAATAAAAAGAACAATAATATGAGCCAGAAAATTCGTATTAAACTCAAATCTTACGATCACAACTTGGTCGACAAGTCGGCCGAAAAGATCGTTAAGACTGTGAAGGCTACAGGCGCTGTCATCTCGGGTCCTATACCCCTGCCGACACACAAGCGTATCTTTACAGTCAACCGCTCGACCTTCGTCAACAAGAAGGCTCGCGAGCAGTTCCAGCTTTCGTCGTTCAAACGTCTGATCGACATCTACAACTCGACCGCCAAGACCGTCGACGCTCTGATGAAGCTTGAGCTTCCGAGCGGTGTAGAAGTTGAAATCAAAGTCTGATAACATAGTAGCCCGAAGCGGTCGCCGCCATCGCGTTGATGCGGCGACCGCGAGCGGCTGTCTCAGAGAAAGCAACAAATTACAAGTCAAATAAAGACACTTCAACCAATATTAAATAACAAAGAAATGCCAGGATTAATTGGAAAGAAAATCGGAATGACATCCGTGTTCAGTGCCGACGGCAAAAACGTGCCGTGCACTGTTATCGAAGTAGGTCCTTGCGAAGTGACACAGGTGAAGACCGTGGCTACAGATGGCTATGACGCACTGCAGCTGGGCTTCGAAGATGTTAAAGAAAAGCATCTGACAAAGCCCGTTCTCGGCCACTTTGCCAAAGCAGGTGTTGCTCCCAAGCGCCACTTGGCCGAGTTCAAAGGATTTGGTGAGGAGTATAAGCTCGGTGATAAAATCACTGTAGACTTTTTCTCGGAATCAGATTTTGTCGACATCATCGGCACATCGAAAGGTAAAGGCTTCCAGGGCGTTGTTAAACGTCATGGTTTCGGCGGCGTAGGCCAGGTAACTCACGGCCAGCACAACCGCCTCCGTGCTCCCGGTGCAATCGGTGCTTGCTCGTACCCCGCAAAGGTGTTCAAGGGCATGCGCATGGCCGGCCAGACAGGCAACAAGCGTGTCACCGTGCAAAACCTCCAGGTTGTGAAGGTTATCGCTGAGCACAATGTGTTAATGATCAAGGGTTCTATCCCCGGTAGCAAAGGTTCAATCGTCTTAATCGAGAAATAACATGGAAGTCGCAATTTTAACTAAAGAAGGTAAGGATACCGGCCGCAAGGCAATCCTGAACGACGAGGTGTTCGGCATCGAAGCCAACGAGCACGCCATCTATCTCGACGTTAAGCAATATCTGGCCAATCAGCGTCAGGGTACTCACAAGTCGAAAGAACGTAGCGAAGTAAGCGGTTCGACCCGTAAGCTCCACAAGCAGAAGGGTGGCGGCGGCAGCCGTATCGGCGATATCAACTCGCCCGTCCTCGTAGGTGGTGGCCGTGTATTCGGTCCCCGTCCTCGCGACTATCGCTTCAAACTCAACCACAAACTGAAGCAGCTCGCACGCCGCTCGGCCCTCTCGGTAAAAGCAGCCGCAGGCGAGATCGTAGTGGTTGAAAACTTCACTTTCGAGACTCCGAAAACTAAAGAATTCGTAAATTTTGCTAAAAATCTTAAAATCGACGGCAAAAAGGTTCTTGTAGTTTTGTCATCTAAAGAAAACTCCGTATATTTGTCAATGCGTAATGTGCCGAATGCGAAGCTTGCCTCCGCATCCGACCTCAATACGTATGTAATCATGGACAACAATGCTATCGTTCTCACGGAGGGTAGCGTTGAGGTCGTTAACAAGCTTTAAGCATCAGAAGACAATGGAAATCTCAATCAAACCCATACTCACCGAGAAGGCAACTAAGCTCACAGAGAAGCTTAATTGCTACACTTTTGCCGTTTCGGTAGAAGCCGGCAAAGGACAGATCAAGGACCTGGTTGAATCACTCTATGGCGTCAAGGTGCTCAAGGTGAACACCGCAGTAATGCGTGCGAAGAACAAGTCGCGCTGGACCAAGAGCGGCCTTCTTCGCGGCAAGACCGCACGCTGGAAGAAAGCGTTCGTAACTGTCGGTGAAGGTCAAACAATCGACTTTTTTAGCAACATCTAATAAGAAATGGCAGTAAAGAAATTCAAGCCCACTACTCCCGGGCAACGTCACAAAGTTATTGGTGTATTCAAGCGCGCCGAAGCCGTGAAAGTCGACGGCAAAGTAACCGTGCGCACATCCACTGCTAATGCACCAGAAAAGACTCTTACTGGCGGTAAACGTGTCACCGGCGGCCGTAACTCGGAGGGACACCTGACCATGCGCTACCTTGGCGGTGGTCACAAGCGCAAATACCGCTTCATCGACTTTAAGAGAACCAAGGATGGCATTCCTGCCGTAGTAAAGACCATCGAGTACGATCCTAACCGCTCGGCTCGCATCGCTCTTCTCTACTACGTAGACGGCGAGAAAGCCTACATCATTGCACCCAACGGTCTCGAAGTAGGACAGACTGTTGTTAGCGGTCCCGAAGCTGCGCCCGAAGTCGGCAACGCTCTTCCGCTCAACAAGATTCCTGTCGGCACCGTGATCCACTGCATAGAGCTGCGTCCCGGCCAGGGCGCCTTCATGGCACGTTCGGCCGGCACGTTCGCACAGCTCATCTCCCGCGAGGGAAATTATGCTATCATCAAATTACCTTCAGGCGAAACCCGCAAGGTGCTTGCCACCTGCAAAGCTACTGTCGGCGTTGTCGGCAACAGCGAACACTCGCTGGAAAGCTCGGGTAAGGCCGGCCGTTCACGCTGGCTGGGTCGTCGTCCGCACAACCGCGGTGTCGTTATGAACCCTGTCGATCACCCCATGGGTGGTGGCGAAGGCCGTGCGTCGGGTGGTCACCCGCGTTCGCGTAAGGGTCTGTACTCGAAGGGCCTGAAGACTCGTGCTCCGAAGAAGCTCTCGACGAAGCTCATCATCGAAAGACGTAAAAAGTAATCTGAAAAATTAGCATAATATGAGCCGTTCATTAAAAAAAGGACCCTTTATCAGCGTAAAACTCGAAAAGAAGGTCGAGGCGATGAATGCGTCGGGCAAGAGCAACGTTATCAAGACGTGGAGCCGCGCTTCGATGATCGCCCCTGAATTCGTAGGCCACACCTTCGCAGTTCACAATGGTAACAAGTTTATTCCTGTGTATGTAACCGAGAATATGGTAGGTCACAAGTTGGGCGAATTCGCTCCCACTCGCACCTTCCGCGGCCACGCAGGCAATAAGAAGAAATAATCAAGGGCCCAGTTAACAAATTTCGAATAAAAAAAGAAACAATAAAATGGGTGTAAGAAAAAGATTATCAGCCGAAAAGCGCAATGAGGAGCAGAAGAGCGTTGCTTTTGCAAAGCTCAAGAACGTGCCCACTTCGCCCCGAAAGATGCGCCTGGTTGCCGATATGGTACGTGGCAAGGAAGTGTTCCGTGCTCTCGGCATCCTGAAATTCTCTAATAAGGAGGCTGCTCAGCGTGTTGAGAAACTGCTGCGCAGCGCCATTGCCAACTGGGAGGCAAAGAACGAACGCAAGGCCGAAAGCGGCGAGCTGTTCATCAGCACGATTTTCGTCGATCCGGCTCCGATGCTCAAGCGTCTGCGTCCCGCTCCCCAGGGTCGCGGCTACCGCATCCGCAAGCGCGCCAATCATGTGACCATTATCGTAGATACAATAGATAACGCTAAAACCCACGAGGCATAACAATGGGACAGAAAGTTAATCCTATCAGCAATCGCCTGGGTGTAATCCGTGGCTGGGACTCGAACTGGTCTGAGAAAGGCAAGTACCCCGCCAACATCCTGGAAGATTACAAACTTCGCAAATATCTGAACGTCCGCCTCGCTAATTTCAGCGTATCGCGCGTCGTGATCGAACGTTCGCTCAAGCTCATCACCATCACCATCTGCACATCGCGCCCCGGCCGTATCATCGGCACCGGTGGCCAGGATGTAGAGGCGCTGAAGAAGGAGCTCTCGAAGATCACCGACAAGGATGTACAGATCAATGTATATGAGGTGAAGCGTCCGGAACTGGACGCCGAAATCGTAGCCGCTACCATCGCTCGCCAGATTGAAGGCAAGGTGGCTTACCGCCGTGCTGTCAAGATGGCTGTCGCATCGACTATGCGTGCCGGTGCCGAGGGCATCAAGGTGCAGGTATCGGGCCGTCTGAACGGCGCCGAAATGGCCCGCAGCGAGATGTTCAAGGAAGGACGTACCCCGCTGCACACTCTGCGTGCCGATATCGACTACGCTCTTGTAGAAGCTCACACTAAGGTGGGTGTAATCGGCGTGAAGGTGTGGATCTGCCGTGGCGAAGTCTATGGCAAGCGCGACCTGGCTCCCCAGTTCACCAACACACAGAAAGACAGCCGTCCCGCAGCGGCTCCCGGCGCCGGTCGCCGTGGAGGTTTCCGTCGGGCAAAAAACAATCGTTAAACCTCTAAAGCCGACTAAAGGACAATGTTAGCACCTAAGAAAACAAAATTCCGTCGCCAACAGAAAGGCCGCATGAAGGGCAATGCCCAGCGCGGCAATCAGCTGGCATTCGGCTCGTTCGGCATCAAGACACTTGAGTCGAAATGGATCACAGGCCGTCAGATTGAGGCTGCTCGTATCGCCGTAACGCGCTACATGCAGCGTCAGGGCCAGATTTGGATCCGTATCTTCCCGGACAAGCCTATCACCAAGAAGCCTGCCGAAGTTCGTATGGGTAAAGGTAAAGGTTCGCCCGAAGGCTTCGTGGCACCTGTGACTCCCGGTCGTATGATCATTGAAGTCGAAGGTGTTCCCTTCGAAGTTGCAAAGGAAGCACTGCGCCTGGCTGCTCAGAAGCTGCCCGTTGTGACCAAGTTTGTAGTTCGTCGCGACTATGATCCGACACAAAACGTGTAATGAGCTATGAAGAAAGAAGAAATAAAAGAACTCAGCACGGCCGACCTTCAAGAGCGTCTGGCCCAGATGGAGAAGGAATATCTCCAGCTGAAGGTCAACCACGCAGTATCTCCGCTGGACAACCCGGCCAAGATTACTGCTGACCGCAAGATGATTGCCCGTGTGAAGACGGAGCTGCGCCAGCGCGAACTTAACAAATAATCAACCCCCATCTCAACGAATATGGAAAAAAGAAATTTGAGAAAAGAGCGCATCGGGGTAGTTTCAAGCAACAAAGGTGACAAGACTATCACTGTAACCATCAAGTGGAAGGAAAAGCACCCGATTTACGGCAAGTTCGTAAACAAGAGCAAGAAATATCACGCGCATGACGAGAACAACGAGTGCAGCGTAGGTGATACCGTACGTCTGATGGAGACCCGTCCTCTGAGCAAGACCAAAAGATGGCGCTTAGTTGAAATAATCGAAAAAGTAAAATAAGCTATGATACAGACAGAATCCCGTTTAACCGTAGCCGACAACAGCGGCGCCAAAGAAGCATTGTGCATCCACGTGCTCGGTGGTACCGGTCGTCGTTATGCTTCAGTTGGTGACATCATCGTAGTTTCGGTGAAGAGTGTCATCCCTAGCTCTGACGTAAAGAAAGGTACTGTATCGAAAGCGATTGTCGTACGCACGAAGAAGGAAATCCGTCGTGCCGACGGCTCATATATCCGCTTCGACGACAATGCTTGCGTCCTGCTCAACAATGCCGGTGAACTCCGTGGCACACGTATTTTCGGCCCCGTTGCTCGCGAGCTTCGTGCAACCAACATGAAGATTGTATCACTTGCCCCCGAGGTACTCTAAATCGTAACCCGTCAAAAATCTGAAGTAATGAAATTACATATAAAGAAAGGAGACATGGTGTACGTTCTGAGCGGTGAAGACCGCGGAACGACCGGCCGCGTGCTCGAAGTGAATGCTTCGAAGCAGCGTGCTATCGTCGAGGGCGTGAACATCATCACCAAGGCAACAAAGCCTTCGGCCCAGTATCCTCAGGGCGGCCTTGTAAAGAAGGAGGCACCTATCCACATTTCCAACCTTAGCCTTATCGACCCCAAGTCGGGCAAGCCTACACGTATCTCGATCGAACGTAAGGAAGACGGCTCTAAGGCCAGAATCGCTAAAAAATCAGGACAGGAGATCAAATAATGGAAACAACACTGAGCAAAGATTACAAGGAACGTATCGTCCCGGCCCTGACCAAGGAGTTCGGCTATACGACTGTGATGCGTGTGCCGCGCCTTGAGAAGATCGTTATCAACCAAGGTATCGGCGAAGCCACCCAGGATAAGAAACTCATCGATATCGCTATCAACGAGCTCACCGCTATCACCGGCCAGAAGGCTGTCGCTACTCTGTCGCGTAAGGACATCTCGAACTTCAAGGTTCGTAAGAAAATGCCCATCGGCGTGCGCGTGACTCTGCGTCGCGAACGTATGTACGAATTCCTGGAGCGTCTGATCAAGGTAGCTCTGCCCCGTATCCGCGACTTCAAGGGTATCGAAGGCAAGCTCGACGGCCGCGGCAACTACACTCTCGGCATCACCGAGCAGATTATTTTCCCTGAAATCAACATCGACAACATCAACAAGCTGATGGGTATGAACATCACCTTCGTTACTTCGGCTCCGACCGACGAAGAAGGCTTCGCTCTCCTGAAAGCTTTCGGTTTGCCGTTCAAAAAATGAAATAAGGAAAGACTATGGCAAAAGAATCAATGAAAGCCCGCGAGGTAAAGCGCGCTAAGCTGGTTGCCAAGTATGCCGAAAAGAAAGCTGCTCTGAAGAAGATTGGCGACTATGAGGCATATCAGGAATTGCAGAAACTGCCCAAGAACGCATCGCGGGTTCGTCTGCACAACCGCTGCTCGATCACCGGCCGTCCCAAGGGTTATATGCGTGAGTTCGGTATCTCACGTATCCAATTCCGCGAGATGGCATCGGCAGGGCTGATCCCCGGCGTCAAGAAGGCTAGCTGGTAACTCGTCGTTAAAGTTACCGACTTAAGCCCTCGAAGGCTTCGGATGAGAATACAAAATAGGGAGACGGCCATGAGCCACGACTCAAACCTTCTCTGCGCCCGTCGCGGATACTCTCAGCATCCGCTCAGGGTCGACTCCCGACTTATTTGCAACAATTAGAGAATTAAATATTGTTGGGATACGTCCCAATTAATTTAAACAACAATCAAAAATGACAGATCCTATAGCAGATTATCTCACAAGATTGAGGAACGCTATCAAAGCCAACCATCGTGTGGTAGAGATTCCCGCCTCGAACTTGAAAAAAGAAATCACTAAGATTCTTTTTGAACAGGGCTATATCCTCAACTACAAGTTTGAGGAAGGCGAAAATCCCGCCGGTACTATCAAGATAGCTCTCAAGTATGATCCCATCGATCGCGTAAACGCCATCAAAGGCCTCCGTCGTGTATCGCGACCGGGCCTCCGCCAGTATGCAGGCTACAAGGACATGCCTCGCGTCCTGAACGGACTCGGTATCGCCATTCTTTCGACATCGAAGGGCGTCATGACCAACAAGAAAGCCGCTGAAGAAAAAATCGGCGGCGAAGTACTCTGTTACGTATATTAATCCTTTAAACCACAGAAAAAATGTCACGTATAGGTAAAGCACCCATCGCAATCCCCGCCGGCGTTACTGTGGAGGTTAAGGACCACGTAGTAACAGTCAAAGGTAAGAATAACGCTACCCTGGAGCAGAAAATCAACCCCGATATCACCGTCGAGGTTAAAGAAGACCACGTCTATGTGAGCCGCCCTAGCGACGACCGCGAACACCGCGCTCAGCATGGCCTGTATCGCGCCCTGATCCACAACATGGTTGTCGGTGTCTCGGAAGGGTATCGTAAAGAACTCGAGTTAGTAGGTGTAGGTTATCGTGCTGCTGCTACCGGCCAAGTGCTGGAGCTCTCGCTCGGTTTCTCACACGCAATATATATCAAGCTTCCGCCGGAGGTGAAGGTAGAGGCAAAGAGCGAACGCAACAAGAACCCGCTCATCATCCTCACCAGCGACGACAAGCAGCTGCTGGGTCAGGTTTGTGCCAAGATCCGCTCGCTTCGCAAGCCCGAACCCTACAAGGGCAAAGGTATCAAGTTTGTTGGCGAAGTTATTCGTCGTAAATCCGGCAAGACTGCCGGTGCCAAATAAATAAATTGACACCACCATGATATCCAAGATAGATAGAAGAAATAAAATCAAGGCCCGCATCCGCGGCCGCATCTCCGGCACTGCTACCCGTCCCCGCATGACGGTCTTCCGCTCGAACAAGCAGATTTACGTACAGCTCGTCGACGATCTGGCAGGCAAGACGCTCGTAT
This sequence comes from uncultured Bacteroides sp., assembly GCA_964433215.1. Taxonomy (GTDB): domain Bacteria; phylum Bacteroidota; class Bacteroidia; order Bacteroidales; family Muribaculaceae; genus CAG-873. Next base: position 25,688 of record CAYSQI010000025.1, read on the forward strand.
CGACCTCTTCGAAGGGTATTGAAGAAGGCACCAAGATTGAAATCGCTGCCAAAGTCGGCGAAAACATCGCCAAAAAGGCTATCGAGGCCGGAATCTCTGAAGTAGTTTTTGACCGTAACGGCTATCTGTTCCACGGTCGCGTAAAATCACTGGCCGACGCAGCTCGCAAGGGCGGCCTTAAATTCTAAAGGATATGGCAACAAAGAACAATCGCGTAAAAACCACGAATGATCTCGAACTGAAAGATCGTCTGGTGGCCATCAACCGAGTAACGAAGGTGACAAAGGGTGGCCGTACATTCACTTTTGCTGCCATCGTCGTAGTTGGTGACGAAAAAGGCATCGTTGGCTGGGGCCTCGGCAAGGCCAACGAAGTACAGGCCGCTATCGCCAAGGGCGTTGAAGCAGCTAAGAAAAACCTGATTAAAGTTCCCGTTCACAAGGGTACTATTCCTCACGAGCAAGTTGCCAAGTTCGGCGGCTCACGCATCATCCTCAAGCCCGCTTCGCACGGTACCGGTGTGAAGGCCGGTGGTGCTATGCGTGCCGTGCTCGAAAGCGTGGGTATCACCGACGTCCTCGCCAAGAGCAAGGGCTCGTCGAACCCCCACAACTTGGTAAAGGCCACTATCGCCGCCCTCGGCGAAATGCGTTCGCCCGCTCAGGTGGCTCAGAACCGTGGTATCTCTGTAGAACAAGTATTCAAAGGCTAAAGTAATCAGAAACAATGGCAAAAATCAAAATCACTCAGATAAAGAGCCGCATTAATTGCCCGGCAGTGCAGAAGCGCACTCTGGACGCACTTGGCCTCAAGAAAATGCATCACTCGGTGGAGAAAGAAGATACTCCCTCGGTGATGGGTATGGTTAACAAAGTTCGCCACCTCGTAGAAGTGACCAACGCATAAAAGAATATCGACTATGGACTTAAGTAATTTACAGCCCGCCGCCGGTTCAGTAAAGCGCTCGACTCGTATTGGCCGTGGACCCGGTTCGGGCAAAGGTGGCACATCGACTCGTGGTCACAAAGGTGCCAAATCGCGCAGCGGCTACAAGCGTAAAATCGGCTTCGAAGGTGGCCAGATGCCTCTTCAGCGTCGTCTCCCGAAGTGGGGCTTCAATAATATCAACCGTAAGGAATACAAAGCTATCAACTTGGAGCTTATTGCCGCTCTCGCTGAAAAGCAGAACATCACCAAGGTTGGTCTCGAAGAACTTCGCGCAGCCGGTTTCATCAACCGTAAGCAACTCGTTAAAATTCTCGCCAACGGCGCAGTTAACAGCGCCCTCACTGTAGAGGCTCATGCTTTCTCGGCAGCTGCTCAAGCTGCTATCGAGGCTGCCGGAGGCTCTGTTCTTAAAATTGAGAAATAATGAGATTCGTCGACACCCTCAAAAACATCTGGACAATCGAAGAGCTGCGTAAGCGTATCGGCATTACGCTGCTGCTGGTGCTTGTCTATCGACTTGGTTGCTATGTCGTGCTGCCGGGCATCTCGCCCTCTGACATCGACGCGCTGGCTAAATTTACCAGCAGTAGCGGTCTGATGCAGCTGCTCGATATGTTCTCGGGTGGCGCTTTCTCCCAGGCATCCATCTTCGCTTTGGGTATTATGCCCTACATTACTGCTTCCATCGTGATTCAGCTTTGTGGCATGATTTTACCCTCTTTCCAGAAGATGCAACGCGAGGGTGAAAGCGGACGCCAGAAACTCAACCAGTACACTCGCTATCTTACCGTGCTGATCCTGTGCCTGCAGGCTCCGGCATATCTCACTAACCTTCAGTACCAAGTAGCTCAGGCTTCGCACGGCGCTGCTTTGGCCCTCGGTTTCTGGAAGATAGCTTATCTGACGATTATCCTCGCTGCCGGCGCCATGTTCATCCTGTGGCTCGGCGAGCGTATCACCGACCGTGGTATCGGCAATGGTATCTCCTTCATCATCCTCGTAGGTATTATTGCCCGTCTCCCGGGAGCTCTCTTCTATGAGTTCATGTCGCGTCTTCCCGGCTCGACAAGTGGCCAGGGCGGTCTGGTGATGTTCATTGTCGAAATCGTCCTCTTGTTCGCTGTGACAGTGTTCGCCGTCATGCTCGTACAGGGTACTCGCAAAGTGCCCGTGCAGTATGCCAAGCGTATTGTAGGTAACCGCCAGTACGGCGGCCAGCGCCAGTACATTCCTCTGAAAGTGAATGCTGCCGGCGTCATGCCTATCATCTTCGCTCAGGCTATCATGTTCATCCCGATGGCTCTTGCCGGTTTCCGCGGCGGCGAATCGGGCTTCATGGGCGCTTTCACTGACATGAACAGTTTCTGGTATAACTTTGTATTCTTCCTTCTCATCGTAGCGTTTACATATTTCTATACAGCTATCACCGTGCGTCCTACACAGATGGCCGAAGATATGAAGCGCAACAATGGATTCATCCCCGGTGTGAAGCCCGGTAAGAAGACCGCAGAATATCTCGACGCTATCATGTCGCGTATCACTCTGCCCGGTTCGATTTTCTTGGGTATCGTGGCTATCCTGCCCGCTTTCGCCCGCTTCTTTGGCATTTCGCAGAATTTTGCCCAATTCTTCGGCGGCACTTCGCTGCTGATTATGGTTGGTGTAGTTCTCGATACGCTCCAGCAGGTAGAAGCTCACCTGAAGATGCACCACTACGATGGCCTCATGAAAGAAGGTAAGATCAAAGGCCGCACTACCGGCTCTGCTTATTGATAACATTCAACGATTGATAACAGGATAGATATCTCAATGATATATCTGAAGACACCGGAAGATTTCAGCAAGATGCGCGTCGCTGCCGACCTCATCTCGCGTACAATGGGCGAAGTAGCCCGTTGGATCGCCCCGGGTATCACTACACGCAAACTTGACACCATTGCCCGCGAATTCATTCGCGACAATGGTGGCAAGCCTGCTTGTCTGGGATACGAGGGATTTCCCGGTACGCTTTGCATAGAAGTGAACGAGACTGTCGTGCACGGCTTCCCTTCGAATTACGCCTTACGCGATGGCGACATTGTCGGCATCGATACCGTAGTCGAAAAGGAAGGTTTCTGCGCCGATATGTGCTACACGTTCGCTGTCGGAGATGTCGATCCGAAGGTGATAGAGCTTTGCAAGACTACTCGCGAAAGCCTCTATGTCGGAATCGAAGCCTGCCGCCCCGGCCGTCGCATCGGCGATATCGCAAATGCTGTGCAGCGTTATTGCGAGCAGCGTGGCTATACCGTCGTCCGCGAAATGACCGGACATGGCATCGGCCGCTCGATGCACGAATCGCCCGACGTACCTAACTACGGCCGTCCCGGCACGGGCGCACTTCTGCGCAATGGCATGGCAATCTGCATTGAGCCTATGATTAATATGGGCTCGCGCAATATTGTTATTGAAAGCGATGGCTGGACATGTCGCACACGCGACCGCAAGCCGTCGGCGCATTTCGAGCATACCGTCATCATCGAAAACGACCGGACAGAGGTGCTCACCACCTTCGACTATATCCATCAAGTAATTGAAGACAGATTTATTTAATAAGTATGGCAAAACAGACAGCAATTGAGCAAGACGGCACCATAGTGGAGGCTCTGTCCAACGCTATGTTCCGCGTCGAACTTGAAAACGGACATGAGATTACAGCACATATCTCGGGCAAGATGCGTATGCACTACATCAAAATCCTTCCCGGCGATAAAGTGCGTGTCGAAATGTCGCCCTATGACCTGTCGAAGGGCCGGATTGCGTTCCGCTACAAATAACGATAACAACAACCAACTATAACTAAAAGAAAAGATGAAAGTAAGAGCTTCAGTGAAGAAGCGCACCCCGGACAGCAAAATCGTGCGTCGCAAGGGTCGCCTTTATGTCATTAACAAGAAAAACCCCAAGTACAAACAACGTCAAGGATAATTTTTGTTATTTTTGCAGAAAAAATACGAGTAATTTATGGCAATACGTATAGTGGGAGTTGACCTCCCTCAAAACAAGCGCGGTGAAATCGCCTTGACCTACATCTTCGGCATCGGTCGCAGCTCGGCGAAGAAGATTCTCGAAAAAGCCGGCGTAGATGTAAACATCAAAGTTCAGGACTGGACTGATGATCAGGCTGCAAAAGTACGCGAAGTGATCGGCAACGACTACAAAGTCGAAGGTGATCTTCGTAGCGAAATTCAGCTCAATATCAAGCGTCTGATGGATATCGGTTGCTATCGTGGCATCCGTCATCGTAACGGTCTGCCCGTTCGTGGCCAGTCGACTAAGAACAATGCCCGCACCCGTAAGGGCCGCAAGAAAACCGTTGCTAACAAGAAGAAGGCTACTAAATAATAATCTACTATGGCTAAAAAGACAGTACAAGCAAAGAAGAGAAACGTTAAGGTTGGTGCAGAAGGCCAGCTTCACGTTCATTCGTCTTTCAACAATATCATCGTGTGTCTTGCCAATAGCGAAGGTCAGGTTATCTCCTGGTCGTCGGCCGGCAAGATGGGCTTCCGCGGCTCCAAGAAGAACACTCCCTACGCTGCTCAGATGGCAGCTCAGGACTGCGCAAAGATCGCCTACGATCTCGGCCTGCGCAAGGTGAAAGCTTATGTGAAGGGTCCGGGTAATGGCCGCGAAAGCGCAATTCGTACGATTCACGGCGCCGGTATCGAAGTAGTTGAGATCATCGATGTGACTCCGCTGCCTCACAATGGCTGCCGTCCGCCCAAGCGCAGAAGAGTTTAATAATCAGTTGGAGACCTCGCAGGCGGCTTTTTCTCCTGCTGATGGTCCACTCTACTTTCTCTTTTAGTTTTTAAACACCACTTAAGTATAATCCACGGAAGTAACTGCGAGATGTCGCGCGGCATGACACCTTGACCAACAGCCGACGCAATTCACTTTAACCGGCATCTCGGTGCTTCCATAAACTGATTTTTAAATAAAATGGCAAGATATACAGGTCCTAAGACCAAAATCGCCCGTCGCTTTGGCGAACCCATTTTCGGTGAAGACAAAGTTCTTCAGCGTCGTAACTTCCCCCCAGGCCAGCACGGCCAGAACAAGCGTCGTAAAACTTCGGAATACGGAGTTCAGCTTCGCGAAAAGCAGAAAGCTAAATACACCTATGGCGTCCTCGAAAAACAGTTCAGCAATCTGTTCAAGAAGGCCTCGCGCATGAAAGGTATTACCGGTGAAATCCTGCTCCAACTGCTCGAATCGCGTCTCGACAATGTAGTATATCGTCTGGGTATCGCTCCCACTCGTGCAGCTGCTCGCCAGCTGGTTCTCCACCGCCACATCGTCGTTAACGGCGGCGTAGTAAACATTCCGTCGTACGATGTGAAAGCCGGCGACATCGTTGGCGTTCGCGAACGTTCGAAGTCGCTCGAGGTTATCGCCGACTCTCTGTCGGGCTTCAACCACAGCAAGTATCCCTGGATTGAATGGGACGAGGCTGCTAAGGCCGGCAAGTTCCTCCATCTGCCCGAACGTGCTGATATCCCCGAAAATATCAAAGAACAGCTCATCGTCGAGTTGTACTCGAAGTAATAATTCTTAAAATACATCAGATCCATGGCTATCTTAGCATTCCAGAAACCCGACAAAGTGATCATGCTCGAGGCTGATAACTTTTACGGAAAGTTCGAGTTCAAACCCCTGGAGCCCGGCTATGGTATCACTGTCGGCAACGCGCTGCGTCGCGTTTTGCTGTCGTCGCTCGAAGGCTTCGCCATCTCCTCTATCAAGATCGATGGTGTCAAGCATGAGTTCGATACCATCCCGGGTGTGAAGGAAGATGTCACAAACATCATCCTGAACCTCAAGCAGGTTGACCTCAAGCAGACTGTAGAAGATACCGACACCGAGAAAGTCACTATCAACGTGTCGGGCACTGATGTGTTCAAAGCCGGCGACATCGGCAAGGCTCTCTCGGGCTTCGAAGTAATGAATCCCGAACTTGTCATCTGTCATTTGGATCCCAAGGCAAGCTTCAACATTACTCTTACCATCAACAAGGGCCGCAGCTGGATTCCCGCTGAGGAAAATGTAATGCCGAACGACGATATCGACACCATCGCTATCGACTCGACTTACACCCCGATTAAGAATGTAAAGTACACCGTTGAAAACTTCCGCGTCGACCAAAAGACTGACTACGACAAGCTGACAATCGAAATTACCACCAACGGCGCTATTCTGCCTAAGGACGCCTTGAAAGAGGCTGCTAAAATCCTGATTTATCACTTTATGCTCTTCTCCGACGAGAAGATTACGCTGGAAACTCAGGAAGCCGAAAACAATGAGGTATTCGATGAAGAAGTGCTCCACATGCGTCAACTTCTGAAATCGAAGCTCACCGACATGGACCTCAGTGTCCGTGCCCTGAATTGCCTCAAGAGCGCCGAAGTCGAGACCCTGGCTGAATTGGTTGTCTTCAACAAGACCGACCTGCTGAAATTCCGTAATTTCGGCAAGAAGTCCCTTACCGAGCTCGAGGACCTTCTCACGAGCCTCAACCTGTCGTTCGGTATGGATATTTCACGATATAAATTAGATAAAGAGTAACCCACGATGAGACACAATAAAAAATTCAATCACCTTAGCCGCACCAAGGCACATCGCGATGCCCTCCTGGCTAACATGACCATTTCGCTCATCCTCCACAAGCGTATCCACACCACCCTTGCTAAGGCTAAGGCCCTGCGTGTGTTCGCCGAGCCGCTGATCAACCGCGCCAAGGAGGATACAATGAACAATCGCCGCCTGGTGTTCAAGTACCTCCAGAGCAAGGATGCTGTGAAGGAACTCTTCCAGGAAATCGCACAGAAGATTGCCGACCGTCCCGGTGGCTACACCCGCATCCTCAAGACCGGCAACCGCTTGGGCGATAACGCTCAGACTTGCTTCATCGAACTCGTTGACTACAACGAAGCGATGCTGAAGGATAAGAAAGATGCTAAGGCTAAGACCACTCGCCGTTCGCGCGGCAAGAAGGCTGCTGCCGCAGCCGAGCCCGCAGCTGAAGCCGTTGAAGCTCCCGCAGCTGAATAATCCGACGTAAGTTCGATTTTTATAACAATCCGGTGCAGTGCATTCAGCATTGCACCGGATTTTCTCTTTTTCTGCCAATTATTTCGATATTTCGTCGCGAATATCTACGAAGATAGTGCGTTGAAACGTTGTATTTTTGTCTGATAATTCGTAACTTTGTGGCGCAAAAGAGCTCATCGTAGCTTTTGCAGTTCAAGTGACGCAAACAAAACATTTACATACTTTTATATTTTAAAGTAACGAATATGAAGATAGAAAAAATTATCGGTCGCGAGGTTCTTGACTCGCGTGGCAATCCCACAGTTGAGGTTGACGTACTCCTCGAATCCGGCGCTTTTGGCCGCGCCTCTGTTCCTTCGGGCGCTTCTACAGGCGAAAACGAAGCTCTCGAACTCCGCGACGGCGACAAAGCTCGCTACATGGGCAAGGGTGTGACCAAGGCAGTTGCCAATGTCAATGGCCCCATCGCTGAAGCTCTCGTTGGCATGAATGCCCTCGATCAAATCGCTGTCGACGAAAAGATGCTGGCTCTCGACGGCACAGAGACAAAGAGCAACCTCGGCGCTAACGCTATCCTCGGTGTATCGCTCGCAGTTGCTAAGGCTGCTGCCGACTACCTCGACCTGCCCCTTTACAAATACATCGGTGGCTGCAACACCTACGCTCTGCCCGTGCCGATGATGAACATCATCAATGGTGGCGCTCACTCCGACGCTCCCATCTGCTTCCAGGAATTCATGATTCGTCCTATCGGCGCTCCTTCGTTCAAGGAAGGCATCCGCATGGGTACCGAAGTATTCCACAACCTCAAGAAAGTCCTCAAAGAACGCAACCTTTCGACCGCCGTTGGCGACGAAGGCGGCTTCGCTCCCAAGCTCGAAGGCACTGAAGACGCTCTTAACTGCATCATCAAGGCTATCGAACTCGCTGGCTACGTACCCGGCAAGGACGTTACCATCGGTCTCGACTGCGCTTCTTCTGAATTCTACGAAGACGGCAAGTACCACTACAGCCACCTCAACAATGGCGCTCCCAAAGAAGAAAACGGCAAGACCTATACAAGCCGCGAACAGGCTGAATTCCTCAAGACCCTCGTTGAAAACTATCCTATCGACTCGATCGAAGACGGTATGAGCGAAAACGACTGGGAAGGCTGGAAGATTTTGACCGACCTCATCGGCGACCGCTGCCAGCTCGTTGGCGACGACCTCTTCGTTACCAACGTTAAGTACCTCCAGCGCGGTATCAACGAAGGTTGCGCTAACTCGATCCTGGTTAAGGTTAACCAGATCGGTTCGCTCACCGAAACCCTCCGCGCCGTTGAGCTCGCTCAGCGCAATGGCTACACCGCTGTCATCTCGCACCGCTCGGGTGAAACCGAAGATGCTACCATCGCCGACATCGCTGTTGCTACCAACGCCGGCCAGATCAAGACCGGTTCGGCTTCGCGTTCCGACCGTATGGCCAAGTACAACCAGCTGCTCCGCATCGAAGAGCAGCTCGGCGCTGCCGCAGTTTACGGCTATGGCAAAAAGACCAAGCGTCAGTAATCACTAACTGACTGTATAAAATAATCCGCACCGAATCGCCAGTGATTTCGGTGCGGATTTTATTTTTGCAGTGCTGAATGTAAAATTTTACGGTTTTCCCTTCTGAGAAATTCAAACTCTTGGGGGCGAGGGTAGGGTAGGTGATTACTCTTTCAGGCGGTAGACGCGGATGCCGATCCAGTTGCGGTTGCGCTTTACAAAGTCGTCGATAGGTGCTGATGATATTTCAACTTTGCCGTCTGTGCTCGATGCGTGTAATACCTTGACCGCTCCGTTTTCTATGACGACTATGCCCATGTGGGTGACGTCGAGGTCTTTCAAATTCGATACAAATGCCAGAATGTCGCCCTCGCGGAGCACGTTGATGACATCTTTATATCCCAGGTCGTGAGTTTTGATGTACGGAAAGCGATGATTGCGGTAGTTGCTTTCGACACTAATGATTTTGGCGAAAGCAGCGCTGTCGGCCAGCGCTGAGTAGCTGCTGCGGTGGCTCGACATGAAGTCGATTGAGCGAACTATATAATTTACTCGCGGCATGCGCGGAGTGGCGTCTATGAAATTGCCTCGGTGGATGTTGTTGATTGCCCAGTCGCAGTTGTAGTGGAGTCGCGAGCCATAGCCGTCAATCTCGCCGTTGCGGTATCGCATACGCTGCAAGTTGTAGAGGAAGTCTTGCCAACTGAGCCGATTTTCGCCTACGCTGTACGACAAGGCCATGACGACGTCGACCAATGTCGTGCAATCGAGCTCGTCAAGATTTACTGTCAGCAACTCTGTGTCGCCTTCGAGTGTATGGGCTACATAAGGGCGGTCGAGAAATTTGCGAGCTATAAAGCCCGTTCGTTTCCCGGGGTCGGTGAAGTGTTGAGCGGCTGTTTCGTTTAGAATTTCAGTTATAAGTGTCGTGTCGGCGGCTTCATTGTGCCATCTCACATTCTGAGGCGCTGCAAATGCAGCAGCCGACGTGGCTATACATAATAATAATGTGTGAAATCTCATACTTGATAATTTTTTACAAAATTAAGGATTTTTCGTGAGTCTGCAAATAGCAAATATCGCCGGCGGTTTGGTGAAAAAGTCGGCGTAATTGGTGAAATATACGCTTTTGGTTCTTGCTATCATGAGGTCGTCGCGGCGTTCCTTACTAAAAATAGTATCGTGTTTAGTGTGCGCTTTTGCTCCGCGAGGCTGTGTTGTCGGTGTTGACGCGTTTTTTAGAGGTAAAATTTTTGGATTTTTATTGTGTTGAAAAACAGGTACTTGAAAAATTTTTATGTTTTAAAGCATAAAAATGTTGTAAAAATATTTGGTGGAA
>CAYSQI010000026.1:0-34694 GCA_964433215.1 uncultured Bacteroides sp.
TAGAGCATCTGACTGTTAATCAGAGGGTCGTTGGTTCGAGTCCATCTTGAAGCGCAAAGACGCCGCAGGTCATCAAGGCCCGCGGCGTTTTTGCGTTTAGCCCCACGCAGCCGGCCCCGGCGCAGCCCTTACGTCAAATTTTATTCCATAGAATAAATAAAAACTATATGGTTCGCACACAAAGCGCGCGAACCATATTTACTCTTTATGCGTTGTTGTTTGTGAACATTTAGGCGCAGCCGCCGTTGTTCTCGTCCTGCCCTACCACAGAAAAGAGACCACGCGGCGAGCGGCGGCCGACAAGCGGCGCACGGCGGCGTATGTAGCTCCGACTGCACACGTAGCGATAAATATAGTAGAAAACGAAAGCGAAGAATGAGCCGACAAGAAAGCCGGCAAAGATATCAGAAGGATAGTGCACACCAAGATATATTCGCGAGTATGACACAATTATCGACCATGCGATTATAGACAGAGTCATGAAGCGATGTCGATACACGAGCGATAGAAAAACGGCCAGCGCCATAGTGTTGGCGGCATGACACGAAGGGAAGCTATACGAGCCACCACGATAGTCGTTGACAATGGTCATGGCAGCCGAGAGCGGATTGTCGGGATTGGTGGGGCGCAAACGCGCGATGGCCGGACGAATCAGCGTGGCGCACGTCTGGTCGGTGGCTAAAATGAGGCCGGCTATCAGCACCAATGCCGTGATGCCGGCGACAGGACCGACTCGCCTGATTAAAAGCCACGCGAGCAGCATATAGAGCGGTATCCACACCCAGCGGTCGCTCAGCACCCACATGACGACATCGAGCGCCGGCGTGTGCAACCCGTTAATAAATAGGAGCAACGCTTTGTCGGCGCAGGTCAGCAAATCGGTTATATATGGTATAAAACACATAGAAGCGCAAAATATCTTACAAAAATAGAGATGAATTTTGCAGAAATTCTGAATTTTACCAAAAAAGTTATATAACTTTACGGCCGCAAACCTAAAACTATGAAACTTTTAATCATTGAAGACGAACGACAACTGTCGGACGGCATCGTAAAATACCTTGGCAATGAAGAATACTTGTGTGAGCAGGCGTTTACGTTCGACGAGGCTGCCGAACGCATCACCGCGTACGAGTACGACTGCATATTGCTCGACTTGATGCTCCCGGGAGGCACGGGGCTTGACCTTCTGCGCCGAATTCGCGCCACAGCACCACGCACAGGAGTAATAATCGTATCGGCCAAGGACTCGATTAACGACAAGGTGGCCGGCCTGCGGCTTGGCGCCGACGATTATATAGCAAAGCCTTTTCACTTGTCGGAACTCAGTATGCGCATCTTCGCGTTGCTGCGCCGCAAATGCTTCAACGACGCGGCGAACGTCATCAAGAGCGGCGGCGTGCAAGTCGACCTTCTCCGACGAGCCGCGTCGGTCGACGGCCGCGAACTCGACTTGACCAAAAGCGAGTACGATTTGCTACTGTTCCTGATAGAAAACCGCGGGCGCGTAGTGTCGAAAAGCGCGCTGGCCGAGCACCTGAGCGGCGACGTGGCCGATATGATGAATGACTTCAACTTCGTGTACGCGCATATCAAAAACTTAAAGTCGAAACTCGCAGCAGCCGGACTTACCGACTGCATCCGAACACTTTACGGCGCCGGTTATCGCTGGAACGAATGAATATGAAAAGCCACAACCTCATACGAAGGACGATGCTGCAGTTTTTCGCCTGCACGGTGGCGATATTTCTGCTGATGGCCCCGGTGTTTTACCTGCTGACCAAGTATTTCTATGCCGAAGACGTCATGGCTTTGCTGCAAGCAATCGAACGCCACGAACGTCTTCCCGATGTCGACCTCGAAGAAGATATCATAGTCAGCGTATCGGCGCACTTTTCGCTCACATTCATAATGCTGTTTATCGCATTCTTAATCATGGCGCGCTTCGTGACCAAGCGTCTGTGGCAACCATTCGACGACAGCCTGGCTAAAGCCGAGCGCTTCAACGTAGCCGAAAGTGAAATGCCGCATTTCGAAGCGAGCAATGTGACGGAATTCAATCGGCTAAACGATTCGCTGGCGCGCCTGATGATTAAGAGTCGCAAATCGTATCGCATCATGAAAGAGTTCGCCGAAAACGCATCGCACGAACTGCAAACGCCATTGGCTGTGACGCGCAGCAAGCTTGACCTGTTATTGCAAGAGCAACTCACCCCGCAGCAACTTGAGTTGGTCGCAGATATGTATCAAATCAACAGCCACATGGAGCACCTCAATCGCAACCTGCTGCTACTGGCAAAAATCGACGGGCTGCAATATGAAGAGCGAAAAATAATACACCTTGAAGAATTTGTAAGCGGATTGATGCCGTCGTACAGTCTACTACGAACCGACGAGAAGGTGAAATTCATACCCGGCGGCAGTTCGGACATGACAATAAGTGCGAATCCGACGCTGCTCGAAAGCCTTATCAACAATCTGGTAGTAAACGCAATACGCAATACACCCTCCGGCGAAGTCGCCATCATCGCATCAGCCGGACCAAAACTATCCGTAAGCAACACAGCCACAGGCGGCGCACTCGACCCGACGAAAATATTCAGCCGATTTCGAACGACAGGGAACGGCGGCACAGGCCTGGGCCTACCCATAGCCAAAGCCATTTGCGAATACCATGGCTGGCAGCTCGACTATAAGTACGTCGACGGTCGCCACGTCTTCACCATCGCAATGAGCACCCCAAAGTAAAACCGAAGCCGGGCACAATGATGATGCGCCCGGCTTCGCGAATTATTCTTCGGTAGTGTCTTCGTAATGCTGATAGAGAAAATCGTTGTATGGGAAACGAGTGAGGTGGATTTCGCGGGCTTTGGCGTAGACGATCTGCTTCAGTTCGTCGATGTTGGTACCTTTGCGGGCCGAGATGAAGACACAGTTGTCGTTCATTCGGGCCATCCACGAAGATTTCAAATCGTCGAGCGAAAGATTGCGAGCCGTAGCGGGCGTCAGATCGTCGGCATCCTTCGGCGTAAAAGTATAAGCATCGATTTTGTTAAACACCAAGATGACCGGCTTATCGGCGCCGCCGCAAACGTCCTGCAAGGTCTTGTTCACAACATCAATCTGCTCCTCGAAATTTGGATGCGAAATATCGACAACATGCACCAACAGGTCGGCCTCGCGAACCTCGTCGAGAGTAGATTTGAACGACTCAATCAAGTGGGTAGGCAATTTGCGAATAAATCCGACGGTGTCGGTAAGCAACATCGGCAGATTGTCGATGGTGATTTTGCGCACGGTGGTATCCAACGTTGCGAATAGCTTGTTCTCGGCGAACACATCGCTTTTACTGAGCAGATTCATGAGCGTCGACTTTCCCACGTTGGTATAGCCGACGAGGGCTATGCGGGTGAGTTTGCCACGATTTTTGCGCTGAATGGATTTTTGCTTGTCGATTGAGCGAAGCTCCTCCTTCAGATGCGAAATTTTGTCGAGGATGATACGGCGGTCGGTCTCGATCTGCGTTTCACCGGGACCACGCATACCGATACCGCCTCGCTGACGTTCGAGGTGCGTCCACATTCGAGTCAAGCGAGGGAGCAAGTATTGATACTGAGCCAGCTCGACCTGCGTCTTGGCGTGAGCTGTCTGAGCGCGCGAGGCGAAAATATCGAGAATGAGGCTCGTACGGTCGAGAATTTTTACCTTCAGCTCGCGCTCAAGGTTGGCCACTTGCTTTGAAGTAAGGTCATCGTCGAAAATCACCATCGCGATGTCGTTTTCTTCGACATATAGGGCGATTTCTTCGAGCTTACCCTTGCCAACGAAAGTACGAGGATTGGGATAGTCGAGTTTTTGCGTAAACCGACGGACGGCGACAGCACCGGCCGTGTCGGCCAAGAACGCCAACTCGTCGAGGTATTCGCGACTGCGAGCCTCGTCCTGAGTATCATTGATGAGGCCGACGAGTACGGCGCGTTCCTCTTCTTTTATATTGTGCTCAATCATAATAGCAATTAAAAGTCAAAAAAAGTAGCGATAAAAAAGCATCAGCCGAGGCTTTGCATCTCGACCAGACGGCGGTAGTGGCCGCCGAGGGCCATGAGTTGCTCGTGGTTGCCGCGTTCGACAATTCGCCCTTCGTGAAGCACGCAAATGATATCGGCATTGCGAATTGTCGACAAGCGGTGGGCTATAACGAGGGTGGTGCGGTCCTTCATCAGACGTTCGAGCGCCTGCTGCACGAGCACTTCACTCTCGGTGTCGAGGGCCGAAGTCGCCTCGTCGAGAATCAAAATCGGCGGGTTCTTCAGGATGGCGCGCGCGATAGAAAGGCGCTGGCGCTGACCGCCCGAAAGGCGGCATCCGCGGTCGCCGATAGAGGTGTCGTAGCCCTGCTCGGAGTCGACAATGAATTCGTGGGCATTGGCAATGCGAGCGGCAGCCTCAACCTGCTCCTGTGTAGCCGATTCGACACCGAACGTGATATTGTTGAAGAATGTATCGTTGAAAAGTATAGCCTCTTGATTGACGTTACCCATGAGCGAGCGAAGCTCGGCTACACGCATGTCGCGGATGTCGACGCCGTCGATAGTAATTCGCCCTTCGGCCGTATCGTAGAAGCGTGGCAACAAATCGGCCATAGTTGTCTTGCCCGAGCCGCTTTGACCGACCAGAGCCACGGTAGCACCGACCGGAATTTCAAGGTTAATATCATGCAGGACTTCACGTTCGCCATAGCTAAACGAGACGCCCTCGTAGCGAATGGAATGCTCCAATTCGGGCACAGCGACCGGATGCTCGGGGTCGGCAATCGGATTTCGTGCGGACAATATCTTATCGACACGCTCCATCGAAGCAAGGCCTTTTTGGATACTATATGCGCCCTTCGAAAAGTCCTTTGCCGGGTTGATAATCGAGTAGAAAATCACCATATAGTAAATGAACGAAGCGGCATTAAGCGAAGAATATCCACCTAAAATCAACGAACCGCCAAACCACAAGATAATGGCAATGGCCGCAGTGCCAAGGAATTCGCTCATAGGATGAGCCAGCGACTGACGGCGGGCTACGCGGTTGCTAATCCGGAAGAATGTCTGATTTTGCTGATGAAAACGGGTGCGCACTTTTTCTTCGGCATTGAACGCCTTGATAATACGCAGACCGCCTAACGTCTCTTCGATATTCGACATAAGGACACCCCACTGCGTCTGACCTTCGAACGATTGGCGCTTGAGGCGCTTGCCTACACGACCCATGACAAGGCCGGCCAGCGGCAGCAGCACGAACACAAAGACAGTCAATTGCCACGAAATGGTCAGCATCATGGCAAGACAGACGATAATCATCACCGGGTTTTTGAACATCATATCGAGCGACGACATGATACTATTCTCAATCTCGGCAACGTCGCCGCTCATACGCGCCATGACATCGCCCTTGCGCTCGGAAGTAAAGAACGAAATAGGCAGTCGCGTAACTTTGTCGTACAAGAAGTTACGAATATCGCGAACGATACCGGAGCGAAGCGGCACGATGAAATAGCTACTCAGATAGGCTGTACCCGTCTTAAGGGCGGTCATAACCACCAAAGCAGCGGCCAACAAGGCGAGCGTCGCCGATGAGCCGAAATTAGCAATCGACTCTTGGGTATAATAGTAGAAGTTGTTGACAGCCACGTCTTTCAGCGAGCCATCGCCGAGCGACATATACACATACGTTGCCTCCTTGATTTTGAATAGCATCTCCAAAATCGGAATAATCAACGCGAACGAGAACAATGTAAGAACCGCAGTCAACAGGTTGAACAGGATGTTGAGCAGCAGATACTTTTTGTAAGGCGGAACAAACCGCTTCAGAATATTGAAAAACTCTTTCATATCAAGTGCAAAGTTACAAAAATTTTTCCATCCGACATATCATTCTACACGCTCATAGTAAGCTAATAAAGAGAATAATTGGTCCGGCAGCCTAAAAAGAAAGAGTAAAGACGCAGAAAGGCGATAGCCGGCAGCCGACAAAGATTTTACCGACAGACGCCGACAAGAACGACCACGATAGGTAAATTTTTCTCCGCTCGAAAGACGATAAAAAGCGATTAAACATTTACCAGAATAGTTAATTAACCATTCTAAAATATTTACCTAATATTACACTTATAAACCTATCATAGTGTGAGATAGTTTTGTAATTATTTACCTGTAAACTTTACCTTAAAGTGAAGAAAACAAAAAATAATTGTAATTTTGCGGAAAGTTAAAGATACCATAAAGAAAAATCTCCAACAACAAGGAGAATACAACTAACCAAAATTGCAAAAATATACACTGCAAATCCAATACATGAAAACCTACATTTGTATATTCGTATGCCTGTTAATGTGCCGACCGGCCGTAAGCGCCCAGCCATCAGACAGACCGCTGATTCAAATGACAAAAGAGCAGCTCTTGAATGAACTCGATTGGATCTTAGCCAACAAAAACATTTTTGAAGACAAGAAAAAAGAGAAATTAGAGCTGCTAAAGAGCGAATTAGCTGCCGCGACAGACGTCGAGCAACGATATTGGACAGCTCGTAATCTATATAATGAGTACAAGACGTACGATTCAGACTCGGCGCTGCATTATGCAAATCTAAGTTTGCAATACGCCAAAGCGGCAAACCGCCCGAAGTGGATTGACGAAATGTACATAAATCAGTCGTACATCTATTCAGCGACCGGCTTGCTGGAAGAATCGCAAAACACCATCGACCAGGTCAATACCGATAATTTGGACCGCACGACATTGTTGCAATACAACGAGCAACTGCTATTTCTATACACCCACCGCGACCAATATCGCGGCACAAATTCAAAAGACAACCCCTACACGGCCGAGTCGATGCGCCTGCTGGAGAATTTGATTCAAGACTTGCCTAAAACCGACCCACAATACTGCTGGTTCAAAGGCTGGTACAGCCTCAGCGATATAGACAAATCAAAGGAAGCGCTACCGATTATTCTATCAATCGTATCGGAAAGCAAATTCCAAACCATAACCGACGCGAAAAATGCTTGGATACTCAGCAGACTTTACGAAAAAGTCGGAGACGAAGCAAACAAACTCAAATTCTTGATACTGTCGTCGATCGCCGATGCGCGTTCATACAACAAAGAAATATCTTCGTTGGAAGAGGTGGCCTACTATATGTATGTGGGAAATGACCTCAAACGCGCCAACGAATACATCAACTACTGCCTAAACTTCGCCAATGAATACAAAAGCCGCGTCAGAGTGGGCAATCTGGCTGATATGCAGTACAAAATAGCGTCGGTATATCAAGGTAAAGCCGAAGAGCAAAACAAAGACTTGCGCATCTACTCCATAGCGCTGATTACGATAGTTGTGTTGTTGTTGCTAACCCTGTACTTTACATTCGTGCAAAATCGCAAGCTACGAGCCAACAAAACAGCCCTCGATGAAGCCAACGCACAGCTCAGCCAGCAGATAGCCGAACAGAAAAGCCTGCAAGAGCAGCTCAAGGACACCAACGACAAGTTGCTCGAAGCAAACGAAAAACTAAAAGAGATGTATTCGTCGGCAAAACAGGGTGCTGTAGAATTGTCCGAGACAAACTACGTGAAAGAGCGCCTGATAGCCGACATCTTCTCAATATGCTCCAACTACATCAACAAGCTCGACGACTTCCGCCGCAACATACACGCTATGCTTCTCGCTCACCGCTATGTCGACCTAAAAGAGCTGACAAAGACGCCCGAATTGTCGTATGCCGAAACTAAAGAATTGTACCAAATTTTTGATAAAGTATTCTTAGGCATCTATCCGGATTTCGTCAAAGATTTCAACACATTATTGCGCCCCGAAGAGCAGATAACGCTCAAAAAAGGCGAGCAACTCAACACCGAGCTTCGCATCTACGCACTCGTCAGACTGGGATTGAACGACAGCACCAAGATAGCCCAATTCCTACACTGCTCGGTGCGCACCGTCTATAACACACGCCAACGGATGCGCAATCGAGCCATCATACCCAAAGACGAGTTCGCAAACACGGTGAAATCGCTTGGCAAAATCGCCTACTAATATTTACCAAATAACTGCACTCGTTTTTAGGCAACCATCTGATTATCAAGCATAATACAAGCATTGCGACTTTACCTGCCGCAATGCTTGCGTTTTTATATTAAATATATGTATTTTAACTTTGCGTCACAATTCTTATAACCTTTAATACCATTATAACAATGCAAAAAGCAATTTTTAGAACTCGAAGGTCGTTGCTTATGCTGCTTCTTCTGTTCCTGGGAACAGTCGGTGCGTTGGCACAAACGACTATCACCGGTACTGTCGAGGACAGCAACGGTGAGCCTTTAATTGGAGCTTCGGTTTTAGTCAAAGGCTCTATGACTGGAGTCTCAACCGACATTGATGGACAATTCAAGATTGCGATTCCTAACGAAAACACAACCTTAGTATTTAGCTACGTAGGTTGCAAGACAACAGAAGCCAAGGCCGTTGACGGCATGAAAGTCGTCATGGTCGAAGACCACAACGCACTCGAAGAAGTCGTAGTCGTAGGCTACGGTTCGCAGAAGAAGAGCGTCGTGACCGCTGCCATCTCGAAAGTCGGTAGCGAACAACTCGAACAAACCGCTGCTGTCCGCGTCGACAACGCACTGAAAGGCCTCACCTCAGGTGTGACAGTCACCGCAGCCAACGGCCAGCCCGGCACCGGTGCACAGGTACGCGTACGTGGTATCGGTACAATCAACAACTCTAATCCTCTTTACATTGTCGACGGTATGCCTATCGACGGCGGTATCGACTACCTCAACCCGTCCGACATCAAGTCAATCGAAGTACTGAAGGATGCTGCTTCGGGTGCTGTCTATGGTGCACGTGCAGCCAACGGCGTTATCTTGGTAACCACCAAAGCCGGCCAGACCGGACGCGCCAAGATCACCTACGACTTCAGCTATGGCTGGCAGAGCGTAGCCAAGCAGGTCAAGATGATGAACGCCACCGAATACGTGCTGATGAAGCAGGAAGGCTACATCAACGCAGGCCAGAGCATTCCTTCGCACCTGACGATGGATCCCTATAGCGTAGGCGAAGGCTTCGACTGGCAAGACGCTATCTTCAACGACGGCGCACCCGTTCAGAACCACCAGCTTTCGGTTGCCGGCGGCACCGAACGCGGCAACTACTACCTCTCGCTGGGCTACTACGACCAGGAAGGTATCGTTGGCGGCAACTACGGCCACTCGAACTACAACCGTCTGTCGCTCCGTTCGAACAACAACTACACCTTCTTCGACGATTCGAACAAGCGCAACTACCTCAATAAGTTGACCATGAACGCCAACATCGCCTACTCGCGTATCCACTCGAGCGGCGTGTCGAACCCCTCGGGTAGCTACTACGGCGGCGCTCTGACCAACGCACTCGGTATGTCGCCGCTGCTGACCCCGACTCTCGCTCCGGGCAGCGCCGAATACCAGCAGCAGCTCGAATACTTCGCTCCCAACGCCAAGTATGTACCCCGCTACGACAAGAACGGCAACCTCTACACCATCCCCGAAGCTTTCGGCGGTGGTCTGCAGGAACTTACCAACCCGATGCTGGGCTTTGACTATCCGGCATCGAAGAACTGGAGCCACAAGTTCGTAATCAACCTGAACGCAGAACTTCAGATTTGGGATGCCCTGAAATATCGCATCAGCTTCGGCGGCGACTTCGGCTTCTGGGGCTCTGAAGGCCACAGCGAACCCGCCTACTACGGCCCGCTGAGCAGCACCGACGCTATCCACGCCAACGCATGGTCCAACTGGAACCGCGGCTGGACATGGCAGCTCGAAAACATCCTTACCTACGACAAGACTTTTGGAGACCACCACGTCAACGTAGTCCTCGGCCAATCGGCCAAGGAAGGCACAGGCTGGTGGATCAACGCATCGGCCAACAAGCTGAGCGACTTTGCCAAGCCTTGGGTGACCGTCGCACAGGGTCAGCCCGGCGAGGAAGACGGTGGCAACCGTACAGGTAACGCCGGCCCCAACTCGGCATATCCTCGTCTGCTCTCGTACTTCGGTCGTGTATCGTACGACTACGACGGCCGCTACATGGCTCAGGTAACTGTACGCCGCGACGGTTCTTCGCGCTTCGGTACCAACAACAAGTGGGCTACCTTCCCCTCGTTCTCGTTGGGTTGGAATCCGACTTCCGAATCGTTCCTCGCCGACCGCCCCACATGGTGGAGCAACACCAAGGTTCGCGTATCGTGGGGTAAGAACGGTAACGAATCAATCGGCGACTTCGCATACACCGTGCTCACAAGCGGTAGCAACAACTTCTACTTCGGCCCCGAAGGCTCAAGCCAGTCGTACGGTTCGAAGGCTTCAGGCCTGGCAAACGCCAACCTCAAATGGGAAGAATCAACTCAGACCGACGTCGGCCTCGACTTCGGCTTCCTGAACAACTCACTCCAGTTCACCATCGACTACTACTATAAGAAGACCGACGGCATGCTGATGGAAATGCAGATTCCTACATACGTAGGCGAATCGAAGCCCACCGGCAACGTAGGTACGATGGAAAACAAGGGCGTCGAAATGGAACTCCGCTGGGCTCGCAACTTCGGCGACTGGGACATCAACCTCGGCGGTAACCTCACCTACACCAAGAACAAAGTCATCAAACTCGGCAACGAAAACGGCTGGCGCACCGAACAGAGCAACTCGACCGCCGGCGATATCGCTCGCTCGATGAACGGCGAAGTATTCCCCTTCTTCTACGGCTACAAGACCGCAGGCGTGTTCCAGAACCAAGCTCAAGCCGACGCATACAACGAACAGTACGGCCTGACTTCAAACCAGGGTGAATGGTATGCACGTCCGGGCGACCTGATTTGGGTCGACACCAACAACGACGGCCAGATCAACGCCGACGACCGCACCAAGATTGGTAAAGGTATGCCCGACTGGGCTTACGGCTTCAACGTAGGCATTGGCTACAAGGGCTTCAACCTCACCGCATACTTCCAGGGCGTTTGGGGCAACGACATCTACGACGCATCGCTCCGCGGCGACACCCCGGGCAAGAACATGCCTCGCTGGATGCTCAACCGCTGGACAGGCGAAGGCACCTCGAACACCCTGCCTATGTTCAGCCTCGCTGACTCACGCAACTGGAAATCATCCGATATATATCTGCACGACGGTGCATATCTGCGCTGCTCGAACGTGACCCTGTCGTACACCGTGCCCAGCAACTTGATGAACAAGATCGGCTTCAGCAGCTTCCGCGTTTACGTGATGGCTGAAAACCTCTTCACTGCCAGCAAGTACCACGGCTACACGCCTGAAATCGGCGACGGCACCAACATCGGTATCGACTACGGCGTTTACCCCTTAGCTCGCACTTGGACTATCGGCTTCAATGTTTCACTTTAATCTAACACTTGCAATGAAATTCAATAATATACTGACGTTTGGGACCCTTGCCATCTGCGCGAGTGCTATGACCTCGTGCGGAACCGACTGGCTGGATATTCCGAACAACACTCAGCGCCCGGTCGAAGAGTACTACACCACCGACGCTGCCATCCAAGAATCACTTGTCGCAGCCTACGACCCCATGTGCTGGTTCGACTACGGCAACAACTACTGCGGCCTCAACATCATGCCCGACACCTGGGCCGATGAAATGTTTGTTGGCGGCAAGGACGCCAACGACATGAAGCAGTGGAAGCACGCATGGAACTTCACCCACACCCCCTCGACCGTAGGCGACCTCACCATCTACAGCAACCTCTACTCAGGCGTGAAGCGCTGCAACGACGCCATCAAATACATGGATGAATACTGGACCGACGGCAAGACTGAAGCAAAGTATGCCTACTATCGCGACCAGGTAATCTCGCTGCGTGCATTCTACTACAACTGGCTGTGGCACTTCTGGGGCAACATCGTGTACTACGATAAGAACCCCGATAACTTCTTCGCACCTCAGTACTCAGCCGACGAAGTCTACGAATTCATCGTCACCGACCTCGAAAGCGTCATCGCTTCGAACAGTCTCAAGTGGAAATCCGACGTTGCCGACTATGGCCGCATAACCATGCCCTTCGTCTACATGCTCTACACCGAAGTGGTTATGTATCAGAACGACACCGATCGCTTCCCCAAGGCTCTCGAGTACATGAAGCAAATCATCAACTCGTCTGATTACGACCTCGTGAACGACTACGCATCAATCTGGAAAGTCGAAAACGAATGGTGCAAGGAATCAATCTACGAAATCAACTACTCCGACTACCTGGGCCAGCGCAACTGGTCGTGGGGTGGCACATCGGGCGGCTCGGTTGTACCCGCTATGATTCTGCCGCGTAACTACGACAAGCGAGACGGTCTCCACGATGGTGGCGGCTGGGGCTTCGGCTGCGTTCGCCGCTCGGTTTACAATGCTTACGACGAAAATGACGTTCGCCGCGATGCTTCTATCTGGGAGCCCGCCGAAGGTTCGTACGAAGTTGGCTATCAGGACACCGGCCTCTTCCTGGCTAAGTATGCAGGCCTGATTGGCGGCAACTCCGGCAACATCGCCGATGCTACGCTGAACTACAATAACAATTATCGTCTCTATCGCTACGCCGAAGCACT
Source organism: uncultured Bacteroides sp. (assembly GCA_964433215.1). Taxonomy (GTDB): domain Bacteria; phylum Bacteroidota; class Bacteroidia; order Bacteroidales; family Muribaculaceae; genus CAG-873. The sequence goes on from CAYSQI010000026.1 coordinate 12,662, forward strand.
GCTCAACGCAGCCGAACTCGTAGTTCGCGGCGCAGGCTCGGGCGATGCACAGGGATGGCTCGACAAAGTGCGCAGCCGCGCCGGCCTCGGCTCGGTACCCGCCACGCTGGAGAACATCCTGCAGGAGCGCAAGTTTGAATTCCTCGGCGAAGGCAAACGCTACTGGGATATCATCCGCTCAGGCCTCGGCGAAACCCTCTTGGTTCCTGACAACGAACTGCCCAACCCGAACGAAAACCGCACGGGTCGCTACACACCCAACAAGAAGTATCTGCCGTTCCCGCAGTCGGAAATCGACCAAGCCAACGGTGGTATCACTCAAAACCCTTATAACGATTAATAAAACCGTAAATCAAGGAGGCGGACTCCGGTCCGTCTCCTGATAAAAAGCCAAGAAAAATGAAAAGAATCAACATATTCTTCTCCGTTATAGCGGCAGCGACTTCTTTGTTTGCGATGTCGTCGTGCACGGAAGAATCAATACCCGGCGTCAGCAAAGATGGCATTGCAGATGCTACCAAGTATAGTATCGTGATTGCCGTCGACCAGGAGACCAACGAATGGCAGGCCTCGCTCAAGGACGCCAACGGCAACGACCCCAAGGGCGTTTACGCCGTATGGTCGATTTACACCAATGGCGCCGGTAAAGCGCCTCTGACCTCGGTCAATCTGACCACTAAAGGCCTGATTGCCGTAGCCGGCGACTATCCCATTACCGTCAAGGTCGGCAACCGCAACGGTGTCTCAAGCAACGAGCTCTCCGACAGCATTCACATTGAAAATACCATCGTCGACTACTCGCCCTACATCAACAACCTGACCGGCGGCTCGACTAAGGAATGGCACATCAACGGCAACGTCAAAGGCCACCTCGGCTGCGGCGAAACTGGCACCGACGGCCTCGGCTGGTGGAGCGCTGAACCCAACGACAAAGCCGCTTGGGGCGTTTACGACAATAAGCTCATCTTCACCATGACCGGCGAAGAAGCCAAGGGCGCCTACACCTACGACCCGGGCGAAAGCGGCACAATCTACGTCAACACCGGCATCACCGACTGCCCGCCTTACTCCGATCACAATACAAACGACGACAACGACTATTGCGCTCCGGCCGAAGTTCAGAACACTACGTTCGAACTCTACACCGAAGGCGCCGACCTCCGTATCAAATTCCCGCAAGGCACACTTGTTGGTTACCTGCCCAACATAGAAGCCTACAACAACCCCGACTTTAAGGTCCTGAGCATCTCGCGCAACGAAATCCAACTCGTACACGACAACGGCGGCATCGCTTGGCACTACACCCTCGGTCTGTTTGAGCAAGGCGAAGAAATCTTCACCGGCTACAAGTACGACAGCGAGTACAACCTCTGGAAGACTTGCACAATCACTCCGTCTTTCTGGTTCGCCAACAACGACTGGGGCACTATTTCAGAGCCCGACATGGCCATCAGCAACGACCGCATCTACTTCACCTGCCCCGACGGTATGGGTACACAGCAGTGGCAAGGTCAGGTTCACCTCGTGACCGACATCCCCGTATCGGCTTCGGAAAGCTACGACTTCTCGATCTTCGTTGATTGCAAGGAAGAGTCAAACGTCACTGTAAAAGTTCAGAAAGACGGCGACGACAACACCTTCTTCACTGCTGACGTTCAGAAATTCGCTGCCGGTGGTTCTTGCTACTACTTCTCAGGCGAACTTGGCTTCGACGGCGTACTCCAGCTCTGCCTCGACTTCGGTGGCAATGCCGGTAAGACCTTCGAAATCACCAACATCGTGTTCAAGAAGCACTCAGACGACGACGGCACAGTACTCCCTTCTGAGCCCGAATTGCCGGTGGACCCTAATATCCCAGCTCCCGATGGTTACAAGCTGGTGTGGCACGACGAATTTGAAGGCGATGCCCTCAACACTGACGCTTGGACTCACGAAGTGCAGGGAGCCGGCTGGGTTAACAACGAACTTCAAAACTACGTGAACGGTGCGTTCAACGGCACTCGCGTGACCACCGTAAGCGACGGCACACTGAAGATTACCGCTTTCAAGCAAGGCAACAGTGTCTACTCAGGCCGCATCTACGGCAACCTGAGCAAAGGTTGGAAGTATGGTATCATCGAAGCCAAAATCAAACTGCCTAAGGGCAAGGGCACATGGCCTGCATTCTGGATGATGCCCGTCAACAACGACTTCGGCACCAACCCGTGGCCCAAGTGCGGCGAAATCGACATTATGGAAGAAGTAGGCTGCAACGCCAACTACACCTCATCGTCGCTTCACACCGAAAGCTACAACCACGTGATGGGTACACAGAAGACAGCCGAACGCTTCACCTCCGGTGCAGAAGACGAATTCCACGTATATCGTCTGGAATGGACCGCCGACTACATCACGACTTACGTTGATGGTGAGCAGCTGCTCCACTTCGACAACGACAAGGCCGGCAACGTATCGACTTGGCCGTTCAACAAGCCCTTCTACGTAATCCTCAACCTCGCTTGGGGTGGCAGCTGGGGCGGCATGAATGGCGTCGACGAATCGGCTCTGCCCGCTACCATGGAAGTTGACTACGTGCGCGTATTCCAAGCTGAATGATTTCGATAACTTCTCATAAAGTGTAGTTTCTAAGGTAAAAAAGATTGTTTATTCCAAAATACAGGCTTGGGGCTTCGGCTCCAAGCCTATATTAAAAAAATTCAGACATTTGTTTTTAATATCATGAAAAAGAAAGTATCCCTTTTGACTCTGCTGACAGCGCTGGCCCTCACGGCTTGCTCTTCTGAAGCCAAAGTTGAAGAGACCACAGAGAAGCAATTCGTCACAATCGACGGTTGCGACCTGATTACGCCCGACGGAAACAAACTGTTCATCAAAGGCACAAACTTAGGCAACTGGTTGAATCCCGAAGGATACATGTTCGGTTTCCGCAAGACCAACTCCGCGCGAATGATTGATCAAATGTTCCGCGAACTCGTCGGTCCTGAGCAAACCGATATTTTCTGGCAAAACTTCAAAGACAACTATATCACTCGCAAAGATATCGAGTATATCGCCTCCACCGGCGCCAACACCATCCGCCTGCCCTTCCACTACAAACTCTTCACCAACGAAGACTATATGGGTCTCAATTCGAAGGATGAAGGCTTCGTACGCATCGACAGCGTCGTCACCTGGTGCCGCGACACAGGCCTTTATCTCATACTTGACATGCACGATGCACCCGGCGGCCAGACCGGCGACAACATCGACGACAGCTACGGCTACCCCTGGCTCTTCGATAGCGAAAAATGCCAACAGCAATTCTGCGACATTTGGCGCGACATCGCCGCTCGCTACTGCGACGAGCCCGTCATTCTCGGCTATGAACTTATCAACGAACCGATTGCCCCATACTTCGACAACGTCGACGAGCTCAACTCGAAGCTCGAAGGCGTGCACAAGATGGCTGTCAAGGCAATTCGCGAAGTTGACAACAACCATATCATTCTGCTTGGCGGCGCCCAGTGGAACGGCAACTTCAAGCCATTCACCGACTGGACCTACGACGACAAGCTGATGTACACCTGCCACCGCTACGGCGGCGCTCCCACCACCGAAGCCATCCAAGAAATCGTTGACTTCAAGAATCGCACCGGGCTGCCTATGTACATGGGCGAAATCGGCCACAACACCGACGAATGGCAAGCCGAATTCTGCAAAACCATGGTCGACAACAACATAGGCTACACCTTCTGGCCTTACAAAAAAATCGACGGCTCGTGCATGATGGGTATCAAAGCACCCGAAGCATGGGATTCGATTATCGGCTTCTCGGAAGCTCCGCGTGTGACTTACGCCGACATCCGCGCCGCTCGCCCTGACCAGGCTACGAGCGTCAAGATTTTAGCCGATTTCATCGACTCTTGCAAAGTCGAAAATTGCGTTCCTCAGCAAGGCTACATTTCATCAATAGGCCTAAAGCCTCAAAGCGTAAAGTAACGACCCATGAAAAAATCGAACCTACTACTATCGTTTATCGTAGCTGCCGCTTGCAGCTCAGCTCAAGCAAATACACTTCCTGTCTATCTTGATGAGACTCGGCCGCTGGAAGAGCGCGTCGAAGATGCACTCTCGCGCATGACTGTCGAAGAAAAAGTCGCCGTGCTCCACGCACAGTCGAAATTCTCGTCGGCCGGCGTTCCGCGCCTCGGCATTCCCGAATTGTGGACCACCGACGGCCCCCACGGCATCCGACCCGAAGTGCTCTGGGACGAATGGGACCAAGCACGCTGGACCAATGACTCTTGCATAGCATTTCCGGCGCTGACATGCTTGGCCGCTTCGTGGAACCCCGACGTGGCTATGCTCTACGGCAAAAGCATCGGCGAAGAAGCTCGCTACCGCAAGAAAGACATTCTGCTGGGCCCGGGCGTCAACATCTATCGCACGCCCGTCAACGGCCGCAACTTCGAATACATGGGCGAAGACCCGTATCTAGCCTCAGTCATGGTCGTCCCCTACGTACAAGGCCTTCAGAGCAACGGCGTGGCTGCCTGCGTGAAACACTACGCGCTCAACAACCACGAAGTCAACCGCCACACTACAAATGCCATTGTCGATGATCGTGCACTATACGAAATTTATCTTCCGGCATTCAAAGCCGCAGTTCAAAAAGGTGGTGCCTGGTCAATCATGGGCAGCTACAACCTCTACAAAGACCAGCACGTCTGCCACAACCAATATCTGCTCAACGATATCCTCAAAGGCGAATGGGGCTTCGATGGCGTAGTTGTCAGCGACTGGGGCGGCGTACACGACACCGACCAGGCCATTACCAACGGCCTCGACCTCGAATTCGGCACATGGACCAACGGCCTCTCGAACGGCGCCAGCAACGCCTACGACAACTACTACCTGGCTATGCCCTATCTGAAAATGATTAAGGAAGGCAGCGTAGGCACCTCGGAGCTCGACGACAAGGTGCGTCGCGTACTGCGTCTGATTTTCCGCACCAATATGAACACGCATCGCCCCTTCGGCTCGCTTTGCTCACCCGAGCACGTTGCAGCCGCTCACACCATCGGCGTTGAAGGTATCGTACTACTCAAGAACGAAGGTGGCGTACTGCCCATCAACACCGACAAGGTGAAGCGCATCGCTGTCATCGGCGAAAATGCCGTGAAGATGATGACCGTGGGCGGTGGCAGCTCGTCGCTGAAAGTCAAATACGAACTCTCGCCCCTCGACGGCATCAAAAAACGCTTTGGTTCGACTGCCGAAGTGGTCTATGCCCGCGGCTACGTAGGCGACCCCACCGGTGAATACAACGGCGTCGTGACCGGCCAGAACCTCAACGACGACCGCTCGGCCGAGGAAATCCTTGCTGAAGCCGTCGAAGTTGCCAAGAGCGCCGACCTCGTTATCTTCATCGGCGGCCTCAACAAAGCTAATCATCAAGATTGCGAAGACTCTGACCGCGCCGGTCTCGAGCTACCCTACAACCAAGATGGCGTAATCAATGCCCTGGCAGCTGCCAACAAAAACCTCGTCGTAGTCAACATCTCGGGCAACGCTGTAGCAATGCCCTGGGTGAAAGACGTGCCCGCTATCGTACAAGCCTGGTATCTCGGCACCGAATGCGGCAATGCCATCGCATCCGTACTGTCGGGAGACGTCAACCCCTCGGGCAAGCTCCCGATGACATTCCCGGTTGCATTGACCGACGTGGGTGCTCACAGCCTCGGCCAATATCCCGGCACTCCGCGCAACGACGGCTCCGGCATCGTCGACTGCAAGTACGAAGAGAGCATCTTCGTAGGCTACCGCTGGGCCGAAAAGAATAAAATCAAGTCACTGTTCCCCTTCGGCCATGGCCTTAGCTACACGACATTCAAATACGGCAAGCCCACCGCAAGCGCCAACGAAATGGCAGCAGATGGTAGCGTCACCGTCAAAGTAGCCGTCACCAATACCGGCGACCGCACCGGTGCCGAAGTAGTGCAACTCTACATTGCCGACGCCAAGAGCTCGCTGCCCCGCCCCGTCAAAGAACTGAAGGACTTCAAGAAAGTCACTATCGAACCCGGCCAGACCGTTGAAGTCGAATTCGTAATCACACCCGACAAACTAATGTTCTTCGACGATGCCGCCCACCAATGGGTAGCCGAAGCCGGTGAATTCACAGCCCACGTAGGCTCGTCGTCGGCCGACATTCGCGGCTCAGTCAAGTTCAAACTTTCTTCGAACGCAACTGCATCCGTAAAATAACACCGACAACATACTGGTTTTCTATATATTCGAAGGGGGGAGGCTCATCCAAAGCCTCCCTTCTTTTATCCCACCCGCCAAAAGATGACGTGAACGCATGGCCGTGGATGTGTGAAATTTTGAGGGGATGGCGGATATACGATGAAAAATTCGTAATTTTGCACAAATTGTCGACACGATGACCGGATACACTCTGAAATTCCACATAATTGCCTCCATAGCCGCCGTCGCGGCAATCATTTCGATGGTCGGCTGCTCGGGCAGCGACGAAGCCTTGCGCGGCCCCGAACGTGAATTACTCGCCGATATTCTCTCCGACGATACTGACAACCCATACGCGCAAGTTTACGAAGCACCCGACTCGGGCTTCGAGCGCTTCAGAGTGCTCCTGCCGGGGGCGCTACGCAAAATCTTCAACGATAGCAACCACGTGCAACTCGAAGCGGCACGCGCTGTAGGCATCCGCCCGATTGAAAACGATGGCGACATACGCCGACTCAGCCGCGACTTGGTGCGCGTGAAGTCGTGCCCGGAGTATTTCCTTGACCGGTTGACACACTCGTATCCCTACTTGGTGCCGGAGGCTGCCAGGCTGCTCAGCGACATCGGCCGCGCATTCAACGACTCGCTCGCGGCCCGCGGCGGTGGCAACTACCGCATCAAAGTGACCAGCGTACTACGCACACCACAGACTGTCAGACGCTTGCAGCGAGTCAACGTGAACGCCTCCGGCGAATCGACCCACAGCTATGGCACCACCTTCGATATCAGCTACTCGAAATTTGCATACGACGGCGGAGGCATATCTCGCGACTTCGAAGATTTGAAAAATCTGCTCGGCTGCGTGCTAAAATCTATGCGCGACCACGGGCGGTGCTTTGTCAAATTCGAAGCAAAGCAAAGTTGCTTTCACATAACGGTTAGACCTCAGCAATGAAAAAGATGCGCAAAATCCTGAAAATATGCGGATGGACCGTCATGGCGCTCGTGCTGACCGTGGCGGCTACGATGATTTGCATTGTACGACTGCTCAGTCCGGAGCAGCTCACCGTTATTGTCGAAAACACCGCTAATTCGATGCTTGATGCACAAGTATCGGTAGCTCAGGTGGCGCTTGACTTCCATAGTAAGGCGCCTTTCGTGAAGCTTGAAGTCGACAGCTTGCAAATCATCTCCAAGCCGATGCTTCGGCTGCGAGCCGAGGGCCGCAACGACCTGCCGGCGCATGCCGACACCCTGCTGACCATCGACCGCTTCGAAGGCTCAATCAACCTATCGGCACTGCTAATCAACAAACTTTCGCTACGCGACATCACATTCACTCACCCGGTCGTAAATCTCGTTGCAGTAGACGAGACGAAGGCCAACTATCTGATTTACACCTCTACATCCGAGGAGGAGCCCGAGAGCGAGAGTTCTATGATGTCGATTTCGCTCAACGAATTCAGCATCGACCGCCCGGGGCCGCTAAAGTACACCAACCTGGCAACCAACGATTTCTTCAAACTTCAACTCGGCACAGTGTCGCTCAATGGCGAAGGGGCTCCGGTCTACGCGCTCGACATCGACGGCAACGTGGCCTCGCCGTTATTGAATATTTGCAACCTCGACCATCTGCGCTTCGCTGTCGGTGGTGGCATTGGCTGGGACTCGGCCAAGCCTTCGGAATTAGCCCTCCGTGATTTCAAACTCGCAGCCGACATCATCGAAGCGACAATCAACTCGCATCTCAACTTCTGTAATGATTTAATAATAAACGACTTCAATATAGCACTAAACGAGATACGCGTCGACAGCCTGATGGCCTTCGTCCCCGACTCCATCTGCAAGGCCTACGGCCTCACAGATAAAAATTTTTCGACTGACCTAGCCTTGCGCTTCGGCGCTCGAAGCACTGCGCCATTCAACCTCGCCACAGATACGCTGCCCAACGCCGAACTCACCCTGGAATTAGTGCCGGGCAAGTTGCACTACGGCCGCGCCACATTCACTCGCATCGGCGGCACCATCGGCGCGAGACTCGCCGGCAACGACTTGAACGCCACAACAGTAGCGCTTAGCGACTTCCTAATACAAGGCCCGGCCACCGACCTGACCATCAATGGCACAGCCACACGCTTGCTCGCCGACCCACTGGTCAAGGCCAAGCTGCGCGGCCACACCAACTTGCAGCGTCTGCCTCGCCAACTCACCGACCTGGCTCGCGGCAGTCTGAGCGGCGAACTGACCCTCGACCTTGAATTCGAAGGCACGCCTTCGATGATAAGCCGCGATTCGTTCCACCGCTTGCGCTTGCGCGGCAACCTCGACGGCCGCAGCCTCCGCTACCGGGCCAACGACACCGACCTCGCGTTCTTCGCCGACAACACCTGCGTGCGACTCGGCACAAACGAGCGCTTCGGCCAAGCCGACAGCCTGCTCACCGGCAGCATTCGCGTCGACTCGCTCAACTTGGTGCAAGGCACAGCCGACCTGTCGGTCACCGGCCTTACACTAGGCGTAGGCGCATCGAACCGCCGCAAATCGGCCGACACTACAATCATCACACCCATGGGCGGAGCTCTGAAATTCAAGAAATTCAACCTTGAGCTCGCCGACCAAGCCACGACTATAAGAATTCGCGACGTCGATGGTCGCGTATCGATGCGTCGATTTAAGGAGCACGCACGCCTGCCGCAATTCGACTTCAATCTGGGTATTTGCTTTGCCTCGTTCGGCTCGCCCGACACGCGCATGATGCTCGCCAACTCCGAACTCGAACTGACGGCACACAAGATACCGCGCGCCGACCACATACCGCCACGCATCCGCCACACGGCCGACTCGCTGCGGCAGGCACACCCCGATATGCCAATCGACTCGGTGTACGCCCACGCCATCCGCTTGCAGCGTCCACAAAATCGACAACGCGCTCTCGACAAGCAAGCCAACGACGAGGTCATCTACTGGGGCGCATCCGACGCAGTAAGAAAATTCCTGTTCGAGTGGGATGTACAAGGCGCCATCACGTCGAGCCGCGCCGGCATGTACACCTCAGCCTTCCCGATTCGCAACCGCATCACGAGCCTCAACGCCACATTCAACACCGACTCCGTAGTCGTTTCCAACGTTAAATACCAAGTCGGCGCAAGCGACTTCCTCATCAACGGCAAGATTACCAACATACGCCGCGGCATCACCTCGCGCGGCTACCGCCGTCCGCTGAGCATCAACTTCGACGTAGTGTCCGACACTATCGACATTAACGAAATTGCCGGCACGGCCTTTGCCGGAGCAGCCGCTACCGAGCACGACCTCTCACTTGAGACACTCGAGCAAGAAGAGTCAGCCGCCGACTCGCTATTCGAAGAAGAGCTCGACCGAATGGTAGCCAACGCACCCGACACGGTGGCACCGCTACTGATACCGTCGAACATCGACTTGCATCTGAACATGCGAGCCGCCAACGTGAAATACTCCGACCTGACATTCAACGACTTCACCGGCATACTGATGGCCGCCAACGGCGCGCTGAACCTGCACCGCCTGGCTGCCGCCTCCGAAATGGGCTCGGTGGAGATGTCGGCACTATATTCAGCGCCGCGAGCCGACGATATGCACTTCGGCTTCGGCCTCAAAGTCGACAACTTCAACATCGGGCGCTTCACACGCCTCGTCCCGGCCATCGACTCCATCATGCCGATGCTGCACGACATGCGCGGCATCGTCAATGCCGACATTGCCGCCACCTGCGAGGTCGACCGGCAGATGAACCTGGTGCTGCCCTCGCTGTCGGCCGCCATCCGCCTCAGAGGCGACTCACTCGAAGTTATCGACAAAGACACATACCACACTATCGGTAAATGGCTGCTATTCAAAGACAAACAGCGCAACATCATCGACAGCATGGACGTGCGCATGACTGTAAGCGACAACCAACTGCAGCTCTACCCTGTGATTTTCAACATCGACCGCTATCGCCTCGGCGTACAAGGGCACAACGACCTGGCCATGAACTTCGACTACCACATCGCGGTGCTGAAATCGCCGATGCCTTTCAAATTCGGCGTCAACCTCCGGGGCAACCCCGACAACTACAAAATTCGACTCGGCAAAGCTCGCCTCAACGAAAATATGCCTGTCAACGTAAGCATCGTCGACACCACGCGCGTCAACCTGCTGCGACAGATCGAGAACGTATTCCGGCGCGGCGTAGCCACATCCGACTTCCACCGGCTGCGATTCGAACACGCCCCACAGACCGCCACGATAGACTTGAAATCCGACACTATCTCGGCGGCCGACTCCGCCGCCTTCATCCGCGAAGGCTTGATACCGGCCCCGAAACCCATTGAGCCTACCGACGCGCCTGATACAAAGGGCAAGAAAAAAGACAGCAAAAAGCAGGAAGTCGACACCGGCAACAGAGAAGCTAAAGAAAATGAGTAAAACGACCAATAACCGACACTTGCGCGCTGCCCTGATTGACATGGACGGCACTCTATACGACTCAATGCCCAACCATGCTCGCGCGTGGCAACGCACCTTGCACGAAATCGGCATCGACGTACCCTACGACGAACTATTTCTCTACGAAGGGATGCGCGGCGCCGAGACCATCGACATGCTCGTGCGCCGACACCTCCACCGCATTCCGTCGGAAGCCGAACTCGTCGACACGTACGCTCTGAAAGCAAAATACTTTGCCCAAATGCCACCTGTAGAACCAATCGCCGGAGCACAACAACTCATCCGCGAATTCGAATGCCGCGGCATAGTCACCGTGCTCGTCACCGGTTCGGGCCAAGCCTCGCTGCTCAGCCGCCTCGACGACGACTTTCCGGGCGCTTTTCCGGCCGAGCGCCGCGTGACGTCGGCATCGGTGACTCACGGCAAGCCCGCGCCCGACCCCTTCCTCTACGGCCTCGAACTGGCCGGATGCACAGCTTGCGAAGCCTTCGCTATCGATAACGCACCGCTGGGCACACGCTCGGCCGCCGCAGCCGGCGTACTCACGATCGGCGTCACCACGGGGCCGATTAAGCAAAGCGTACTGGCCGACAACGGAGCCGACATCGTATATAATTCAATGGAAGACTGCGCCGCAATGCTTCCCCGTTTGTTAGATAAAATAGAAGCCGTGGCCGACTTCAGCGGCGGCAACAATCACTAAAACGAACAAAAGACCTCTCAACTCTCTATGGAGCAAAAACTTATATTCACAAACAGCGTCGGCGAAGCAGTCGACAACCTGGTAGCCGAGCTCGGCGCTCGAACCGTATTCGTAATTGTCGACGTGAACACCGCCGCCTTCGTGCTGCCGGTGCTCACAGCGCAGTCAGCCGCCGTGCAGCGCGCCACAATCATCAAAATCAAGTCAGGCGAGATGTTCAAGACCATCGAGACAGCGCAGACCGTGTGGAAAGCGCTGGCCGATGCCGATGCAACTCGCAGCGACGTAGTCATCAACGTCGGCGGCGGATTGGTATCGGACCTGGGCGGCTTCGCTGCGGCCACCTTCAAACGCGGCATGCGGTTCATCAACGTACCGACTACGCTACTCGGCGCAGTCGACGCCTCCGTGGGCGGCAAGACCGGTGTCAACTTCAACGGACTGAAAAACCAAATCGGAGCTTTTGCCGAGCCGTATGCGTCGGTGATTTCGACATGCTTCTTCGTCACCCTACCCCAGCAAGAATTGCTCTCCGGCTATGCCGAAATGCTCAAGCACGCCTTGCTCGATAGCGACGAAATGCTCGCCAAGCTACTCAACTACAGCGTAGTATATCCAACCTTCGACCCCGAACGGCTGCTGACTCTGCTTCAAGAAAACGTAGCCGTCAAGCAGCGAGTCGTAGCCACCGACCTACGCGAGAGCGGCCCACGCATGGCGCTGAACCTGGGGCACACCGTAGGCCACGCCCTCGAATCGCTGGCCATGAAGCGCCGCTCGCCCATCGCCCACGGATTTGCCGTAGCTCAAGGTTGCGTAGTAGCTCTGGTGCTCTCGCACATGAAACTGAGCTTTCCGACCGACAAGCTCCACACCTTCGCCGACTACATCCGCGACAACTATACCGCCTTCGAATTCGACTGCGACGACTATCCGCTGCTGCTCGAATACATGAAGAACGACAAAAAAAATTCAGAAGCCGGGACGTTCAACTTCACATTACTCGAGGACGTAGGCCGCCCGCAAGTGCGCGTTGCCGTCACTCCCGATGAAGTGAAAAACGCACTCGACATATATCGCGACTTGATGGGCCTCTGACCCGTAAACGCAATCACGACAACGCGTCATGGAAAAAGCTGACAAAAACAAGATTGAAAAGACCAACGTGGCTCGCCAACTCGACCGCGCCGGCATCAAATACGAGCTGATACCCTACGAAGTCGACGAATCCGACCTGGCCGCCACACACGTGGCCGCCGAGCTGGGCGAAGACATCGCTCGCGTATTCAAAACCTTGGTACTGACGTCGGGTCCGCGCCAATATTTGGTGTGTGTCATTCCCGGCGATTTGGAAGTGGACCTGAAAAAGGCTGCCCGCGCTGCAGGTGCTAAGAAAGTGGAAATGATTCCAATGAAAGAATTACTGCCACTGACGGGCTACATCCGCGGCGGGTGCTCGCCAATCGGCATGAAAAAGCCGTTCGACACCTACATCCATCAGACGGCCATCGACTTCGGCACAATCTATGTCAGCGCCGGCCGCCGAGGTTTGCAGCTGAAAATCGCACCTCAACAACTCATCGACTACACCGGCGCCACCATCGCCGACTTAACCAAAGAGCAATGAATACCATAGGCAACATCTTCCGACTCACCACCGCCGGCGAAAGCCACGGCGCCGCCCTCACCGCAATCGTCGACGGCATGCCGGCCAGAGTCAAAGTCAACATTGACGATATCAACACCGCGCTGGCCCACCGCCGCCCCGGAGCCGACAAATTGTCGACACAGCGCAAAGAGTCGGACCGCGTACGCATCCTGTCGGGTATCGTCGACGGTGTGACCATCGGCACGCCCATTGCCATGGTTATCGAAAACGAAGACGCACACTCGGCCGACTACGACCAGCTACGCGACCTCTACCGCCCCTCGCACGCTGACTACACCTACGATGCAAAATACGGCATCCGCGACCACCGCGGCGGCGGACGCTCGTCGGCTCGCGAGACTGCCATGCGCGTTGCGGCCGGTGCGCTGGCCGATGCAGCCCTGTCAGAGCTGGGCGTACGCGTGCGAGCCTACACTTCGCGCATCGGCGACATCGCCCTCAGCCGCGAATACTCCGTCGACGAACTGACCGACGTCTACTCACGCCAAATGCGCTGCCCCGACGCAGCGACAGATGCCGCGATGGCCGAGTTGGTGCAATCGATTCGTGCCGAGGGCGACACCGTCGGAGGCATCGTCACCGGCATCATCGAAGGTGTGCCCGTCGGCGTCGGCGAGCCTATCTACGGCAAAATGCAAGCCATGCTGGCCTCGGCAATGATGAGTATCAACGCCGCCAAGGGTTTCGACTACGGCATGGGCTTCGCCGGAGCCTGCCACCGTGGCAGCGAGATGAACGACCCCTTTGTCGTAAGCGCCGACGGCCGCATAGCCACCGCCACAAACCACTCGGGTGGCATACAAGGCGGCATCACCAACGGCATGCCCATCAACTTCCGCGTAGCGTTCAAACCAATAGCCACACTGATGCGCGAAGTCGCTACCATCGACCACCATGGTCGCGCAGCGACTTTGCTGCCGCGCGGCCGCCATGATGCCTGCGCCGTGCCGCGCGCAGTACCGGTGGTGAGCGCCATGGCCTCAATCACCGTGCTCGACGCGATACTGATGTCGCGCTCAGCCCGCCTGTAAATCCGCTATTCGCCTACATCCGAGAGCGTGCGAGGCTCGACACCGCCGAAGGTAAGCTTTACCGGCAGGATATGACCGTCGGCCGTGAAATACATACGCTCGATGCAGGTCACGCGATTGTTGCCGTCGGTAGCACCAATGGGATGACGATGATAGACGATGTAGTAGTCGTCGGTGCCGGGAATATGTATTACGGAATGATGACCGGCGCCGGTGCCGACCATCTCGTCGCGTTCGAGGATTTTGCCCTCGCGCTTGAACGGACCGAGCGGGCTATCGGCAATAGCATACGACACACAGTAGTCGGGGCCGGTCCAAGCGCCCTCGCTCCACATGAAGTAGTAGCGTCCGCCACGCCGAAACATCACCGAGCCTTCGACATAGTTTTCGGGTGTCACTTCCTTATATAATTCGCCGTCGCCGAATGGCACCAAACGAGTAAAATCGTCGCTCAGCCGCACGACATTGCAGTGGCTCCAACCGCCATAGTACATGTAGAACGTGCCGTCGACATCCTTGAACACATATTGGTCGATAGGCTGAGCGCCATTGATGATATCGTTGATAAGCGGCTTGCCAAGTAAGTCGCGATACGGACCCTGAGGGCGGTCGGCCACGGCCACGCCGATGCCGCCGACTTCGCCGGGATGCACATCGTTGGCAGCAAAAAAGAGGTAGTACTTACCGTTATGCTTGATCGAGGCCGGAGCCCACAGACAACGCGAAGCCCACGACACGGCGGCCGTGTCGATGATGTTTTCGTGGCGAGTCCAGTTCAGGAGGTCCTTCGACGAGAAGGCATCCATAGCCACTTGCTGCTCATAGGGCAGACTGCGAGTTGGAAAAATCCAATATTCATTGTCGTAGATTACGGCTTCGGGGTCGGCATACCAGCCTTCGAAAACCGGATTACCGGCCGATAAGCTACCTGCCATAGTCGCGATAACGCCTCCGATTATAATAGATGCAAAGTGCTTCATGAAAATGTAGGTTTATGGTTTGTATGAATACTCAAAGGTACGTCATCGCACGATTTTTTACCGACAAAAACAAATCAAATACCGCAAAAAATCGTGCAGTGTCCGCCACAAGACGCACATCAAACACGTCCACGCCCAAATCCGGGCAAAAAAAGCAAAAAAGTAAGTTTGCAGGTATTACACTGCAAACTTACTTTTTACGTGTCGTATCTTAAAAGACGGCTCAGATAGAAGAGTAAGGATTTGTTGCATCCTAGTATGGTACATTACCATCAGTCAATTCATTGATATAGTCTATGAATTTTTCTCCAGTTGTAACATAGTCAGGAACTGACAGACCTAATTTTTTCATTTTAGGAAGTCGCTTCCGAATTTCTTTATTCATGGATTCCGCCTTAGAATAAACATGTGGGTCACAATAAATTGGATAAAGTATATCTACAAGCATTGTGAGAGCGGCTTTTTCTGCTTGTTCTTTTTCGCCAATAGCGACGAGATAAGTGAGTTTAGGATTAGCATGAGTAAGATGTTGTCGAATCTGATCAACATTAGTTGTCATTTTCCACCAACGAGCTAAAACAACGATTGAGAGGATAAAATATGTAATCATCACTATTATAGTGAAGATTGTAAATCCTGACACTCCATCATCATAGCGTGAATAGCCATAGTCGCCATAATAGGCAAATGCGCTGTTCGCGGAGAGCAAAGCGCAACTGAGGATTGCAATTTTTTTCATATTTATATGAGTTCGATGTTATGCTCTTGGGCTGAGGGCGCTTTCTCTCGTAGGCATATCCACACAATAGAAAGAACAATTAATGATAAAGTTACAACTGAATTTATGGTAGATAGAATGTCAATAGCGTTTAGAAGAGATTCAGTTTGTTCAAACGAATATTGATACATCGGTATCAATTTGGCCCATATAAAATCTCCAATAACAGATATAACAACAGATAAAGTTGTAACTAATTTTATAGGGAGCCATAGTTTTGGCAATCCCCACACCAATAATAGCAGACCAAGTGAATAGAATAGAGAATAGATATACTCTGATACTCCGGGGAAATATAAGATATTCTCGCCGCTGATATTAAAGGAAAGATTGTTTGATATGCACATCAACATAAATATGGCATATAAACAGGCTCCTACTTTGCAAGAAATAGAAGATTTTGACTGTCTATTAAAGGCTATAAAGAGAACTGCTGATGCCTGGATAATTTGAGAAATAATGAACCACCAAGCACGAATATTTTGTAAAGCGCTATCCGGCTCAAAAGGGATGCGAGCGATAGATGTATTTACAAAAATAACAGTGAAAAGGACTATAAGTCCCCAGCCAATCGTTTGTTTGTATTTAGCAATTTTCATAGTGTTGAGGTTTTGATTGCAATTTTGATTGCAAAATTACGAAAATTTTGCAATCAAGCAAGTATTTTTATACAAAAGGTCAAATCTTGTTATTAATGGCAGAAAAAACAAGATTTTTGCCGAGTGGCATCAGTAGATTGCGCATCGAGATCATCGTGGCACCGGATGTAACAAAGTCGTCGAAGACGATGATGTTATTTTCCTTGGGCGGTTCACTTCCGAACGTGAACACCGCACCGACACGATGCTTCGAATGGCACTCGGCAACATCTCAGCCAACTCTATAGCCCCATCCCTGGCGGTTAAATTCTTCATCGTTGTCAAGAGTCAATCGAGCCGGTTGAGCAGTCGATAGTACCCTCGTCAGTCTCGAGCGTGCCGGTGTAGAAGGAAGCCGGTGTTTCATCGGTTGCTTCGACCGAAATGGTGGTCGAAGTAGTGCCTTTTTCCTCGTTTACCTGCCCGATTTACGCATCAAGGTTACGGTTGCCTTTGGGAACTTTACTGTCTGCAGCCAGCTTGTCCGCTTGATACGCCTTAGTATCGGGTTTCTGTCCGTCAGACCACGATTTCGCTATTGCTTCTTCTCTCCCGAGCGTCACCACTCGAAACTTGCAAGTCGCTATGGGGTTCGTCGGCAACTACGCCCCGAGTGGACTTTCACCACAGATATATGACATGCCCGTCATACCAAAAAAGTGCCGCGACGTATGTTTGTCGCGGCACTTGCTATTAAGAATTGTGAGAATAAGCTATTAGTATTCGTCCCAGGCGCGGATTTCGACCTTGTCGGTCGGCAGAGCTGTAAACGCGTTGATGAAGGCGGATGCCAGTCGCGAATTGGTCAGCAGCGGAATGTTGAGGTCGATCGCCGCACGGCGAATCTTGTAGCCGTTGCTGATTTCGGCGGTCGAGAGGTCGCGCGGAATGTTCACGACCATGTCCACCTCGTGGTTGTGCAAAATCTCGAGAGCCTGCGGATGGCAGTCGGTATCCGACGGTTTGTAGACGAGCACCGAGGGCACGTCGTTGTCGGCTAAGAATTTGTGGGTACCTTCGGTAGCATAGAGCTTATAGCCTTCCTGCGAGAGGCGTTTTGCAGCATCGAGCATGGCGACTTTGTGCTTTGTAGCGCCGGCACTGATGAGCACGCCCTTGCCCTTGGCAGGTACACGCTGACCTACAGAGAGGAGCGACTTGAGGATAGCTTCGGAGACAGTCTCGCCGATGCAACCCACCTCGCCGGTCGATGCCATGTCGACACCGAGCACCGGGTCGGCTCCTTGCAGACGCGAGAAGGAGAATTGCGAAGCCTTGATGCCGACATAGTCGAGATCGAACGCGCTCTTCTCAGGTTTCTCGACATCTTCGCCCAGCATGATACGCGTAGCGAGGTCGATAAAGTTGATTTTGAGCACCTTGCTGACGAACGGGAACGAACGCGAAGCACGGAGGTTACATTCAATCACCTTGATATCGTTGTCCTTAGCCAGGTATTGAATGTTGAACGGACCGGAAATGTGCAGAGCCTTGGCGATAGTCGACGACACCTTCTTGATGCGGCGCATTGTCTCGACGTAGAGCTTCTGCGGCGGGAATTGGATGGTAGCGTCGCCTGAGTGAACGCCGGCATATTCGACGTGTTCGGAGATTGCATAGACCTTGATTTCGCCATCCTGAGCGACTGCGTCCATTTCGATTTCCTTAGCGTCCTGGATGAATTCGGTCACGACGACAGGGTGCTGCTTCGATACTTCGGAGGCGAGTTCGAGGAAGCGCACGAGGTCTTCGCGATTGGAGCATACATTCATAGCCGCGCCGGAGAGAACGTAGCTGGGACGGACGAGAACGGGGAAGCCCACATGGTCGACGAACGAGTTGATGTCGTCCATGCTGGTGAGTTCGCGCCAACGAGGCTGGTCGATGCCGAGACGGTCGAGCATCGCCGAGAATTTGTGGCGGTCTTCGGCATTGTCGATGCAAGTAGCGGAGGTGCCGAGGATGTTGACGCCACAACCGTCGAGGCGCGTAGCCAAGTTATTCGGGATCTGACCGCCCACCGACAGAATCGTGCCATGGGGCTGCTCGAGCTCGATGATGTCCATGACGCGCTCGAAGGAGAGCTCATCGAAGTAGAGGCGGTCGCAAGTATCGTAGTCGGTCGAGACAGTCTCAGGGTTGTAATTAATCATAACCGAACGCCAACCTTGCTTTTTGACCGTCATAAGAGCATTGACCGAGCACCAGTCGAATTCGACCGACGAGCCAATGCGGTAAGCGCCCGAGCCGAGGACGATTACCGAGCGGTGGTCGTGCAGGTATTCGATGTCGTGTTCGCTGCCGTTGTAGGTCATGTACAGGTAGTTGGTCTTTGCCGGATATTCGGCGGCCAAGGTGTCGATTTGCTTCACGACGGGCAGGATGCCGAGTTCCTTACGACGGCGGCGCACGGCCATGACGGCGGCGTGGCTATCGAGCATATTTTCCTTGAGCACCGAGCGGGCAATCTGGAAGTCGCTGAAGCCCTGACTCTTGGCCAGGCGCATTAAGTCGACCGGTATAGCATCGATGTCGGCGAACTGCTTGAGTTCGTTATCGGTGTTTATGATGTTGCGGAGCTTGTAGAGGAACCAACGGTCGATCTTTGTAAGCTCGTGGATGCGGTCGACAGAGTAGCCGGCAGCGAAAGCTGCAGCGAGGTCGAAGACACGGCGGTCGGTCGGAGCCGACAGGGCCTTGTCGAGGTCGGTGCAGCTCATTTTCTTGTTCTCAACGAAGCCGTGCATGCCTTGGCCAATCATACGCAAGCCCTTCTGGAAGGCTTCCTCAAATGTGCGGCCGATTGACATCACTTCGCCGACCGACTTCATCGACGAGCCGATTTCGCGGTTGACACCATGGAATTTGCCAAGGTCCCAGCGCGGCATTTTCACCACTACATAGTCGATAGCGGGCTCGAAGAACGCCGAAGTCGACTGGGTGACATTATTGCGCAAGTCGAAGAGGCCATAGCCCAAACCGAGCTTGGCGGCGACGAAGGCCAAGGGATAGCCGGTAGCCTTAGAAGCCAGGGCCGACGAACGGCTCAGGCGAGCGTTCACCTCGATGAGGCGATAGTCCATCGAGTTGGGGTCGTAGGCGTACTGCACGTTGCACTCGCCAACGATGCCGATGTGTCGAACAATCTTGATTGCAAGCGAACGGAGCTTGTTGCAGTCGTCGTTGCTGAGTGTCTGCGTAGGAGCGACAACGATACTTTCGCCGGTGTGGATACCCAGCGGGTCGAAGTTCTCCATGTTGCAGACGGTGATACAGTTGTCGAAGCGGTCGCGTACCACCTCGTATTCAATTTCCTTCCAGCCCTTAAGCGACTTCTCGATGAGTACTTGAGGCGAGAAAGCGAGCGACTTTTCGACCAGCGCCGACAGCTCTTCGGCATTGTCGCAGAAACCGCTGCCGAGGCCGCCCAAGGCGTAGGCCGCGCGCACGATAACAGGATAGCCGAGGTCGTCGGCAATCGCGAGAGCCGACTCCACGTCGCTGGCTGCACTGCTACGAATGGTCTTGACCTCGATTTGGTCGAGTTTTTCGACGAAGAGCTCGCGGTCCTCGGTGTCGATAATCGATTGCACCGGAGTACCGAGCACCTTGACACCATAGCGCTCCAGGACGCCCGAGCGGAAGAGGGCGACGCCACAGTTGAGGGCCGTCTGGCCGCCGAAAGCGAGCAGGATGCCATCGGGGCGCTCGCGGTCGATAACGCGAGTGACGAATTCGGGAGTGACGGGCAAGAAGTAAATCTTGTCGGCAAAACCCTCCGACGTCTGTACCGTAGCGATGTTAGGGTTGATGAGCACGGTGCTGATACCCTCTTCGCGCATAGCCTTAAGAGCTTGCGCACCGGAGTAGTCGAATTCGCCGGCCTCGCCGATCTTGAGAGCGCCGCTACCCAGCAGCAGTACTTTCTTTATGCTTGTATCTTTATTCATCATTTCAGGAGGTTGACAAATTCATCAAAAATAGTTTCGGCATCGCGGGGACCACTGGCAGCCTCCGGATGGAACTGTGCCGAGAAATAAGGCAGTGTGCGATGGCGAATACCCTCGTTGGTGCCATCGTTCATATTGACATACATGGGTTCCCAATCGGCCGGCAGGGTCTTATCGTCGACCGCAAAGCCATGGTTCTGCGAAGTGATGAAGCAGTTGTTTGTACCTACACGGCGAACGGGCTGATTGTGGCCGCGGTGGCCGTATTTGAGCTTGTAGACCTGGGCTCCGGCGGCCTTGGCGAGCAACTGGTTGCCCATGCAGATGCCACAAATAGGCTTACCTAAAGCCATAGCTCGACGAATATTTGCCACGGTGACGTCGGCGAAATTGGGGTTGCCCGGACCATTGGAGATGAAGAGGCCATCCCACTCAAGGGTGTTGAAATCAAAGTCCCACGGAACGCGAATTACGTGCACTCCGCGAGCCACGAGGCAGCGAATAATGTTGTGCTTGATGCCACAGTCGATGAGTACGACTTTCTTGCCGTCGGCCGGACCATATTCGCACACATCGCTATACGATGTCGTGGCAATCAGATTCTCAACGTTCGGATCGTAATAGTCGACTACATCTTCGGGGTCTCCTTCAAAAATAATCTTGCCAAGCATCGAGCCCGACTCGCGTAGGTGCTTGGTCAGCGCACGAGTGTCAATGCCGTAGATACCGGGGATTTTTTCGTCCTTGAGCCACTGCTCGAGGGTCCGCTCAGCCATCCAGTGGCTATACTCCCAGGTATAGTCCTGCACCACGAGAGCGCGGCAATGAATGTGCGCACTTTCGAAATTTTGGCTCAAGTCGGGCGAACCACCGCAAGGGGGGACACCGTAGTTGCCTACTAAAGGAAATGTTGAAACGAGGATTTGGCCTTCGTAAGAAGGATCCGTAAGGCTTTCAGGGTAGCCTGTCATGGCGGTGTTGAACACCACCTCACCCGATGTGGATGCTTCGTAGCCAAAACTGCGGCCTTCGAAGCGGGTGCCGTCTGATAAAATCAGCGTGGCGCGTCTGGTTTGTCGCATGCGATTGTCGATTTAAATAACGTTGTTCGGCAATCTTTCCGTGTCGCTTAGTTGGAAATGGAAAGACTTTGCAAATTTACAAATAATTTATGTTTCGCGCGGAATTTTTTTGAGTGTTTTTTCAACGTTCTTTACAAAAGTATTCGTAAAGCCGTCCGGCAGTAGCAATAAGGCCAAAAATATTTCCGAAAAGGATGCAACAAGCGAGCGTCCCGACTACAAGTAACAAAAAAATCTGCAGACAAAAACGAAGCACCTCCCCGGGAAGCGCCAATTGCTATAATATAATAATGTGTATTCGGGCCGTAGAACAGCGATGCGACAAAAAAGAAAGAAAAACTTGAAAAGAAAAAAAGATTTTTTTTGAGAAATATTTGGTGGAATGAAAAATTGTGCATAACTTTGCATCCGCAAACGGGAACAAATCCCAATTGCAAGCGAAAATTGAAACCGCCTCTTTAGCTCAGTTGGCCAGAGCACGTGATTTGTAATCTCGGGGTCGTTGGT
>CAYSQI010000027.1:0-33923 GCA_964433215.1 uncultured Bacteroides sp.
CTCGTACGGAGCCCGCGCTGTCGCCTACCTCACCTTCACTCTCGATTTCTAAATCGCCTGGCGTCGCTTGACGCAAGCATCACAGCAGCATAGCCGTCGTGTCGCTCAGCCTACGCAGCTACTCAAAATCGAAAAATCCGTTGAAGTCAACCATCGGCGCCACACACCACAAAATCAAGCCATTCTCAACCCGATTTTTCCGCTCTCTTTAGCTGAATAACCCCTGTTGTAAAATGAATTATCCTAATTTGTTTCTAAGTTTTTTGATTTCGGAACCAACAAATCTGAATATTTCCTTTCCTAATAGGTATTGTTCTGTAGAAAATAATGTCGGATTGCCATTATCTTGTCTGGAAAAATTTTTTTCAGTGTTCATTATCGCGTCATCTATGCGAGCCGGGTCCTTCTGAAAATCAAAACCTCCAACAATAAGACTATCCACAAAAGCTTTCATTGAAGGATGCTTTTTTACCAGTTCCTCGTCGGGCAACGAATTATAGAGATGATAATAAAGCCATATTTCAAAGCAAGGATTACTTTGAGCTACATTCCATGCCTGATAGGGTTTCATTTCGCTATACTGCTTGGCAATAGAATCATTTTGATCGGCACAAAACTCCCGGAGTGGTTGAATTTTGCCCTCTTTCTCCCATGAGTCAGTGTCAATGGCGAACCAGACTTGATCTCCCTGGATGAAATCAAGGGAATATCTGCCGGTATCCGACAATAGGATACGTTTCGCCAAAGCCATGAGTTTCAATGGGTCGGTGCCATCTTCCGGAGGAATAACAATCAACTCAAGATTGGAAGATAATCCTTCAAAAAAATTAAAATAGCCCTTTTCCGTTTCCGCACCTTCGCAGACAATATAAATTTTGCTTGCTTCCTTGGACGGCGCATGTTTGGTGTAATCCTTACGTCTCGTTATCATATCACCACTTTAAGTCAGATAGATTGGAAAGGAAAGGTATACCTCCATATCGTCCGGCCAAGTAGCCGTTCTCGATATTGGCTGTCTTGTGAATATTATAATCACTCAAGGGATAAAGTTGGGTTGACTGATTCACATCTTTTTGAGCGAACCATATTTCGTCTGGGCGGAAAATATTCTGATCAAGCAGGCAACTTTCATGTGTCGTGAATATGATTTGACCCCGTGCATCTTTACTATCAGAAATCTTTCGCATAATGCTCTTGATCATTATAGGATGTATGCTCCTTTCAATCTCGTCAATAACAAACACACCTCCCTTACGAAGAATCGAATATAGCAGGGGCATATATTCGACAAGACGTCGGGTGCCGTCGGATTCCTCACGGATATTCATACCAATTTCCTTTCCGTAGGAATTTTTATGAACAGCTATCAAGGATTTCAACATTACAACACCATCCTCCATAATTACTGTGAACAAATCCAGAGTCTGCGGTTTTCCGGGATTTGCTTTGGCTGCATTATAGATGGCTTTAAGTGGCGTATTGTCTTTGATGTCGTCTTCATTTATCGCCAGCGAATTGACAAGCAGAGAGGATATGCCAGTGTTCAGCTCCGGAAGTATCTCGTTGACGAGCGCAGTAAATTCCGCATCTTTCTCAAGAAGATAAGGCAATGCTTCTGCTGTCATTGAAGGTGCCACCACTTGAAGACGAGAGAACCAGTCATACGCATTTTTCACAACCGGCAACTCCTCCGGATAATAGCGTCCAAAGAAAGATAGGACCAACATATCGGGACGAATAACACGGCCAATCGCATCAAGGAAAACATCTGCTGATTTTTCAACACTACCGGCCGTGAAAAACTCCGGCGAGATATAGAGACTCTTGTTATTGCGTGTAAAAATCGGAATATCCTTTGTTTTTCCACTTATAGACAGCTCTTCTTGCTGTACCGTCATACCGGTAAATACGACATGATAATAAAAAATCCGGTCGCTGGTGAAAAACTCCACGGCCAGTTCTGACGGGTGAGAATGTCCGTCAATGTCAAGTTTGAAATAAAGGTCATCCGGGATCTGGAGGTCTCCGAGTTTCTCAGACATCACCATTGCTCTGAGCAATGATATACATTTGAGTAGATTGCTTTTCCCGGCACCATTGGCTCCATATATGGCAGACATACGCAGAGCTGTGGCGTGATTGCATGTTACCTTATGCCAGTCGTGGCTATGGCTCTTGCTTGAAGGAAACGTATTGAACTCAACAGCGTCCCTGAATGACATTATATTTTCAGCTGCAAATCTTAATAGCATTGCTTATTGCGTTTAATTCTAACGGCAAAGTTATGATTATTTTCTGATTACAACAAGAAAATAGGATAAATGTTTTGTTAGGCGTTAGAATTTAACGGAATTCGTATTATTGTCGGCTAAAATCAAGTCCAATGCTTTGTTTTGCTGTGTCGGAGCAATGAAGTCGGCATTGGTGGTAGTGATGTTATCTCCTTTAATGATAGTTATAAATCTCTCACCGCGGATTTGCAGGGGGTTCATATTAGTTGAAGTCTGCGCTGCCGGTGGAAAGTTATGTCCGGCTTGTTGAGCTTGGCTTTCAGTCTTCTGAGATGAGAATTTGCGCTTTCTGCTGATTTTTTTGCGAAAAATTTTTGAAAAAAAGTTGAAAAAAATTTTGTGGAATGAAAAAGTCGTCTTACCTTTGCGGTGTATTAGTAAAGTAATACACTATAACAATAATATAGACTTTTTTAAATCGAGTTTAATCATAGACTTATGTTAAAAATCAACGACATCTCATTCTTCTATCCCCTCAAAAAGAAGGCTACCATCGAGCATTTCAATCTCGAGCTGGCCGAGGGTGGCGTGTACGGGTTGCTGGGCCGCAACGGCGCCGGCAAGTCGACGCTGCTGTATCTGATGTGTGGCTTGCTGACGCCGCGCTCCGGCGAAGTGACTATCGACGGCGTAAACCCTTGCGAGCGTCGGCCATCGACTATGTGCGAGTTGTTTATCGTGCCGGAAGTCACGGTGTTGCCGCCTGTCAAGCTGCGCGATTATGTGAAGGCCAACGCGCCCTTCTATCCGCGCTTTTCGGAGGATGATCTGCGCCGCCACCTCGCCACGTTTGAACTCGACGAGGACCTCAACTTAGGTCAGCTGTCGATGGGCCAAGCTAAGAAAGTAATTCTGAGCTTCGGCATGGCTTGCAACACAAAAATTCTGTTGATGGACGAGCCTACCAACGGCCTTGATATCCCGGGCAAGAGTGCATTTCGCAGCTTGATTGCCGGCGAGATGAGCGACGACCGCATTTTCGTGATTTCGACTCACCAGGTGCGCGACGTCAGCCAAATTCTCGACCGCATCGTGATTATGAACAATAGTAAGGTGCTCTTCGACCAGACGGTGGCTAAAATTCAGGAGCGTCTGCTCTTCGGCACGACCGTGTCGTCCGACGTTGCCGACCGTGCTCTTTATAGCATCAAAGACCTCGGTGGCGCGGCTATCGTGACACCCAACGATGGCGATGACGAGTCGGAGGTAAACCTCGAGCTGCTCTTTGAGTTCGCCACCAAAGAACCCGAAAAACTCAACTCAATATTCTGCGAAAAATGAAAACGAACGATACATTCTCGATGACGCGCGCTGCTGCTTATGCGCGCCTGGTGATGATTACCAACCGCAAGACGCTGCTTGTGACGTTGGCGGCCCTCTTCGGCGTGATGCTTTTTATGGTCGTGGTGCCGCCATTGACCGATCATATTTACACAATAAAGGATTATGATTATTCCGGAGAGGACCCATATTGGTTTGATGAATTCAGTAGCTTCGCGATGCTCTTTCTGTTGTTCATGGCATACACCGGGGCTATGTTCTACTCGGGTGCTCAGGGCAAAGACAAGCGCATACTGACGTTTATGGTGCCGGCATCGAATCTCGAAAAGTTTGCTGCGCTGTTTGTCGTCTACACGGTGTTGCCGGTTGTGGCGTTCATAGTTCTGAGCTTTGCGGCCGACTATATCCGCGTGTTCATTGCGTCGCTTTATGCAGCCGAAGACATTGTGGTGGCACCTATCTCGTTTAGGTATATAATCAATTTTTGTGAAAGCGAGCATTTGACATCCGAAGATATAGTGAGGATTCGCATTTTGTATCTGTCGTGTGTTGCTTTCGCTACAAGCTTTTTTACGCTTGGCAGTATTGTGTGGTACAAACGAACGTTTCAGAAGAGTATCGTTTTCGGTGTAGTTATGTTTATAGCTTTGTTTATATTCTTCCTATGGGGCGTTGATGTATTTGCGGAAAATTTTGGAGATATAAATAAGAGATTGGATATAGCTG
The DNA here is from genome assembly GCA_964433215.1 of uncultured Bacteroides sp. Taxonomy (GTDB): domain Bacteria; phylum Bacteroidota; class Bacteroidia; order Bacteroidales; family Muribaculaceae; genus CAG-873. The sequence goes on from CAYSQI010000027.1 coordinate 4,299, forward strand.
TAGAACTGGTTGATTTTACTATCGTTACCGGCTGCCTTACTACAACTCTCGCGTTGCTCTTCTATTGGATTTCGTATGAACGCTTTAAGGAATCGGAAATTGTAAATCGCTGGTAGTTATGAATTTCGACAGTTCAAATAAAGCAATATTTCTGCAAATCACCGACCGCATCTGCGACCAGATAGTCGCCGGCGAGTATGCCGATGATGCCCGCTTGCCGTCGGTGCGCGAGTATGCGGCATCGGTGGAGGTGAATGCCAACACGGTGATGCGAGCCTACGACCGCTTGGCCGACAAAGGGTTGATTTACAATCGTCGCGGCATCGGCTACTTCGTGGCGCCGGGTGCGAAGCTGCAAATCATCAAAGAGCGCGGTGAAGACCTCATCGAGAGCAAGCTTGAGCCGATGTTTGACTTGCTGCACCACATGGGTGTGTCGCCCGACGCGCTTCGCGACGCTTATCGCGAATACATCAACAAACAAAAATAGCCAACAACTAAACGCCAATTGACATGAAACTCAAAAAATCGACATATATGCTGCTGGGGCTGCTACTGTTCATCTGCCTTCTCGCTTTCTTTACGCCTGTTATAATTATGTTTGCAGTAGTGAGATGATTACACAAAAAAATCCGACGAGCCGAACTTGGCCAGTCGGATTTTTTTATGCTTGTGGCTCGGCGGCGCTTAGAATTGGTTGATGGTGCGGCGCAGGGCGGTGAGGCGGCGGAGCAGGGCTTCGAGCAGGTCGAGACGCAGCATGTTGGCGCCGTCGCTGAGTGCCTTGCCGGGCTCGGGATGAGTCTCGATGAAGAGGCCGTCGGCGCCGACAGCGATGGCAGCGCGAGCTATGGTCTCGATCATGTCGGGGCGTCCGCCGGTGACGCCGCCGGCGGTGTTGGGTTGCTGCAGCGAGTGTGTGACGTCCATGATGACGGGGCAGTGGCACTGCTGCTGCATCTCGGGGATGCCACGAAAGTCGACGATGAGGTCGCCGTAGCCGAAGGTGGTGCCTCGGTCGGTGACCATGACATTGTCGTTGCCGCTTTCGCGAATCTTGTCGACAGCGAATTTCATGGAGCCGGGTGCCAGGAATTGTCCCTTCTTGATGTTGACGGCCTTGCCGGTGGCGGCGGCTGCGACGAGCAGGTCGGTCTGGCGGCAGAGGAAGGCCGGTATCTGCAGTATGTCGACGAAGTCGGCGGCCATGCGGGCCTCGGGCGCGGCGTGGATGTCGGTCACTACGGGGACGCCTACTTCGCGGCGCACTTCGCCCAGGATTTCGAGCGCTTCGAGGTCGCCGATGCCGGTGAAGGAGTCGAGGCGCGAGCGGTTGGCCTTGCGGTATGAGCCTTTGAAGACGTAGGGGATGTCGAGTTCGCGGCAGATAGGAGCGATGTGCGATGCGATGTCGAGTGCCATCTGGCGGCCTTCGATGACGCAGGGTCCGGCGAGCAGGAAGAAGTTGCCCGACGCCGAGCTTTTGAGGTATTCGGTGGTGTTCATTGCAGTTTCAATTGATTGATTATGTGGCATGTGTCGCAGGCTACGAGAGCGGCGGTCTCGGTGCGCAGGCGGTTGTCGCCCAGCGTGACGGGCTGCCAGCCGCTGTCGAGTGCGAGGCGTATTTCGGCAGGGTCGAAGTCGCCTTCGGGGCCGATGAGGATGGCGGTGGGCTGGCCGGGCACGTATTGCTGAGCCAAGAGTTTGCGCGGTATCGTGGGGTCGCAGTAGGCGATGAAACGGCCGGCCGAGTGTTCGTCGGCGATATAGCGAGCGAAGGGTGTCATGTCGTCGATTTGCGGCATGATGGCTTTGAGCGACTGCTTCATGGCCGATACGGCAATCTTGCGCAGGCGCTCGACGTTGATGTTCTTGCGCTCGGAGTGGCGGCAGTGGAGCGGCACTATGCGGTCGATGCCGATTTCGACGAGCTTCTCGACGAGCCACTCGATGCGGTCGCTATTCTTGGTGGGAGCGACGGCTACGGTGATGTCGGCGGGCCACACGCGCGGCAGCTCTTCGGAGCTGAGGATTTCGACGGTGGCGTGGCGTGCGTGAGCCTCGGCCAGGCGGCACTGGAAGAGGTGGCCGCGGCCGTCGACGGCTTCGAGTTCATCGCCTTCGCGCATGCGCAGCACGCGGACGCAGTGGCCCGAGTCGCTTTCGGGCAACGTCAGTGTCGATTCGATGTCGGGGGCGTAGAACCGTATCATTTTGGCTTAGATGTGAGCTTCTTTTTCGTGGGCTTCTGCTTCGGCGAGCTCTTTTTCAAACTTTTTGGCGCTGTTGTCGTGGAATATGAGCATGAACAGGACTGCCACGATGAGAGCGTAGCCGGCAAAGATGTACCACGACATACGCCAACCTTCGAGCTGCATCATGGGATTGTCGGCGATGGCGGGTGTGTAGACGTATTTGTTGACCACTAACGAGCCGGCGAGCAGCGTGCCGATAGAGGCACCGATGCCGTTGGTCATAATCATGAACAGACCCTGGGCCGACGAGCGCATTTCGGGTGAAGTCTGCTTGTCGACGTAGATGCCGCCCGATACGTTGAAGAAGTCGAAGGCCACGCCGTAGATGATGCACGAGAGGATGAGCATCCACACACCCGAGGGCGACGTGTTGCCGATGCCGAACAGGCCGAAGCGCAGAACCCAGCCGAGCATTGCGATGAGCATGACGCCTTTGATGCCGAATTTGCGCAAGCAGAAGGGAATGAGCAGGATGCACACGGCTTCGCTACACTGCGACAGCGAGATTAAGAACGTGGGGTTGAGCGCGAAGAAGTCGTGAGCGTACTGTTCGACGGCTGCGAAGTGGTTGATGAACGGGGTGCCGTAGCTGTTGGTGATTTGGAGTGAAACACCGAGTAACATGCTGAATATGAAGAAGATAGCCATCTGCTTGTCTTTGAATAGCTTAAATGCCGACAAGCCGAGAGCGTCGGCGATCGATCCGCCGGCGTTGCGGTTGACCTCGCATTTCGGCATTGTGAGCGCGTAGGCAGCCATGATGAGGCTGAATAATGCGCAGACAAACAGCTGCATATATGTGTTTTGGAGAGTCTGGCCGCCGATTTCAACGAAGTTGACAATCAGCTCGGCAACGATGAAGCCAACTGTGCCGAGCGCACGAATAGGGGGAAACGCTTTGACTGTGTCGAGGCCGGCCTTGGTCAGAGCATTGAAGGCTACGGAGTTGTTGAGGCCGATAGTCGGCATGTAGAAGGCGACTGATAGCGAATAGAGAGTGAACAGCGGAGCGAATTGGATTTGTTCGCCGGCATTTATAGTGTCCATAGCATACCAGCCGGCGGCGAACATGAATACGCCGGCCAGCACGTGGCAGAGGCTGAGCATCTTTTGGGCGGGAATGAAACGGTCGGCGATGATACCCATGAGCCCGGGCATGAATAGCGAGACAAGGCCTTGCACGGTATAGAACCAGTAGATGTAGTCGCCGAGCCCGGCGTTAGAAAGGAACAATCCGAGGCACACCAAGTAGGAGCCCCATACGGCAAATTCGAGGAAATTCAGCGCTGACAGGCGCACTTTCAGCATATTCATATTATATCGGATTTTAAGGTTATGTTGGAATAGTTATTGATCTTGTTTACGTTTTATAATCTCGCTGATGCGAGCGGCTTCTTCGTAGTTTTCTTCGTCGACGAGCCTGGTCATCAGCTTCTGCAACTCGTCGATGGTGAGGTTTTCGAGGCGCGGCTCGTTGTTGGTCGCGGCAGCGGGGTCGGGCACTTGCTCGTTGCGCTTGGTGGCCACGGAGGGGTCGCCTTCGATGATGAATCCGGTCTCGTGCAGTATGGCGTTGGTGGTCCAAATAGGGGCGTAGCAGCGCATAGCGATAGCGATAGCGTCGGATGTGCGGGCGTCGAGCACTATGCGGCGGTCGCCGTCGGTGAATGTCAGTTCGGAGGAGTAGACGCCGTTTTCGAACTTATAGATGAACACTTCTTCGAGGCGGATGCCGAATGCCTTGGTGAAGTTGACGAAGAGGTCGTGTGTGAGCGGGCGCGGCGGAGTGATACCCTCGATGCGGATGGCAATCGACTGGGCTTCGGGGGCGCCGATGACTACGGGAATGCGGTAGGGGCCGTCGACTTGAGCCAGCAGCAGTGCGTAGGCGCCCGACTGCAACTGGGTGTATGAAATACCTAAAACTTTGAGTTTTACTCGGTCTTCCATGTCATGTTGTAAAGTTTGGATGGTTGGGCGTCGGCGTTGCGGCCGGTGATGAGGCCGGAGCCGAAGCAGCGATGGGCGTCGGCGTCGTAGATGACTGCGAACTGGCCGGGGGCGATGCCCTGAACCTTGCGCGAACTCTCGATGACGTAGCGGCCTGTGCCTTCGAGGCGAGTGAGGCGCGCCGGGATGAATTCGGGCATGTGTCGGTTTTTGAATGTGATGTCGACGCTGTCGCAGGGGCTGTCGGCCCAGGGGTCGAGGGTTATGAAGCGCGTCTCGGTCAGGTGCAGCGTGTTGCCATATTGGCGCTCGGTGTCGTAGCCGTTCGACACGTAGATGACGTTCGAGTCAACGTCCTTGTCGACTACGAACCATGGGCCGCCGCTGAGTCCGAGGCCCTTGCGCTGGCCGATGGTGTGGAACCAAAATCCGCGATGCTCGCCCAGCACGCGGCCGGTCTCGAGTTCGACAATCTTGCCGGGGAGCTCGCCCAGGTGGCGGCGCAGGAAGTCGTTGTAGTTGATTTTGCCCAAGAAGCAGATGCCTTGGCTGTCCTTGCGGCGCGCGTTGGGCATGTGTGTCTCGAGGGCAATGCGGCGCACCTCGCTCTTGGGCAAGTCGCCGATGGGGAAGATGATGTGGCGGAGCTGCTCGCCGGTGATGCGGGCCAGGAAGTCGGTCTGGTCCTTGACGGCATCGACGGCTGTGGTGAGCCACTTGTAGCCGTCGGCATCAATCTCGGTGGATGCGTAGTGGCCACTGGCGGTGAGGTCGAATTCGTGGCCCCAGCGCTGCTCGAAGAAGCCGAACTTGATGACGAGGTTGCACATCATATCGGGGTTGGGGGTGAGCCCGGCGCGAACGCTCTTGAGGGCGTATTCCATGACGTACTCCCAGTACTCGTCGTGCAGCGGCACGATGTCGAGCGGCAGCCCGTAGCGCGCGGCGATGAGGCGGCACATCTCGATGTCCTCCTCGTAGGAGCAGTCGCCAAGGCCGTCGTCGCGTCCGATGCGGATGTAGAAAAGGTGCACGTCGTGGCCTTGCTCGACGAGCCGATGCACGGCTACAGCCGAGTCAACACCTCCCGAAATGAGAGCGGCAATCTTCATCAGATACCGGTGTTAGCTCGAAGCGTGGTGAGTGCATTCAGCAGCCCTTCGATGTCGAAGTTCTTGGCCAGGATGCGGTGGCGCGAGTCAAGCAGATAGAATTCGGGTGAGCGGCGGAGCGGGAAGTACTCGGGTGCGTCGGCCGAGGCGCCGTTGACCCACTCGGTGGGGTATGACGAGGCTGCTCCGCGCCATTCGTCGCCGGCGGCCGACGGCTGTATGTTGATGACAGTCAGCAATCCGGCCTTGATGAGTGCGGTGGCGTTGATGTCGGCCGAAAGGCGGATGCGCGACAGGGCGCAGTTGTCGCTTTCGTAGTCGCCGAACATCAGGATGATAATCTGCGTGCGAGTTTCGTCGAGCGAGTGCTTTTCGCCGTCGATGGTCACGTATTCGAGGTGCTCAACGCGGCCTGAGGTGTAAGTATTTTCGATAATTTGGACTTGCTTTTTGAAATGCTCTTTGTCGTCGCCTTTGATTTTGCCGCTGTTGGCTACAGCCTTAGCGAATGGGTAGTAGATTTCATCGCTGACGATGAACCCGGTGTCGCTATAGCACCAACCTTCGGCCATGCGAGCGAGGCCCAAGGTGTGTTGCCCGGATTTTTTCACAGATTCGAGAAGGCGATCAATGGCCACGTGCACGCTGTCGGCAGTGGCGTACGGCATGAAAGAAATCCAGTCGCCGAAAGTATTGTTGAGCTTGTCCATAGTCGAGAACGCCGACTTGAAGTCGCAGCGGTCCCAGAAGTGAGTTACGAGATAGTCGCATCGCTCGCCCAAAGTAACCATATCTTCGGGTGGAACGGGGTAGGGGAAGATGTCGCCGTCGGCAGCGCGAAGGCTCGAGCAAGCCGTCAGGGCTACAATCAGTGAGAGTATCAGTCGTTTCATTAGATTATATTTGATTGTCTTGCAAAGTTAATTATTTTTTTGATAAATCAATAGCTTTTTCAGCAAAAACGGCGCAGCCGCAGCGAGCGAGAGCCTCGCGAATTTGTAAAAGTTTGTTTAAAACAAATCGTTAAATATGCGCTTACGACCGGCGCCTTCTATAGCCATCTTATTTTTGTGCGTGTCATTACGTTTCGGATAGTCTGTTGAAGCGGCTTATGCGTTCGTTTACAATACGGATGTAGTTGCGTTTCAGTTTGTCTGACAGAAAACTGCAGCCGACCAGGCGCTTTGCTTCTTCAGGGAAACCGGTATATTTGTTTAAGATTCGGTCAATTCGTTTCGTTACTAATCCGATTTTCTCTCCGAATCTATAAAAATCCGGACGGCAGGGATGGCCTGTTCGGTCGTACACGTCGCTTTTTTCTATATCAGATGCCAGTCCGCCGTCAAGACCGAAGTCACTGCCATTGATATGTAGATCGGTATTGATTAGGTCGTAGGCCGGAGCCAAGCGGTAATCTTGTCCGTTCAGAATTAGCGAGAAATTTTTAAGGTGAGCGTCGCCGTTGGCATAAATATAATTGAACACCACAAGCTCGAAGAATCGCTCCATGTCAACCATCCACGCGGCTACGTTTGCTCTAATAGCTTTGGCAATGTCCTCATAGCTACCGTTGTATTTGAACTGTAGCCCGGCTGTCTGTTCATTCCTGCCTATTATTGAGGCAAAATCCTCCATAGGCAGTTTTGAGCCGTCGGGAAGTATGTCGAAGCGGCGAGTAATATATACCGGTTGACCTTTAGGTGTAAAGCATAGGCCATTCGCTGCGGTCGGTATCCCGTAAATCTGTGAGGCAATCTGCATCGTAAGATGTTCGTTGGCAGGAATCATCTTGCGGTCGCGAAGGGTCTTGTCCCACGGAGCGGGTTTCAATATGTGCGTCGAACGGTCATTGTCGCCCGCTATATTGATTGCATTGTCAGTTATTATGACCGGAAACTTTTCTTGCACACCGGAAACCGATATGCGGTGCATGGCATCCGCAATGTCGTCGGCATTTCGTAACTCGTCAATGTCAAATCCAAGTATCGGATTTACTTTTGTTTTACCAAAAAGTAATTTGGCTGCTTTTGGGCTATAAGTGTCAAATCCTTCCACAAGAGATGAAGGACAGTTCTTTATTTCAATCATTACTAATCCTCCTGACATTAACGGCTCCAATAAAATCTCTGTCGGCCATCGCCTCAAGTAGCCCGAAAAAATCTTGTTCATCAATTTTCAGCGAGCGGCATATCACTCGGCGGTTTGCTCCCTCCGGAATCATATTAGAGAAGAAAGGGAACAAGTGCTCGGAACAAAACTCATCGCTCCGTTTGGGTAGCGTCGCAGAAATCGGGGGCATGGGCGAGTCAAGATATTCTTTATAATATTGGAAAGAGTATCCGATTCCGGGATGATGCTCTGTCAATATCCCGGCCTTTGTGTTATTGAAATATACCTCAAGCTGTTTCATACGGTCAGCCTTATGCGATATTCAATCTCAATGCCAAGAACATCAAGAATTTTCTTCACGGTGCTAAGTGCGGGATTGCCCTTGCCGCGCTCAATATCCTTGATTGTAGCAAGACCCACTTGCGCCATTTCCGCAAGATCCTGTTGGGTGAGGGAGAGTATCTCCCTGCGCTGTTTCATTATATCCATCAGTTCCATGGTCTGATATATTAAACTTTTCTGCAAAAATATGAAGAATTTCTGAGATTACCAAACAAAAGTACAATAAAACATACTTTTTCACGCTCTGCTATACTCGGCTTTGAAATTGGTTGGAAAAAGTATGGTATATTGTACTTTGTGTTGCTTGTGAAATTATTTAGGTGTATTTGTGAATAAAAGTATTTCGCTAAAAACGGCAGGCCGCAGCTCCGAGAGGTGTAAAGCTTTGTCGATACACTTTCGCGTTATTCTCTATTATTCTCAATTATTTTAATCTTTAAGGCGAAAATTTTGTTATTACAAGCGAAAGTGCTAAATTTGCACTTGATATGACCTCCCACGCTTCCCGTAGAACAGCGCACCCGGGGAGGTCTTCGATTTTTATTAGTTGAAGTGTGAAAAGTGAATACAATAAGCGTCCGTTAACTCTCACAGAACAAGTAGAGAAACTAAAATGTAGGGGCCTCCTTTTTAATGATGAAGAAGAGGCTAAAGCGTATCTTTTCAATATAAGTTACTATCGTTTACGGGCTTATACATTTCCTTTTCAAGATAACGAAGAAAGTTCAGACCATCATTTTTTGCGAAGAGATATCTGTTTTACGGATATAATTGATTTGTATCGCTTTGACCGACGTCTGCGCTCGTTGATATTTAATGCTATTGAAAAGATTGAAGTAGCTGTACGAACTAAAATAACGCAGGTTTACGCTGAATCAACCGGGAATAGTCATTGGTACTACGATAGTAGCATATTTCGTTATCCTATTGATGATTTGCTCAATCATATCGAGGCTGATGTGAATCGGAGTAATGAAGACTTTATAAAGCACTATCGTTTCAAATACGATGAACCTGCGATGCCACCGAGTTGGATGTCAATGGAAGTCGTTTCGTTTGCCACTCTAAGCCGTGTGTTTCAAGCTTTAAAGTCGGATTCTCGAAAGAAATTTATTACTGAACAGTTCGGTTTGCGAAAAATCAGTATATTCGAAAATTGGCTTCATGCTATTTCAAATTTGCGTAATTGTTGTGCTCATCATAGCCGCGTGTGGAATCGGCGATTTATGGTTAGTATAATACTACCATATAACACATTGTATCAATTTATAGGTAGGAACTCGATTGAGGGTATTCGTACTAATAAGTTGTTTGCACTGCTGACAAGTATTGCTTATTTGCTTGATATTATCAGTCCTAGTAGCAGTTTTAAAAGACATCTCAAAGAGTTACTAAAGTTTGATTGTAAGTTGATTACTCTTAAAGATATGGGATTTCCGGATAATTGGCAGACATTTCCTGTTTGGAAAGAAAAGTAGCTTTGCACCTCGTAAGGGTATCTATTGATAACAAATTTCAGCAAAACGGCAGGCCGCAGCTCCGTTTGGGTGGAGTGCGGCCTGCTGTGTGGTGTGTTGGTTGTGGTGTGTCGGTTATGGCTTATCGGCGGCGACGGACTGAGCGTGTGGCGCTTGAGGAGCGCGAGGCCGACGATTCTTTGACTTTGGCGGGTTTCTTGTTTGAAACGCGACGCGACGAGCGGTTGACGCGTTCGGGGCGTGCGTTTTGCTGTTCGACTTGAGTAGAATCGTTACCGGCAGCGACGGCAGCCTCGGCGTCAGCGCGGGCTTGGAGTTCTTCGCGAGTTGGAGTCCAAAGGTTGTCTTCGAAGTGGTCGAGACGAGCCTGAATGCTGTCGCGGGCGTGTTTGAGGTCCTCTTGGTCGGGATACAGCTGTGCGAGCGACTTGTTCTTCAGGTTGCGAGTCTTGTAGATGTCGCCCTCGTACATGTTGAGGGTGAAGTAGTCGTCGTAGGTGCAAGTGGGCAGGTTGTTGTCGTCGTTGACGAAGATTTGCTGGAGCGCCAGGTGCGGACGCAGGTCGTTCATCTGAATCCAGAACATGGGGTAGCGGATTGCTTCGCCGCCGAAGTCGCCCGAGCGGTGAAGCACGGGGCAGATGGCCTCAACAGCTGCGCGAAGGCGGTTGTTGCGAGTGTCGAAGGTCCACTTTTCGATGATGTAGTAGCTGAGAACTTCGTTGGATGGGACGTCGCTTTCGTTGATGACGAATTTGGGATTTTTCTCGGAAGAGCCTTTAGCCGGTTCGTAGAGGATGTGGAAGCGGTCGAGAACGTCTTTGACGGGAACGCGGTATTGGTCGGTGAATAATTCGCGGCCGTCGAGGTATTCGTATGCTTTGAGCTGGTTGTCGGCCAGGAGTCGCATGATGATGCGGAAGAGGTTTTCGTGACCTTCTTCGAGCTCTTCGGGGAAGTAGAGGGGAGCGTTGGCGTCTTTATTGAGGTCGAGCTCGCGGTAGATAATACGCATCCACTGCAGGTCGGCCTCGCTGATGCCCTGGTTGTCGTAGAGCCCTTGCATGCGTTCGGTGACGCCGGTTTGCTGCTGTTGCTGCTCGCGGTCGTTGCCGGCGCGGCGGCGAGAGACGGTCGAGCCGGTGGAGGTTGTATTCTGAGCCACCATTGAGAGGCCGGCAGAAGCCAGTACGATGGCCGAGAGGGTATATCTGAGTGCTTTCATAAGCTATTTCGGTTGAGGCTGATTAGTTGATGATGACTTCCATGGGCGAGAGGTCGCGGGTGATGCCGTCGGGTCCGATGGCTTTGATGCGCGAGATGTAGAATCGCTTGCCGCGTTGGAGGCGCTGGAACGATTGCTTTTGACGCGAGGAGAAGTTTGCGCCATCGCTGACTTCGGGGATAGCGTTGCCCATCGAGTCGAAGAATACGGTCTCGAAGCTTACGACCTTGAAGGGTGTGTTGAGCAGGCCGTCGTCGATGGCGGCTTCGAGGCCCGGGGCTTTGAGCAGCAGGGTCTTGGCGAAAGGCTTTCCGCCGCGATAGCGGTCGGTGTTGCCTTGAGCGTCGGCGAAGGTGATGAACGGGGTTGGGTCGGGCAGCTTGCGGACGCGGAAGGTGGTCTGAGCCATCTGCACCGAGTGTCCGTCCATGTTGGCGGTGACGGTGATGGTGGCGTCGGTGCCGACAGATGCGGGGCGAGCAATCCAGTGGTCGCCCGAGCGGGTGAGGGTGCCGTTGGACATGGAGGCCGATATGTCGTTCATGGCCACGCCGGGCACGGAGATGCTGATGGGGTTGTCGATGCCGCCGTAGAGCACGTTCATCATCGTGGCCGAGACGGTGGCCATCGGTTCGATGACGGTGTACGACGATTCGTAGGGGTGTCGTGTGACAGAGCCGTCGCCGTGAGTGACTTCGATGAAGCCGCTATAGGAGAATTCGCCGGTCTGTGTGGGTGTCAGTTCGTAGATGCCGAGGTCGTTGTCGAGTTTTTTGTCTTGGACGTAGACGATGGGGCGGGCGGTGGTGTCGACGGCAGCCAGCACGATGTTGGCCGAGTACTTGCCCCCGCGCATGACCATTCGCGACTGCGGCATGACGTAGGCTTGCAGCTCGTTGACGCGGACGTCGCCGGCGTCGACTTGCGAGTAGATGGTCGAGAGGGCTTCGCCTTCGGCATATAGGAGGTCGCTTTGCAGCTTGGTGAGCAGGGTGACAGCGGCCACGACGGGCTGCTGGTCGAACTTAGCTTCTTCCCACAGCTGCGGTGCGAGTGTTCCGGCACGTTTGATTGGCTCGGTCGACAGCATGTCGGCGATGTTGGCTTGCTTGAGCGAGTCGGGCACGAAAGTGAGGATGAAGTCGCGGTACGAGTCGATGCGGTGGCGGAGATGTTCGCCGAGCGGCTTGCCGGGTGCGAGCATTACTACGGCAGCGGCTTCGAGGTCTTCGCGGTTGAGAATGTTGTCGGGGTCGCCGTCGGGGCCGTCGGTTTCGCGCACGATTTCGAGCTTGAGCGAGTCGACCAGATTAATCATCTGCTCGGTGGCGAGTCGCACCTGAGTAGCCTTGTCGAGCCAAGCCTGCCCCTTGTCGGGGTTAAGGGCAGTGAAGGCTTCGAGCTGCCGATACATGGCCTCGTTGCGCTGCGCTACGTTGCCGTTCGTACGCGTGAGTCCTTCGTGGACTTGCGTGAAGCCGTCGAGCACATCGCTTGAGACATTTAGCGCCAGCATAGCGGTCAACACGATGTACATCAGGTTGATCATCTTTTGGCGCGGGCTGAGCCTGTTGTTGTTAGCTCCCATTTATGATAGGTGGTGTGTGGAGTTTGTTCGTTAATCGGTGATAGAGTGGCGAAGAGTTAGTTGGAGCCGTTGCCTGCGGGGTTCTGAGCCATGCCCATGGGGTTGTACATGTTGACGGTCATGGCGGTGAGCATTTTTTCGTAGACGCTATTGAGCTGCTGCAGGTGGCGAGCCATCTTTTCGGTCTCTTCGCAGTAGCGTACGCTGTTGGAGGCGCTCTTTTCGTACATGTCGCGGATGTCCTTGATGCCGCGGTTGACGCGGTCGATGGCGTCGAGCTGCGACGATACGCTCTTGAGCTGAATTTCGTAGATGGTGTTCAGACCGGTGATGTTGTGGTTGAGTGCAGCCATCTGGTCGACGTAGCCTTGCGACGAGCGAGTGATGTTTTCGGAGTTTTCGGTGATGGCGCGGTACGATGCGAGCAGGGTGTCGCTGACTTGGTTGAGCGCTTCGGTGGTCTGGCGCAGGTGCTGCATCTCGTCGGCGATGGCGGCCATGCGGTCGAGGTATTGCTGGGTGGCGGATGTGAGCTCGGCCATGCGCGAGAGCTGGTCGGCTGCAGCGGCCATCTTGGTGATAGCGCCCGAGAGCGAGCGTGCGTCTTCCTCGGAGAGGTCGATGCCGTCGGGGATGCCTACAGCGGCGCGAGCTTGAGCAGGCGATGCGACGGGGGCTTGGCCTCCGGCAGCACCGGCAGCTGCGCCGGCGCCGGCAGCTTGGCCGCCACCGACGTATGGAACGCCGCCGTCGGCGACGATGGTGACGTGCTGTCCGGCGATGGCTTCGGCTAAGTCGACTGAGTTGTCGTCGGCCTCAGCGTCGTCGCCTTCTTCGTTGGCCTCTTTTTGTTTGGCCAGGGCGGGGAATACTTTCTCCCAGTCGTATTCGCGAGCGGGTCGGTCAAATGCCGTGAGGAGGAACATGAGCACTTCGGTACCCATACCGAGCGAGAGCAGGGTGTTGCCACCGGGGAGGTGAAGGATTTTGAAAAGTGCGCCCCAGATTACGACGGCCGCACCTATGGAGTAGGCAAAGTTGAAGAAGCGCTGGCCTTTCTCGCTGCTGATAAATGCACCGATGCCGCGGCGATATTTTTGAACTTTTCCCATTGTAGTTTACGTGTAGAGTGTTGGTTGTTTATTTGATGAAGGCGAGAGAATTATTTGTTTTTCTGGTGGTTGCCGCGAGCAAATCCGATTTGCGAACGTACGCAGCGGAAGCCGATGTACGAGCGCTGTTCGTTCTGGTATTCCCACATGCGGAGGTCGGAGCGGATGTTGTGAGCGACGTCCTTCCACGAGCCGCCGCGCACGATTTTGCGTTTCATGCGGTAGGGGTCTTCCTGAGCTGCGTCGTAGCGGTATTCGGGGTTGAGGTCGTTGGTGAGTCGGCCTACGCTTTCGGTGTAGGCGGTCGAAGTCCATTCGCTGACGTTGCCGGCCATGTCGTAGAGGCCGAAGTCGTTGGGTGCGTAAGTGCCGACGCGCGAGGTGATTACGTGTCCGTCGCGCACGAAGTTGCCTTCGCCGGGCTTGAAGTTGGCGTAGAAGCATCCGCGGTCCTCGCTCAGGGCGAGTTCGCCTTCCCAGGGGTACATATTGTCGTTCACCCCGGCGCGGGCAGCGTATTCCCATTCAGCCTCGGTGGGGAGTCGGTAGGGCTCAATGTAGATGCCTTCCTTGCCGAGCGAGCGGCGTAGGAAGTCGGTGCGCCAGTTGGCGAATGCGTTGGCCTGCTCCCAGCTGACACCTACGACGGGGTAGTCGGTGTAGCCGCCGTGGGCGAAGTACATGCGAACATAGGGTTCGTTGTACGAGTTTTCGAAGTCGTTGACCCAGGCGGTGGTGTCGGGGTATACGTTGACGATGTATGTGTTGAGGAAGTCGTAGTCGCCGGTGAGAGTGCGGTTGATTGTCTGGCGTACGATTTCGCCGTCGTCGTTGATGTATGCGGTATCTTTCGAGATAGTGGGGTTCTCGGTTGCTACGGCGTGGTCAGTGTTGAGGTCGCGCCGACGGGGGTCGAGGCGGTTGCGACGGCGAGCGGCTTCGGTGTGGTTGTAAATTTCGTAGCGATAGTTGAGCTGAGCACCGTCGAGTTCGCGCACGCCGGTGATTGGGTTGATGCGGTAGAGGCTTTCGATGGCGCGTTGCTCGTCCTCGTTGGGGTTGCGCCATGGGATAGGCTTGTTCCAGTTGAGATGCGGCGTGATGGGGTTGCCTTCGCGGTCTTCTTCGATGCGAAAGTCTTCGTTGCCACCATATTGCGGGTCGGCGAGGCGTTCGCGGATGATAGAGTCGCGCACCCAGAATACAAATTGCTTGTATTTGCCGTTAGTGATTTCGGTTTCGTCCATCCAGAATCCGTCGACCGAAATGCCGCGTGCATCGGCAATCAGGTTCCAAGCCGAGTCGGGCTTAGCGACGCCAACTTTCATAGAGCCGCGGTCGACTAAAACCATGCCGTAAGGGGTAGGCTCAGTGAAAGAAGCGCCGCCGACGCCGGTGACTTCGCCTCCGGCCGACGAGCGCGAGCCGGTAGCGCACGAAGATGTGAGCTGCAGTGCGGCCCCGGCGCAGATAAGAAGTATTTTAGAGTATCTGTTCATTGTCCTTTATGGTGGAGTGTTCGATTATCGTGATTACATTATGCGAATGCTCTTGTGTCGGTTGCGGTTTTTTTCACCGAGGTCGAGCTTGAGTCGGTAGCCGAGGACTACTTCGTGGCTGCCCGAGGAGGCCGAGTGGATGGCCGATGTGGCGTAGTCGTAGCTGTAGCCGAGGTAGAAGTTCTTGATTTCGGCAGCAATGGTGGCCATGATTGCGTCGTCCCAGCGGTAGCCGATGCCGAAGCTTAGGAATTTGTTGTAGCGAGCGCGGGCCATGATTTCGCCTGTGGTGAATGTGAAGTCGCTCTTGACCAACACGGATGGCATTATTTCAAATAACGTGTTATTAATTGGAATATTGCATCCGCCGGTGAAATAAAGTGTGCGAGCGGCTTTGAATTCGTAGATTTGTCCGCCGGTGGCGTCGCTGCCGCCTTCGCCGCCCATGGTGATAGCGGGGCTGCTGAGGTGTGTGACCGAGATGCCGGCGTACCAGCGTTTGTGTTCGTACCAAATGCCGGCGCCGAGGTCGAGCGCTGTGCCGTGGAGGTCGGTGGTGGGGATGCCTTCGTCGGTGCCTTGGTGGTAGTCGTCGCCGTCGGGGATGTAGACTTCGCTACCCTTGAAGCGCTGGTCGTACATGCCGATCTGCAGGGCGATGGTGAATTCGCCGCCCCAGCGTTTGCGCTTGTAGCCGAGTTGTGCGTTGAGGTTGAGTGAGTTGTAGAGGCCGTAGCTTTCCTGCTGCATGACCAGACCGGTGGCAAATCGCTGTCCCAGCAGCTTGAAGGGCATATCGGCGGCGGCCAGGAACGATGTCGGTGCGTTGTCGATGCCGACCCACTGCAGGCGGCCGGCGCCGCGTATGCTCAGGAAGTCGGTGCGGCCGGTGGCGGCGGGGTTGTAGAGCGTGGGCAGCTCGTAGAATTGGGTGAACTGTGCGTCGGTCTGCGCGCTCAGAGAGGCGACCGAAGTAGCCGCAGCGAGCACGAGTGTGATAAGACGGGTTAGGAGGCCTGATTTCATAGTCATTATTCGAAATAGAAGGTCAGGACTATCATTTTCGACGTCGCTTTCGACAGCGAGTTGGTGAATTTCATTTTGTCGGGGTTGTCGGCCAGGTCGGGGCGGTCGTGTGCAAGCACATCGGTGAGTCCGAGGCAAAATTTCACTTCGGGAATCAGCTTGAAGTAAGGCAGATAGAAGTCGCAACCGAAGCCGATAGAGAAGAACATCTCGCCGGTCTTGAGTTTGAGCTGGTCGTTGCGCTTTTTGCCGACGTCGAATGCGGGCATAATGCCGGCGGTGACGTACGGGCGAGCGTTGCGCACGCGCATGGCAGCGTATTTGAGGTCGAGCGGCATGATGACGTAGGTCGACTTGATGTTTTGACGCTCTTGGGCGCCTGTGGCCACTTCGCGGAATGTGATGTCGCGGCTGCCAAACATCATGCCGGGCGAGAAGCGCAGCGAGAAGTAGTTGTTGAGGCGCAGGTCGAGCAGGCCGGTGACGACGAAGCCGGGCTGGTATGCCGGCTGGTCCATGCGCCATTGCTCGCCGGCGTCGGTGATTAGTCCGTTGTGAGCCAGGCGCAAATCTTCGACAAATCCGCCGAATGAGAAGCCGAGGTGCCAGCGTCGCAGGTCGGCATAGGGGCGGTTGTCGACCTTATCGTTGAGACGACGGGCGTCGGCGGGCATTGCGGCCGTTAGAGCTATGGCAATCAGGGCGATTATGATTGAAAAATTTTTCATCAACTTGATTAACGCCAAAAATCGGGTATTATTGTGTGGCGACGAAAAAAGCCCCGTGCCGGGATGAGTCAGCGCGGGGCTTAGTCGCAAAATCGGAGCTTTCAGATTACGTCGTAGTCCAGGCCGATGCAATGTCGGTCGGGATGGTCGCAGGCCGGACACTCGGCGGGCGGCACAGTGCCTTCGCTGACATATCCGCAGACGAGGCATAGCCAGCGAATGGGGATGTCGCGGTGCCAGAGCGAGCCCTCGTTGAGCTGCTTGAGCAGGTGCATGAATCGGGCATGGTGGCGTGCTTCAATCGAGGCAGTGGCGCGGAAGTGGTCGGCAATTGCGTGGAAGCCTTCGGCGTCGGCGGTCTTGGCAAACGCGAGGTATAGGTCGACGCCCTCGGTCAGCTCTTCGTTGGCGGCTGTGAGCAGGTTTTCGGCGGTCGAGCCGATGATGCCGGCATCGGCAGTGAAAGGTACGCTGACGCTGCCGCCTTCGAGCATCTTAAAGTACACTTTGCAGTGGCGCAGCTCGTTGTTGGCCGTGGTGCGAAAGATGTGCCCGATGGGGTAGTAGCCTTCTTTGTCGGCCTGAGTGGCGAAGAAGTTGTAGCGTGCGTAGGCCGATGCTTCGGTGATGTAAGCTATGACGAGGTTGCGCTCGGTCTGTGTGTCGCATAGATTGTGGTTTGACATGATTATGAGGTGGTTAGGTTGTGAGGAAGGTGCGCGTGATTAGTAGTTGTACTCGGCGGCCACCATCTGTAGGTTGGGGCAAGCCTGCGTGCGCAAGTCGGTTATTAGGTTGTAGCGGCAGTTGATGTACATCAGGTTCTGGTCGAACGACACGTCGAGGGTCTGCAACTCGTTGTTGTTGCAAATCAGTCGCTGAAGGAAAGTCAGGTTGCTGAGGTTGAGGAACGTCAAGTCGTTGTATTGGCAGTCGACAAACTGAATGTTGGGGCAGCCGGCGACTGTCAGCTTCGTCAGGTCGTTGTAAGCGCAGATGATGTCGAGCAGATTTTTGCAGTCGCGCACAGTGAGCGTCTTCATGTTGTTGCCCATGCAAACGAGGAATGAGAGCGAAGGCAGGTTCGACACGATGAGGTTCGACAGGCGGTTGTTGTCGCAGTTGAGGTTCTGCAGCTCGATGAGTCCGGCTAATGTGAGCGACGTGAGTTGGTTGTAGCCGCAGAAGAGGTTTTTGAGGGCGGTGCAGTTGTCGACACTGAGCGATTCGAGCTTGTTCGACTGGCAGTTGAGGCTCTTGAGGGTCGATGAGTTCGACACGTTCAGAGCCGTGAATTGGTTTGATGCTATGTTGATTTCTTGCAAGAAGTGAGCGCCGGTCAGGTCGATGTCGGTGAGGCGGTTGCTGTTTAGTATCAGTTTGGTAATCAGGGAGCAGCCATCGAGTTTGATGTCCGACAGGATGTTGCGCGAGGCGTTCAGGTAGGTGAGAGCCGAGTTGCCCGAAAGGTTGAGCGAGGTGAGTCGGTTGCGCGACACGTTCAGCCGGGCGAGTGCGGTAAATCCGGAGAGGTCGAGCGTTCCGGCGAGCCGCTTGTCCTTCCAGTCGATGGCGGTGACGTGCCCGTTGGCGATAGTGATGCCCTCCCAGGTCGACGGCGCTTTCAAGTCGGTGATTTTGAGGGCTTGGGCATTTGTGGCTGCTTCTATGGCGGGCTGGCTGAGGAAGGCCTGAAGTTGCCGCAGCTCGTTCTTGGCTATGTTTTGGGCGGAGGCTGCTACTGCGCCGAGAGCCACGACAAATAGTAATGCAATCTTTTTCATATATGTGTGTTTTTAGTTTAGTTGACGTGTGTTAAGCGGTTTTGTATTTTTAACAACCGCATGGCGCCGAAAGTTTTTTGCATTGTTCAAAAAAAATTGGAAAAAAATCGAGCATGATAATGCGCATGATAATGCGCCGGCGATTACCCTGCAGCTTTTGGCTATTTACGCAAGATTGGCTAACTTTGTCGGAAAAATTACGCAAATGTTCAGAACACTGCAATCGCTTCGCGGCCTTTTCGCTATTGGCATCTTCGCACACCACTTTTGTGGCTTTGCCGAGGGGGGTGACTGCAGCGTGAGTTTCTTTCTGATACTGAGTGGCTTCGTATTGAGCAAAGGGTTTGAGAGCAAATTTGAGCACGGCGAAATATCCTACGGCCGATTTATCTCCGGGCGCCTTATCCGAATCTACCCGCTACACGTGTTAACGCTCATCGCGGCCATCTTGGTGCAATGTCGCACTTTCACCACCGAGAAAATTCTAATCTACCTGTCAAATTTCACGCTCGTTCAAGCCTGGATACCCGAAGCGCGCGTTTATTTCTCCGGTATCGGTACGGCGTGGTTTCTTTCTGTGCTGATATTCTGCTACTTAGCGTTTCCGGTAATGATTCGGACGCTTAGCCGTATGAGTCTTGCCGGAATTTTAGCGGCCGCGTGCGCAATGCTTGTCGCCTATCTCTACGTCATAAATCACCTTCACGGGAGCCTCTACAACGCTATTATCTACATAAACCCGATGATGCGACTTATCGACTTCATCTGGGGTATGCTGCTGTGGCAACTGTGGCGACGCGGCGGCGCGAGCCTGGCCGACATGGTCGGCAAGCAAACAGTCGCCACTCGCACAGCCATCGAGATAGCGGCAATTGCAATCTTCGTCGGCGCCATCGCGCTGCACTCTCACCTGCCGCAGCGCTACGCCCTGGCTGCGATGTGGTGGCTGCCGTTGATACTGCTAATCGCCACATTCACAGCCATGGACGCAGGTGGCGGACTCTTCACGCGTCTGCTGCAGTGGCGTCCGCTGGTGGCCTTCGGCAACGTCAGCTTCAGCTTCTTCATGCTCCACATCGTCGCCGGCGAATACGTGCGCATAGTGTTCGAAAAAATTGCCGTACAGCCGGCGCCGGAAGTCTTCGTTGCCATCCTGTTCGTAGCGACCGTCGGCGCCGCCTTTGCCGTCAACCGCTACTTCGAAAAGCCGATTGTAGCCCTTTGCAAAAGATATTTTTGCCGTTAAGGTTAAAAATCGTATTTTTGCAAAAAAAATAACGAAACTATGCAACTAAAAGTCGGAGACACCGTGCGCTACCTCAACAGCGTAGGCGGCGGACGCGTCACAAGAATAGAGGGCCAGATGGCCTACGTCGACGAGGACGGCTTCGAGACTCCCGTCCTGGCTCGCGAATGTGTGGTAGTCGCTTCGGGCGACTCCTTTTATAAAAAGGAAGTGCCGCCGGCCTTGCGCCCCAAGCAAACCGCCACGGCCGAGCCTAAAGCAGCGCCTCAGCCCGCCATGCGCGAGCCCGAGCCGGCACCGCTGCCCGCCGTCGAAGAAACTCCCGAAGGCGAGAAGCTCAACCTCGTCATCGGTTTCGAACCGGCCGACATCCGCCGGCTGAGCTCCACGACGTTCGACGCCTCATTCGTCAACGACTCCAACTACTGGCTCTACCTCACCGTAGCTACTCGCCGCCGCGACAGCGACCGGTGGCAGCTGCGCTTCGGCGGCATCATCGAGCCGCAGATGCAGGAATTCCTCTTCGAACTCACCGTCGAAGATCTGCCCGACATCGACCGCCTCTCCGTGCAGGCGCTCCCCTTCAAGCGCCCCGGCGAATTCACGCGCAAGGCACCCATCGACTTCGAACAGCGCATCGACGCTACCAAATTTGCACGCTTGCACTGCTTCGACGTCAACCCCTACTTCGAGTCGAAAGTCATCGCCGTCGACATCGTGCGCGACGACAAGACCGTGGGCCGTGCCGAACCTTCGCACGCCGAAATGCTGCAAGCCGCTCTGACCGAGAAGCAGAAAGTCGACCGCCGCCGTCCGCGCACCGTCGAGAAGCGCAGCGTCAAGCCCGACCTGTCCGTTCCTCTCGAAGTCGACCTGCACTCGTCGGAGTTGCTCTACTCCACCGAGGGTCTGTCGAAATCCGACATCCTCAACTACCAAGTCGATACCTTCCGCCGCGTCATGGACGAAAACCTCAAGTACCCCGGCCGCACCATCATCTTCATCCACGGCAAGGGCGAGGGCGTGCTCCGCGCAGCGCTGATGAAGGAACTCAACAATCGCTACAAAGGCCACGACGTCAGCGACGCTTCGTTCCGCGAATACGGCTTCGGCGCCACCAAGGTCGTAATCCGCCACACCCGATGATACTTGTCTTCTCCGGCACCGGCAACAGCCTCTTTGCTGCTCAGCACCTGGCCGAGCTGCTCGGCGATAGCGCACCGATCGTCTTTCCCGACCGCCCCACGGACGTCGCCGACGTCGAGCGCGTCGTGTGGGCGTTCCCGGTCTACTCGTGGGGTGTGCCGCCGGTGGTGGTCGACTGGGTGCGCCACGTGATGCAAGGTTGCCCGGCGCTGCTCGGCGCCGAGCACTACGCCGTGATGACCTGCGGCGACGACACCGGCCTCACCGCCCGGCAGTGGCGCCGACTCATCGGCGAGTGCGGAGGCAAGGCGCGTGCCGCCTTCTCGGTGCAGATGCCCAACACGTACGTGCTGATGAAGGGCTTCGACGTCGACGCTCCCGAAGTGGCCGAGGACAAGATAGCGGCTGCGCCTGCTCGCCTGGTCGACATCGCCGGCCGCATCCGCGCCCACGCCACCACCGACGACTGCGTGCGCGGCAGCTTTGCCTGGGTGAAATCGGCCATCATCTACCCCTGGTTCGTGCGCCACGCCATGTCGCCTCGGCCGTTCCACGCCTCCGATGCCTGCGTAGGCTGCGGTCTGTGCGCTCGCTCGTGCCCGATGGCCAATATAGCGATGACCGACCGGCACCGCCCCGCCTGGGCCGACCGCTGCGCCATGTGCCTGCGCTGCTACCACATCTGCCCCCACCGCGCCGTGCAGTACGGACGCGCCACCGCCGGCAAGTCGCGATATTCCAATCTCATCTCTCTCACTGCTGCAAAAACCAAAAAACAATGACCGACACATTATATAATAGCGACGACGAGCAGGTCGTGAAGGCCGCGCGCCGAGTCACCTGGGTCGGGTTTGCCATTAACGCCTTGCTGAGTGTGGCCAAAATCGTGGCCGGCATCTTCGGCCGTTCGGCGGCTATGATTGCCGATGGCGTACACTCGCTGTCCGACTTCGTTACAGATATTATAGTGGTGATATTCATGGGCTTTTCACGCCGAAAGGCCAATGCTGATTATCAATACGGTCATGGCAAGTTCGAGACCCTTGCCACTATGATTATCGCCTTCATACTTGGCATTGTCGGCGTGCTTTTCTTCATCGACGGAGCCGAAAAAGTGATGATGGTGGCCTCGGGAGGCTCGCTCGACGCGCCCACCTGGCCGGCTCTGACCATGGCCGTGGTGTCAATCTTGTCGAAAGAGTGGCTTTATCGCTACACACGTCGCGTAGGCGAGCGTATTCATTCGACAGTCGTGGTGGCCAATGCTTGGCACCATCGCAGCGACGCTTTCTCGTCGTTTGCCACGCTGGCCGGCATCGCCGGTGCGATGTCGTTCGGCCCGTCGTGGCGCATCCTCGACCCGCTGGCTGCCATGGTGGTCAGCATATTCATCTTTGCCGTAGCCGTCAAAATCGGAAAGCCGGCCGTCATGGAGCTGCTCGAGGTGTCGCTCCCGGCCGAAGTGGTCGATGGAATGTTTCGCGTGATTGGTGCGACGGCGGGTGTCAGAGCTTTTCACCACTTCGCTTCGCGCCGCAACGGCAACAAGATGATCGTCGACTTTCATATTAAGGTCGACCCGCATGTCACGGTCGAAGACGCCCATGCCATAGCTTCCGACGTCGAAAACCGCCTGAAGCAAAGCTATGGCTGCGATATGCTTGTGACTATCCACATCGAGCCTTATCGCGGACAGGCCGTCGATGCTAATAATCACTGCGAATAGTAGCTGATATTCAGCTATTTACAGATTTTTGCACACTCTTGGCGTTTTAATGACCGTTAAAAATTATCACCAAAATAAATGTTAATTGTTTTGAGTGTTAAGCCAAAAGCGGTAAATTTGCATTTCAATTTCTTGCAGATAATAAAATGAAAGTAATCAAATTAGCTCTGACGGCCTTGGCGCTGGCCTTTACGGCGCAAAATGCTCCGGCTGTCATTGACAATCCCATGACTCTCGCCGTGATCGGCGTCTACGACCAGCAGTTGCAGGCCAATCCTACCGACCATCTGACTTGGTTCCGTCGCGCCAACGAATATTACCGTCACAATGAATATGTGCGTGCACTCGACGACGTCAACAACGCAATACGCTACTGCGGCGACGACCGCGATACCAAATTTCAGGCCCTCATGCTTCGTGCCGGTATCTATAATCAGACCGGCAAGCCGCAGCTCGCGTTGCCTGACATCGAAGCTGCGTTAGAGCTCGAACCGCAGTCGGCATCGGCAATATATCAGCGTGCCGTCACTTTGCTCGAACTGGGCCGCACGCAGGATGCCCGCTATGAATTTATGCGCATCCAGCGTATGAACACCCGCAGCACCGAAGCCCTTATCGGCATGGCGCGTTGCTCGGCTGCTGAAAATAACTATACCGAGGCTGAAGACCTCCTGGAGCAAGCAGTGGCCTTCAATGCCAGTATGCCGGAGATTTACGTGCGTCGCGCCTCCGTGCGCAAGACCATGGGCAACCATCAGGGCGCCGTCGACGACCTCATCGTGGCTATCTCGCTCAACTCGCGCGACCAGCGCTCGATGGCCGCTCTGGTTAATTATGGCAATACCAATTACAAGGCCACGGTCGACGGCCTCACCCGTGCCATCGAAGCTGCGCCCGGCAACGGCCTCTATCGCTACCTGCGCGCCACTATCGCTCAGGCTCACTTCAACTACCTCGCCGCTATCGACGACTTCCAGACCATCATCGACCAGCGTCTTTACAATTATCACGGCCTTAATGCCTCTATCGCGCGATGCGAGCTCGGCCTCGGACGCTACGACGAAGCCCTCGAGCAAATCGACAAGGCTATCACCGAATCGGGCGGTACTGTGGCCGAATACTACGTCACTCGCTCGCGAATAATGCGCGCCCAAGGTCGCCACGACGAGGCTATTGCCGCCGGCGGCCATGCTATGGTTATCGACCGCGAATATGTGCCTGGACTGGTCGAAATGGCCCTCAACTACGTCGACAAGAAGGACTACGAACAGGCTGTTGCCGTCCTCGGCGAAGCCAGCATGCTCGATGCCAACCTGCCTGAAATCTACATCTTGCGCGCTTGGATTCACGGTACATTCATGAACCAGCCCGCTGCGGCCCGTCAGTTCTACAATCAAGTGCTCGATGTTGAAGGCTTTGCCGACGATGATGTCAACTCGCTGCGTGGCTTTGCTCTTATCGCTCTTGACCGCGAAGCCGAAGGCGACGCTTGGATGGATAATATCGTGGCCAACGTGCCCGACAACGATGGCCGACTCAATTACCTCGCCGCTTGCTACTATATGTTGCGCGACAATGACACCAAGGCTCTCGAAGCCGTGGAACGCTCGCTCAAGGCCGGCTATAGCGACAACCACAATTGGATGAACAATACCGACGGCCCTGTCAACGCAGGCGCTCTGCGCGACGACCTTCGCTTCCTGCGCCTTATGCAGCAGTACAACTACATCTTCGGTAAGTAATAGACATACCCCCGAGCATACGCACAAAGCGCTGCGCCCGTCGACAGGTGCAGCGCTTTGTGCAATCGGATGTTCCGGTGCATTTCTTGTGTCTGCGCGTGGTAATGATGTGCACTCTTCCTTTGCGGAGACCGGTGGGCTCGCTCTCATTGGCCACGACTCTGAGGTGTTCGGACAGGATATAAAATAAATGTGCCACCGCGAGGTGACACATTTTCCATTAGGTATCAGAAATAATCCCGGATGCGCTAAGTGAAAAGAGAGGAGAGAGTCCCCATTAGTAAAAGAGATAAGAATGTTACAATAAATAGAAAAATTACCTTTGATGATAATTATTGAAAAGCTTCGTCTTTTTTAGGAAAAACTTAGGTTCTCTAACCTTCGTTTGCTCGTTTTCGGAGCGTGTCCTTTTTGTTTCGCGTTGTAAAATTATATAAAACTTTTCAGACAAATGCAAGGTTTGAGCGTCAAAAAATTGCAGATTGGTAAACGAGGAATTTTTTGACGATTTGATACAGTAAAAATTGACGTTTTAGCATAAAATTGACGTTTTAGCATATTCTCGAAACGAAAATGTAACAGCAGTAAGCTCGAAATGAAACCAAAAAAAGGTGTGCAACCCTATTGAAAAGGTGGCACACCTGCGGCGCAAAAGATGGATGATTAGGACCCGGATGCGCTGCTTTGTTAAGGAGAGAGGAGAAGATTATTGAGCTCCGGGTTTGCCGCTTTTTGTCGAGAGAGAATATGATGAAGGAAAACTCCGCGGCGTCGGTATTGATAAAGAGAGAGGAGAATGTCGGTTTCTATCACCGAGGCTTAAATATCGTTGTAAATCGTTTCGTCAATCGCGGGATCATCGATATCGTCGAAGTCTGTTTCGTCGAGGCTGACCGGCGTGAGGTCTTGCGCTTCAGACTCGCTGTCGCCGCTGACGCTGTCGGCGTCTTCTTCCTCGGGCTCGACGACTGTCGGCTCGGGTTCGTCACCGGTATTTTCTGCTTCTTCATCGGTCGACTGTCCGTTGATTTCGTTGATGGCGGGCATTGGCTCGGCGGTCGTTGTCGAGTCGGCGGTAGTCGCTACGCTGTTTTGATATTCGGCAACCTCGTTCCAGCGAATAGTGCTCTGCCAGGCAGCTTGCTCGTCGGCGGTCAGTTCGTTCCATTCGGCAGCGTTGTAGGTGCCGTAAACGCCGCCATGCCAGAGGAAAGTTCCGCCGCAGCCTACGTCGGCACGAGCGGCAGCGAAGGCGTCGGCAAAGGTCATATCATCAGTGACTGCGTGCGACATGGGAGCGATGCCGTTGAAGTCTGCGTCGTCGTCGACTACGATTGATTCGATTTCTTCGTCGTCGGCTGCCGTGGCCGATGTCAGGGCCATGGCGCCTGCGCCTAAGGCAGCGCCGGCTACCGCACTTGCAGCGGCGGTGGCGATGTTTTTGCCGTTCTCCGACTTTTCGGTCGTGTTGTTCTCTTCCGAGTTGTTGGTTTCGTGGTTTTCTTTGATGGGGCTTTCGGTGATACCGATGCGGGTGAATTCGTCGTTCATATCTTTTGAGTTTTTTTGATTATATTCGATTATATTGTTGTCGTTTGACATTGCAAATTTACGATGCCGCAGGGCCCGGTAGCAAATTTGCCGTGTCATTTTCCACCAACCTCCATCGTATTTTCCACCAACACCCCGTTTTTGCTGACGAAAACGTGTGGATGAGTTTTTCGGTCGTTGCTCATGTCGTTTCGCGCGCGTACTTTGTAGTTAAAAAGCGCGAAGTAGTTGTAAAATCGATGGATTATGATTACCTTTGCGACATAAACAACTCACTTACTTTATCACGAAACATGAAAAAAGTACTACTTTTTATCGTCTTGGTGCTGACGGCTGTCGGAATGCGCGGCCAAATTGTCACCAGCAATCCGCCGTTGCTGTCGCAGTCGAGCACAGGGATTGTGCTGACTTATCATCCCGACGCAGCCGAGTCAAACAAGGCGCTGGCGGGTCTGCCCTCGTCGACGGCTATTTATGCACACATCGGTCTGATTACAGATAAGAGCACGAGTGGCTCCGATTGGAAGTTCGCACCCAATTGGGGCGACAACTCGGCCAAGTACAAGCTTACGTATGTGGCACCTAACACTTATACCCTGAATATCGGCGATTTCCGCTCGTACTTCCCTTCGCTGGGTGCCAACGATAAGGTCAAGCGCATAGCGCTGGTGTTCCGCACCGGCGACAATAGCAAGGAAGGCAAGACGGCCGCCGGCGGCGACATCTTTGTCGACGTCTACGAAGAAGGCTTCAACATGGCGCTGACCGCCTCCGAGAAGGGCATTGTCTCTGTCGGTAAGTCTGTTACGCTCAATGTGGCTACCAGCGAAGCCGCCTCTATCGAGCTGAAAGTCAATGGCAAAGCACTCGCCTCGAAGACCGGCGCCACTCAGCTTGTCTCGGGCTATACCATTCCGGCTATCGGTTCGTATGAGTTCGTGGCTACGGCTACGAATGCCGCCGGACAGACGGCCACCGAGTCGCTGACGCTTGTAGCGCCGGAGGCCTCGAAGGCTGCTACATACCCCGGAGGAACGCCCAAGATGGGCGCTGTGGCCAATGCCGATGGTTCGGTGACCTTCTGCCTCGCCGCTCCCGGCAAGTCGTCGGTCATCCTGGTACCCTCGTGGGACGACTACGCTATCAAGACTTCGAATGTGATGTCGTATCACGACTACAACGGCTATCGCTACTTCTGGATTACCGTCAAGGGTCTCGACTCCTCGACTCCGTATCCCTATTACTATCTGGTCGACGGCACTATCAAAGTCGGCGACCCATACGCTCGCCTGGTGCTCGACTGCTACAACGATAAGTACCTCGACGATAGCATCTGGCCCGATCGCCCGCAGTATCCCTACGACAAATTCGACGACGTGATGCTGGCCGTGTATCAGGGCAACCTCGACACTGATTACACATTCAGCAACTTCACCATACCCGACCATCGCAACATGGTCATCTACGAACTGCTGCTGCGCGACTTCACAGGTACTGAAGGCAAGAGCGAAGGCAACGGCACTCTGCGCCAGGCTATCGAGAAGATTCCTTATCTGGCCGAGCTGGGCGTCAACGCTGTGGAGCTGATGCCTATCATGGAATTCAACGGCAACAACTCGTGGGGCTACAACACCAACTTCTATTTCGCGCCCGACAAGGCCTACGGTTCGCCCAAGGACTATAAGGACTTCGTCGAAATCTGCCACCGCTACGGCATGGCCGTCATTCTCGACATCGTTTTCAATCAGAGCGACGGCCTGCACCCCTGGTATCGCATGTACGATATCAACAGCAACCCCTTCTACAACGCTAACGCTCCGCACGCCTACAGCGTGCTCAACGACTGGAAGCAGGACAACCCTCTGGTCGAGCAGCAGTGGGCCGACGCTCTGCGCTACTGGATGACCGCCTACAACGTCGACGGCTTCCGCTTCGACCTCGTCAAAGGCCTGGGCGACAATGACTCGTACAACAACGACACAGAGAAGTACAACCAGTCGCGCATCGACCGCATGAAGCGTCTGCACGCTGTCATCGCTTCGGTGAAGCCCAATGGCATCCACATCAACGAAAACCTCGCCGGCGCGTCGGAGGAAACTCAGATGGCCAACGACGGCCAGCTGCAGTGGGCCAACTTCAACAATAACTTCACTCAGTTTGCAATCGGCCAGGCTGAAAATTCGAATGGCGGCAAGCTCAACCAGCTCTACACCGGCTACGGCCGCCCCGATGCGTCGTTCATCGCCTACGCCGAAAGCCACGACGAGGAGCGCCTCGGCTATGCAATCACCTCGCGCGGTGTCACCGCCCTGCGCTCGGCTACGAATGCCGCCAAGCGCCTCGGCCTCGTGGCTGCCCAGCTGCTGCTTACGCCCGGCCCGAAGATGATCTGGCAGTTCGGCGAGCTCGGCGCCAACCAGACCACCAAAAAGAACGGTAGCAACAACACCGACCCCAAGAAGGTGATTTGGAGCAACCTCGACAATACCAATTACAAGGCTCTACACGACATCTATCAAGCTCTGCTCTACATTCGCAATCACAACTCCGAGCTCTTCGATGCCGACGCGACTTACACCCAGACCAACCTCGGCGGCGACGTGTCGAAGCCCCGCACAATCGTGCTCCGCAAGGGCGACAAGGAAGTGGTGTGCTTCATCAACCCCAACGCCAGCGGCTCGGCTATGACCATCTCGGCTCGCGCCTCGCTGGTGAGCGCGTCGAACAATCAGCTCATCATCGCCTCGCCCGGCGTCACCCCCACGCTGAGTGGTACCAACAATGTGTCGGTGTCGCTGCCGGCCAACACCATGGCTGTCTTCGCCACCAAGAGCGTGTCGGGCACCGAGGATATCACCGACGACTTCACTCCGGCCGTTAAGGTTTATGGCTCGGACGGTCGCGTAGTCATCGACGGCGAGTATGACTCGGCCGCAGTCTACACCATCGAAGGTCGCGCTCTCTCGGCCACCGACAACTTGCTGCCCGGCATCTACGTAGTAGTAGTCGACGGCGCGTCGCACAAGGTCATCGTGCGCTAATCGTCACACTTATATATAAAAAGGGGAACTTCGCTGCGGTGGAGCTCCCCTTTTTTTCGTACCTTTGCACCAAATTTTTGATATGGCAATAAAAAGTATACTTTTCGACCTCGATGGCGTGCTGCTCGACAGCGAAGGCATCTATACCGATTTTTGGCGCGACGTAGAGCGCCACTATCCGACCGGAATCGAAGATTTCGCTCTGAAAATCAAGGGAACGACGCTGCCCGACATCCTCAACACCTACTATCCGGCCGATCAGCACCCCGGCATCATAGCCATGCTACGCGAGCTGGAGACGACGATGGTCTATCGCCTCTTCGACGGCGTGGAGCAGATGCTGGCCGAGCTCAAGGCCGCCGGCTACAGCGTGGCCATCGTCACGTCGAGCAACCATCCCAAGATGATGACAATCTTCGACCGCTTGCCCTCGTTCGGCCGCTATATCGACGCACTGATTACCGACGAGGACGTGACGCACTGCAAGCCTCACCCCGAGCCATACCTGCGCGGTGCCGAGCGCCTGGGCGTAGAGCCTTCGGAATGTGTCGTGGTGGAAGATTCGCTCAACGGCTTGCGCTCGGGTCGCGCGGCCGGTGCCTACGTCGTGGGCATACCCACCACCAATAGCGAGGCCGACATAGCTCCGCTCTGCGACACCGTCCTTGCCGACGTAGCCGCCTTGCCCGGCCTCCTCGCCTCATCGGCTATGCCAACACCTTTGTCCATGTAGTTAGGCATATAAAGCTTATAAGATTTATAAGATTTATAAAATTTATAAGATTTATAAGATTTATAAAGCGGGCGCCTGCGGTGTGTGATTAGTGGCTGAGGGCTTGGTCCATGGCTGCGGCAGCTCGGCGGCGCGCTGCGTGAGCTACATGAGCTGCATGAGCTACCCACAGCCGCGTAAATTAAAAAACGAAGTGCGAAAACTCAGCCGCTAAAACAAACCCTCACTC
>CAYSQI010000028.1:0-33640 GCA_964433215.1 uncultured Bacteroides sp.
GCGTTGCGATTTTTTTGAAAAAGCGTGTTGGTGATGTGTATAAAAAGAGCAGCGCCACAGGGGAGCGTGGCGCTGCTTTGGAGCGGTTATGCGGTCTTAATTAGCGTTTGCGCTTGTTGGCAGCGGCCTGCTGGCGTTGCATGGCCTGCTGCTGGCGCTGGGCTTCTTCGAGGCGAGCCATGAAGCCTGATTTCTTGCGGGGCTTCTTGGCGTTGGCGAGCATCTCGGCGCGCACCTTGTCTTCGTCCATAAACTTGCGGAAGGCCCATGTCTGTACGATGGTGATCAGCAGCGACAGGAAGTAGTAGTAGCTGAGGCCCGAGGCGTAGTCGTTGAAGAAGAACAGGAACATGACGGGCATCAGGTAGCTCATCCACTTCATGCCGGCCATGCCTTCGCCGCCGGGCTGGTTTTGCATGTTGATGCGCATGTAGACAACGTTGACGATGGTCATCAGCAAGCAGAAGAGGCTGACGCCGTTGCCATAGAAGGGTATCGAGAACGGAAGGGTCAGCACGACGTCGGGGGCCGACAGGTCATGAGCCCAGAGGAACGACTGACCGCGCAGTTCGATTGCCGAGGGGAAGAACGAGAACATGGCAATCAGCACGGGCATCTGGAGCAGCATCGGCAGGCAGCCCGAGAAGGGGCTTGCGCCGGTGCGCGAGTACAGAGCCATGGTCTCCTGCTGGCGCTTCATAGCGTTCTCCTGGCCGGGGTATTTCTCGTTGATAGCTTTGATTTCGGGCGACAGCAGGCGCATACGAGCCTGCGACTTGAAGCTCTTGAAGGTGAACGGGAAGATAATCAGCTTGATGAACAGGGTCAGCAGCAGGATGATAAGGCCATAGTTGGTCAGGTATTTGCTCAGGAATGTGAACACGGGGATGACGATCCAGGTGTTGATGAAGCGGAAGAGGCTCCAACCCAGCGGTATCAGTCGGGTCAGCTCGAGGTCGTTGTCGCCGCCGAGGGTTTCGCTCAGGTCGGAGAGCAGCGGATAGTCGTTGGGACCGAAGTAGAAGTCGAAGGCTGCGGCAACGCCGTCGTTGGTGTTGTAGGGAACGGATGCCACCATCGACATATCTTTCAGGTAGGTCGGGTCTTTTTCAAGAACGACGCTCTTGAGGTCGACTAGGTTGAAGTCGTTGCGAGCGATGATGACCGACGAGAAGAACTGATTTTTGAAAGCGACCCACTTGATGTGGCCGTTGAGCGATTCGGAGTCGCTCTTGTCGGCGCGCAGGTCTTCGGGGCTGTCGCCCAGGACTTGATAGTAGATGGCCGAGTTGCGCTCTTCGAATGTGCGGCCTTTCTCGTTGCGAGCCATGGTCTGGTGCCACTTCATGTTGATGGCGGCGGTCGACGGCGGCAGCAGCACCGATGCGTTGTGCTGCACGATTTCCATACCTACGACGTACGAGTCGGCGCCGAGGGTGTAGCGGATGCCCCACGATGCGTCCTTGCCCAGCGACATAGTCATCAGCAGGGTCGAGTCGTTTTCGAACACGGGTGTGAAGTTGAATTCGCGAGTGTCGAAGCGCTGGTATTCGGTGGTGAATTCGAAGCTGTAGCCGTCGTTGGCTCCGTGGAAGAGTTCAATCGGGCCGGGATTTTCGCCCACTTCGGTCATGTAGTCTTTAAGAATGACTGACGAAATCATGCCACCGCGCGAGTCGACGGTGACGCGAATTTTGTCGTTCTCGAGCACGGCAGTGGTGTCGACGCCTCCGAGGTTTTGCGAAAGGCCTTTGTATTTTTCGACACGCGTGTTCACGGCGTTCACGGCGGCGATTGCTTTGGCGCGTGCGTCGGCGGCAGCCGTGTCGAGCGAGCACAGCGAGTGTACGTCGAATGTGGCGCTATCGGCTTTGACCGAGCCGCTCAGGGCGTCGCCGACGAGTGTCAGGTCGAATTCGTCATTTTGCAGCACGATGGAGCCGTCGGCGGCCGGAGTGCCAAGTGTGCGCACGGCCTTAGCCAGCTGTGCCATGGCTACGGCGTCGAGCGAGTCAGCGACGACCGACTGTGCCGGCGTATTGTCGTTTGTGGTTGTCTCGGTTGTCGGGGCAGCCTGTTGCTGCGCGGTCTGGTTGGGCTTGTTGCAGTACATGAAGCCAAAGAAGATGGCGCACATGCAAATCAGTCCGTAGAGGGTGTTTTTATCCATTGGCAGGTAGTTGTGTTGTCTGTTTTTTGGTGAGAGTAGGGGCATTATGCCGTTTTAACGCGCAAAGTTACAAATTCTTTCGCAATTGCCAAAGGCCGACTGCTGTGGGTCTTCAAAAAATTGTTAACTTTGCTGCTGAATATGGATACGACCACTCGCACGAGCCGCAGCTTACGAAATATGGCGGTGGCGCTGATTTATTTCGGTGCTACGGCTGTGTTGCAGTTTTTTTCGCGCCGAGTATTTCTTGAGCGGCTGGGCGTAGAAGTGCTGGGCCTCAACAGCACGGCTGTCAACTTGCTGCAATTTTTGAATCTGGCCGAGCTTGGCGTCGGGTTGGCTGTGGGATATGCTCTGTATAAGCCGCTTCAGCAGCGCGATGGCCGCCGGGTGGCCGAAATCGTGGCCGTGCAGCGCTATTTTTATCGCCGCGTCGGACTCGCAGTGCTTGTCGGCGCCGCAGTGCTTAGCTGCTTCTTTCCGTGGATATTTGCGTCGATGACGTTGCCGCTGTGGTATGCCTACGCCTCGTTTGGAACCCTGCTTGTGGGCACCTTGCTTTCGTACTTTATTAACTATACGCAGGTGGTGCTGCAAGCCGACCAGCAAAACTATGTCGTGACCCGCACCGTGCAGACGGTGAACCTGGCGAAGGTGCTCGTGCAGATGACCGCGGTGTGGTGGCTCGACAATCCGTATGTGTGGTGGCTCGTCGTCGAAGGCGCATCGGCTGTAGTGTCGGCCGTGGCGCTCGACTGTGTGGCTCGTCGGCGCTATCCGTGTCTGAATGAGCCGGTAGGCCATGTGGCGGAGTTGCTGCGCCGTTATTCTGAAATCTTGCGCGATACTCGTCGCTTGTTTATTCACCGCATTTCATACTATGTGCTGACTCAGACTTCGCCGCTGATTATATATGGCTGCGTGTCGCTGGCTATGGTGACCTACTATGGTAACTATATGATAGTGATTACGGCCTTGCTCATGCTGCTCGATGCTGTATTCAACGGCTTGCAAGCCGGCGTGGGTAATCTTGTGGCTGAGGGAAATCGCCGTCGCATTCTCGACGTGTTTGCCGAGCTGATGTCGCTGCGCTTTTTTATCAGCGCTGTCGCTTCGGCCGGCCTTTTGGTGCTGATGCAGCCGCTGGTGTCGCTGTGGCTCGGCTTGGAGTATTTGCTGCCGTCGGAAGTACTGGTGCTGCTTACATCGATATTTGCAATCAACTCGTATCGTCAGGCGGTAGACGTGTTTAAAATAGCTTGCGGCCTATTTGCCGACGTATGGGCGGCCGTCGTTGAGGCGGTGCTTAATGTCGGCCTGTCGATTGTCGGCGGCTTGCTCTGGGGACTGCCCGGAATCCTTGCCGGTGTGCTTGTATCGCTGGTGATTATAGTTCTGATTTGGAAGCCTATATATGTGTTTAGGAGTGGCTTGCACGAGTCGGCCGGGGTCTATTGGAAGTCCTTTGCGCTGCATCTACTGGGTGTGGTGCCGGCCGTCGGAGCGTTGCTGCTTGCTATGCGCTATGTGCCGATTGACCCGTACGCCGGCTTTGGTGCGCTGTTGCTTGACGGCGTGGCGGTGCTATTGCCTTTTGCGGCAGTGCTGGCTTTGATGCTTTATGTGCTGGTGCCCGGTCCGCGCTTGTTTGTTTCACGAATTCGTCAGTTGTTGTCATGATGAAAGCATACGTTGTAAATTTGCCTTCGGACACGGCTCGCCGCCAAGCTATGGAGCGCGAGTTGGCAGCCACGCCTTTTGCCGATGCCGAATTTGTAGCAGCAATCGATGGTCGGCTTATGTCGGATGCGGAACTTGCCGAGGCGTTTGATTTCGAAGCTTATGGCCGACGGCGGGTAGGGCGTCCGCAGCCGGGCGAAGTGGGCTGTGCGCTTTCGCACCGACTTCTGTGGCAGCGGATTGCCGACGGTGGGCAGCCGGCCATAGTGTTTGAGGACGATATAACTTTCGATGGTCCGTGGAGCGATGCGTTGGCGTTTGCCGATTCGTGGCTTGCGACTGAGCAGCCGCGCGCACTGCTGTTGCCTCGCCATTTCTTCTACACACGCTTACGGTCGGCTGTAGGGAGTGGGAGAGTCGCTCGGCCGATACAAGGCTTTGGAGCTGAATGTTATATGCTTAACGCTGCCGGGGCTCGACTGTTGCTTAGCCTCGGTCGGCCGTCGTTCATCGCCGATGAGTGGGACTATTTCTACTCGCGGGGCCTCGATTTGCTGGCGTTCGTGCCGCACCCGGTAGCAGTCAATGCGCGGTTTGATAGCAATATAGCCTCGCGCCACGATTGGCAATACGACTACGATGGCGCTGCACGAGTCGCCTCGAATCATCCATGTATATTTGACTACATTAAGATATTAAAGCGGATGGTGCTGCGCAAGCTTCATTTGCTGCATATTTATCGTAAAGACCCGGTGGTGCGATGAAGTCATACGTCATAAATCTCGAAAAGGATGTAGAGCGCCGCGAGTATATGCGCCGCTTGCTGGCTTCGACGCCGTTTGCCGATGCCGAGTTCGTGACGGGTGTCTATGGCAAGTCGCTCAGTCGGTTGCAGTTGTCTGAACTTTTTGAGCAGCACCGATTTGGTCGAGTGTTTAGCGACCCTGCTTTTGTAGGAGAAATCGGATGCGCGGTGTCGCATTATAATGTGTGGCGTCGGATGGTTGCGAGCGACGACCGTTTTGCATTTGTCTTAGAGGATGATGTGTGTTTCGATGGAGACTTTGCGCCCATGTCAGAGTGGGCGGCTAAGTGGCTTGATTCATCGCGACCGCGAGTCGTGCTTTTTTCGCACTATTTTTCTTATTTCCCATGGAATACGGCGGCTGAAGATGGTTATAAATATGTGTCGCGGCCATGCAAGGCTTTCGGGACTTTTTGTTATGGAATTAACGGTGCTGCGGCTAAGTTGCTCGTGTCGTTAGGTAAGCCGCACTATGTGGCTGACGAATGGGATTATTATCAGCGGCATGGTCTTGAAATTCGTTTGCCGCTCGAGCATCCGGTGGGTGTCGATTTTAATTTTGATACAAATATAAAGGAGCGAGCGGCATATCTTCGAGGAAAACTTGATGCCGGTGCGCTGTTGGTGGAGCCATGCTATTTTTCGCTCGCTTATGAAAGTTTTAAGCAGCTGCTTTTGAAGTTGGGTATAATCCGTCTTTATGCAAAGAGTTAATGTTTGTTAATAATCACATGCGACAGGACGGTTGGGTACTCAAATGGCGGAAAAATTCGTAACTTTGCGCTGCATTTTCCGTCACGGGCTCAGCACAAGAGCTCAATTCTCTGCAAGGAGACTTGGAGCCGCCCGGCGGGTTAACTTTATAATTAACTGTTATAATGTACGTTATCGTAGAAATTCAGGGCCAGCAGTTCAAAGCTGAAAAGGACCGCTTCCTGTATGTACACTACCTCGGCGAAGAAGTCAAGGAAGGTCAGACGGTTGAATTCGACCGCGTTCTGCTCGTTGACGCCGATGGTGCCGTTAAGGTCGGCGCACCCACCGTTGAAGGTGCAAAAGTAGTTTGCGAGGTTGCAACCCCGCTCGTGAAAGGTGACAAAGTGATCGTCTTCAAGAAGAAGCGTCGCAAAGGCTATCGCCGCAAAAACGGCCATCGCCAGTATTTCACCAAAGTTATTATTAAAGACGTAGTCGCTTAACAAATTAAAAAGATTTT
Source organism: uncultured Bacteroides sp. (assembly GCA_964433215.1). Classification (GTDB taxonomy): domain Bacteria; phylum Bacteroidota; class Bacteroidia; order Bacteroidales; family Muribaculaceae; genus CAG-873. The sequence goes on from CAYSQI010000028.1 coordinate 5,872, forward strand.
CAGAAATGGCACATAAAAAAGGTGTCGGTAGTTCGAAGAACGGCCGCGAATCAGAAAGCAAGCGACTCGGTGTGAAGATTTTTGGTGGCCAGGCTTGCAAAGCCGGTAACATCATCAAGCGTCAGCGTGGCACGGTTCACCACCCGGGTCTCAACGTTGGTCTTGGCAAGGATCACACTATCTATGCCCTCGTAGATGGCGTTGTAGTGTTCACCGAAGGTCGCAATGGTCGCAAGTTTATCAACGTACAGCCTGTAGGCGAGGCATAACCTCCGTCCTGCAACGACCATAACCCTACAAACGAGTGCTTCCGACCAAGTCGGAGGCACTCGTCGTACTATACGGGCCCACTTTTTGCCGATTTTTTTGCCCATTTTTTGTGCTTTGGCCTAATATTTGTGGCCTTGGGCGCGAAAAGTCTGCTGAAATTTTTGTATCTTTGCGAGTTAATAGAATTCAACCACTACAACATAGCTATGTTCAGAACTAATACGTGCGGCGAGCTCCGACTCAGCGACGCCGGCCGCGAGGTGACTCTCGCCGGCTGGGTGCAGCGTGCTCGCAAGATGGGAGGCATGACTTTCGTTGACCTCCGCGACCGATATGGCATCACACAGGTAGTTTTTAACGATGATACTGACGCTGCGCTCAACGCCGAAGCTTCGCACCTCGGCCGCGAGTACGTGGTGCAGGTGCGCGGCACTGTTGCCGAGCGTACAGCTAAGAATGCCAATCTGCCCACCGGCGACATCGAATTGATTGCAACCGAATTTAAGGTGCTTAATCCCAGCGAAGTGCCGCCCTTCACTATCGAAGACGAAAGCGATGGCGGCGACGACCTGCGCATGCGCTACCGCTACCTCGACCTGCGCCGCGCTCCGGTGCGTCGCAACCTCGAGCTGCGCCACCGCATGACCATGGAGGTGCGTCGCTACCTCGACTCGAAGGGCTTCCTCGAAATCGAAACCCCGATGCTCGTGGGCTCGACTCCGGAAGGCGCTCGCGACTTCATCGTGCCTTCGCGCATGAATCCCGGCCAGTTCTACGCTCTGCCTCAGTCGCCTCAGACTCTGAAGCAGCTGCTGATGGTGTCGGGCATGGACCGCTACTTCCAGATTGTGAAGTGCTTCCGCGACGAAGACCTCCGCGCCGACCGTCAACCCGAATTCACGCAGATCGACTGCGAGATGAGCTTCGTGGAGCAGGAAGACATCATCAACCTCTTCGAAGGTATGGCCAAGCACCTGTTCAAAGAAATCCACGGTGTGGAACTTACCGAACCCTTCCAGCGTATGCCCTGGGCCGACGCTATGAAATACTATGGCTCTGACAAGCCCGACTTGCGCTTCGATATGAAGTTTGTCGAGCTGATGGATGTGCTCAAGGGTCACGGCTTCGGCGTCTTCGACAGCGCTGCCTACATCGGTGGTATCTGCGCCAAGGGTGCCGCTCACTACACCCGCAAGCAGCTCGACCAGCTCACCGACTATGTGAAGCGTCCGCAGGTAGGTGCCAAGGGTCTTGTCTATGCTCGCGTAGGCGAAGACGGCACCGTCAAATCGTCGGTCGATAAGTTCTACGACCAGCCCGCTCTGCAGGAACTCGCCAAGGCTATGAATGCCGAGCCCGGCGACCTTATTCTGATTCTTAGCGGCGACGACGCTATGAAGACTCGCAAGCAGCTCTGCGAACTCCGCCTCGAGGTGGCGCGTCAGCTCGGCTTGCGCGATAAGAATAAGTTTGCTTGCCTCTGGGTGGTGGACTTCCCCATGTTTGAGTGGAGCGACGAGGAGCAGCGCCTGATGGCTATGCACCACCCCTTCACCCATCCTAAGGATGAAGATATACCCCTGCTCGACACTAAGCCCGAAGAGGTGCGCGCCGACGCTTACGATATGGTCATCAACGGCATCGAAGTCGGTGGCGGTTCGATCCGTATCCACGACAGCGCCCTGCAGGCCAAGATGTTCGAAATTCTCGGCTTTACACCCGAGAAGGCTCAGGAACAGTTTGGCTTCCTGATGAATGCCTTCAAGTATGGTGCGCCCCCTCACGGTGGTCTGGCCTACGGCCTCGACCGCTGGGTGTCGATTTTCGCCGGCCTCGATTCGATTCGCGACTGCATCGCCTTCCCGAAGAACAACTCGGGCCGCGACGTGATGCTTGACGCTCCTGCGCCTGTCGACCAGAAGCAACTCGACGAGCTGCAGCTTGAAATCGCTCCCGAAAAGAAATGACCCCGACTTGTGCCGATATATTAGCCGCTATCGGCAGTTGCGCTCCGCTGCACCTGCAGGAATCCTGGGATAACTCGGGCCTGCAAGTGGGCGATGTGCAGCAGCCCTGCACCGGTGTGCTGTTGGCGCTCGACCCCACCGAGGCAGTCGTGGCCGAAGCCGTAGAGCGCGGTTGCAACTTGGTCATCACCCACCATCCGCTGCTCTTCCGCGGGCTTAAGCGCATTGCCGGTGACTCGTGTGTGGAGCGCACAGTCATCGCAGCTATTCGCTCCGGCGTAGTCATCTATTCGTCGCATACGGCCCTCGACTCGGCAGTCGGTGGCGTGTCGGCCGAGATGGCTCGTCGTCTGGGTGCCACGGTCGTAGCGCCGCTGCAGCCCTCGGCTCCCGAGGCTGCCACAGGCCTCGGCGTTGTGGCCGAGCTGGCCGAGCCGTGTGATGCAGCTGCGTTTGCTCAGCTGGTGCACAGGGCCTTCGGCTCGATGCCTATCCGCAGCTCGCGAGCAGACGTCGGCACATTCACTCGCATAGCACTATGCGGCGGTGCCGGAGGAGAGTTTATTCCAAAGGCTATCGCTGCCGGAGCGGCCGCTTATGTCACGGCTGATGTCCGCTATCACGACTTTGTCGACCACGGAGCGGATATTTTCATCCTCGATATCGGTCATTTCGAGAGCGAATCGTGCGCTAAAGATATTTTTTATCGCGCTATTACAGAAAAATTTGCTAACTTTGCAGTCTATTATTCACAATTGGAAACAAATCCGATTAACTACTTATAACCGCCATGGCAGTAGAAAAGAAAACTGAACAGACACTCTCGGTTGAACAGCGCCTCAAATCGCTCTACGAACTCCAGACAATTCTGAGCGAAATCGACCGCATCAAGACTATCCGCGGCGAGCTCCCCCTCGAGGTGAAAGACCTTGAGGACCAGATCGCAGGGCTCAACACTCGCATCGATAATTACTCTCTCGAAATCGCCGAACTCGAATCAGCAGTTAAGGCCGAGAACGAGAAAATTCTCTCTTGCCAGAGTCTTATCCAGCGCTACAACGAGCAGATGGACAATGTGCGCAACAATCGCGAATACGACCTGCTTCACAAGGAAGTCGAATTCCAGTCGCTCGAAATCGAGCTCGCTCAGAAGCACATCAACGACCACTCGCGCGCTATTGAAAATCGTCGCGCCGACATTGATGCTACTCGCCAGCGTCTCGACGACATGGAGCACATCCTCGCTGAAAAGCGTAGCGAGCTCGATGAAATCGTGGGTGAAACGCGCCAGGAAGAGGAAGCTCTTCGCGGAAAGGCAAAGACTATCGAGGATAAGATTGACGAGCGTACGCTTACTGCCTTCAAGCGCATCCGTAAGAATGCTCGCAATGGTCTTGGTATCGTTTATGTGCAGCGCGATGCTTGCGGCGGTTGCTTCAATCGCATTCCCCCGCAGAAGCAGATGGAAATCTGCATGCACAAGAAAGTTATCGTCTGCGAATACTGTGGTCGCATCATGATTGACCCCGTCCTCGCCGGCGTAGCTGAGTCTCAGGCCGATTAATTCTTCGCCCACTCGTTGGCGCTCAAAGAAATAAATCACATCCGGACAGCCTATTGGCCATCCGGATGTGATTTTTTTGTTCTAGACACTTTTTTTGATGTTATCGCACCTGTGTGGACGAAAAAATCGGTGCAGAGCGGGCGAGATTTTCAGAAGAGGTTGCGACGAGGGAGGATAGCGCTGTATTCTTCGCGAAGTTGATCGACCAGGCGCGACATGTGTGAGGCGAAGTGGTAGCCAATCCACACACCTGTGTTGGTTACCATTGTCCAGCATTCGCCGTCGGGGAATTGCTTGATGAGCACGTGCGACGAGTAGAGTGTGCCGGTGCGCACCCACGCGCCGTCGTCGGTGATATAGTTCCAGCCGCGTGCTGCCGGTTGGATAGAGTCGTATTCGGTCATCATGGCGATCGACCCGGAGCCGAGGATGTCGCGCACGCCATCGCGACCGTCGATGGCCGCAACGAGGCGTGCCAAGCCCGGCGCGGAAGCCACCCATCCGCCGCCGCCCATCAGGCCTTCGATGTCGCTGCCGCCGTAGACGCGTGGCACTTGTCGGCCGCTACCGGTGAACTCGTCGACCAACTTTTTGTCGGGTGCGTAGTAGCGGGCTTCGTCGGGTGCGCGGTCGGCGTAGTAGTTGCCGGCAGCGTGAAATCCTCCGGCTCCGATGGGTGCCAGTACGTGCTGCTGCACGTAGTCCCAGTAGCTTTGGCCGCTGATTTTTTCGATTACCAACGACAGAAGCAAATAGCCGAAGTTGCTATAGTTGTAGACCTGTCCGGGCTCAGTGCCGAGTCGGCGAGCGATGACCAACCGGGCGAGTTCGTCGAAGCGTGGTGCCGAGTCGAGTTTGTGAGCCTTGATAAGGTCGAGTTGGCTGAACATGGGGTCGCCGGCACGTCCCGAAAAGCCGCCGGTGTGCGTCAGCAGGTGGTCGATGGTGATGTTGTAGACGAGGCTGTCGCGGATGACTTGGGTGTAGGCCGAGTCGCTGAGGACGCCGGTAGGTCCGAACACCGGAGTGTCGAGTGTCAGCAGGCTATCGCGACACATCTTCATGATGGCGACGGCCGTCACGAGCTTCGAAGCCGAGGCTATGCGCACACCGGTGGTCGGAGTCATTGGCGAGCCGGCTTCTTCGTCGGCATATCCGTAGCCGCGCGCGTAGAGCAGCGAGTCGTTGCGCGTCACCGCAAAGCCTACTCCGCGCAGGCTCCATTTTGCCATAAATCGCTCGATTTCGGCGTCAAGAGGTCGCAGTGCTTCGATTTCCGACGCTGCGTTTGTCAGCGTATCGTACCATTCGGTGGTGTAGTCGGGGTATTTTTCTTCGACATAGGCAGTGGCGTTGTCGCTATTGTCGCAGCCGACTGTCAGAGCGATGCTTGCGAATGTTAAGATGCTTAATATCAGTGCTTTTCTCATCAGTTCTCGATTCTCAGTTGTATGCCGTTGAGTTTGCGGTAGAGGTCGAGCGCATAGACGTCGGTCATGGCGCTGACGTGGTCGAGAACTGCTTGGATGCGGCCGTAGAGGGTGGGAGCGGCCACGTCGTATTGGTCGGGGAATTTAGCAAGCAACAGTCGCGAGTAGTTGAGCTCAGGGTTTAGGACGGCGTGAATTAATTTTTCGAGCAGGAAGGTGATGATGCGGTTGCCGGCCAATTCGATGTCGACGACGTCGCCCGAGCGATAGATTTTTTCCCACGACAGGTCGTTGCACCGGGCATAGCCTTGGCGCGGAAGTTCGTCGATATGTTTCAGGAGCGGGCCGTCCATGGTGCCGCTGAGTATCTCGTCCTCGTGGTCAAGGAATGTTGCAGCGCAGTTTTTCACCAGTGTGCCGACGACGCACGAACGCAGATAAGCTATTTTCTCGTTAGGGTCGGTGACGTTGGCCATGACTTCGAGCATGTGGCTTCGCTTGTCGTCGTCGAAATACGACAAGAATGCGTCGATTACTTCGCGTGTCGACAAAATTTTCAGCTTGTGTGCATCCTCGATGTCCATGACTTCGTAGCAAATGTCGTCAGCGGCTTCGACGATATAGACCAGCGGATGGCGAGCATAGCAGATGGCTCCGTCGGGAGCGTCGAGGCGTATCATGCCCAGTTCGTTGGCTACTTTGACGAAGTCGTCGGTCTCGGAAGTGAAAAATCCGAACTTGTTTTTTGTGGCCAGACGAGCTTCAAAGGGATATTTCACGATAGATGCAACCATCGAATACGTCATGGCAAATCCGCCTTGCCGGCGGCCTTTGAATTGGTGCGTGAGCACGCGGAATGCGTTGGCGTTGCCTTCGAAGTGGGTGAGGTCGGCCCATTCGCGTGGTGATAGCAACGGCTGTAAGGCCTTGCCTTCACCTTCGCTGAAGAAAGTAGAGATGGCTTTTTCGCCCGAGTGGCCGAAGGGAGGGTTGCCCAAGTCGTGTGCAAGGCAAGCTGCGCTGACTATGTCGCCGATATGGTCGAAGATTTCGGGGCGGCAGTCGCTGTGGCGTTCGCGCAGGCCGATGGCGATTTCGTCGGCCATCGATTTGCCGACGCAGGCTACTTCCATCGAGTGCGTCAGGCGGTTGTGCACGAAGATGCTACCCGGCAGCGGGAACACTTGTGTCTTGTTCTGCAACCGACGGAAGGGCGATGAGAACACCAGGCGGTCGAAGTCGCGTCGGAAGTCGGTGCGCACGCGGCTTTTGTTGGTGTCGTGAAAGTCTTCGAGTCCGAGTCGCTTGTCGTTGATGAGCAGCGACCAGTCCATTTTCTGTGCCATAGTCGTGGTGAAAAAATTACCGGGCCGCCAAAGCCGCGAGGCTTGGCGGCCCGGTGTGTTAGTTACTGAGCCTTTTGCAGGGAGCTACGGGCTTATTCGTTGAGGCCCTGGACGAATTTCAAGCTGTAGTTTTCAGCTTTTTCGCCGCCCTGAAGCAGAAGGCGCATATAGCGGTTGTCCTGGAGGACGCGAGCGTTGCCAAGGTTGAACATGTTGTTGAACTGGCTGGTGTATTCTTGTGCGGTAAATTCGCGACCCATGTTGTCGGCTGAGTCAACTACGAATACGAATACGCCGTTGTTGCCCTTCACGGGGCCAACGAGCTTGCCAACTTCGGCAGCGTCGATGATGCCTTGCAAGGTGTTTTCACCGCCGCCAATCATGGCCAGTGAGTTCGAGCCGAACATAGCGTCGCCCTTCTGAACGGTTACTTCCATCAGCTTGGCGTAGCCTTCGAGGTCGTTGGCTTTGCCTGCGTAGCGGTCAAGCAGCACTTGGGCTTTCTTGTTATTGAGAGCGCGGAAGTTGATTTCCTCAGCGATAACGTCGGCATTCCAGGGCAGGTAATCGCCGTCGTAAACGTTTTCAACAGCGACGGTCAGCAGATACGACTGCTTGCTGTCTTCCTGCATGGGCATTACCTGGCCGGCTTTGGCTTCCATGGCCCACTTTACGAACTGGCGCGAGTCGCTGGCATTGCCAAGCATGGGCGACGAAGCGGTTACGTAGCCCTTCTGTACGTTGTAGCCGGCTTCGGCAGCGTTCTGCTTGAACAGCTCGGCCGACGAGTTGTTGGCTACGAAGGTGGTGAGGTTTTGCTTCAGATCCGAGAGGGTTTCCTGCGAGGGGTCAACAACGAAGCTGATTTCGGCGAGGTTGTAGACCTTCACGGGTGCGTTGCGCTTGTTGACGCGGTAGATTGCCTGAACGGGAGTGGCTTGAGTGGTGTCGCTGTAAACGAATGCTTCGCCAATAGCGTGCTCGGTGAGAGCTTTTTTGAGTTCGGCGGGGAACTGCGGGTTGACGAATGAAGTCCAGATGCTATCTTGGCCGCCGACTGTCACGTTGTCGATCAGCGAAGCGAAGGTAGCGCCTTCGGCGAGCTTGGTCGTCAGCGAGTCGAGGCTGCCATTGTCGGCGCGACCGAGGAACGAAACGTTGATTGAGTCGATTTCATTGGTGACATCGAGCAGCTTCACGAGAGTGTAGTTGTCGCCGATGTTCTTGAGCAGAACGGCCTCGCCAACTTCAGCTGAGTCGAGGTATGCTTTGAGCTGGTTGTCGCGAACCATCGAGTAGGTGACGGTGGCGGGGCTGACAACGAAGCGGCTGTCGGTGGCAACGCCTTCGGTGCCGGGCTGCGCGTTGAGAGCGGCAATAGCTTCTTCGACTGCTTTCTGGCCGGCGGTGCGGTCAGCGGTCGAGGGCTGGATGGGCACGTAGATGTAGCTTATCGAGCGGCCTTCTTCGTCGAGGCGGTAGAGCTCTTTGTTTTCTTCCCAAGCGGCCTTGCGGTCGGCATCGGTGATTTCGGCGTCTTTTGCGTCAACGGTCGAGAATTCCTTGTAGGCATACTGGATGTGGCGTGTCGACGATACGTCGTTGTAGAGGCTCTGAGCGTCGAGCTCGTTGGCGGTGAAGAGGCCGAGCATCAGTCGGTCGAACTTCTCGCGGAGCATAGCCTGCTCTACTGCTTCTTCGAGCTGAGCCCAGCTTTGAGTGAGCTGCTGAGCGATTTCGGGAGTCAGGTTGTGAGCCGACGGGGTCTTGATAGCTGCGAGCACATCGGCACCCGAGGGGCGTTGCAGACCCAGATACTGCGAGATTTGGTAGATGAATTGCTGAGCGATGGGGTGGGGAGTCTCACCGGTCATAGCTTCCGAGATTTCGGCGTCGGTGACGGTGATGCCAAGGTCATCGTATTCTTTGTCGAGCATTTTTTCAACGAGCAGGTCATTGATGACGTTCATAGTCTGCACGCCGTTGTCGATTTGGCGCTGCTGTTGTTGTTGCTGGAGCTGTTGCTCTTCGTTGATACGTTTTTGATAGTCGGTGTAGTCAACTTTTACACCGCCGACTTCGGCCATCGTGGTGCCATTGCCGATCAAGTTGCGGCCGGAAGTCAGGAAGTCTCCAAGAATGAAGGCAAGAAGTGCTACGATGATGATTACAAAGAGTAGCACCGACTTGCTTCTAATTTTTTCAAGAGTTGCCATTGATATATTTAACGGGTTTTAGATTTATTTTTCGTTTATAAGCGCACAAAGTTACATTAATTTCATCAATTATAAAAATTAATTTCTTGAAATTTCTCCATTTTGCGGCCTATATCGGCAATTAAAGTCGCAATTACAGCCCGAAAGCGGCTTTTACGCGGTCGACATAGTCGAGCTTTTCCCAAGTGAAGAGCTCAACTTCGCGCGTGAAGGGCTGTCCGTGGTCGTCGGTGAATGTTTTGACGACAGTGCGCGGCGTACGGCCAACGTGGCCGTACGTGGCCGTCTCGCGGTAGATTGGGTTGCGCAGCTTGAAGCGTTCGATGATGGCGTGCGGGCGCATATCGAAGATTTCGGCCACGCGGCGCGAGATTTCGCCGTCGGTCAGGCCCAGGTGCGATGTGCCGTAGGTGTTGACGGTCAGCGATACGGGGTGGGCCACGCCGATAGCGTATGCTACTTGAACGAGCGCGCGCGAAGCCACGCCTGCAGCGACGAGGTTCTTGGCAATGTGGCGTGCGGCGTATGCAGCCGAGCGGTCGACTTTCGAGGGGTCTTTGCCCGAGAACGCGCCGCCGCCGTGAGCGCCGTGGCCGCCGTAGGTGTCGACGATGATTTTGCGTCCGGTGAGGCCGGTGTCGCCGTCGGGGCCGCCGACAACGAATTTGCCTGTGGGGTTCACGAGCAGGCGCACTTTCTCTTCATCGAGCAGAGCGCGGATGTGCTCGGGCAGAGCGGCCTTGACGCGCGGCAGCAGTATCGAGCGTACGTCGGCTTCGATGCGCTGCTGCATCCGGCGGTCGCATTCTTCTTGGCTCAGGCCGGTGGCTGCGGGTGTGAGGAATTCGTCGTGCTGAGTCGAAATGACGATTGTGTCGATGGCTACGGGCTGGCCATCAGAGGTGTATTCTACAGTTACCTGGCTCTTTGAGTCGGGGCGCAGGTAGGGCATTTCCGAGCCTTCAGCGCGGATGGCCGACAGCTCCTTGAGCATGGCGTGGCTCAGAGCTACGGTCAGCGGCATGTAGATGGGGGTCTCGTCTGTAGCGTAGCCGAACATCATGCCTTGGTCGCCGGCGCCCTGTTCTTGGGGTTCGCTGCGGTCGACGCCGCGGTTGATGTCGGGGCTCTGTTCGTGTACGGCCAGCAGAACGCCGCACGAGCGGCCGTCGAAGCCCAGCTCCGAGCGGTTGTAGCCAATGGAGGTGGCTACGCGGCGTGCTGTGCCCGTGATGTCGATATAAGAGTTGGAGAGTACTTCGCCGGCAACTACGATTTGTCCGGTGGTCACGAGTGTCTCGCAAGCAACTTTTGAGTTGGGGTCGCGCGCCAGGAATTCGTCGAGTACGGCGTCGCTAATCTGGTCGGCAACTTTGTCGGGATGGCCTTCAGAAACTGATTCGGATGTAAATAAATAATTCATAGCCAATAGGTTGAATAAGTTAATAAAAAAACCGCCTGCGCGGATTGTTCCGGCGCCTGCGGGCGATCTGGCTATGCGCGGCGGCCAGGCGATATGCTTGGCACGCGACGTGCAACTATTTGTGATAGTGCAATTTTAGCATTTTTTCGAGTGGTTGCAAGCAGCCAAATCTTTCCACATATTTTCGGCTGCAAAGTTAATCATTTTCCGCCACTTATGCAACTGTTTATTGCTTAAATTCCAAGAATCTGTGCGGTGGAGGTCTATTTACTCTTGTTGTTATAATTTTTGTTTTATGAATAAAAAATAGGACTGACCCATTGAGAAGTTTCAGTCCTAAATATATTTGATATTACTGCGCGATTCGAGAATTTTAGAAACGATATCCAATGCTTATACGGAGCTCGTTAGGCTTATCGGTTTCGAATTTCGTCTTCATATCTCCGATTCCTATCAAGTATGATACGCCAAAACGTATTTTTTGAATGTCAGCACCGATGCCAAAGTTCCACCCCCATTGCACTTTTTTTTCATAATATTTATGTATTGATTCTGTAGGGACTTGAGGCTCATAATTGATGAATTTATTTTTGTGACTTTGGCTAAATATCCAATCCATTTCCGGACCGGTTGTAATACCGAGATTCCAATTATTGCCTTTAGCAACATATATACCAAAATTAGGGCGAAGAGCAATAGCAGAGCTGATAGCGCGAACTTGTTCGACGTCTATATATGGCGAAGCAGCAAAAATGACATCACTATCATAATTATTTTTGTGCCATCGTTGGCTAATTGCGACTTCGGGTAAAATGAAGAAACGCGACGATAAGTCGTATCGATAGTTGGCAAATAATTCAACACCGCCATAGTATCGGATTGATTCGTTGTCGCCTTTTAATAATTCGCTTGACATTACGCCGGCTACGCCTACTGCCAATGAACCTTCTTGAGCATTGGCATATTGCTTGCCGCTGATCATAGCAACGATAATAAGCATGAAGATAATCAGTCGTTTCATCGTATGGTTTGATTTAAAGTTAGTAGTGTTTATACTATGGTCGCAAATTTAAAAAAAACATTTATAAATGCAAATATAATATTAACAAACTATTAAATGAAAATCAAAGTAGTCACAAAGTAGTCAACAGTATGAGTGCTAATTAGGTTTTAAAAAAAAGACCCTCCGGCCGGCGAGTGCCGAGCGGAGGGTGTTGAAGATTGATCGCGTCTATGTGTGCGTTATTTCGTCAGGCCGTGATAGTCTTTGCTGTAGCGGAGCATCTGGTTCAGATAGTCTTCGCCGTAAGAGATTTTCACGTCGGTGATGGTGCCGTTGAGGTCATAGACCGGTGTATAGACTGGGTTCACGAAGCCGCGATAGGGTGCGATGTTGAGGGTGGCGTAGCGGCGTAGCACTTCTTGGTGCAGCTTTTGGTCCACCTTGACGGCGTAGCGCTCGACGAGTGCTTCGCCGGCAGCGTAGTCGCCCTCGCTGCGGATGCGCTGGATTTCGCCCAAGAGCTGACCGAAGAGTCCGCGCAGAGCTTCGTAGTCGTTGATGCGTATGTAGGTCTTGCCTTTGCGCTTGACGAGTTCGATGACTTTGTCCTTGCGGCCATGTTCAAAAGCCCAGGCAGCGATGAGCTGGCGGTTGCGCATGTGGGCTTCTTCGATGTTCTTGCCGGGTTCGATGCGCATCAGCTGAGTCATCAGGCCGTTGAGGATGTATTTGTAGTATTCGGCTTTGTAGGCGTCGGGGTTGTCGAGCAGACCGAGTTCGACGAGCTTCGGGTCGGCCAGGTAGTAGAGCGCGAATAGGTCGGCGCGCGCTTCTTCGAGGGTGGAGCCGTGGGCCTTGAGGGCATCGGGGTCAACACCGGGCAGCAGGCGGCCCGAGCCGTGGCCGAGGCATTCGTGGAGGTCGGTGTGCAGGTTATCGGTGATGAAGAGATACTTCTCGAGCAGCTGGCGAGTGGGCTCGTCGATGACGAATTCTTCGTTGAAGCCGTTGCCGTGCGATGCTTCGTCGTAGGCCATGGTGATGTTTTCGATGGTCACCGACTTCGAGCCGTGAGCGGCGCGAATCCAGTTGGCATTGGGCAGGTTGATGCCAATCGGGGTCGAGGGGTATGCGTCGCCGGCGAGGATGGCTGCGGTGATGACCTTGGCCGATACGCCCTTGACTTTGTCCTTGCGGAAGCGCGGGTCGACGGGCGAGTGGTCTTCAAACCACTGAGCGTTCGACGACAGCACCTCGGTGCGGTGGCTGGCGCTGACGTTCTTGAAGTTGACGATAGACTCCCACGCGCCAGTCATGCCCAGGGGGTCGCCGTAGCTTTCGATAAAGCCGTTGATGAAGTCGACTTGCGAGGCTGTGTCCTCGGTCCAGCGAATCGAGTAGTCGTCGAAGACGGCCAGGTCGCCGGTGGTGTAGAAGTCGATGAGGCGTGCGATGATGGTGCGCTGGGCATCGCTCTCGGCGTAGGCCATAGCGCGGGTGAGGTTGTCGACGATGTGAGCGATGGCTTCCGAGTAGTAGCCGTCGAGCTTGTAGACTTGCTCAACGACGCGGCCGTCGCGCTTGGTGACGCGGCTATTGAGGCCGTAGGAGATGGGAGTGGCGTCGTTGGGGTCTTTGAGAGCGTTGTAGTAGTCTTCGACTTCCTGCTGAGTGACACCGTCGTAGAGGTTGTTGGCCGAGGTCAGAATCAGATCGGCTCCGGCAGCTTGGTTGACGCGCTTGGCAGCTACGGCGGGGTCGAAGATGGCTGCGAAAACTTCGGCGCGCACGGGAGTCCAGCGGCCATCGGGAAGCTTGTCGACTTCGGCGCCGAGCCATTCGGCCGAGAATGCCGGCACGAACTTGTCGGTCGAGTAGTGGTGGTGGATGCCGTTGCCGAATTCTACTTGCTTGAGGTAAGTGACAAATGCCAGGTACTGAGCATCGTTGCGGTCGCCCTTGTAGTTGAGGTACACAGCTTCGAGCATATCGCGGATGGCAAGGTTGTGCTTGTAGTTTTGATCCCAAAGGATGTCGCGACCCCAGATAGCGGCTTCGGTCAGGTAGTAGACGAGGCGCTTTTGGTCGAGCGAGAGTGATTCGAATTCCGGAACCGGATAGCGGAGTACTTCGATGTCGGCAAAGCGGTCGACAACGTAGTCGAACGGCGCTGCCGCAGAGTTGGTCTGTGCCATAGCGGGAGTGATTGACAGTGTCAGAGCGGCTGCTGACACCAGTTTGGTAAGTTTTGACATTGCCATATAAAGTTTTTTATGGTTTATTCCACATATAATATAAGCCCCTTGAGGTATTCGCCTTCGGGGTGGTAGATGTTGACGGGGTGGTCGGCCGGCTGGGTGAGCTGGTGTAGGATGCGCACGCGGCGGCCGGTCTGAGCGGCGGCCGAGAACACGGCCAGGCGGAACTGTTCGCGGCTGACAGCCTGCGAGCACGAGAAGGTGAAAACGATGCCGCCCGGAGCTACTTTCGCAATGCCGGCTGCGTTGAGGCGCTGGTAGCCGCGCAGGGCGTTGCGCAAGGCGTTGCGATGCTTGGCGAATGCGGGCGGGTCGAGCACTATCAGGTCGTAGGCTCCGTCGGGTATCGAGTCGAGGTATTTGAACGCATCGACGGCGTAGGCCGAGTGGGGCGCGTCGGTGCCGAAGTTTAGGGCTACGTTGGCTTCGGTGAGCGAGATGGCTTTGGCCGACGAGTCGACCGAGTCGACCTTGACAGCTCCGCCACGCAGGGCATAAACCGAGAAGCCGCCTGTGTAGCAGAACATATTGAGCACGCGACGGTCGCGGCTGTAGTGTTCGAGCAGCGAGCGATTGTCGCGCTGGTCGACGAAGAAGCCGGTCTTCTGTCCGCGGAGCCAGTCGATGTTGAATCGCAGGCCGTTCTCGAGGGCGGTGCAGTCGGTGGCGTGGCCGATGAGGTAGTCGTTGACGGGGTCGAGGCGCGCTTTGTAGGGCAGCGTAGTCTCAGACTTGTAGTAGACGTTGGCGATGTCGGCCACGTCGACCAATGCTTTTGCGATGGTGTGGCGGGCGTAGTGCATGCCGGGCGAGTGGGCCTGAACGACGGCAGTGTCGCCGTAGATGTCGACGACCAGGCCGGGCAGGAAGTCGCCTTCGCCGTGTACGAGTCGGTAGGCGGTGTTGTCGGGGCGCTGAAGGCCGAGATCACGGCGCATGTTGGCGGCGCGTTTGATTGAAGTGCGGTAGAAATCGTCGGCGATTTCGATGTCGTCGAAGGCCAGGATGCGCACAGCGATAGAGCCAATCTGATAGTGGCCCACGCCGATGATGCGGCCGTCGGAAGCTACAACGCGCACGATGTCGCCTTCTTCGATGCCTTCGGGCAGGCGAGCTATAGCGCCGGAGAATACCCAGGGGTGGAAACGGTCGAGCGACTCTTCTTTGCCGCGTCGCAGTGTGATGTTCGGATAGTTTATCATTTGAGCACTAAGCGATAGATGTCGTTAAGGTTGGCGTAGAGGAGCAGGAGCAGCAGCAGGCCCATGCCAATCATATTGGCAATTTCGAGGAAGCGCTCGCTGGGCTTGCGGCGTGTGATTATCTCAATAAGCAGGAACAGAGTGTAGCCACCATCAAGCGCCGGGATGGGAATGATGTTCATGAAGGCGAGGATTACCGACAGGAAGGCGGTAATCTCCCAGAACGACAGCCAGTTCCACTGGGTGGGGAACATGCTGCCCAGTGCGCCGAAGCCGCCGACACTCTTGGCACCTTCCTTGGTGAAGAGCATGCCGAGCGACGACACGTAGGTGGTGAGGCGGTCGATGCCGTGGTGCCAACCGCGCGGTATGGCTGTGAAGATGTTGTATTCGATTTCTACTACGTTGTAGATTTTCTGGCCGGGACGCAGTTGGATGCCGATTTTGCCGTCGGAGTTAACTTCGACGGGCACGGTGATTTCGGCGCCGTCGCGCATGATGACCATCGGCACGGTCTGCGAGGCGCACGCTTTCAGCGCGGGGAAAAATTCCGAGAGCGTCGGGGTGGTGTCCGAGGCAACTTTCAGGATGCGGTCGTCGGCTTGCAGGCCGGCTTTGATGGCGCCTTCGCCGCCTACGACGTCTTCAACCACGACGGGCGTGCGCATGGCCATATAAGGCTCGTTGGCTTCGATGAGTTCGTTGCGTAGCTCGTCGCTGACGGTGATTTCGATGGTGTCGCAGTGGTTGCGAAGCACATTGATGCGCGAGCCCGGCTGGATGAGACCCCAGTTGTCGGCCGACGCCAGCGGGTCGATGGCTTCGCCATTGAGGCTCAGCAGTATGTCGCCATCGACAAAACCGGCGCGGTGCATTGGCTCGGAGAAGTCCATGCCTTCGGTGACGGCTTCGTAGGGGATGACACGTTCGCCCCAGTGTGCGGCGATGCCGATGTAGATTACTACGGCCAGCAGGAAGTTGAAGAGTACGCCGGCTACCATGACCAGCAGGCGCTTCCATGCGGCTTTGGTGCGGAATTCCCAGGGCTGAGGCTCGGCGGCCAGGTCGTCGGCGCTCTTGGTCTCGTCGACCATGCCGGCGATGTCGCAGTAGCCGCCCAGCGGCAGCCAGCCCAGGCCGTAGACGGTGTCGCGCCAGGTGGGCTTGCCATCGGGGCGCGGTTGGCGCTCGCGGCCTACGCGGATGGTCTTCCAAGCGCTGTCTTCGCTGCGGCTGCATATCTGCAAGGTGCCTTTCAGCGGGTTATACTTCAGTAGAGAGAATCCGGGGTTGAAAAAGAGGTAAAAGCGATTGACCTTGATGCCGAAGATGCGGGCGAATAGATAGTGGCCGAACTCGTGGACCGTCACTAAGATAATCAGAGCTGCAATCAGCTGCAAGGCCTTGATGAGAAATGTTTCCATTTATTGTCGTTAGATAGTTATTCGATTGATGATTTCGGTGGCTACGCGGCGCGCCTCGTCGTTGGTGGCCACGAGGTCGTCGAGCGCCGGGTCGGCTACGAAGTCGACTCGGGCCAGTGTGTCGGTGATGGTCGCGTAGATGTCGTTGAAGCCGATTTGGTCGCGCAGGAAAGCAGCCACGGCTATTTCGTTGGCTGCGTTGATGATGCAGGCCGAGTTGCCTCCGCGTTCCAGCGCGTATGGGGCCAGCGTGAGGCATGGGAATTTCGTCGTGTCGGGTTGCTCGAAGGTAAGCTGCGCGGTGGCCAGCAGGTCGCAGGCCGGGCTGACGCCTTCGAGGCGGGTGGCTTCGCCCAGGGCGTAGGCGATGGGTAGCTCCATGTCGGGCACGCCCATTTGTGCCTTGATGGCGCCGTCGGTGAATTCGACCATCGAGTGGATAATCGACTGCGGATGCACGATGGCCGATATGCGGTCGTGGCCGATGCCGAAGAGCCAGCGGGCTTCGATGATTTCGAAGGCTTTGTTGAGCATGGTGGCTGAGTCGATGGTGATTTTGGCACCCATCGACCAGTTGGGGTGGCGCAGTGCGTCGGCGGCTTTGGCCTTGGCGATGCGCTCGGGCTCCCAGAGGCGGAATGGCCCGCCCGAGGCCGTGATCAGCAGGCGCTTGACGGCCGCGGGGTCTTCGCCCTGCAGACATTGGTAGATGGCCGAGTGCTCGGAGTCGACCGGAAAGACGCGCGAGGGCGATTTCGACAACAGGTCGGTGACGAGTGCGCCGGCTACGACCATGGTCTCTTTGTTGGCCAGTGCGATATCCTTGCCGGCGCGGATGGCGGCCACGGTGGGCAGCATGCCGCTGTATCCGACGGTGGCGGTGACTACCATGTCGACGTCGTCGCGAGTGGTGGCTTCGGCCAGGGCTGTCGGGCCGGCAGCAGTGGCTATGCCCAGCGGCTCGAGAGCTTCGCGCAGGCGCGGCAGCAGGTCGTCGCGGCCGATGATGGCCAGGGCCGGACGCAGGCGGCGAGCTTGCGCTATGAGGTCGTCGACGCGCGTGCCGGCGGCGAGCACCGAAGCGCGGTAGCGTTCGGGGTGATTGCTTATGATGTTGAGCGTCTGGGTTCCGATCGAGCCGGTCGACCCAAGTACGGCTATATTTTTCATAACGACAGTTTTTTCGTATCTGAGAGAATTGCAGAGGCGCTGCTCTGTCTATTCTTGTATTTAAAATTCAAATTAGGATGTTAATATTTTAGGCGGTCAGTATGGAATGTAGGTTGCCGGGTCGAGTTTGGTACCGCCGTGCCAGAGTTCGAACGCCAGCGGTCGGGCGGCCGTAGCTTCGCCGATGCGTTGGCCGGCCACGACTTTGTCGCCGCGGTCGATGTAGACTTCGTCGAGGTTGTCGTAGACGGTGATGAAGTCGTTGGGGTGCTGTACGATAGCAGTCGACCAACCGTCGGGGTCGTAGAACACGCTGACGACCGTACCACGGTAGACGGCCATTACCGGCCCGGCGCCGGTGTCGGTCATCGACGGGCTTTCGAAAATCATGCCGGTGGCAGCAATCGGCGACAGAACCGAAAGGTTGAAGCGGCTGTCCTGTTCGAATTGCTTGACGAAGCGCCGCTCGCTCTCGCCGGCGCTGATGAGCGTGTCGATTACCGATGGCGAGGCAGTGGCGGCCGCCGCCAATTCGGCTTCGTTGACTTCGGGCAGCGAGTCGTCGAGGATGTTGATGAGATTGCGAGTGTAGGCAACTTGCACGGCCGATACGCGCTCGAGCGAGTCGATGCGCAGGGCGGCGTCGGTGTAGCCTCGGCGCTCTTCGCCGCTAAGCTGGCCGGGAAGTAGCAGCCCCAGCGGAGTGAACATGAATATCACGGCCACGAGCGACGCAATCGCCGCAACGACTAAAGCGCCGGCCACCACAACCTGCTTGCCTCGCAGATTTACGGACCATACGCGCGACAGGGTGTTCTCGTTGATTATTTCTACACGATAACGACGGCCGGTGCTGTAGGGGCGTCGACCGCCTTTTCCCGACGGTTTACCCTTGCTCGGGCTCTCCGACGGCGATGGCGTATTTTTTTCCGTTTTCAACACCACAAAGTTACAACTTTTTTTGAACAAATAAAAAACAACGCTTGTTATGATTCTAAACCTTAACATAAAGGAGGCAAATTGTTAAGATTATCAAAAAATATCAACTCGTAAAATGCACACAAACAACAAACAAAGTCTAACAAATCAAAACTATCCGAAACAATGAAAACTAAAACGTTAAGTGTCGTAGCTCTGTTCGGCGCGGCGGCGCTGGCGGGCTTAGAGGCCAACGCCCAGCAGACGGTCATCGTCGAAGAGGCCGTAATCACCGAAGTGCCTTGTAAGACACACTATTTCACCACCGCCTCCGATGATTGGTTCATGCAACTCGGCGCCGGTGTCACCTCACCCTTTGTCGAAAATATGCTGCCCGATGGCGGCGAACGCCATCATCTGACGCCGGTCTACAATCTGGGCTTCGGCAAGTGGTTCTCGCCATATATCGGCTGGCGATTGGGCTTCATGGGCGGCGCCCTGCATTGGGATAACCAGACGTTCAGCAAGGCTAAGTGGGTCAATGCCAACTTCGACATCATGTGGGATATGTTTAACTCCGTGGCTGGCGTCAACTCCGACCGCGTATTCTCCATCGTGCCGTTCGTAGGTGTCGGTGGTGCTTATACGTGGGATTATAAGCCGGCCTCGACGGTCAACGACCGACGCAACAACGGCGAGCGCAAGCAAAATTCGTGGTCGCTGCCGGTGTCGGCCGGCTTGCAGCTGCGTTTCCGCCTTAGCAACTATGTCGATTTCTTTGCCGAAGGGCGTGCGCAGTTTGCCGGCGACAATTTCAACAACTACGTAGTCGGTGCACCCATCGACATGAATCTCTCGGTCATCGGTGGCTTCACTGTCAACTTCGGCGGCTCTGACTTCAAGAGCTACAATCCGTGCAACTATATGTCGCAGCTCAATTCGCTTAATAATCAGGTGAATGAATTGCGTGGAGCACTCGCGACGACGGCGGCCGCGCTGGCTGTGGCCGAGTCGCAGCTCCCGTGCCCCGAAGTCGTAGAACCCGTCTCGGAAACCGTTGTCATCGAGACCGCTCCGCTGATGGCCTCGGTCCGCTTCAAAATCAACTCGGCAACTATTTCGGATGAGGAGATGGTCAACGTCTACAACATCGCACAGTGGATGAAGGACAATCCCGACCAGAATGTAGCTATCGTGGGCTATGCCGACCGCGACACCGGTTCGGCTGCCTACAATATGCAGCTTTCGAAGCGCCGTGCCGAAGCCGTTCGCGATGCACTCGTCGGTAAGTATGGAGTCGACTCCAAGCGCTTGACCATCACTGCCGAGGGCTCAGACAAACAGCCGTACGACCAAAACAGCTGGAACCGCATCGTAATCTTCACAAATCAAAACTAAGACAAACCCATAAAAAAGGCAGCGGACGACCCCAATTCGGGCCGCCCGCTGCTTTGCTATTTTTAATTATTTGTTTGGATTTCTTCAAATTTTGGCAAATTATTTGTTTGGATTTCTTCAAAAATCGCCTGATTATTTGTTTGGATAATTTTAAATTCTTACTTTTGCATCGTGAAAATTAATGAGTTATATGTATTGTAAAAGATTAATTGATAAATATCTGTCTGAATGGGCTTCAAGAGACTCACGTAAACCACTTTTGCTACGCGGTGCTCGTCAAGTTGGAAAGTCAACGGCAGTGCAAGAATTGTCCAAGCAATTTAGTAATTACGTTGAGGTGAATTTTGAAAAACAACCTATATATAAGTCGTTGTTTCAGGATGATTTAGACGTGCAGCGGATTGTGCCACAGATATCGGCAATGTCAGGTGTCTCTATTCAGCCGGGTAAGACTTTGCTTTTTTTTGATGAAATCCAAGAGTGCCCACAAGCGATAATGGCGTTGCGATTCTTTAAGGAAGATATGCCGGGATTGCACGTTATTGCTGCCGGTTCTCTTCTTGAATTTGCTTTAAACGAGTTGCCTACTTTTGGTGTCGGAAGGATTCATTCAATGTTCATGTATCCGATGACTTTTGATGAATTTCTTGAGGCTAATGGCCAACATTTATTAATTGAAGCTCGTGATAAAGCAACGATTGATAGTCCGTTGCCAATTCCATTGCATAATAAATTAGTGGAGTTGCTTCGGACGTATATGCTGGTCGGTGGTATGCCCGAAGCAGTTAAGACTTGGGTGCAATATCATGATTATGTCAGATGTCAGGAAGTTCAAGATGATATTGTGGTAACGTACGAGGATGATTTTCCCAAGTATAAGAAAAGAGTTGATCCAATCTTAATGCGCCAGACTTTGAGAAGTGCAGCTGTCCAGGCTACTAAAAAGTTTGTGAATACAAAAGTCGGTTTAGAGTATAAGACAGCGGATGTGAAAAAAGCTTTGGAATTACTTGTGCTGGCCGGTATTCTTTATCCTGTGGTGCATACAGATGCTAATGGCGTGCCATTGGGTAGTGAGGTTGATAAGGCGTATCAGAAATTTCTTTTGCTTGATAGCGGATTGATGCTTCGTTTGTTGAATATGTCGCTGGGAGATGTTTCTGAGTTGACAACACATATACTTACGGCGAGTGCAGCTGATTTAGTGAACAAAGGTCCAATAGCAGAGCTGATTGTCGGTTTGGAAATGCTTCGTTATCAGAGCCCGAATATTCGGCACGAGCTTTTTTATTGGGTAAGGCATGCTAAGAATTCTCAAGCCGAAGTGGATTATATCTCTAATCACATGCAGGTGGTTGTGCCTATCGAAGTTAAGGCGGATAAACAAGGCGGTATGAAGAGTTTGTGGTCGTTTATGCGAGACAAAAAACTACATTATGCGATTCGTTGCTCGTTAGAAAATTTCGGTCAATTTGATTATGTTGATAACGAGGCTGATGGAGAATTACGTCACGTATGTATATGTCCGATGTACGCTATCTCTCAAATGGAGCAAATAAAGCGAGGTGTCGATAAGTGATTCGGAAAAAAGCTCTTTGTTCAGTTAGTCCGCGCGCGTTTTCGGGGGGGCTTAGCGGGTGGTGCGTGATTCGGGGGTCGACATGGTGATGGCCAGGTCGATGGCGGCTTCGAGCATGGTGTCGGTGCCTTTGAGAGCGAGCTCGGGGTCGAGGTCGACTTTGATGTCGGGGTCGATGCCATGTTCGGTCGTGCGCATCTTGGCATCGTAGACGGGCGATGAGGAGAAGCGCACGGCCCAGCCGCAGGGGATTTCAGAGTTGAATGGTATGCCCGAGCCGCCGC
This sequence comes from uncultured Bacteroides sp., assembly GCA_964433215.1. Classification (GTDB taxonomy): domain Bacteria; phylum Bacteroidota; class Bacteroidia; order Bacteroidales; family Muribaculaceae; genus CAG-873. Next base: position 27,324 of record CAYSQI010000028.1, read on the forward strand.
CGGTGCGGTCGCCCACGAGTGCCACGTCGGGTAGCGAGTGCATGAACGATGCGAAGTTGTTGGCGGCGCTGAACGTGCTGCGGTTGGTGAGGATTACGACCGGCTTGAGCCATGTGTGGCGATTGGGCTGCGGCTCGTAGTAGTAGGCGTAGGGCTCGGAGAAGTCGTTGTGGCCGGGGCCTGTCTTGTGTGTGATGTATCCGGCGAGGGTGCGGCGCGAGATAAATCGGCGGCCGATGCTCTCGGCGTTGGTGAGGTTGCCGCCGCCATTGTCGCGGATGTCGAATACCATGGCCGGGCAGTCGGCGAGGATTGCCATCACCCAGTCGAGTGTGTTTTCGCCCGGTGTGTAGGCAAATGAGGGGTAGCGCACGTAGGCCACGGAGTCGCGCAAGATGTAGTATGTGAGGCCGTTGCGCGACAGGCCGTTGAAGTTCAAGTAGTATTGGTCGACGAGGCGTTCGTCGTAGTTCTGCGGGTAGTCGCTCCACCACTTTTTGTAGTACGAGGTGGCGTAGTAGCCGATGAGGTTCACATGGCCGTCGCGCAGCTCGTCGAGCATCGCGGAGCAGATATTGAAAAGGTCGACGACGTTGGTCTCGGCGTTGACTTGTGGGCGGTAGACGTTATAGACCGAGTCCCAGTCGATGCCTTTTTCGTCGAGGAAGCAGTAGTGCTCGTCGATGATGGTCCAGAGGGCGTCGAAGTTGCCTTCGGGGTCGTTGTCCCACTCGTCGATGCTGTGGCACGAGGCGAGTGCCGCGAGTGCAGTGAGCAGCAGGGGTATGAGTCGTCGTGAGGGTTTCATGTCGGCGGTGGCGGATTAGTAGAATGCGGAGATGAGGCGCGAGTCGGCGAAGGAGTGGCGGCCGCTGTGCACGCTGAGCCACTCGGTGGATATGCCGATTACGAATTGATGGCTGATGTCGCGGCTGACGATGCCCGAGGCTTTGGTCGACTGCAGGTTGAAGCGATAGCCGAGTCGCAGATTGGTGGCGCCGAAGCGTAGGTCGGCGGTGAGTAGGTTTTCGAAGTGCACGAAGCTGCCCGGCCAGGCGCAGTGGCAGAGGCCGCTGTGGTTGCCGAGCCATATTTCGTAGTAGAGTTCGTCGTAGTCGGGCGAGAAGAAGGCACCGAGCAGGTCGAACGATGGTTGGCAACGTAGTGTGACGGGCAAGCGTCCGATGCGCGTGTTGTAGGTAGCCATGGCGGTGGCGCCGATGGTGACTGATGCTTTGACTGACGCCGGGTTGTTGCTGTTGCGAGCCAGGTAGAGCACGCCGATGTCGCCGCGAGCTATGCCGCCGATGGCGAGGGTGAGTTCCGGCGCGGGACGTAGGCGGCGCATCATGGCCCACGAGGGCGAGAAGTCGAGGTCCCACATGGTGGCCGTGCCGGCCGGATTGTCGTCGGAGGCTATGTCGACGGTGGCGTTGAGACGCATGATCCAGCGCTCGGGGTCGAATTTCATGGCCTGGAAGCGCTCGTAGCCGAGGCCTACGGTCCATCCCGAGTAGCCCAGCGGTGTCAGATATGTGTCGCGCAGATGGCTTGTACCGAGGTGCAGAGTGTAGGCTGACGCTACGGGTCGAAGTGTCTCGACTGATTGTGCGGTGGTCGGCTCCGTGGCGCAACTGTCGACCGGTGTGTGGGCCGATGCGATGCCGAAGGCGGCCATGGTGGTCAGTAGAGTCAGGCCGAGGTGTTTCATTAGTCGAACAGTCGTTGTTGGCCGTTGATTTCGTCGCGGATTTCGTCGTCGCTCTGGTCGGGTGCGAGGTCGGCGTCGGCCGGGTTGTTGCCTTCGTCGTCGACAGCGACTTCGGGCTCGGCCGGTTCGGTCTCGGGCATTTCCTTAGGCTCGAGTTCTTCGACTTGCTCGATGGTGAAGGTGGTGAGGCGCTTGCCGCGGGCTTTGAACGATTTGAGGCCGATGAACTCTTCGGCATCGATGTCGAGCGGTTCGCGGAACGAGTCGCCGCCGCCGAAGGTGACGCGGAACATGGCTCCGGCGTTGTCGCTCAGCGCGATGAGTGTCGACTTCGGATTGTCGGTCAGGTAGCGCTGGCGCTTGGCCGTCGGCTCGAATTTGAAGCGTTTGATGTAGGGGTAGCCCTGATCGGCGTCGTTGAGTATAGCGGTCCACACCTTGGTGGGGTCGTATTTTTCGATGATGAGGATATCGTCGTCGTAGTGGTTGGTGGTGGCGAACGATGTGCTGTAGAATTCGCCGTTGTTGGTCACAACCAGTATCTGGTCGTCGCCGACAAATTCGCCCAGCAGGTTGCCGCGGCCTTCGGTGTTGAGGCGCAGCACGTCGGGGTCGAACCACACTTCGAGTCCGCCGAGTGTCGACACGCCGTGGCCCTTGAGCGAGATGCGCTGCACTTCGTTGCGTGTGACCAGGTTGCCCTTGGCTCCACGCCCTTTGATGAGGATTTCGGAGAAGTCGACGTCGATTTGCAGCTTTTTGAGGCCTCGGCGCGGCTTGAGCACTACTTTCACCATCTCGGCTTCGGCGTTGGGGTTGGCGGTGAACCACATGACCTTGCTGCCGGGCTTGCCGGTGGTGAGGTCGTAGACGCGGTCGCGGGTCATGCCGGTGACGTGGAAGCGCTTGATGAGGTATGGGCCGTCCTTGCCTTCGCGGAAGATGACGTTGTAGGTGGTGCGTTCGTCCTTGGGTTTGAACACGTTGAGGTAGATGACGCCCTTGTCGACGAACAGCTTGTCCTGCACCTTGACTATCTTGTACTGGCCGTTGCGGTAGAAGATGATGATGTCGTCCATGTCGGAGCAGTTGCACACGAATTCGTCCTTCTTCAGGCCGGTGCCGATGAAGCCTTCGGCGCGATTGATGTAGAGTTTTTCGTTGGCTTCGGCCACGTTGGCGGCGTTGATGGAGTCGAATCCGCGCACGGTGGTGCGACGCGGATAGTTGGCGCCGTACTTCTCCTTGAGGCGTGTGTACCAGTCGATGGTGTAGGGGATTATGTTGTTGAGGTTGTAGAGGACTTCCTCGATGCGCTTGCAGATCGTTTCGATGTGGCGGTCGGCTTCGTCGCTGTTGAAGCGGAAGATGCGCTTCATCTTGATTTCGAACAGGCGCAGGATGTCGTCGCGGGTGACGGCGCGCGGCAGGCCTTCGGTGAAGGGGGCCAGGCGGCCGTCGACGTGTGCCACAGCGGCGTCGAGGTCGGCAGCTTCCTTGTATTCCTTGTCCTCGTAGATGCGCTGTTCGATGAAGATGCGCTCGAGCGAGGCGAAGAGTAGCTGTTCGCGCAGCTCGGCGAGGTCTATTTCGAGTTCGCTGCGCAGGATGTCGACTGTGCGCTCGGCGCTGTGACGCAGCACGTCGCTGACGCCGATGAATTCGGGTTTCTTATCGCGGATGACGCAGCAGTTGGGCGACACGCTCACTTCGCAGTCGGTGAATGCGTAGAGTGCGTCGATGGCCTTGTCCGACGACGTGCCGGGCAGCAGGTGCACGACGATGCGAGCCGTCATGGCTGTGTTGTCCTCGACTTTTTTAATCTTGATTTTGCCCTTTTCGAAGGCTTTGAGTATCGATTCGATAATCGAGCCGGTGGTGGAGCCGAATGGTATTTCGGTGATGGCCAGGGTGCGGCTGTCGATTTTTTCGATTTTGGCGCGGATTTTCAGTGCGCCGCCGCGTCGGCCATCGTTGTAGCGCGACACGTCGATGAAGCCGCCGGTGTAGAAGTCGGGCAGCAGTGTGAATTCTTCGCCGCGCAGATGAGCGATGGCAGCGTCGATTATTTCGTTGAAGTTGTGGGGCAGGATTTTCGACGACAGGCCCACGGCGATGCCTTCGGCGCCTTGGGCGAGCAGCAGCGGGAATTTCGATGGCAGCGTGACGGGTTCTTTCTTGCGGCCGTCGTAGCTCCAGGTCCATTCGGTCACCTTGGGGTTGTAGAGCGTGTCGAGAGCGAAGTTCGACAGGCGAGCCTCGATGTAACGGCCGGCAGCGGCACCGGCGCCGGTGAGTGTGTTACCCCAGTTACCCTGCGTCTCGACCAGCAGCTCCTTTTGGCCCAGCTGCACCAGTGCGCCGTAGATTGAGGCGTCGCCGTGAGGGTGATACTGCATGGTGTTGCCCACGATGTTGGCCACCTTGTTGAAGCGGCGGTCGTCGAGGGTCTTCATCGAGTGCAGGATGCGGCGCTGCACGGGCTTGAGGCCGTCGTCGATGCTGGGCACGGCGCGCAGCAGGATTACGTACGAGGCATAGTCGAGATACCATGTCTGGAACATGCCGCGCAGATGGTGGCGTATCACGTCCTCGGGGGCGCAGTACGGTTTTATGGGCATGTCTGCGCTCGCTTTAGGCGCGTCGTCGTCAGCCACTGACTCGTCGTCAGTCGCGATTACGTCGTCATCGATTTCATCACTTTCGGCCGGTGTGATATCTTCTTCTTCGGGGTCCTCAGGGGTGTATTCGTCGCTCATCGTCGCTCTTTTTGTCGTTGCGTTTAAGGCTTTGACGCAAAGTTAAGCATTTTTTTGAAACTATGCAAAAGCACGAAGCCCGCTGATTTTCATGGTTGGAATTTTTGTTGTATCTTTGTGAAAAATTTACGCGATGTTCGACTTCTTCCATAAGAAAAGCAAGCCTGAGAAACTCTGGTTTTCCACCGATATTCATTGCCACGTGCTGCCCGGTATCGACGACGGGTCGGCCGACGTTGCGACGTCGGTTGAGCTTGTCGAGCGCATGCAGCAGTGGGGCATCGAGCGCATATTTGCTTCGCCGCACGTCACTTACGGCACATTTCCTAACACGGCCGAGACTGTCGGTGCCGCTCGAGCCGAGCTGCAGCAGGCACTCGATGCCGCCGGTAATTCACTCAAACTCGCCAACTCGGCCGAGTACCGTATCGACGACCTCTTCTTAGAATGTCTCGAAGCCGGCAACCTGATGACGTTGCCCGGCAATGTACTGCTGATTGAAAATTCGTTCATGCAGGAGCCATGGAACCTCGACCAACTCATATTCGACCTGCAAGTCAAGGGCTACCGTCCGATACTCGTACACCCCGAGCGCTATTCCTACTATTATGGCCGTAAGGACCGCTACGCGGCGCTGCGCAATACGGGTGTGATGTTCCAAATCAACTTGCTTAGCCTTGCCGGATATTATGGCAAGCAAGAAAAGCGCATCGCCGAAATGCTGATTGAAAATCAGCTCGTCAGCTACATCGGCACTGACTTACACGGCCACTCGCATGCCGATGCAATTGACTCGTATCTGGCCTCGAAGGACTATCTGCGCCACCGTGCGGCCTTGGAGCGTGTAATCTGCAACGATTTGTTCTAAATTTTTAGCAATCAATCAGTAAGCTGTGATTACGATACGTCGCTACGACCCTGCCACAGACCGTGAAATCTGGGATGCCTTTGTGGCCGACAGCCGCAACGCCACATTCTTGTTCTATCGCGGCTACATGGACTATCATAGCGACCGATTTGCCGACTACTCGCTGATGGCCTACGACGGCCACGACCGATTGCTGGCCGTGTTGCCTGCCTGCCGCGAGGGGGCAACGCTCTATTCGCACCGCGGTCTCACCTTTGGTGGCTGGCTGTTGCCTCGCCGCCGCTGCGATGCCCTCGACATGCTCGAAATCTTCGACGCGCTCGCCCCGGTAATGCGCTCGGCGGGCATCGAGCATTTAGTCTACAAAGCAATCCCTTATATCTACTCGCGCCAGCCGGCCCAGGAGGATATCTATGCTATGGTTCGCGCCGGAGCGCGCGTTACCACGTCGCTCGTGTCGAGCGTTATCGACTTGCGCGACCCCATACCATTCGACATGGGCTCGCGCCAGCGTGCTCGCAAAGCTGCAGCGTCGGGTATCGTGATTGGCGAGTCCGACCGATGGGATGAGTTCTGGGGCGTACTCACCGAGCTGCTGCGCGAGCGCTTTGATGCTGCACCGGTCCATAGCCTCGACGAAATCAGACTGCTTCGCAGCTGCTTCCCGGCCAACATACGCCTCGTCGCGGCTACCGACCCGGCCACCGGCGAAATTCTTGCCGGTATCGTGCTGTATATCAACGACACGGCCATCCATTCGCAATACACCGCTGCTACGCCTCGCGGCAAGCAGCTGTCGGTCATTCCTGCTCTGTATCAATACATTATCGACACGTATCGCGACACCTCGCGCTGGCTCGACCTCGGCACGTCGAACGAAGACGGCGGTCGCGAAGTCAACCCCGGCCTCTTGCGCCAAAAATGCTCGTACGGAGCCCGCGCTGTCGCCTACCTCACCTTCACTCTCGATTTCTAAATC
>CAYSQI010000029.1:0-30177 GCA_964433215.1 uncultured Bacteroides sp.
GCCGGCTGCATCGCCAACACTTGTTTTCAGATAACGAGCGCAGTGCCACGCGTAGCCGTATCGCTCAATAAGAGTTGCAACACGCTGCAAGCAATCCGCCGTGCCGAGCGCTTCTCAATATCAATCATTTCGGAGAACACAGACCCGGTGCTTATCGGCATATTCGGCTTCTCATCATCGCACGACCACGATAAATATGCCGACGTAGGTCTTTACGACCTGGGTGGGACGCCGATGGTCAGCGGTTCGATGGCCGGCCGCCTCGTCGTTCACGTTGAGCAGTATGTCGACTGCGACACCCACATGCTGGTCATCGGACGAGTGACCGACACCGAAGCCGGCACCGGACATCCGATGACTTACGCCTACTACCACAACGTCATCAAGGGCAGCGCCCCCAAAAGTGCACCGACCTATCGACCCCCTACCCCAATGTCGGCTCAGCCAAAACCGGCCGAACACAGAAAGCGGCGCTACGAATGCGACATCTGCGGCTACCAAGTTGAGGTCGACGGCGAATTGCCCGACGACTACATCTGCCCTGTCTGTGGCGCCGACCGCTCGCACTTCCACGAAATCACCACATAAAAAAACGAGCCACCTCGCGCAAACGAAGGCAGCTTGGCACATTTATTTATGTATAAACTTACAAGAGTACTTTAAAGGCTGCACCCGCTACGCGAACTACATAGACGCCCTTGGATAATGACGACACGTCGGTAACATCGGCCGACCCGACGGCCACCTTTGCGCCCGTGAGTGAATATACGGCAACAGGCGTCGTGGCCGCCACACCGCTCACCGTCACCGTCGCACCGACGACATTGACCGAGACGGCAGCATCTGCCTTAATATCGGCTACTGAATTCAGCCGATTATATAGCCGATAGACACCCATACCATTGGCCGGACAATACTGGTAGATTGTAAAATCCTGTGGTGATGTTTCCTCGGCAATCAGCCAGTTGAAAGTCGAATAGTTGCCACCTTCTTCATAGCCAAGCGTACCGATAGGTGCGACTGTCGCTATCACCGTACCGAGCGATTGGTTGCGCACCGTGAAGCCTCCCTTGTAGTTCGCGCCTGAATTGTGCACATAGATACGATTATCGTTGATAGTAAAGAAAGCCGCGCCGCCGGTCGAGTTGCGAGCCGGCGCCGTAGTCGAGGCGCCTCCTACGGCAAAATCCTCGCTCACCTGACCGCGATAGTAATAAATACCCTTGTTTCGGACTTGGTAGTACCACTTCACATCGCTATTTTCCGTCGGAATGACATATCCGGCTGCCGACCCTTGGATTTCGAGCTGATTCGACGCCTTCACTTCGACAAGCTGCCCGCCCGCAACTTCAATAATGTTGGCTTGAGCCATATTCTTAGGATACAGATAGATGCGACCGCCTGCACCCAGCACATCGCCGGCTGCGTTGATAAAGTTGGTTTGGCCGGTTACGGGCACTTTCACCTCCAGACGCACCGGCGTGCCATATCTTTCGGGCATCGCTCCGGCAGGATAAATAATAAAGGTGTGATCCTCGCCGGTGAGTTTATCATCGCGCACTATAATGTTACCGGCGAAGTCGCGGCAGCAACCATAGCCGGCGCCGCCCGGGATAGAACCGAGACACTCGCCTTCGCGAAAGATGTAGATCAACTTATCGACACAATCATTGACATAGAATAGCCCGTCGACCGCCGTTCCCTGCTGCGCGTTAGTGCCGTGAATGTGCTCGGGTGCATTGCCGGCCACAGTCGAGCGCACCCACTTTGTCTCGAACACGAGATCCACCGGTCCGGGCTCGGGATGTTGCTCAGGTGGCAACACCACCGGGAGGTCATTGCCATCGAGGCGGTCGGTAGTGATAAAGTCGCACCCCCAACCGGCATACTTACGATAGCCTGCGGCATCGTTGGTCGTCCACATATTCACCTTGAGACCCTCTTTGTGGAATTTCGCCACTGTGGTTTCGTCGAAATAACCGGCCTGTATGTCGACATCGATACCTTGCGCAACGCACCAGTCGAAGTGATTGGCCCAATACTGACCGGTAAGAAATTGCAATTCAATATCAGGATAATTTTTGCGAATATATTCCAAACATGGCTTCATGGAAGTCAGAATAATGCAACGGTCGCGATAGCCGCAATCTTCAATTGTCTTAATCAGCAACGGAATGTTGGAACAATCGTTACTGTTCACCCCGGTAGCCCATTTCAGTTCGATAAGCGGCAACAGTTTCAATTCGTCGCAAAGCGCAAGCCACTCTTCGAGCGACAGCAGTCGGCCAGTGTAGCTGACGCCGTTGCGCGTCTGGGTCAGTGTTTCGCTTTGCAGCTGTTCGAGGGTCGACGACGCCACTGTGTAGGTGCCGCCCAAGCGCGTGAGGTCGTCGTCGTGGCTGAGCACAAATCGCTTGTCGGATGTCACTTTAATGTCGCTTTCTACGTATTTGTAGCCGAGCGCCGCTCCGCGTCTGAACGCTTCCTCTGTGCTTTCCACGCCATATCCGCTGCCTCGATGGCCTACAAGAATCGGCTGAGCCGACACCGTCAGTGCCATTACACTCGCAAATAAGGCAAATAATAGTTGTTTCATGGTCGTTTGGTTTTAGGTGGTGCGACAAAGATAGTTATAATTATCAAAAAACGAGCCCGCCTGTGCGAAAAAAAATCACACAGGCGGGTTCGTTTGAGATATAAAGCCCCGATTACGAACGAGCGTCGAGGATTGCAGCCATCTGCTCGGCGAGTTCGCGTGCCTTGTTGGCAGCAGCTTCAGCGAAGTCGTCGCCGGCCGACGCGTGGATGATACCGCGCGAGGAGTTCACCAGCAGACCTACTTCGTCAATCATACCATAGCGGCACACTTCTTCGAGGCTGCCACCTTGCGCACCGACGCCGGGGACAAGGAAGATGTTGCGCGGAGCCAAGCGACGGGCATCGGCTATCAGTTCGCCGCGTGTAGCGCCTATCACATACATCATGTTGATGGGCGAGCCCCACTTCTGCGAGCGCTTGATGACACGTTCGAATACGTGTGCGCCATTGCCATCAGTAATCATCTGGAAGTCCTCGCTTCCCTTGTTTGATGTCAGCGCCAACAGGATAGCCCACTTGTCGGGAGTTTCAAGGAATGGCTTCACCGAATCTTCGCCCATGTAGGGAGCCACGGTCACAGCGTCGACACCGCTTTCTTCGAAGAAAGCCTTGGCATACATACGAGCAGTGTTGCCGATATCGCCACGCTTGGCATCGGCAATGACAAACATATCGGGATACTTTTCCTTGATATACGCAACAGTCTTGTCGAACGCATCGAGTCCGGCGGCGCCCAACACTTCGTAGAACGCCAAGTTGGGCTTATAAGCCACGGCCCACGGAGCAGTAGCATCAATGATAGCCTTGTTGAATTCAAGGATTCCTTCAGCGCCGCGAGCGGCCAGCGCTGCCGGCATTTTGGCTTGGTCAGGATCAAGACCAACACATAGGAACGACTTCTTTTTCAGAATATTCTCGACAAGTTCGGTACGCTTCATATCGATAAATTATTATGGGTTTGTATTATTCTATAATATGTGTCATAGCTCGGCAGCCTTCAGGCGCTCGGCATTTTCAGTTGAACTCAAGTGATAGATAATGTCGTCGATGTCGCCGCCAAGTATGCCGTCGAGATTGTAGACGGTGTAGTTGATGCGGTGGTCGGTGACGCGACCTTGTGGAAAATTGTAGGTGCGAATCTTGGCCGAACGGTCGCCGGTCGACACCAGCGTGCGACGCTTCGAGGCTATGTCGTCGATATACTTCTGATGCTCCTTATCATAAATAAAGGTACGCAGACGGCTCAGCGCGCGCTCTTTGTTCTTGGGTTGGTCGCGCGTCTCGGTACATTCAATCAAGATTTCATCCACTTCACCCGTATTGGGGTTCTTCCACTTGTAGCGCAGACGCACGCCCGACTCTACCTTGTTGACGTTCTGGCCGCCGGCTCCACCCGAGCGGAACGTATCCCACTTGATTTCGCCTTCGTTGATTTCGACATCGAAGGGCTCGGCCTCGGGCAGCACAGCCACCGTGGCCGCCGACGTGTGAATTCGGCCCTGCGTCTCGGTCGATGGCACACGCTGCACACGGTGCACACCGCTCTCGTACTTCAGCGTACCATAGACGCTGTCGCCTTCGACACTGATGACGATTTCCTTGTATCCGCCCACAGCGCCTTCGCTGGCCGACGTGACCGCCGTGCGCCAGCCTTTCAGTTCGCAATATTTCAGATACATACGCGCCAAGTCGCCGGCAAAGAGCGCGGCTTCGTCGCCGCCCGTGCCGGCACGGATTTCAAGAATGGCGTTTTTATCGTCCTCAGGATCGGCCGGAACCAAAAACAGCTTGATTTCATCATCAACTTCGGCAAGGGCCTTAGTAGCATCTTCTACCGCTTTTGTAGCAGCCGCTTGCTCCTCGGCACTGTCACCCAGCTCTATAACTTCGCCATAAAAGGCTATATCGTCGGCGAGCGACCGCCGGCGAGCGACCGCCGCTGCCAGTTTACCAAGGTGTTTATACTCCTTTGTCAGCTTTACGAACCGTGCTTGGTCGGCTGCAACTGCCGGATCGCCCAGCAGGGTTTCAATCTCGGCATATCGATTGAGATGCGTTTCTATCAGTGCATTAATTCCGTCGGCCATGTGAGTTGCTTTTTTCAAGGGCAAAATTACGAATTTTTTCTGACTTATTAAGCCTTCCCGGCATACAATATGTCTCTGCCGTGCCATATCGTTCTCTGTATTTAGCAAATCCGCCAAAAATTCGCATTTTCGGTAAAAATGCTACAAAACCGACCACCGGATACCTCGCAACTGACATTTTGTGCTTATCTTCGCCAAAGGAAACTCGGCATCGAACCTTTACACAGAGAACATTTGTTATTTATACACCATATTAGTTACACTTATGAAGAAATTACTTCTCACCCTAATTGCTGTGCTCGGGCTGGCCACTGCAGCCTCAGCGCAGAAAGCTCAGCTACAACTCAGCTACGGCGGCTACACACAGATGGACGCAATGGATATGCACAATGGCGGCAAAGTCAACACAGCTTGGGGCAACGTCACCGCCGGCGTGTACTTCGACGTAGCGCCAAAACTCAAACTCGGCGCGACATACACTTTCTCGTCGGCATCGTATAAATACGTTGACGACCTCAACGTCTACTACCACGTAATCATGCTCAATGGCCGCTACGACTACTATCGCAATTCGCTCGTGAAGCTCTACGGCCACGTAGGCATCGGTTGCGACATCTCTCACATTGCGCTGTACGATGAAAGCGAAAACAAAGGCTATTTCGCATTCCAGCTGTCGCCCGTCGGTGCCGAATTCGACATCAACCGCAACATTTCTATGTTCGGCGAATTGGGCTTCGGTGCACAAGGCTTGCTACAAGTCGGCTTCCGATTCAACCTATAATCATTTGCCGGATACGACACTGATAACAATATTTAAACATTCATAAACACCTATGCGGCGCACTTTTTCGACGTGCGCCGCATTTTTATGTTACAAAACATATATTTTTTTTGCTATAGTTTTCAGAATTATTCATAAATTGCGGGCTGAAAAATCCAATATCCGAAAATCAATAAAATTCTGATAGCATGAAAATTTACAAAACAAACGAAATCAAGAACATAGCCCTGCTTGGTAGCAAGGGCTCCGGTAAAACCACACTCGCTGAAGCTATGCTTTACGAGTGTGGAGTTATAAAACGTCGCGGCAACGTCGAAAGCGGCAGCACCGTCTGCGACTACTTCCCCGTTGAAAAAGAATATGGCTCGTCTGTATTCTCAACCGTATTCTATGCCGAATTCAACGGCAAGAAGCTCAACGTAATCGACTGCCCGGGCGCCGACGACTTCGTGGGTAACGCAATCACCGCCCTCAACGTCACCGACACCGGCGTCATTGTCATCAACGGTCAGTACGGCGTCGAAGTTGGCACGCAAAACATCTTCCGCACTGCCAACTCTATCAACAAGCCCATCATATTCGCGCTCAACCAGCTCGACGGCGAAAAAGCCGACTACGAGAATGTCGTAGAACAAATGCGCGAAATCTTCGGCTCGAAAGTAACACCCATCCAGTATCCGCTGGCTTGCGGCGCAGGCTTCAACTCTATCATCGATGTGCTCATCATGAAGAAACTCACTTGGGGACCCGAGGGCGGCGCTCCTACCGTTGAAGAAATCCCCGCCGAAGAAGCCGACCGCGCTCAGGAACTCCACCGCGCTCTCGTCGAAGCTGCTGCTGAAAACGACGAATCGCTCATGGAGAAATTCTTCGAAACCGAGAAGCTGACCGAAGACGAACTTCGTCTCGGCATCCGCAAGGGCCTCATCGACCGCTCGATTTACCCCGTATTCTGCGTCAGCGCTGCCAAGGACATGGGCGTACGCCGCATGATGGAATTCCTCGGCAACGTCGTGCCGTTCGTTGACGATATGCCCGCTCCGGTCGACACCGCCGGCGAGGAAGTGAAGCCCGACGCAAACGGTCCGCTCAGCGTATTCGTGTTCAAAACCACTGTTGAACCCCACATCGGCGAAGTCAGCTACTTCAAAGTTATGTCGGGTACGCTCGCTGCAGGCGCCGACGTCGACAACCTCACTCGCGACTCGAAAGAACGCCTCGCTCAGCTTTACTGCGTATGCGGACAAATCAAAACACCCGTCGACAAACTCGAAGCCGGCGACCTCGGCGCTACCGTTAAGCTCAAAGACGTGCGCACCGGCAACACCCTCAACCAGAAGGGCTGCGATTACCAATACGACTTCATCAAATACCCCGCGCCTCGCTATCAGCGCGCCGTTCGCCCCGTCACCGAGAGCGACGCCGAGAAGCTCAACGTAATCCTCACCCGTATGCACGAGGAAGACCCCACTTGGGTTGTCGAACAGTCGAAAGAACTCAAGCAGACCATCCTTTCGGGCCAAGGTGAATTCCACCTCCGCACCCTCAAGTGGCGCGTCGAAAACAACGACAAGCTCCCCATCGTGTTCGAAGAGCCTAAGATTCCCTATCGCGAGACTATCACCAAGGCCGCACGCGCCGACTATCGCCACAAGAAGCAGTCGGGCGGCTCGGGTCAGTTCGGCGAAGTTCACCTCATCATCGAACCCTACTCCGAAGGCATGCCTGCTCCCGACACCTACAAGTTCGGCAACCAGGAATTCAAGATGAGCGTTCGCGACACCCAGGAAATACCTCTGGCTTGGGGCGGCAAACTCGTAGTTTGCAACTGCATCGTCGGCGGCGCTATCGACGCTCGCTTCATCCCCGCTATCGTCAAGGGTCTGATGGACCGCATGGAGCAAGGCCCGCTCACCGGCTCTTATGCTCGCGACGTGCGCGTCTGCATCTACGACGGCAAAATGCACCCGGTCGACTCGAACGAAATCTCGTTCCGCCTCGCAGGCCGCAACGCTTTCAGCGAAGCTTTCCGCAACGCCAACCCGAAGGTACTCGAACCCGTCTACGACGTTGAAGTGCTCGTGCCCGGCGACGTCATGGGCGACGTCATGAGCGACCTCCAAGGCCGCCGAGCCATCATCATGGGTATGACCAGCGAAAACGGCTTCGAAAAGCTCGTCGCTAAAGTACCTCTGAAAGAAATGTCGAGCTACTCCACCGCGCTGAGCTCAATCACCGGCGGACGCTCGTCGTTCACCATGAAGTTCGCTGCTTACGAACTCGTGCCCGGCGACGTTCAGGAAAAACTCCTCAAGGAATACGCCGAATCGAACCAGAACGAAGACTAATCGTTCAATTCACGATAACCCGAAGTGCCCGCAGCCTCAGCGCCGCGGGCACTTTTCGCTTCGCTCTCCGCACCAATCGTCAACCGACCGCCGAACCAACCGACCGCCGAACTGCTAACCTGCTGAAAAAATACCTTTTTTACCGCTCGTTTGCCATGCAGTTTGATAATTTTTTGTAACTTTGGGCTGTAAAGACAGAAATCATGCGTTTTATCACAACCATACTAATATCTGCCGCGGCCGCGCTCACCCTGGCGGCTGCTCCAATCGACGAAGGCAAACGCCTATACGAGAATGGCGAGTATGAAGCAGCTTTGCAAAAATTCGAAACTCTGCAGCGCAAATCGCCACGCAACGGCACTTACAACTACTGGGTCGGAGCAACTCTCATTGCCCTTGAGCGCACCGACGAAGCTCGCCCATACCTCACGAAGGCCATCGATCGCGGCGTAGCCAACGCGGCTCTCGCTCTGGCCAACCTCGCAGAAGCCGACTACCAACCGAGCGAGGCCATCGAATATCTCGACGAATATGTGCAGATTTTGCGCAATAATAAGCGCTCGGTACCCGACAACCTCGAGCAGCGCCGCTCGCATCTGGTCACGATGGAGAATATGCTCTCGCGTGTCGAAAAAATCACAATTATCGATTCGATTGTCGTGGACGCCAACGAATTCTTCCGCGCTTACAAACTCTCGCCCGAAGTCGGCCGCTTTGTCAGCGGCTCCACGGCTCGGTTGCCCCAATCCGAGATGGCTTTCATGCCACAGAACAACACCGAAATCATCTATTCGCAACCCGACTCGACCGGCACATTCACACTATATTCGGCCGACATCCTCGACGACGGCAGTCTCGACCATCCTCGTGAGTTGCAAGGCGACAACTTGGGCGGTGGCGGCAACGCCGAGTATCCGTTCATGCTTTCCGATGGTCTCACCCTATACTTTGCCAACGACGGAGCCGAATCGCTCGGCGGATACGACATATTCATGACCCGACGCGATGGCGACGGAGGCTTCCTGCAGCCTCAAAACATAGGCATGCCCTACAACTCGCCCGACGACGACTACCTGCTGGCTATCGACGAAATCACCGGCGTGGGCTGGTGGGCTACCGACCGCAATCACATCCCGGGCATGGTCACAATCTACGTGTTCGTACCCTCTGAGACACGCGTCAACGTCGCCGGCGACGACCCAAACCTCGTAGCGCTCGCACGCATCGACGAAATATCGATTACACAAACGCCCGGCACCGACTATTCTGCCATACGCGAGCGCATCGAAGCCGCTGCCTCGGCCGCTGCCGACAATTCCCGGCCGACCGAAGCCGCTTTCACACTACCCATCGGCTCGACCGACGTCATCTATCACAACTTGTCGGACTTCAAATCGACGCAAGCTCGTCAGCTGATGGCCCGCGCCATCGAGGCTCGCGCTCGCATCAATAGCGCCACCTCGCGCCTCACTACGCTACGCGAAGCTTACCGCCGCGGCGACCAATCGGTAGCCATAACTATTACAAACCTCGAAGACGAACTCGACTCGGCCCGTCGCGACTACGACAACTTCGTCAACAAAGCTATCGCCGCCGAGCTACATCGCTAATTATCAGCAATTAATCACAAACCTAAAAGTATAACACAATGGAACTGACATTCATTCTGCTTGTAGTGGCTCTGATAGTGCTGCTCTGCATCTTTTTCTACTATTGCCCGTTCTTCCTATGGATTTCGGCTATAGTCAGCGGCGTCAGAATATCGCTGGTGCAACTCGTGCTGATGCGCATCCGTCAGGTACCGGCCTCGACCATCGTGCGCGCTCTGATTGAATCACACAAAGCCGGACTCGGCGATGTGACACGCGACGACCTCGAAGCTCACTTCCTTGCCGGCGGCAATCCCGAGCGCGTAGTTCACGCCCTCGTCTCGGCGTCGAAAGCCAACATTCCCTTAGAGTTCAAAATGGCCACAGCCATTGACCTCGCCGGCCGCGACGTGTTCCAAGCAGTGCAGATGAGCGTCAATCCCAAGGTCATCGACACTCCGCCCGTCACGGCCGTCGCCAAGGACGGCATCCAGCTCATTGCCAAAGCTCGCGTCACCGTGCGTGCAAACATCCGCCAGCTCGTCGGCGGCGCCGGCGAAGACACCGTGCTGGCTCGCGTCGGCGAAGGCATTGTCTCGTCAATCGGTTCGTCGGAATCGCACAAATCAGTACTCGAAAATCCCGACTCTATCTCGAGACTTGTGCTCAGCAAGGGTCTCGACTCCGGCACTGCCTTCGAAATCCTTTCAATCGACATCGCCGACATCGATATAGGCAAGAACATCGGTGCCGTGCTTCAAATCGACCAAGCTCAAGCCGACAAAAATATTGCTCAGGCCAAGGCTGAGGAACGCCGAGCCATGGCTATCGCGCTCGAACAGGAAATGAAAGCGAAAGCTCAGGAAGCTCGCGCCAAGGTCATCGAAGCCGAAGCCGAACTGCCGCGTGCCATGGCGCGTGCCTTCGAGACAGGCAACCTCGGCATTATGGACTATTACAGGATGAAAAACGTAGAGGCCGACACTCAGATGCGCGCCTCGCTGGCCGAAGACGACTTCCCCAGACCAAACGCCTGACCAAATGTAGTTCTTACAGCCCCCAAACATGAATCTGACTGAAATCATTCATTCAACCCGTCTCTACAACTTACACACCCACACCCAATTCTGCGATGGCCGCTCGACTATGGCTGAAATAGCCGAGCAAGCCGTCGCTGATGGCTTTACGCATATCGGCTTCACACCGCATTCGCCGCTCGCTATCGAATCGCCGTGCAATATATCGCCGGCCGACGTAGCCAAGTATCGCGCCGAGGCAGCGCGCCTCAACGCCGTATTACCTATC
The DNA here is from genome assembly GCA_964433215.1 of uncultured Bacteroides sp. Lineage (GTDB taxonomy): Bacteria > Bacteroidota > Bacteroidia > Bacteroidales > Muribaculaceae > CAG-873. Next base: position 10,709 of record CAYSQI010000029.1, read on the forward strand.
GCCATATACACCGGCATGGAGGTCGACTATCTGAACCCCGACCACGGGCCCGCCAACGCATATTTCACCGACCTCGGGCTCGACTTCGTCATCGGCTCGGTGCATTTCATACCCACTCAGCGCGGCAACTACATCGACATCGACGGTAGCTGCGAACGTTTTGCGCAATATATGACTCAGCACTTCGAAGGCGACCTGCGCTATGTAGTCGAGACTTTCTATGCCCAATCGGCCGAAATGCTCAGCCGCGGGGGCTTCGATATACTGGGACACTTCGACAAGATTGCTCGCAACGCCGCCGCTTACGACCCCGACCTCGAACAGCATGGATGGTACACCGACCTCGTCAATGACTTTATCGAACAAATCGTATGCTCAGGCGTCATCGTCGAAATCAACACCAAGGCTTACGAAAGCGACAACCGCTTCTTTCCGCATACGCGCTACTGGCAGCGGCTCGTCGATGCCGGAGTCGAACTCGCCGTCAACTCTGATTGCCACTACGCCGACCGACTCATGGTGGGCCGCGACGAGGCTTTCCGAATTCTCGCGTCGTACGGATATACTTACTGACCCTCGCACACTCACCCGACGATATGGCCACTAAACGAACGAAACCACAACCGCTACAACTGCTCGCTCCGGCACGCGATGCCGACACGGCAATCGCCGCAATCGCCCACGGCGCCGACGCCGTGTACATCGGTGCGCCGGCCTTTGGTGCCCGCAGCGCGGCCACAAACACTGTGGACGAAATTCGCCGCGTGGTAGAAGCGGCCCGGCCTTTCGGCGTCAAGGTCTTCGTCACACTCAACACGATATTACTCGACAACGAATTGCCCGAAGCTCGCGCACTTATCACCGAACTTTGGAACGTCGGCGTCGACGCCCTCATAGTTCAGGACCCGGCTCTGCTCTCGGCCGACTTGCCGCCCATCGACCTACACGCATCCACGCAGTGGAATAGCGACTCTGTCGAGAAAATCGAAATGCTGTCGCGCGCCGGCTTCTCGCAAATCGTCGTTCCGCGCGAATTTTCGCTCGAGAAAATTCGCATGGCCAAGGACGCAGTTGGCGACCGCGCCGAACTCGAAGTCTTCGTCCATGGCGCCCTCTGCGTAAGCTACAGCGGCGGATGCCATGCCGGCCAAGTGCTGGCCGGGCGCAGCGCCAACCGAGGCCGCTGCCCGCAGGTTTGCCGCTACGAATTCACACTCACCGACGAGGCCGGGCGTCCCATAACCCGATTGCCCGACGGCGGTTCAGCCACGCGCCACTGGCTGTCACTGGCCGACATGAATCGCCTCGACGCGCTTCAAGAGTTGGCCGAGGCCGGCGCTTCGTCGTTCAAAATCGAAGGCCGCCTCAAGCCCATTGCCTACGTCAAAAACGTCACCGCTGCATACTCGCGCGAGCTCGACCGCATAGTGGCGGCCTCCAATGGCCGATTCTGCCGAGCTTCGTTCGGGCAAGTCGCCACCACATTCGATCCCGACCCGGCTCGCAGCTTCAACCGCGGATTTACTCGCTACTTCCTGCGCCCTGCCGACCGCCGCGGGCTCACATCATGGGCCACGCCCAAGTGGGTCGGCCCGAAGGTGGCCACAGTCACGTCGGCTCGCGGCCTTTGCCTCACAGTCAAGGCCGACACTGAGCTACACAACGGCGACGGGCTGGCATGGTTCGATGAAAATGGAGCATTTCAAGGTTTCCGCGTCAATCGCGTCGAGAGCGGACGCATATTCGCCGCCCCGGGCTCGGCCGTGCCAACTCGCCCTGGCACTGTGCTCCACCGCAACAACGACACAGCCTTCGAAAGCCTCATGGCGCGCGACGACACCGCTCGCCGCACCATCGCCGTCGACTTCACACTTCGCCAAGCTGCCGACGGCCGACTGGCCATCGACGCAGCCGACTGCCGCGGCTGCCGCATCACCATCGCATCGACCGAACCATTCACTTCGAAGGCGCGCTCGCCTCAGCAGGCGGCTCGTCTGAGCGTCATGCAGCGACTGGGCGACACCATTTACAGCGCAGCCGACGTCGACGACCGCCTCGGCGACATCTTCATACCCGCCTCGGCTCTGACAGCGCTGCGTCGCGCCGCCATCGACGCACTCGACCGCGCATGGCGCATCACACACCCGAGCCGGCGCCTCCGCGACATGTCGGCCGACATCGCTCCCGACGAATTTGCCGGCCGCCGACTCGACTACCACGCCAACGTAGCCAACGACGTAGCCCGCCGGTTCTACACCGACCACGGCGCAGCGAGTGTCGACCCGGCGCTTGAGACTCTGCCGAAAGCCCCGACTGCCGACATCCACGTCATGACCACCGACTACTGCCTGCGACGCGAACTCGGTGCCTGCCTGAAGACCAGTGCTGCCCGACAAGTGCCCGAAAAATTATTTCTAAGCTCTTCAACCGACCGATTGCGCCTCGACTTCGACTGCGCCAACTGCCGGATGAAGATTTACCACATTTCCGAAAAACGTAATAAATAACTCAAAATATCACTATGAATAATATGAAAAAGACTCGTATTCTCGTAACAGGCGGCACCGGCTACATCGGTTCGCACACCACTGTCGAACTAATCAACGCCGGCTACGACGTAGTAATCATCGACAACCTCTCGAACTCAAATATCAACGTTCTCGACGGCATCGAAGCCATCACCGGCGTCCGCCCCGCATTCGTCGAAGGCGACTGCCGCTGCATCGCCACCTTGCGCAAACTCTTTGCCGACTATCCGGGCATCAAAGGCATCATCAACTTTGCGGCCTCGAAAGCCGTGGGTGAGTCGACACAAAAGCCTCTGCTTTACTATAGCAACAACCTCAATACGCTCATCAATCTGCTCGAACTGATGCCCGAAAACGACGTAAAAGGCATCGTTTTCTCGTCGTCGTGCACCGTCTACGGCGAGCCCGACGTCAACCCCGTCACCGAGCAAACGCCCATCAAGAAAGCCACCTCGCCCTACGGCAACACAAAGCAGATTTGCGAAGAAATCATCACCGACGCCATCAACGCCGGCGCACCCTACGGCGCCGTCATCCTGCGCTACTTCAACCCCGTAGGCGCCCACCCCTCGGCACTCATCGGCGAGCTGCCCCTGGGCGTGCCTCAGAACCTCATCCCCTACCTCACACAGACCGCTGCCGGCATTCGCGAGTGTCTGAGCGTATTCGGCGACGACTACGACACCCCCGACGGCTCTTGCATCCGCGACTTCATCGACGTGGTCGACCTGGCCAAGGCCCATGTCATCGCCGTCACCCGCATGATTGAAAACAAACAAGAGACACCTATCGAAATCTTCAACCTCGGCACAGGCCGCGGCGTTTCGGTACTTGAACTCATCAACACATTCAAGGAAGTCACCGGCGTCGACCTCCCCTACCGCATCGCACCGCGCCGCGCCGGCGACATCGTCAAAGTATGGGCCGACCCCACCCGCGCCAACACCGTCCTGGGCTGGACCGCCGACACTCCGCTGGCCGACACGCTACTTTCGGCCTGGAATTGGCAAAAACACCTCGGCGAATGAAACGCATATTTCTAATCGCAGCGGCAGCGCTGGCATTGGCCGGCGCGCCGACTGCTTCAGCCGAGACACTCCTCGAAGAAATTGCTGCCACACCCGGCAAAGCCGGCGGCGTCTACTACGCCTACCCTACGACGTCATCGCTCAATACGCCGGCGCCGAAGGGCTACAAACCCTTCTACATCAGCCACTACGGCCGCCACGGCTCGCGCTATCTGATTAGCGACAACGACTATCGCACCGTCATGGAACGCTTCCACGACGCCGACACCCACGGCGCGCTCACTCCGCTGGGCCACGACGTGCGCCTGCGCCTCGACAGCATCTGGCTCGAAGCCCGGGGCCGCGGCGGCGAGCTCTCGCCGCTGGGCAACCGCCAGCACCGCGCCATCGCGCGCCGCATGGGCGAGGCATTCCCCGAAGTGTTTGCCGGCAGTCCGCGCGTGTCGGCTTCGTCGACCACCATCATGCGCTGCGCCCACTCCATGTTTGCCTTCATCGAAGGTTTGCAGCAGCTCTTCCCCGGCCTCGAAGTGCCTCGCGAAAGCGGCGAACGCAACATGTACTTCCTCAACTACCACGCGCCCGAGACCGGCCAATACTCCGGCAAGACCGGCCCGTACTATCAGACACACAAGCGCTTCAAGGCCGAGATGACTCGACCCGAACGCCTTGTCGCTTCGCTTTTCAGCGACTCGGAGTACGTCGCCACGTGGGTCGACCCCGCCGAGCTGATGTGGCAGCTCTACTGGGTCACCGTCGACATGCAAAACATGGAGACAAAAATCACATTCGACGACATTTTCACCCCCGAGGAGCTCTACAACCTCTGGCAGGTGTTCAACTTCGAATTCTTCTCGCGCAACTCGAGCTACGCGCCGGTCAACGGCCGATTTACCGCCAACGCACGCAACCTGGTCAATGACATCGTCGTCAACGCCGACCAATACATCGCCAACGGCGAGAACGGCGCCACCCTGCGCTTCGGCCACGACGGCAACGTCATCCCGCTCGTAGCTCTACTCAAGCTCGATGGCTGCTACACCGACGAGACCGACCCGCACAAGCTAGCCGAGTCGTGGACCGACTTCCGCATCTGCCCCATGGGCGCCAACTTGCAGATTATCTTCTTCAAGAACAAGGCCGGCGACATTCTTGCAAAGCTCATGCTCAACGAGCGCGAAATCGCTCTCCCCGTAGCCACCGACAGCTTCCCCTTCTACAAGTGGACCGACCTGCGTGCCTACCTCCAAGGCCTCGTCGACGGCAAATAACAGCGACGCGCACTTACCATACGAAGAGCCCCCGACTCCGGTGCCGAGGGCTCTTCGTTTTTTTGCTAAACTACCGATTAGCGATGGAGAAATTTCGCGATATCGCGCTTGCGAAGCAAGGCTTCGAGATAGTAGTAATCGGCATAGACAATCGGCACATCGATTTCGTTGCTGGCCGGGAGGTGTCCGGTAGAGTGACCGAGCAAGAAGCCATCAGACTCGGCCGGAGCGATAGCATAGTCGGCCGTCAGATTTGCCAAGATAGTGTCAGCCGTCGAGCGATAGCCGGCCGCCTTCGCTTCGTCGACATAGAGTGCAAGTTCGTACAGTCCGGCTGCGATAATTGCAGCGGCTGAGGCATCGCGAGGCACGTCGGGATTATCGCCTGTGGCCGTTCCGGGTCCTTTCTGGTCCCAATATGGTATGAGGTCGGCAGGCAGATTTGGTAGAGTCAGGAACCAATCGGCAATAGCCACAGCGTGGTCGAGGTAGCGGCGGTCGGCTGTGTAGCGGTAGCACATCGTGTAGCCATATAGGCCCCACGCCTGGCCGCGGCTCCAGAACGAATCATCGGCATAGCCCTGGGCAGTGACCTTCATGCGCACTTCGCCATTGGCCGGGTCGTAATCGACAACGTGATACGACGACGCATCCGGCCTGAAATGATTGCGGAGTGTGACGTCGGCATGGCTCACGGCCACGTCGCGGAAGCGGCTATTACCCGTGGCATTCGACATTTTGAACAGCATCTCTAGGTTCATCATATTGTCAATAATCACCGGATACTTCCACAACTGTGCATTGTGGTCCCACGACCGAATGGCGCCAACCATAGGATTGAAGCGAGTAATCAGCGTGCGCGATGCACGATGCAACACGTCGAAGTAGCTTTGCTCGCCGGTCAGCTCCCAGGCTTTGCCAAAGCTGTCACCAAACATAAATCCGAGGTCGTGCGTGCCGCGATGATTCTTGGCTTCCTCTATCAACCACGTGAACGACACGGCATTTTCGCGCCACCGCCGGTCGTTGGTGAATTCGTACATCATCCACAGCTCGCCGGCGAAGAAGCCCGACGTCCAGTCGTTGGGGTGCACGAGCCTCATTGAGCCGTCGTCGTTGACCGAACGCGGGCTGACGCGGCGACGCTTAGCGTTCGACTCTTTGCTGCGCTCGACCGTGGCCCGGCCTATAGCCGTGTTGAGCGTGAGCGAAGCGTTGGCGAAAGCATCGTCGACATCGTCGGGCGTATAATACAGAAGTGTAAAGCGGTCGGCCGGGCGGAATACACGATGCTGCTGATAGGCCTCGGCATAGTCGGTGCGGGTCGTATCGACAAACGCCGCCACACGCCAGAGGTCGCGCGCCACATCCTGTTGCTCGAACTCCCAGCCGCTGATTTGCTTGCCGGGCCATTCGTCGACCGATTTGTCGAGGAAGGAAGCCACATAGTCGAGCGCCTTGTAGAAGTTGCGGCCCTCGCCATCGGTGGCGTCGTCGATCGTGATGCCCAGTTTCTGCGCCATCATGAAGATGTCGATATAGTGCGAAAGATTGTACTGCGAATATCCGTACGAGAGCGTGCGCCACATCTCGTGAGGTTGGCGACCGTCGGGCTCGATCTGCGTGAAAATGCGCTTCTGCGGAAAGTCATTGATTATCGCACGCGCCACGTCGTCGCGCCCCACATAGAGCGCAATGGCTATGGCCTGCGCATCGTAGGCCGTCGAGTGGTTGTTGGCCTGCGCGGCCTCTTCCCGGCCCTGCTCGGAGGTCAGCAACCAATCAAGCAGCGAGCCCATCCAACGCTGCAAGTTGCGATTGTCTTTCGCTGTCCAGGCCTTCGACCCTCGGAGCAACGCCACGCCGTCGAGCATCTCCACAAACGAATAGCCGTCGAGCACACCGTAGCAACGGCCTTTGTTGCCATTCACGCCCGGCACCATCTGCGCGTACTCAAAGTTAGGATACATACGCGTATCCTTATTGAGGAACCAGACCTTCAGCTGCTCGGCTGCTTTGGCTGCATAGCGTTCGTCGCCGCTCATGAAATAAGCCAGCGACAACGTGGCTACACGATGCGCCATATCGCCTAGACGATTGCGGTCCCAGAGATTGATTTCCGGATTCGTGATGCCGTCGCGACTGACGTAGGGCAATCCGTCGGGCTTCGACGGGTCCGGATGAAAATAGCGAGCAAGGCTCGTGTAGTAGTGGTTGTCGCCCGCCGGCGAAGGCTTTTGCTTCATCATCACCGATAGCGGCGCGGCTTCGAGCAGTTCGTCGGCCTCACCTATAAGGGCGCCATAGGCCTGAGCATACATCGGACGGTTGAGCTGCGATTTCACCTCACAGAGGTGCTCGCGATTCCAGATTGATTGGGCATTGCCAGCAGATACGGCCAGCAAAGCGCCAAGCACTGATAGTAGTAGTTTTTTCATGACGATTTACAAGGATCTGAAATATTGATTTCGACAAAGGTAATCAGAAAATCGCAAATCGCCAACATGGATAAAGCAAATTTACCTTGGCGGTGCGGGATTCATTGCTGTGTCGGAAATTTTTACTAACTTTGCGAGATAAGCCTCGCGCCGAACTCGGCTCGGGCTTTTACGCCAAAACAGTAAACAAAAAAGAGACCGAACGACTATGGATTTCAAGCTCTCTTCGCAATACAAGCCCACGGGCGACCAGCCGCAAGCAATCGAGCAGCTGGTCGAAGGCCTCAACGACGGCACCGACGCACAGACACTGCTCGGCGTCACCGGCTCGGGCAAGACGTTCACGATGGCCAACGTCATCGAGCGCGTCAACCGCCCCACCCTCATCCTGAGCCACAACAAGACGCTCGCCGCTCAGCTTTACAGCGAGTTCAAGCAATTCTTTCCGGACAACGCAGTCGAATACTTCGTGTCGTACTACGACTACTATCAGCCCGAGGCCTACATCCCCTCGGTCGACAAGTACATCGAAAAGGACTTGATGATCAACGACGAAATCGACCGCCTGCGCCTGGCCACAACGTCGGCGCTGCTGTCGGGTCGCCGCGACGTCATCGTAGTGTCGTCGGTGTCGTGTCTCTACGGCATCGGCAACCCCGAGGAATTCAATGCCAACGTGGTCAACATCCAAGTCGGACAGAAAATCGCGCGCAACGCTTTCCTGCGCCAGCTCGTCGGCTCGCTCTACTCGCGCAACGAAGTGGAGACGCGCCGCGGCACGTTCCGCGTCAAAGGCGACACCATCGACATCCGCCTGGCCTACGAAGAAATAGTGCTGCGCGTAGTCTTCTGGGGCGACGAAATCGAATCCATATCGACACTCCACGCCGAAGACCTGCGTTCGCTCGGCTCGCACGACTCTTTCAAGATTTACCCGGCCAATATCTTCGTGACATCGCCGGCGCGCCAAGCATCGGCCGTGGCTCAAATCCAGCTCGACCTCGGCGAACAAGTCGAAGCCTTCAAGCGCGAAGACAAACCGCTGGAGGCCGCTCGCCTCGAAGAGCGCGTCACCTACGACGTGGAAATGATCAAGGAACTCGGCTACTGCTCCGGCATCGAGAACTACTCGCGATACTTCGACGGCCGCGAGCCCGGCGCTCGACCCTTCTGCCTGCTCGACTACTTCCCGAAGGACTATCTGACCATCATCGACGAGAGCCACGTCACCATTCCGCAGATTCGCGCAATGTTCGGCGGCGACCTCGCCCGCAAGACCAACCTAGTGAACTACGGCTTCCGCCTTGCCGCCGCCCTCGATAACCGCCCGCTGACATTCAACGAGTTTGAATCGATGACAAACCAGACTATCTACGTCAGCGCCACGCCGGCCGACTACGAACTCAAATGCAGCGAAGGCGTTGTCGTGGAGCAGGTAATCCGCCCCACCGGCTTGCTCGACCCGCTGATTCTGGTGCGCCCATCGGCACATCAGATCGACAATCTGATGGAAGAAATACAGATTCGCATCGAACGCGGCGAGCGCACGCTGGTCACCACCCTGACCAAGCGCATGGCCGAGGAGCTCAACGACTACTTCCTAAAGATGCAAATCAAGACGGCCTACATACACAGCGACGTCGAGACTATGGACCGCATCAAAATCCTCGACGACCTGCGCGCCGGCACCTTCGACGTGCTCATCGGTGTGAACCTGCTGCGCGAGGGCCTCGACTTGCCCGAAGTGTCGCTCGTGGCCATCCTTGATGCCGACAAAGAGGGCTTCCTGCGCTCGCACCGCTCGCTGACCCAGACCGTGGGCCGCGCCGCCCGCAACCTCAACGGCACCGTCATCATGTACGCCGACAAGATTACCGACTCGATGCAGCAGACTATCGACGAGACCGAACGCCGACGCTCGATCCAGCTCGCGTACAACGAGGAACACGGCATCACGCCGCAAGCCATCATCAAAGCACGCCACGCCATCGTCGGCAAGGAAGACGTCGACAACGCTGCATCGGCTGCCGCTGCCGCCGCCATCGCTCGCGGCAAACCCCTCACCGCTAAAGAAAAACGCCAAATCAAGGATGCCAAGCCGCAGGACAAGCCGTCGCGACTCTACGTCAACGAATTCTCGACTTCGGTCGACATCGCTGCCGACCCGGTCATTCCGTACATGAACCGCGACGAACTCCAGCGCTCAATCGACCGCCTGCGCGAGCAGATGCTCCAAGCCGCCAAGGATATGGAATTCATTGAAGCCGCCCGCCTGCGCGACGAAATCATAAAACTCGAGGACCGACTCGAATCGATGCCCGTATGACCGACAAATACTATATCGACTACTCGAAACTGACGCCAAACTCGTGGCTGCCAACCACCGTGAAGGAAATGAAAGCCCGCGGCTGGGACGACGTCGACGTCGTGCTCTTCAGCGGCGACGCCTACATCGACCACCCATCGTTCGGCGCCGCAGTCATTGGTCGCGTACTCGAAGCCGCCGGCTACAAAGTGGCCATCGTGCCCCAGCCCAATTGGCAGGACGACCTGCGCGACTTCCGCAAGATGGGCCGTCCGCGCCTATTCTTCGGCGTGTCGGCCGGTGCCATGGACTCAATGGTCAACCACTACACGGCCAACCGACGCCGACGCGCCGACGATGCCTACACCGCCGGCGGACGCCACGGCCAGCGCCCCGACTATCCGACGATAGTATATACCGAAATACTGAAACGTCTCTTCCCCGACGTGCCCGTAGTGGCCGGCGGCATCGAAGCCTCGCTCCGACGCCTGTCGCACTACGACTACTGGCAGGACCGCCTGCGCCCCTCGATACTCATCGACTCCGGAGCCGATATGCTGCTCTACGGCATGGGCGAACACAACGTCGTGGAGCTGGCTCGCCGACTCGACGCCGGCGAACAAATCGCCGACATCACCGACCTGCCGCAGAGCGTCGTACTCCGTCCGCTCGCCGAGATGCCGGCCGCGACCGACGATAGCGCCATCGTGCTCAATTCGTGGGACGAGTGTCAACGCTCGCCGCGCAAGCAAAGCGCCAACTTCAAACACATCGAGCAGCAAAGCAACGCCCTCGACGGCGGGCTCGACCTCTGGCAGGCCTACGACGGCAAGTCGGCCGTCAAAGTCAACCACATGTACCCGGCCATGAAGACCGGCGAGATTGACGCCGCCTTCGACCTGCCTTTCACCCGACTGCCGCATCCGCGCTACAAAGGCAAGGAAATCCCGGCCTACACCATGATTCGCCACTCGGTCAACCTCCACCGCGGATGCTTCGGCGGCTGCGCCTTCTGCACCATCTCGGCCCACCAGGGCAAGTTCATATCATCGCGCTCGGAAGCCTCGATTATGCGCGAAGCCAAGCAAGTGACGCGCATGCCCGACTTCAAAGGCTACATCAGCGACTTGGGCGGCCCGTCGGCCAATATGTACTCACTCGGCGGCAAGGATACGACCATCTGCGCACGCTGCCGCCGCCCGTCGTGCCTGCATCCGGCCGTGTGCCCCAACCTCAACACCGACCACGCCCCGCTGCTCGACATCTACCACAAAGTCGACGCGCTGCCCGGCGTGAAAAAGTCGTTCATCGGCAGCGGCGTGCGCTACGACCTGTCGATGCACCGCACCGGCGACAAGGCCGTCGACGCCACCAACCGTCGCTACAACGAAGAACTGATTGCACACCACGTGTCGGGCCGTCTGAAAGTAGCGCCCGAGCACACCGAAGATGCCGTGCTCGACGTCATGCGCAAGCCGTCGTTCAGCCTGTTCGAAGAATTCAACCGCATATTCGACAACGTCAACCGCCGCCACAACCTGCGCCAGCAACTCATCCCCTACTTCATCTCGAGCCACCCCGGCTGCCGCGAAATCGACATGGCTGAGCTCGCCGTCAAGACTCGCGAGCTCAACTTCCACCTCGAGCAGGTACAGGACTTCACGCCCACACCGATGACCGTGGCTTCCGAAATTTACTATAGCGGCGTGCACCCCTACACCGGCAAGGAAGTGTTCACCGCCACACGCCCAGAGCAGAAACTCGCTCAGCGCAAGTATTTCTTCTGGTACGACCGCAACTACCGCGTCGACATCGAGCGCTCGCTGCAACGCCTGCATCGTCCCGACCTGATTGCGAAACTTTTTCGCCGATAATTTTCGTTTTTTGTTTGCCAATATTCGCAAAAAATAGCTTAACTTTGTAAAATAAAAAGTATTATATCATATTTACATCTAACAAACATGAAAAATAAACAAGACTTAAGCTTCTGGAAATTGTGGAATCTAAGTTTCGGATTCTTCGGTGTTCAGATTGCCTATGCTTTGCAAAGTTCGCAGGTGAGTCGCATATTCTCGACCATCGGAGCTGACCCGCACGACTTGAGCTACTTCTGGATATTACCGCCCCTGATGGGCCTCATCGTACAACCCATAGTCGGCGCCGCATCCGACCGCACCTGGAACCGCTTCGGTCGCCGCCTGCCCTACCTGCTGATTGGCGCCCTCGTAGCCATCGTCGTGATGTGCTTCCTGCCCAACTCAGGTAGCCTCGGTCTGGGCGTTTCGTCGGCCATCATCTTCGGCCTCGTGATGCTCATGTTCCTCGACACCTCAATCAACATGGCCATGCAGCCCTTCAAAATGCTCGTGGGCGACTTCGTCAACGAACGCCAGAAGGGCCTCGCCTACTCCATTCAGAGCTTCCTTTGCAACGCCGGCTCGGTTGTCGGCTACATCGCTCCGATTGTCCTTGCCTTGTTCCTGAGCAACACCGCGCCCACCGGCCAGGTACCGCCGACCGTAACTTGGGCCTTCTACATCGGCGCCGCCATCCTGCTGCTCTGCGTCGTCTACACCTTCGCCAAGGTGAAGGAAATGCCGCCGGCCGAATACGCCGCCTACCACGGCATCACCACCGAAAAGACTGAAAAGAAAGAGAAAATCAACATCGTGAAGCTGCTCAAGGATGCTCCCAAAGTATTCTGGACCGTGGGTCTGGTGCAGTTCTTCTGCTGGGCAGCCTTCCTCTACATGTGGACCTATTCGACCGATGCCATTGCAGGCCATAGCTTCGGCGCTCCCTCCACGGAAGCCGTGACCGGCGTCACCATCAACGGCCAGCAATTCAACGACAAATACGTCTTCAACGCCGGACGCCCCGTCATCAGCGAAGGTCGCCTCACCATTGCCGGCATCGAAATCGACGGCAATCTATCGAAACCGACTACCGTGACACTCGCCGGCGACACCATCATCGCCAACTCGCAAGTAGTCTACAACTACGGCAACGCCAAGGCTGAAGTCACAGCCGATAATAAAGGCCGCGGACTTCTGGCCAAAGCAGGCTCTACAATCACTGTCGACGGCGAAGAAATCGCACTCGCAAGCGACGCCTACACCGTGTCGGAAATCGCCATGATCGAACCCGGCACCACACTGACACTGGCTCACATCGCCAAGGACAACGGCAACGGCGAATATGTACTCGAACAGACATCGACCCTGCCCACTGTGAACTCGGCTGAAGAAATCACAGTGAACTACACCACCGTGCTCAACGCCGCTTCAAAAGAATACCAAGATGCCGGCGACTGGAACGGCGTGCTGCTCGCCATCCAGGCCATTGCCGCCGTAGTTTGGGCCGTGGTGCTTGCCACCTTCCGCCGCCGCAAACCGGCCTACTCGCTGAGCCTGCTCATCGGCGCCATCGGCTTCATCTCGGTATATTTCATCACCAATAAATATGCTCTCGGCGTCAGCTACGCTCTGATGGGCTGCGCATGGGCCGCTATCCTGGCCATGCCGTTCACCATCCTGACCAATGCACTGTCGGGCGGCCACATCGGCACCTACCTGGGCCTGTTCAACTGCACCATCTGCATCCCGCAGATTATCGCAGCACTCTGCGGCGGACTCATCCTCCACTGCTTCGCCCCGGCTGCCAACGGCGCACCCAACACGCTGTGCATGCTCGTCGTCTCGGGCGTACTGCTGCTACTCGGTGCCGCAGCCGTCTGGATTATCAAAGAGACCTTCGGCAGCGCTGCCAAAGAGACTCCCGCCGCCGAAGCCGAAAAGTAAAACTGACAAACAGATAGCTTAAAGCAGAAGCCGCCCGAAGTCTTCGCAACTTTGCAGCGGCTTCTGCTGTTAAATAAAAAATCAAAACGCCCACACACCTTGGAATCGCTTAGACAACTATTCAAAATCGGCTACGGCCCGTCGAGCTCGCACACCATGGGCCCGCGCAAGGCATCGCTCCTCTTTGCCGAGCAACTCGGCAACGCCACTCGCTGTGTCATCACCCTCTACGGCTCGCTGGCCGCCACCGGTCGCGGTCACCTCACCGACCGCGCCATCCTCGACGTGCTCGAACCGCTGGTTGAAACCACCATCGACTGGCAACCCGACATCGTGCTGCCTTTCCACACCAACGGCATGAAATTCACCGCCTACGATGCTGCCGGCAACGTCACTGCCGAGCAAACATACTACTCAGTCGGCGGCGGCGACATAGTCCGCGAAGGCGAATCGCGCACACCGGCCGAATCGATCTACCCGATGACCAAAATCAAGGACATACAGAAGTGGTGCGAGGAGACAGGCCGCAGCTACTGGGAATACGTCGGACAAGTCGAAGGCGACGACATCTGGGACTACCTGGCCGAGGTGTGGGCTGTGATGAAAGAAGCCGTCGAGCGCGGTCTCGAAGCCGAAGGTGTGCTACCGGGCGGCTTGGGCGTGCGCCGCAAGGCCGTCAGCTACTACGTACACGCATCGGGCTACACATCGTCGCTCAAGAGCCGTGGCCTCGTGTACTCCTACGCGCTGGCCGTGAGCGAAGAGAACGCCGCCGGCGGCAAGATCGTCACCGCGCCCACCTGCGGCTCGTGCGGCATCGTGCCGGCCGTGCTCTACCACTTGAACACCTCGAAGGGTTTCACCGAGAAGCGCATACTGCGCGCGCTGGCCACAGCCGGCCTATTCGGCAACGTGGTCAAGCACAACGCCTCCGTGTCGGGCGCCGAAGTCGGTTGCCAAGGCGAAGTCGGCGTGGCCTGCGCTATGGCGGCGGCTGCCGCATCGCAACTCTTTGGCGGCACACCCGCCCAGATTGAATACTCAGCCGAAATGGGCCTCGAACACCACCTCGGCCTCACCTGCGACCCCGTATGCGGCCTGGTGCAGATTCCCTGCATCGAACGCAACGCCTACGCCGCCGCTCGCGCCCTCGACGCCAACCTCTATGCCGCTTTCTCCGACGGACGTCATAGCGTCGACTTCGACCGCATCGTCGAGGTCATGAAGCAGACCGGCCACGACCTCCCCTCGCTCTACAAAGAGACAGCCATGGGCGGCCTCGCAGCCATCCGCTAAGCGTCCCTACCCGACTTTTTCATCGCGTAAAACCACTCTGTAAATATGATAATTAACTCTGCCAAATTCGAGACCAGCAGTCCCGACGTTGCGAAATGCCCCAATAGCGGCTCACCCAAACACGAATACGCCTTCATCGGCCGCTCGAACGTCGGCAAATCGTCGCTCATCAATATGCTCACCGGTCGCAAAGGCCTGGCCATGACTTCGGCCACTCCGGGCAAGACCATGCTCATCAACTACTTCCTGATTAACGACAGCTGGTACATCGTCGACCTGCCCGGCTACGGCTACGCCAAGCGCAGCAAGGCCGACCGCGACCGCCTCGAACGAATGATCAAGGGCTACATAGCCCGCCGCGAGCAGATGACCAACCTGTTCTTACTCATCGACTCGCGCCACAAACCGCAGCACATCGACCTCGAATTCATGGAATGGCTGGGCGAAAACGGCGTGCCGTTCGCTATCGTATTTACAAAGCTCGACAAGCTCTCGTCGGCCGCCGGCAAGAAAGCCATCGCCGCCTACTGCGAGCATCTGCGCGAGCAGTGGAAAGAGCTGCCACCCATCTTTGCCACCTCATCCGAAGACACACGCGGACGCCAAGCCGTACTCGACTACATCGAGCAGCTCAACGACCTACCGCTTTAACGCTCCACAGCAAGCACAATCGGAAAACGCACCTTTTCGGCACCTATTTTCATCGGAAAACGCACCTTTTCGACGCCTATTTTTATAGGAAAACGCAGTTTTTAGCCTTTACATTGCAGTAAACGATGGTCGGAGGAGTTCACGAAGACCTACCCCTTTGACTTGCGCTTGGCGCGGGGCTTCTTGGCCGGAGCGGCCGCAGGCACTACACCGTCGAAAATATACTTAGCCGTGGGTGAATCGCCTGCGGCTATTTCTTCAGGCGTACCTTGCGCCAGGATGCGTCCGCCATCGCGGCCACCCTCGGGGCCCATGTCGATAATATAGTCGGCCGCGCGCAGCACGTCGGTGTTGTGTTCGATGACCAGCACCGTGTTGCCACGCTCGACGAGGCGATTGAGAATCGCCAGCAGGGTCTTGATGTCCTCAAAGTGCAGGCCCGTGGTTGGTTCGTCGAGGATAAACAGAGTGCGACCCGTGTCCTTGCGCGAAAGCTCAGTTGCGAGTTTCACGCGCTGATTTTCGCCGCCCGAGAGGGTCGACGACGGCTGTCCGAGCTTGATATAGCCCAAACCTATGTCCTGCAGCACCTTGATTTTCTTCAAAATCTTCGGCACGCCGGCAAAGAATTCTACAGCCTGATTGATAGTCATGTCGAGCACATCGGCTATCGACTTGCCCTTGTAGCGCACTTCGCGCGTCTCGCGATTGTAGCGCATGCCGCGGCACACTTCGCAAGGCACAAGCACATCAGGCATAAAATTCATTTCGATGGTCTTGTAGCCATTGCCGCTGCAGGCTTCGCAGCGTCCGCCGGCCACGTTGAACGAAAATCGCCCAGGCTTGTAGCCGCGAATTTTCGCTTCAGGCAGGCCGACAAACAGATTTCGGATTTCGGTGAACACACCGGTATAAGTAGCCGGATTCGAACGCGGTGTGCGCCCCAGCGGCGACTGGTCCACGGTCACCACCTTGTCGATATTTTCCAGTCCTTGCAGTTCGCGATAAGGCAGCGGCTCGCGCAGCGACCGGAAGAAATGCTTGCTCAGAATCGGTTCGAGCGTGCCGTTGATGAGCGACGACTTGCCCGAGCCGCTCACGCCGGCCACACACGTCAGCGTGCCCAGCGGCAGATGCAAATCCACGTCCTTCAGGTTGTGACCCGTACAGCCCAGCAGGCTGAGCATCTTGCCATTGCCCGGTCGGCGCTCGGCCGGGGTCTCGATGGCGCGCGAGCCGTTGAGATACGACGCCGTCAGCGAGTCGCATCGGAGCATCTCGGCAGGCGTGCCGGCAAATACCACATTGCCGCCCTTGCGTCCGGCGCCCGGACCGATGTCGACCACATAGTCGGCCTCGAGCATGATGTCGCGGTCGTGTTCGACGACGATAATCGAGTTGCCGGCATCGCGCAGGCGCTTCAGCGAGTCGATCAGTCGCCGGTTGTCGCGCTGATGCAGACCAATCGACGGCTCGTCGAGGATATACAGCACATTGACCAGCTCCGAGCCCAGCTGCGTGGCCAGGCGAATGCGCTGGCTTTCGCCACCCGACAGCGTAGCCGACGCGCGATTGAGCTGCAAGTAGCCCAAGCCCACATCGACCAAGAATTTCAGGCGCGTGGATATTTCTTTGACAATCTCGGAGGCGATAGCGCGGTCGCGCGCGTCGAGGCGGTCGAGCACCGTGGTCGACCACTCGTGCAGCGCCGAAATATCGAGGCGACATAGCTGCGCTATGTTCTGCCCGTCGACAAAGAAGTGCATTGCTTCGCGGTTGAGGCGGTCGCCGTGACACTCCGGACACTCGCAGCGCGTATAGAACTGTCCGCTCCACTTCTGCGCTCCGGCTCCGGCATCGTCGCTCTGCAGAGTCTCGATATATTTCACCAGGCCTTCGTACGAGCCGAAGGTATTGTACGTGCCGGTCGATTCGTTTTCGATGGTGAGGCGGCGATCGGTGC
Organism: uncultured Bacteroides sp.; assembly: GCA_964433215.1. Taxonomy (GTDB): domain Bacteria; phylum Bacteroidota; class Bacteroidia; order Bacteroidales; family Muribaculaceae; genus CAG-873. Next base: position 27,989 of record CAYSQI010000029.1, read on the forward strand.
CGTTGAGTATTTCGTCGAGCGCCTCCTCGGGCAGGTCGCGCACCGGGGTGCGAAGGTCGCAGCCGTAGCTTTGGCAGATAGCCGACAGCTGCCAGAAAATCGTAGTATTCTTGTACTTACCCAGGGGTGTGAAAGCTCCGTCGTGAATCGACAGGCTGCTGTCGGGCATGATTTTGGCCATGTCGATGATGTTGACATAGCCCAGACCCTTGCAGCGCGGGCAGTAGCCCTGAGGCGAATTGAACGAGAAATTGTGCGGCGCCGGTTCGCGATACGAGATGCCGCTGACGGGGTCCATCAGATGCTGCGAATAGTGGGCCACGGTGTCGCGCTCCACATCGTAGATCATCAATTCCTTGTCGCCCTGAGCCAGAGCGGCCGCTACGGTGTCGCGCAGGCGCTCGCGGTCCTTCTCGCTCGCCGCCAGGCGGTCGACGACCAATTCAATCGAGTGGTTGCGATAGCGGTCGAGCTTCATGCCGGCGCTAAGTTCGGTGAGCTCGCCGTCGACTCGCACACGCAGGAAGCCCTTCTTCACCAGCGTCTCGAATAGCTCCTTGTAGTGGCCCTTGCGGTTCTTGACCAGCGGAGCCAGCACATAGATGCGACGGCCGGCAAATTGCTTCAGTATCAAATCGACGATACTCTCCTCGGTGTACTTCACCATCTCGCAGCCCGAGATGTACGACCGCGCATGGCCGGCGCGAGCGTAGAGCAAGCGCAAGAAGTCGTAGACCTCGGTCGTGGTGCCGATAGTCGAACGCGGATTTTTGTTCACCGTCTTTTGCTCGATGGCGATGACCGGGCTCAGGCCCGAGATGTGGTCCACATCGGGGCGTTCGAGGTTGCCCAGCATATTGCGGGCATACGACGAGAAGGTCTCGACGTAGCGGCGCTGACCCTCGGCAAAGATAGTGTCGAACGCGAGCGACGACTTGCCCGAGCCCGACAGGCCGGTGATTACCGTCAGCGAGTCGTGCGGAATCTCTACATCGATATTCTTCAGATTATTGACTCGCGCACCCACGACGCTCAGCGTCGACCGCTCTTCATTCGGCTCCTGCATCATCTTACGATCCATGCTTTATTATAGACTTCCGACTTGGCCGTGGAGCGTCGCAAACTATCCTTGCGCGGCACGCGCACGGTGTAGGTCTTGCCGAGTTTGTTTGTCAGCTTCGGAGCGCGAATCCACGGATTTTCATCGCGCAGCAGCTTGTAAGTGGTGCCATGCTCGGCCGCCCACTTCGCCCAGCTTTCCACCGGGCCGCTCACCTTCACTTCGTCGACTTCGCGCGGCTGATATAGTTGGTCGGCCGTCAGTATAAAGCCATACTGCCTCGGATTTTCCATTATCATCTTCATGGCCATGATGCGGAAGGTGTAGCGCATAGTCTCGTCGGCCAGCCACAGTTCCAGTGCGTCGTCGGCATCCTGGTCGCGCAGCTGGTCGGTGATGCGCGTCATGCCGGCATTGTACGAAGCCATCACCGACGGCCAGTCGCCGTAGCGAGCCAGCGCCTTTTTGAAATAGCGACAGGCGGCTCGCGTCGCCTTCTCTATGTTGTATCGCTCGTCGACTTCCGTGCCTACCTCGAGTCCGAATTCCTTGGCCGTCGTAGCCAAAAACTGCCACATACCTGCGGCTTTGGCCGGCGATTTCGCCCACGGATTCAGCGAACTCTCCACGCAAGCAAGATAAATCAAGTCGCTCGGAATGCCGTTTTCCTTCAATATCGGAGCCATCAGCGGAAAGTAGCGGTTGGCGCGCTTTATCATCAGCAACGTAGTGCCATGAGTATATGTCAGCGACGTCAGTTCGCGGTCGAGGCGTTCGAAATAGTCGATTTGGTCAAGGTCGATTTTGCGACCGCAAAACTCCATCGACGCCGGAATTGACGGATTATGCACACGCGAAAATTCTCCGGCCGGAGCGGTCACTGCGGTGGTGATAGTGTCCGCCGCAACCGTCGACGACGCCTGCTGAGCGCACGAAGCATTCATCACGGCCATCGCCGGGCATAAAATCAAGTAAAGCAGATATTTAGAATTCATCATAAAAGTCCTTGGAATGAAATTCAAAGTTACAACTTTTTCTCGACATAGCCAACACCAAAGACAGAAGAACAAGACAGAAGAACAGAAGAGACATAAGAACAAAAGAACGCAGCGCAGCCTGGCAACCGCCG
>CAYSQI010000030.1:0-29878 GCA_964433215.1 uncultured Bacteroides sp.
AATTTTTCTCAACTTTTTTTTCAAATCTTTTCAGATTTTAGCATTTTGTCGTTGTACGATGCTTTCTTCCTCAAAAGCGAGTGCAAAGTTACAACCTTTTTCTATTTCCACCAAATATTTTTCGCAATTTTTATGCTTTAAAACATAAAAATTTTTCGTGAAAAATTTACACTACTGCTAATCAAGCGGTTACAAAATCGCAATTTCGCGAGCCTTTCAGCACGTTCTTCAAAATCATCATCGACTCCGGTTCAAAACACAAAACTCAATAACATTATTCGAAAAAAATAATGAAGAAAATTTATCCGGACACACCTCCGCCCCGGTCAGAATTTTTTCGCACTTCACAGAAAAAAATTCAACAGCCGGTTTACTATTCAACCACCCCACCCTAATACATTATTTATATAGCGTCAATACTGCCACAGAAGATAGCACAAAAAGACGCCATCGATTGGCGCTTTGCAGACGAGGCAGCCTCCAAGCGCGACTTTCTCCCTACCTCAAAGGTTGCCGGCGCGCTTTTGCGGAACGAGACATTAGTAGCTACCTTGCCGCACGACGCTAACGCATACTATTATTTCACAGACTGAGATTAAAAAAGCCACAACTTTTGGACACCCCCATTTCAATTTCTTTTTTTGCGACGCAGAATTACGGGGAAAGAACCGAGCTAACATCACGACATGAAAAAAGCGCCACTTTTCACAAAGGGACGCTTCCGGGATTTCCTTAACTTTAAATTGGGGTTTTCCTAATGCTTTCTGTATCTTTTGCAATGCAAAGTTAATACATATAATGGCAAATTGTACCACCCCCCCCCGTTAATGTTTGTTAAAATTAGCGATTTGTCTTAATCTTGTGACACTTTGGCGTAAAATTGCTGACATTTTGAAAAGTCGACGATAGTCTCCGGACGAAATTTTCGACAAAGCGAGGCGATCGAGCGACAACAAACGCGGGTCCGGGCGGAACTCTTCAAGCGGCTCAGGCGGCTCAACGGAATTGTGAGGACACACTCGGGCACAAACATCGCATCCATACACTTGCCGCGAAACGTCCGGCACAAAGACAGGCTCGCCGCGATGTTCGATAGTCAAGTACGAATAGCAACGGCGAGCATCGAACGATCCATCGGGGCGTAGAGCGCCGCCGGGGCAAGCACTGAGACATCGCCCACATTGGCCACAGCCGATTGAAAGCGGTGCATCGGGACGCAAGACTGCCGAGGTGATAATCTCTACAAGAAAAACACCGGACCCGACTCCCGGGACAATCAGCATGTGGTTAGAGCCAATGAAACCGACTCCGGATTTAGCAGCCCAATAGCGTTCGAGCATCGGCGCGGAATCGACCGTCACGCGCGACGACGCACCACATTGGTCGGCAAGCCAAGCGACAACGGGCGCGAGACGGCGCGGCAAGACTTTGTGGTAGTCTTCGCCAAGTGCGTAGTCGGCAATAAGCGGATGGTGATAGCCACCTGCCGGACGATAAGGGAAGGCCATCGAGATAATCGACATGGCTCCGGGAAAAACTTTTCGCGGGTCGAGACGCAACTCAACATTGCGCGCCATATAAGCCATAGAACCATGACGGCCGGCCGACAACCATCCACGAAAGCTGCGGGCCACATCGTCAGCAACAGCATCGGCGCGAGCTATACCTACTGCACATGCTCCCAAGCGACGGCATAGCGACTTTAACTCGACCTCACGACATAAGGATAGGCTCGAACTCATAGCCTTGCGAGAGAAGCCACTCGATAGCAGCCGGCAAAGCGACGCGCATATTAGGAGCGGCCTTGATAGAGTCGTGGAAAACGATAATAGAGCCGTTGCGCGCATAGCGCCGCACATTGTCGAGCACTTGCTCAGGCGAGAGCTTGCGCGAGTAGTCGCGAGTCACCAAGTCGTACATAATAATATTATAGTGCGACTTAATGATACGCGCCTGCTTCCAGCGCATAATTCCGTGCGGAGGGCGGAAGAGTATCGAGTCGATAAGGCGGTCGGCCTCGGTAATGTCGCGGCAATAGCGCCGTGCGGTGGTACGCATTCCCTGCAAATGGTGCATCGTGTGGTTGCCGTAGCTATGGCCTCGGCGCTTAATTTCTTCGAGCAATTCGGGATGACGCGCCACATTTTCACCAACCATGAAAAACGTAGCCTTAACGCCATAGCGGTCGAGGATATCAAGCACCCACGGCGTCTGTTCCGGAATCGGACCATCGTCGAAAGTGAGATAAACGACCCGCCGATGCGGACGCTTAATGCGCCACAGAGCCTCCGGGAAGAGAAGGCGATAGAGCAACGGCGGACGTTCGATCAGCATAGCGCCAAGGCAACATTACATGGTTAGCCGACTTAGAGCAAATCTCTAAAAACAGCCACGTTGAAACCATATTCGGCAGCAAGCGAGTTGGTAAGAGCCATCGGCTCGATACCGGCAACGCGATGCGCTTCGAGGGTGGAAAGAGCTGAACGCACAAGCTGACGATAAGTTCCGTCGAGGCCGGGCAACATATCGCTTAGGCGAGCTTCATCCATACCATCGGCATACAACATAATGGCCAGATTGAGGTTCAAGTCGTAAGAACCTCGTTTCTTCCACGAAGAGAGCAACTCGACCTGCTCGGGTTTGCTTTCAAGCGCCTTCAGGACGTCGATACGATTTTTCAACGCTATCAGCGAAGCCAGCACATTGACGTTGTCGAGGTCGTAGGAGAGTAGCGAGCGCTGACCGCTGGAAAGAGTCTCGACATATCGAGTAAACTCAGCAAAACGGCCGATATTGTTGTCGACAAGAGCTAAAGCAGTGTCGAGGTCCGACTTATCGCCTGTAGCGACATACAAATCGTAAAAAGTCTGAGCAAAATAAACGACATGTTGGCCATCAATATACGATGCAGCCGCAGGCAGCTTATCGAGCATTGTGTGCATAAGCAGACGAGCCATGTCATAGCGCGTTTCGGGAACGGGCAAGCCATTGGCCTTCGCATTTTCCTTAGCAAATTCCGAAGCCGGTTGCTCGCCGGAGTTGACCAGATCGAGTGCTACGGTAAACATCGAGCTACGCGTCGAAGACACCATGCGGCGCACTGTCTCATCAAGATATAGACTTTCCGGATTGTCAATATCGAGACCGCCCCAGCGGAACTTACCCATGATATTCTCGTAGGCCGTGTCGACCAACGGCGACACCGGTGCACCGGCAAACGGTGTCACCATCGAAGCCATACCGGTCGAGCACATATAAGGCGAAAGGCCAAGGTAGTAGCTCGACGGCACTGTAGCCGCAAAGTAGACGGGACGCTCAAAATTGTTTTCAACCGAGTTTGCGATAAAGTCGAGCGACAGGGTATTGCCCAAGTTCAAGCCACCCTTTCCATACTGCTTGAGGAACACGCTCAAGTCGGTAGTCGGAGCCGTGAGATATGGCAACTTATAGCGCAGCGACACATCCGACACGGTGTCAACTCCGAAGCGCTCCATGAGAGCCGCCGTATCGACCAGCGGCATATACACTTTCGGATATATCATGACAGCCTGTTCGAGCGTACGAGGCGAAGCATATAGATTTTGCAGCGACTCGCGAGCGGTAGTGACTGTATCCTTCATCGGATAAACGAAGCTATAAGCCAACTTATCGTAGCCATAATCAACCGGACGAGCATACATCGGCACGGGCGCACCATCGTACGACGGAATACGCTGCTGGTTAGCATACCAGTCGGTGGTGAGATACGAGAGGTTGACCACGCGAACATCCGTACGATAGCCTTCGACCTCCTGAGCATACCAAAGCGGGAAGGTATCGTTGTCGCCGTTGCAGAAAATGATACCATTGGGAGCCACTGACGACAGGTAGTTCATACCGAAGTCGCGCGCGGCATAACGTCCCGAGCGATCGTGGTCGTCCCAAGTCTGCGACACCATCTGCAGGGGCACACCGACAGCCACCAAGCAAGCAACTGCCGCCGAAACACCGAGGGCCGTATTGCTAACCTTCTCGGCCACCTGCGCCGCCTTCTTCTTTGAGCCTTCGAACAGCGAACGAAGCATCATGCCGATAGCGGGCACGCCGATACCTATCCAGATAGCAAACGCATAGAACGAACCGGCAAACGCATAGTCGCGCTCACGAGGCTGACCGGGTGTCTGATTCAGATATAGCACAATAGCGATGCCGGTCATGAAGAACAAGAAGCAAACGACCCAGAACTGCTCGATGCCGCGCTGGGGATTGCGAGGCTTGATATATAGCGCTTGCCAAAGCAGGCCGATGATACCGAGCAACAGAGGCAACATATAGAACACATTGTGGCCTTTATTACCTTCGCCATATTCGGTAGGCAAGAGCGATTGGTCGCCAAGGCGCAGATTGTCAATCGCGGGAATGCCCGAAATCCAGTTACCCAAGTGAGGCTCGCCATTGCCTTGCATATCGTTCTGACGACCGGCGAAATTCCACATGAAATATCGCCAATACATGTGCGAGAACTGATAATTGAAGAAATAGCGCAAATTGGTGCCGAAGCCGGGCTTCCACACCGACTGCGTCTTGACGGGGTTGCCATCGCGCGAGGTATAGCTTTCTATTACAGTCTGCGAAGTCAGATAAGGCAGCAACTCGCTGAGGTTGGCGTAACCCACTTCGGCCCACTTGCGGCGCAGCTCAGCCGGAATAAGCTTTAAATCAGAGATTTCATATTGCGACCAGCCCTTATACCCCTGCACGTGCGCCGGATTGTCACTATAGACGCGCGGCAGCAGCATCGCCAGGTCGGGGATTTCCTTGTAATTGGGATTCGACATATTTTCGACGTACTCGTCGGGTTGCGAAGCCAAAGACTTCACCACCTTATGGTAGGCCATCTTTGGATCGGAATAAGGCGCACCTTGCTCGTCGCGCAGATACTTGTCGACGATGCGAGTACGGGGCATACCTGATTCGTCGACCGGCACGATATTGTATCGCTGGCCATTCTCCTCGCCGCTGATGATTTCCAATTCTTCAGCAAAGACAGCACCTCTGAAGAGCGGGCGCTCGCCATACTGTTCACGGTTGAGATACGAGCCGAGAGCGAAGACATTGTCGGGCGCATTCTGGTTCATCGGCGTATTTGCGCTCGAACGAATCAGCAGCAACGCATACGACGAATAGCCGACGAAAATCAAGAACACCGACAGAACGACGACATTAAACAGACGTACCGGCACCTTCGAACAGAAGAAGAAAATATAGATAGCCAACGCTACAGTCAGAACGATACCAATCCAGACGTTGCCGATGAAAGGCATACCCGATAGCACAAGACTCAGGAACACGCTCCACTTGATAGCAGTCGGATTTGCCTGGCTATAAAGCGAACGGATTGCCCAAATAAACGTAGCCACGAGAAGCACCGCATAAATCAGCACACCCATGTTGTACGAAAGGCCGAAGAAGTTGACAAACAGCAACTCAAACCACTGAGCCACCATGACGAAACCGGGCACGAGGCCGTAGAGAATCAGCGCCACAATGACAAACGACACCAAAAGCGCGATGAGCGAGCCCTTGGCCGACACATTCTTACACTTCTTATAATAGTAAACAAGTACAATTGCAGGGATGCAGAGCAAGTTGAGCAAGTGCACGGCAATTGAAACACCGATTACATAGGCTATCAAAATCAGATAGCGGTCGCTATGAGGTTGATCGGCACGGTTTTCCCACTTGAGAATCAGCCAGAACACCAGCGCCGTACAGAACGACGAAAACGCATAAACCTCGCCCTCGACAGCCGAGAACCAGAACGTATCGCTCCAAGTGTAAGCCAACGCGCCGCAGAAGCCACCGGCAAAAATCAGCGTCATCTGCCACCACGACATCGACTCAGCATCATCTGCAACGATAAGTCGGCGAATCAGATGAGTTATCGTCCAGAACAGCAACAATATAGTTCCTGCCGACAGCAAGGCCGACATGGAGTTGACGGCGATAGCTGCATTCGCAATATTGTTGCCGAAGATGGTGACAAAGAAACGGGCGGCAAGCATAAAAATAGGGTTGCCCGGCGGGTGACCCACCTCCAATTTGGCACCTTGTGATATAAACTCGGGGCAGTCCCAAAAGCTCGCTGTCGGCTCCAGGGTCAGCAGATAAGTCACGGCAGCTATCAGAAATGATACCCAGCCGAAGATGTTGTTCAGTAAATTGTATCTTTTCATTCGAGAATGGAGGTTGTGGGCTGTGATTAATAGCCTATCAATCCGCAAAGTTACAAAAATAGCACATACCAGCCGACGATTTAACACTCATTAATATCCTTTTGCGGCGAGAAAGCAGGCAAGCATTGGAGCGCAGGCTCAACCGGCAAATGCAAAATTTGCGATTACGCTGAAGAATTCAGCTTCATGCCCCCCAAAAAAAACATGCCTAACAATTCTCTTCATTTTCAAATTGCCTAAACAATTTACACAGTGTGCCTTCTCCGATTCCCAACTCCCCAAACTCTCTGCATATCGTAATGTACATACTGTACAGTGTCCTAGACAACTCGTCAATGCGTTTTTTAAGTTGGATGAGTTTTCGCTGATAGGAAATATTGTCCAAACGTCCTGATTTCAACTCTCTTTTTAAGCACCGTTTTTGCTCCTTGAGACATTCCGTCTCTTTGTCGACGTCGACTTTGAGCGCATTGTATTCCTCACAAGCCTTGCGCAATTTCGCCTCGTTATACTTTATCAAAGATTCTTGATACTTATCATACCAATCCGAAGACTCCTTTTCAAGCCTCGCCACCCGATTTTTGAGGAGTTTAATCTCCTGCTGCATGAAGAATTCCTTAACGTTGCGTAAATAACTCTTATCGTCGCCATCCTCGCGCCGCAGGATATCAAGAACTTCCTGCAACGTATATGCTTGGTACGTTTGTTTAGCCTCCGTGTATCGTGTGTTGATCTTAATAAACGGACTCCAATATGAAATGAATGGCGAAAGCCCAACAATTTTTGTCGTCCCGTCTTCGAATACAGCACTACTCTTGTTGCTACCGCTCAACGGAGACCCCGAAAGCCGATACACCAGACATCGGCACCCATTCTCGTCGGTGTGCATTGCTTGCGCGCAGGTTGCCCACCACTCAAGGTAAACACCGATTGTGGGGCAACGAAAACCGCTCGTACCCGAATAGGCAAGGCCGCTCTGCACCTCTACCGGTGCAAGAAACATACGGCTATCCTGCATGATACGTTCGCGGTGTCCCAATAGATAGAACGCATTGTCAATGAAAAGTTGTTGCTGAGCCTTGCTTTCCTCAGTGTCCGATTTGGAATTGTCCGGTTTGTGCCAATGGTTACCAATGGTTAGATATTCGCCCGATGTGTCAAGCGACACGACGTCGGGAACGACATCCTCGTGGGGTAATTCCTTTGGGAAGCACTTCAATATCGTATTATCCATAAGGACAATACCATTCTCGGGATGAATTACTATGTCGGATTCTTCCGCGTTGTTACCATTCTTGTTAATCATAGTTTCTGTTGTAGATTTGTCTGATTGCTGATTTTCGTTGTGTAGTTGAGCCATAACGTTTTAGTTAAAGGGTGAAAAAATAGTGTAGAAAATATGCCGAAATCGCGAGCACACCCACATAACGGGAGTGTACACTCTGCGACACCGAACAGCGAAATTAGTTACCGGGTGAAAAAACAAACAGGCTTTACGTTATCCCAATAACGAAAGCCACAGCAAAGCAATGAGGAGGCAGTGCGCACCTCTTCACCAATAAAAGCGTCGTAAAAATCTTTATTATTCATAATTTTTTTAATTAAATGATTAAAAATATTCAATCACTAATCCGCATTGATTTTCCCACCGTGGTTATTATGAAAACTCGGTTGGAGCGGTACTTAAACCGTCTCTTAATGCTTCATTAATAAAATGAGCCGGCTAACGACTCTTGCAAAATGTATTCACAAAGGTATGAATTTTTTTCGAATTTTCCAAGTGTTTGACTATAAATTTTGCGTAAACATCAGCAATTTATCGTCGACTTGAGTCAACTTACATGGCCGAAAGCAAAAGACCTCCATCAACGTAAGTAAAAAATATAATGCCCGACATCCAAAAGCGGAAGTCGGGCACTATTAGAATGTATATCGGGATGATTAGTCGCGGCGCGGGCCGTGGTTGCCACCTTCGCGACGCGGACCACGATCGCGGCGGGGACGGTCGCCTTCGCCACGAGCAGGGCGTTCACGGCGCTGAGGCTCTACCCAGCCTTCGGGCTTTTCCTTCAGAGCACGCATCGACAGACGATACTTGCCGGTTTTCTTGTCGATTTCGATGAGCTTGACGTCAACCTTGTCACCTTCCTTCAGGCCCGAAGCCTCCATGTCGGCCAGACGCTCCCAAGCGATTTCGCTGATGTGGAGCAGACCGTCGCGGTTGGGCATGAATTCAACGAATGCGCCGAAGTCCATGATTGAGCGCACGGTACCATGGTAAACCTTGCCTTCTTCGGGCAGAGCCACGATAGCGTTGATCATTTCGAGAGCCTTGTCGATCGAAGCCTTGTTGGCAGCAGCCACTTCGATGTAACCACCTTCGGGGATTTCGTCGATTGACACAGTAGCGCCGGACGCTTCCTGAATACCTTGGATAACCTTTCCGCCCGGGCCAATGACTGCACCGATAAGTTCCTTCGGGATAATCATGGTCACGATGCGAGGCACGTGAGGCTTGTAGTCTTCGCGAGGAGCGGGGATGGTTTCATTGATGATATTCAAGATGTGCAGACGACCGTCGCGAGCCTGGAGCAGAGCCTTCTCGAGGATTTCGTACGACAAACCGTCGCACTTGATATCCATCTGAGTAGCAGTGATACCGTTAACCGTACCGGTCACCTTGAAGTCCATATCGCCGAGGTGGTCCTCATCGCCGAGGATATCGCTCAGGATTGCATACTTCGAACCGTCGGAAATCAGACCCATTGCGATACCTGCAACGGGGCGCTTCATCTTCACACCTGCGTCGAGCAGCGACAGGGTGCCGGCGCACACGGTTGCCATCGACGACGAGCCGTTCGACTCCAGAATGTCGCTGACGATGCGGCATACATAGGGGAAATCGTCCGGGAACATACGCTTGAGGGCACGGTGTGCAAGGTTGCCGTGACCGATTTCACGACGGCCAACGCCGCGCACGGGGCGAGCTTCGCCGGTCGAGAAGGGCGGGAAGTTATAGTGAAGCAGGAAACGTTCGCGACCCTGATTAAGCACGTCGTCCTGAATTTTTTCGTCGAGTTTTGTACCGAGTGTAACGGTAGCGAGCGACTGAGTCTCACCGCGGGTGAATACAGCCGAGCCGTGAGGGCCGGGCAGATAGTCGGTCTCGCACCAGATGGGGCGAATCTCGGTAGTCTTACGACCGTCGAGACGGATACCCTCATCGAGAACGCAGCGGCGCATAGCTTCCTTCTCTACGTCGTGATAGTAGCGACGTACGAGCGGTTCTTTTTCTTCGCGTTCTTCTTCGGGGAGAGCGTCAATATATTCTTGGCAGATAGCGTCAAACGAATCCTGGCGCCAGTGCTTGTCGGCTGCGCCGGTCTTGGCGATGGCATAAGCCTTGTCGTAGCACTTTTCGTGAACGTCCTTGCGGAGGTCTTCGTCGTTCACCTCGTGGCAGTACTCGCGCTTAACAGTAGCGCCGGCAGCTGCTTCGAGTTCTTTCACTACCAGGCACTGAGCCTTGATAGCTTCGTGGGCGGTGCGGAGGGCTTCGAGGAGGTCAGTCTCCGAGACTTCGTCCATTTCGCCTTCCACCATCATTATATTGTCGTAAGTTGCACCTACCATCAGTTCCATGTCGGCTTTCTCAAGCTGTTCGAAAGTCGGGTCAATCACGAACTTACCATCGATGCGAGCTACGCGCACTTCGGAAATGGGGCCATTGAAGGGAATGTCGCTCACAGCGATGGCAGCCGAAGCGGCGAGGCCGGCCAGTGCGTCGGGCATATCAACGCCATCGGCCGAATACATAGTGATATTGACAAAAGTATCAGCGTGATAGTTGTCCGGGAAAAGAGGACGGAGCACGCGGTCGACGAGACGCGAAGTAAGGATTTCGTAGTCGCTTGCGCGGCCTTCACGCTTGAGGAAGCCGCCGGGGAAGCGGCCGTTCGATGAAAATTTCTCTTTGTACTCTACAGTCAGCGGCATGAAGTCAACACCTTCGCCTGCTTCTTTGGCCGATACTACAGTTGCCAGAAGCATCGTGTTGCCCATGCGGAGTTCTACCGCTCCATCGGCTTGCTTGGCCAATTTGCCGGTCTCCAAAGTGATGGTGCGACCGTCAGCGAGCTCGATGGTTTTTTTAATTGGATTCATAAAAAGCTTTTTATTTTGTTGTATCGTCTTGATAATTCGCACAAAGTTACGAATTAATTTTCACATTTCCACCATTTTCGCTATCAAAAAGCAAATCGACCCACTTTTCTACCTTATTTTTCCATCCGAGTGTGTTTAGAAATAGCATTTGCATAGCGACAGCACGAAAGTCTTGAAATCGTGAGCGAATGAAAAATTGTTGGCGGTTTTGGAGCAAAAGCGCGTCTATTTCGGTAAGGCAGCTTACCTTTTCGAGCCGGAGTTGTTATTTTTGCAGCGAGATTATTATTTACTATGACAAAAAGATTACCTACTCTCCTATTATTGCTTCTATTCCAGGCTGCCTTACTGAAAGCCGATGCACAAGCAGTACCTGCCGACTCGGCCACAACAAAAACTCAGGGCTACATCACTCGCATCCTGACAGAAAAACCAACCGAGGACGTCCTCGCGCCAATCACACTGAGCGCCGAGCTGCCGACGCCGCACCACGGATGGACATCGCCCTACTTTCTCCCCTACACCACCCACTCGACCGGCCAAAACTGGCAACGGCTATGGACCAACACGGCTGTCCTGTCGGGGGCCTTCGTCGGCACACTGTTTGTACTCGAACTGCTACCCGAGGATGCAACTTCGTGGAACCGCGCTGAAATTCAGCAGACGCCGCTATTTCAGCGCTGGTGGCGCAATATCTTCGTACGCAACCCCGAGTGGGACCACGACAATCCGATTTTCAATTACGTCCTACATCCTTATGCCGGCAGCGCGTACTTCATGGCGGCTCGCTCGTGCGGCTTCAGCTTTTTGGGTTCGATGCTCTACTCGGCCGCCATCTCGACCATCGGCTGGGAATTCGGCATAGAAGCCTTCATGGAGCGCCCTTCGTACCAAGATATTTTCATCACTCCGGTGGTGGGCAGCATCCTCGGCGAGCTCTGCTACAAGGGCAAGCGCACTATCGTGGAGAACGGCTACGAGTTGTTTGGGTCGTCGGTCTTGGGTCACATTGCTGCATTCATGCTCGACCCGGTCAACGAGTTTGTCGACATATTCCGCGGCAACCCGGCCTTGGGAGTCAACACACGCAATAGTGCGGGCGTCACACCGACATTCGCCATAGCGCCCGGACGCCTCGTACTGGCCGTAAACTTCTAATCGTCAGGCACCAAAGATTAAGCCGGGACCGCGCATCCAGCGTAGTCCCGGCTTAATCGTTATATAAGACAGGGATTATTCCCAGGTCAAGTTCCAGATTGCGATGCGGTCGCTATTCTTGGTCTTACCCGAAAGAGCGAGGTTGACAAACTTAATCTGAACATCACCGGTGATATTCACATCAAGAGAATAGTCGTATGCAGTCTTGGTTGTGAAGCTTTCGAGTTTCACAACTTCTTCTTTGACGACTTCATTGTTCTGGATAAACTGAATCTTGTACTGGCACTTGGTGTCGCTATATGCAAAACCATAGTTGTAAGTCAGTTTTTTAACACCGCCTTTAATCACCGGCGAAGTCAGCGTGCCGGGAGTGGTCGCATTGCCATTGAGGCAAACAGCCAGAGTCGAAGCGTCGCCAATAAAGGCAAAGCGAGGATTCTGCTCGGTAGCGCCGGCAGCGAGACCGCTCAGAATATTCACGTTCACACCTTCCCAGCCGGTAGCATTCGTATAAGTGCCGTATTTCGAGTTCGGCGAGCCACCGTTGAAGGTGCTGAAATTACCTTTCGTGTTATCTTCCACAGCCGGAGTGTCGCCATCGCCGGAGCCCGAACCGGAGCCGTTGTGGCTTACAATCTTACTACCGCTTGTGAACTGAGGAGTATTGCCCATGTAGTTCACCAGGTCGCCGACGATTACCACCTCGTCGCCAACTTTGAGCTGGTCGGTTGAAGTGAATTTGGCGCCATCGATGTAGTAGCCACGATATACACTCAGATTAGCCGCGCCATCGGTGATGGTGTACGTAGCGTTGCCATACGAAGTGTCGATTTCAGTGATAGACGCAATCTTACCCTTCACGTAAGCGTTCTGCTTGTCGTTGGCCGAAAGCGCCTTGGCAATAGCCAATGCAGCGGTTGCATTGTAGGGCGAAGCCAACGTGCCGTCACCTTCAGGGGTACCTGTAGCGCCGGGCGTGTTATCCGAGCCGTCCATCTTGTAGGCGGTGACGCTCTTGACGCCTGCGATACCAAAGTATTTTTCAAGAGAGCCTTGGAGGGTGATTACCTTGCCAAGATTTTCGGGATGGTCTTTGAGGTTGACAGCCGAGCGAATATCGCCTGCGGGGAGCTGAACGGCGACACACTTGTTCTTGTCGGTCTCGTCGGTAGAAGCAGCGATTGCCACGCAAGTAGCTACCGTGGTGGGCACGGTCGTTTCGAGCGACGAATTATTGTCGTAGTTAATCACACCGACGATATAGCCGGTAACCCATGCGGTAGTGCCGGGATTGCCTAAGGCGAGTACTTGAGCCACTGTGTAGGGCTTATCTTCCGTGCCGTCGCCCTTTTCAGGCTCGACAGGACCCAAGTCTATGCCTTCGATGCGGAATTCAGAAGCCGAGCCACTGTTGTCGGTCAAGCCATAAGTGCCCATATACTTGGCAAAAGTGCCGCGAATTACGATTTCCTTGCCCAGGTTATCGGGATTTTCGCGAAGGGCACCGTATTTCTGCAGGTCTGAGCCCTGAGGCAGCGAGATAACGAGACATTCGGCTATATCTTTGGTGTCGGGAGTCTGACCGATGACGAGAGTGTTGCGCAGAGTTGCGTCAGCGCCCCATTCGATATCGTTGCTCGACGAGATAGTCTCAACTTCGGGGCCTACAGTACCAACGATGTAACCCTTGACCCAACCGTTGTGGTTCTCGCTATTCACCTGATAAGCAATAGCTTCAAGCACGCTGTAAGGATTGGTTTCCGAGCCCTTGGGCACGGTGGGGTTGCCGACGTTCATGATTGAGTTGATATCAATCAGGGTCAGCTGCCAGCCGCCGGTGCCGGCCAGGTTCACATAGTAACCAAGCAGAGCCACGACATCGCACTTGCCTTCGGGCAGTTCGTTGTTCCAGAAATTGGCATAGCCGCTGGTGCGGATGTCAAGCGTGTTGCCTTCAGCGTCGGTGATTTGCTGAGTCACACCGCTCGAGTGGTAAGTCGAGAGTGTGGGAGTGGTAGCATTGGCCACGAATTCTACGTTGTTGAAGCGCACAAGGCGGCTCTGCCACTTGCGAAGCTCGGCGGGGGTTACGCCCAGGTCGCTGAAACGTTCTACCACGGTGGTGTCGACTTTCGACACGTCGGGGCGACCGTTGAGCTGAAGGTGGCGCGAGAAGAGTTCGGGAGCCATGAACGAGGTCTCGTAGCCGGGAATCGACGAGTTGTAGCTCGGGAAGCCGACCTGCTCGAGGCCGCGGTACTTACCTGCGTGCAGACCGGTGAGGTCGATGACGATTTCCTGGCCTACGCGATAGTAAAGGTAGAGGTTGTACGAGTTAATCGAGAAGTTGAGAGCGGCGGTTTCGTCCTGCAGCACGACATACTTGAAGCAGTTGCCGGCATAGTCCGACGAAACGACGCGGCCCTTGACTATGACATGTGTACCTTCCGTCTTCATAGCTTCGGTACGCTCAGCCTCGGGGGTGTTGTACCATTCGACGGTGAACACTGTGTCGCAATAGTTGTTTGAGTCGTCCCACATCCACTCTTTGAGCTGCAGCAGCGTGGTATTGGCCTCCATCGTGGCCACGGGAATCTCACCGCCTGCGGTCGGCTCATCGAAGTCGTCCTGACACGAGGGCATCACAGCGGCAAACACCACCGCCAGAGCACCGTAGATATATTTTTTCAGATTTTTCATTGTCTGATTCGATTAAAAGCTGATTATTGGGCAACCTGCACGTTGATAAGGTTCAGATTGCGAATTTCCCAGGTATCGGTGGCCTTGCAGCCGTATTTGAAGCCGATTTCGACAGTCTTGCCGGCATAAGCAGCCAGCGAGACGCTACCGGAGTTGACGAATGTCCACGAATCGGGCTCGGGCCATGTGGGGAACGTCAGGGCGGTCCATGTGGTGCTGCCGGCTTCGCGGATTACGAGGCCGCATTCGGTGCGCAGACCACTGGCTTGGAACTTGGCTGCGTGTTCGAACGAGAACGACGCATCGGTGCCGACGGTCAATTTCGGCGAGATGGCATAAGCATCTTCTGTCGGAACCTCGGTCACACCATAGAGCTGACCGTTGAGATAGTAGCGACCGCTGTATTCCTTCCAAATCCAAACCACATCGTTAGTAATGGTCCAATTTTCCATACCTTTGGCGTCGCTTTCGCCCAGCAAGGTCAGACCTTCGGTCGGCTTGGGCTCGGCGCTTTGGTCGCCGTACTTCACGAGGCGGCTGCCTTGGTTGACTTGCGGCGAGCCGTTGTAGAGTATCAGTTTACCCTGGACGGTGACAGGCTTGCCCACCTCGAGTTGGTCGGTAGCGGTAAATTTGGCTCCGTCGAGGTAATAGCCACGATAGACGAGGATAGTCGCTGTACCGCTGCCATCGTTGATCGAGTAAGTAGCATTGCCGTACGAGGGGTCGATTTCAGTGATTTCATCGATCACACCGCTAATGTAAACTTCGGTTTCGGGAATCGAACCACTCTGAGCCACTTGCAGGGCCTTGGCAACATTGTAGGGTGAAGCCGCCGTACCATCACCGGCCGGAGTGACTACGCCGCCGGGGTGGTCGGGGTCGATGGTGCCGTCGAAGTCGATGCAACCGGCCTTGTCGATAAGCAACAGCTGCCACGACGAGCGGTAGCACGATAGGATGCCGACCACATCGCCTTCGCCCGTAGGCATCAGGTCGTAAGCAAAGTCGGCGTACGAGCTATTGTAGACAATCATACGGTTGCCATCGCTGTCGATAATGTGGCGCGAGGTAGTGCTACCGTTTGAGAAGGGCTGGCCGCCTTCGACGAATTTCACATCGTTGATGCGCACCAAGCGGCTCTGCCACTTGATTTTTCCTTCGGTCGACTTGGCAGCCTCTTCCATCTCGGCGATGGTCACCGTAGCGGTGTCGAGACGGCCCGAGTAGTAGTCGAGCATGGTGTGGGGGTTGAAGTCGACATTCGCGATGCGGTTCACACCCGTGCCTTCAAGCTGGCCAAGCTGCACCAGACCGTTGTAGCGGCCGATGGCAAGGCCGGTGACATTCACAGCCATACCTACACCCATCGGGTAGACATTTTCGATATTGGTGGTGTCGATGCCGATAGTGATAGCGCCCGAAGCGTCTTGCAGCACGACTGTCTTGTAGATGTTGCCTGCCTCGGTCGACGACACTATAGAGCCGGCAATCCAGATTTCCTCGCCGTTGAGCTTGCCGATTTCTGTGCCATAGCTATCCTGGTCTTGCCAGTACATCTGCTTGAGCTCGGCAATCGTCATTGTGGCCTCAAATCCGGCCGGGTAAGTCGGGACATCCAGTGGCGGACGTTCCCAATTGTCGGAGCACGACTGCATCGCCGTCGCACCCAGCACCAGTGTGGTGATATATAATGATATCTTTTTCATTTTCTTTTAGCTGATTAGGGTTAGAAGCGGATACCAATGTTGAGGAACGCACGCACACCCTGAGCGTAGGTGTAGCGGTTGGGGTAAGCGTTGCGGTCGTAGTTCTTGGTATCGAGTCGGCCTTGCTGGTATGCGTAGGTTACGACGTCACGATTGTTGAGTACGTTGTTTACATTAAGATTGATGTTCATCGACACCGTGCGGTTGATGTAGATTACCTTGCCAATCGAGAGGTTCAGGGTGAAAGCGTTCTTTAGCTTGTCCTGTGTGGAGAGTTCGTTAATCTTAGCCTGGAGCTGGTCCTTGTCGGGGTATGAAGCCCACAGGTCGGACAGCTTCTCGTGGTAAGCCGGCGACAGGTTCACGTAGGCATCGCCCTGGAAGGTGCCGTTAATGCCGAAGAACCACATACCCGGTGCGGCCCAGTCGAGGCCGATATTGGCGGCATACTGCGGAGTCGAACCTACATAGTAGTTCTTGAGGTAAACGGTCTGAGTGGTATCGGCGTGCAAGCCGTTTTCGAACGAGCGAGTACCCTGCGGATTGTTCTTGTACTGGAAGCGAGCGTATGTGCCGGCGAAGGTGGCGGTCAGCGACGGGGTAATCTTGTAAGCCATACCGAGCTCGACACCCTTGTAGACTTTCTTCACACCCGAGAGTACGAAGTAGGAATACGAATTGTAGCGGTCGTCGTAGAAGCCGGTGCGCTCAATGCCGTCGTCCGACATGGTGGCAAAGGCAGCCAGCGAACCGCGGAAGCGGCGATAGTTCCAAGTGTAGGCAATGTCACCGGCGAGGATGCGCTCCGACGATACACCGTCGACTACGTCATTCTTCACGCGGGGCATCAGATAGATCGCATCGGCCAGCGGGGCGCGGGTCGAGTATTCGGCGTGGCCCAGGAAGTAGTTGTGGCCGTCGAGTTTATAGGTGGCACCCAGTTTGAGGCCTACGTTGTCGAACGACTGCCATTTGCCCTTGCCGTACGAGGTCTCGGGTGCGCGGCCGTTGCGCATGTGGCCATTGCGCTGATACTGAGTGTGCGAGATCGACATACCGTAGTTGATATCCCAGCGGGGCAGCGTCACGGTGTTCTGCAGCCAAGCCTTGGCGTTCAGAGCGTAGAGGCTGTAGTTGTAGCCGAATTTATCGCCCTTGTACACACGATGGGTGTAGGGGTCGGCATAGTTGAAGTCGTTGACCAAGTTGTCAGGGGCCAGAGTGATGTCGCGGTCGCTGAAGGGGTCGATATCAATCCAGAACTCACCGCCCAGCAGGTCGCGAACAGTCTTATAGTTCTGCGAGCAAGCGTAGCTTACGGCAGCGCCGGCCTGCAAGCTGATGTACTTGTTCAGGCGAGTGTTCACGTAGCTGTTGAGCTTGAAGTTGAGGGTCGTGTTGATGCGGTTTTCGAGAATGTAGCTTGCGCCTTGCTTCTTGTCCTCGGGCAGCGAAGCATTGGCGTAGTTGTTGAGTTCATTGACGCGATAGAGGTTGTCCCAGTTAATCTGTGAGAAGCTCTGGTCGTTTTGCCACAGCCATGTGTAGTACTCGCTCTGTTCGGTCGGCTGATCGTTGTCGTCGAGATAATACGACGGCAGATAGCGATAGTAGGTGGGATTGGGGTCGTTGGCCTTGTAGTACTGCAGAGCCGAGCGGTTGTAGTAGTTGTAGGTCACGGCAGCAGCAGTGTTGACCGTTGTCGAACCCTTCTTGTAGAGCCAGTGAAGCATGGCCGTAGGGTCGTAAGTCTCGGTGATGCGAGCTGCGCGTTTCTTGCCCTGATACCAGCCCCAGTTGGGGTTGTAGAGGTTGTCGTCGAGCAAGTCGTACACTTCCTGGTACGTGCCGGTAGCGGTAGCGCGCTGTGTCGGGCCGCCCCACGCCGTGAGCACCAGTTGGTTGTTATCGTTAATATATTTTTCGAGCGAGAAGAAGAGGCCACCCGAGTTGTAGAACGTACCCTCGATGACACCTTCCTTGGCGTAGCGACCGATTGCGCTCACAGTCAGCGCCCAACCCTTGCGGTTGAGGCCGGTAGCGTACGTCACCATGCCGCGCATCATATAGTTGCTATTGGTGAAAGCCAGCGAGCCGTTGAAGCCGGTGGCGTAGAGGTCGGTGGTGGTATTGTAGTTCACCGAGCCGCCGATGTCGCCGAAGCCGTAGTTGCTGGCAGCCATACCCACTGTCGTGGTCTTGTTGCGGAATGCGCGCGAGGTCATACCTAACAGCGACGAGAATGTGAAGCGGCCGCGAATCAGGTCGTTCATCTGCACGCCGTTGATGTAAACCGCCTGATACTGGCTGTCGTAGCCACGATAGCGGAAATACATCGGGCCGAAGTTGTACGAGGCGGTACTGTAGTAGATATCGTCGTTGGCACCGGTCAGTGCGGCGACGCTCTGGGTGTTATCGTCCTCGTCTTCGAGTACGTTTTCGTCGAATACCAGGTCATCGGCATCGCCATAGTATTCACTGGCGTCGAGAGCTTCGACCAGGCGAATGTGGCCCAAATCATTCGCGCCATTGTTGATAGTCACGTCGAGGCCCTTGGGTTCATAGCCGTCGCAGGTCACCACGACATAGTCTGTGCCGGGTTTTACTTCGAGGCGGAAGTCGCCGTTGAACCCGGTCATGGTTACAGCGCCGGTACTGCGCAACGTCACCGTTGCTCCACTGACCGGACTGCCCGATGTACTGTTAACCACCACACCCGTGAGGGTAGCGGCTTGAGCCACTATCGGCAACACTGCCGATAACAAGGCTAATAAGAACAGTTTAATTCTCATGCGGTTGTGTTATTGATTGATTGTTACGTATTTAGTAGCGTTAATTATACTCAGGTAGCCAATAGTAGCGGCCCCGTCGACACTCCGCCGGGGCTTTTGCGACCCCAAAAATACGACTATTATCAATTATAGCAAAGAGTTATAAAGATATTTTACATATTTTTAACACCACAATCTCGGTATGCGTGCCGCCTCGTCAGTAGCGAAGCTGGGAGAAAACGGCACTGCACAACACTACACCGGCCCCAACGGCGGCTGCGGCGCGCCTATGCGCGCCGACAGCCGCGCGAGAACCTGCATTGGTGCCTGCGACCTTGTTTTACGCCATTTTTTCTAATCCGGCTCACCCATTGACAACTTTCTTTGATAAATATACACAATAATTAAAAAAATATTCGTAACTTTGAAGCGAAATTTGACCTGTATACAAATCAAGCCACAAGAAAACTACCATGCTCAAAAAACTGCTTATAACGGCGCTAATTGTTGCCGCCTCGATTCCCACGGTATTCGCTCAGGGAATGCAGGCCGCCGGTATTGCATTTTACAACCTCGAAAACCTTTTTGACACCATCCCCAACAACCCGCTGGGACGCGACCTCGAATACACCCCCGGTGGCTCAAAGCAATGGGATGCGCGCAAATACAACAACAAACTTCACAATCTGGCTTACGCCATCTCGCAGTTCACCTCGAAAGTCACCCCCAAGGGCCCGGCTATCATCGGCGTCAGCGAAATTGAAAACCGCGGCGTGCTTGAAGACCTCGTCAGCCAGCCCGAGCTCAAAGCTTGGAACCTTCAGATTTGCCACCACGATTCGCCCGACCGCCGCGGCATCGACGTGGGCTTGCTCTACAATCCTCGCTACTTCAAGTTGCAAAACGTCACCAACCACCGCCTGACGGCTATCCCATTCGCCACTCGCGACCAGATGTGCGTCACCGGCTTGCTACTCGGACAGCCCATCGCTGTCATCGTCAACCACTGGCCCTCGCGCCTGGGCGGGCAAGAGCAGTCGTCGCCCAACCGCGAAGCTGCCGCCGCCCTCTGCCTCGAGATTGCCGACTCCATCTGGCAAGTTGAACCCGAACGCGGCGTGATCATCATGGGCGACCTCAACGACGACCCGATGGACAAATCGTGCGCAAAAGTCCTCGGCGCAAAGAAGAAAGCCGACGGCATCGGCGACCACGAATTCTACAACCCCTTCTGGAAAATGCTCGACGACGGCATCGGCACCCTCGCCTACAAGAGCTCGTGGAACCTTTTCGACCAAATCATTATCTCGGGCAACCTCGTCAACAAAGACATCACCGGCGAACAACGCTGGCACTTCTACAGGTCGATGGTGCACAACTTCGACTTCCTCAAAGACACCGAAGGCAACCGCCAGGGCTATCCCAAGCGCACTCACGCCTCGGGCTCGTACCTCAACGGATATAGCGACCACTTCCCCACCGAAGTCCTATTTATCCGCAAAGTTCAACGCTAACCATTTTATCAACAACCAAATAACTACATTCGTATGAAAAAATTTTTACTTAGCTTAGCCCTCGTGCTCGGCATCGGTTCGGCAGCTTCAGCAGCTGACGTTACCTTGCCCGAAAACGGCACGGACTGGTCTGTCTACACATGGACAGAATCAAACAATGTCTACTCTACAACCATTAATGGTTACGAATTCCTGCTCGACGTAGGTACGTACTCTGAAACATTCACAGCTCCCGACGCTTATTCTATTCGTGTATACGATGGTTCTTCTCTGACCATTAACGCACCTGAAGGTACTACAATTAAGACCATCTACATCACCACTAATAGCAATACCAAGGGTCCGAGCATCGCCGCCAGCGAAGGTTGGACCGTTGTAAAAAAAGAAGTAAACAGCAGTGATAAGTTGACTTCTGCCGTTATCACCGCCGAAACTCCGCTTTCGAGCATCACAATCACCGGCGATGGCAAACAGCTCCGCATTGCTACAATCAAATTCAGCTCTGAAGCACCCACTACCGGTGGCGAAACTGGTGGTGAAACCGGTGGCGACACTCCCTCAACAGGTATCGCCAACACCCAAGAAACGGCTTACACCGTTAGCGAAGCTCTCAACATCCTCGCCGCTGGCCAAGACCTCAACACCGAAGTGTATATTAAGGGCGAAATCAAGTCTATTAAAGAAGTAAGCACACAGTTCGGTAACGCTACCTACACTATCACCGACGGCACCAATGACCTCGAAGTATACCGTGGCAAGTATCTCGATGGCGCCAGCTTTTCTTCTGAAGACCAGATTACAGTCGGCATGAATGTAATCATCTACGGCAAGCTGACCACATACAACAGCAAAGCTCAAGTGAACACAGGCAGCAAGATTGTAAAAATCGAAGGAGCTGCTCCCGTTGAAACTACCGACGTTGCCAACATCGCCGAATACCTCACCAAGAGTGTTGGCGACAAGGTTAAATTCACCTCGCCCGTCAACGCTATCTATCAGAACGGCAATTACCTCTACGTTCAAGACAACACCGGCAATGCTCTCGTTTATGGTAAACTTACCAACAAATACGAAAACGGCATGGCCATCGCAGCCGGCTTCGAAGGCTCCGTTGCCGAATTCAACAGCCTCAAGCAACTTAATCCCGTCGACAGCACCTTCGCAGCAGGCGTAGCCGGCACTGCTATCGCTCCCGAAGCATACGCTATCGAAGAAATCTCTGCCGATATCGCACACTCCTACGTATCTTTCGAAGGCGTATCTATTGCTGCCGTTGAAGGCAACGAACGCAACTTCACCATGACCGACGAAACCGGTTCAATCACCCTCTATCAGCAATGGAACAACGTTGAAATCCCCGTTGGTGAAAACCTCAACGTTGTTGGCTTCGTAGGCGCATACAAAGGCAATGCTCAAATCCTCGCCGTATCGATCACCTCTGCTTCAGGCCAGGAAATCGTTGCTGCTCCCACCTTCTCGCCCAACGGCGGCGCTGTCCTCGCCGGCACTGAAGTGACCATCGCTTCTGCTACCGAAGGCGCTACCATCTACTACACCACCGACGGCACCGAGCCCACCACCGCTTCGACCGTTTACGCCGAAGCTATCGTCGTAAACGAAGCTCTCACCCTGAAAGCTATCGCCGTGAAGGAAGGCATGGAAAACTCAGCAGTTGCTACCGCTGAATTCACCATCAAAGAACCCGCAGTAGTCAGCGGCACCACCGCCACCTTCGACTTTACCGACCCCTCGACTCTCGACCCCGTCTACACCATCAACGACGCTGTAGCAGACGGCAACAACAAGAAAATCGATCTTGAAAATGGTGTTATCTTCACAGCAAATGGCATTTCTATAAGTTCTAACGCCGGCACAACAAAATCTCGTCTCTATATTCAGAGCCCTGGCACCGACAAAGAAGCTTGGACATTCCGCTTCTACAAAAACTCAACAATTACCGTATCTTGCCAGCAGGGCTACAAACTCACTTCTATTGAGTTCGTTCCCCAAATTTCAAAACACGCAACCGCACTTTCTAACTGCACATTCAGCGCAGGTACTCTGGCCGACAACGTCCTCACCTTCGACACCGACGCAACTGTGACCAGCGTTGATATCACTAACCCTGATGGTAGCGGTGCTACCTGCGGTCTCAAGACCATGACCGTCACCTTCTCGGAAGTGAGCGGCATCAGCGACGTTGAAATCAACGAAAACGCTCCCGTTGAATTCTTCAACCTCCAGGGCGTTCGCGTTAACGGAGACCTCACCCCCGGCCTCTACATCCGTCGCCAGGGCAACAACGCCACCAAGGTAATCGTGAAGTAATCACCACTCGATAACCCACACATTATTATATATAGGGTCGACCCCAAGCCGGGGCCGACCCTATTTCTTTATCACCACACCGGTCCTGACACCTCTTTCCCATTCCGCAAAAAATCACTACTTTTGCAGCGCAAATGAAGCCATTCATCAAATACATCGCATACCTGCAAGTCATCGGCATCATCCTCGTGGTGCTCGGACACTCGTTCCACGAGTATCCCGATGGCGACTTCGGCCGCTCGATGCTATTCTATCGAATGCTCTTCAGCTTCCGAATGCCGGTTTTTTTATTTGTATCCGGCTTCCTGATGGTCTACACCACACGGCTTCGCGCACCCGAAGTGCGCCCAAGCTTCGGACAATTCACATACACCAAAGTGAAACGCCTATTGCTGCCTTTTGCATTTCTCACCATCATCACGTTCATACCTCGAACGTTGCTGGCCGACTTTGCCGACGATGGCGGAGCGCACCTAAGCATCCTCGAAATCGTTCGCGCTCTGGTTTTCACCAACCGACTTGTAATCCCCTACTTCTGGTTCCTACACGTTAGCTTTATTCTTCTTGTATTCAACTACGCAGCTATCACCCTGGGCGAAAAAGCCGGCATTAAGACTATCGCGATATATGGGGCATTGATAGCGCTATTCGCGGCGCTTCCCTACATGAACATCATCGTGCGCTGCTACTTCTCCATCAACGTAGTAATCCGCCTGGGCGTCTATTTTGCCATCGGCGCAGCCTTCGGACGCTACCACGCCACACTCGACCGCCTGCCTTGGGCGTCGCCTCTATTCCTAATATGCACTGCCACCGCCTGGGCCGCACTATTCTTCGCTACCGAAGGCACGCCCTACATCATGCTATGCTCGCTGTGCGGCATTGCCATGTGCATCTCCGTAGCCAAGCTACTCGAGCGGCACCACATCACCGTTCTCGACCACCTCATCGGCGCCAACTACATCATCTTCCTGCTATCGTGGTACTTCAATGTCGCTACTCAGCAAGGCTTGCATCACTTTATAGCACTACCTTGGTGGTGCCACACAATTCTCTCGTTCGCGACCGGCATCTACGGCCCGTGGATATTCTACCGCTTTCTACAAAAGCGCTCAGACTGTCGCGCAGTACGCATCTTAGCTATCTTACTCGGACAATCACTGAAAAATGCTCGCAAAGCGCCTGCAAACTAAAAATTGTAAGCATTTTGTTGGATTTACTCGCGATTATTTGCTAATTTTGCAACTTGAATCAACGATTGTAAACAACCGCGATGGAATTTCCACCATTTGACTTAGCAAGCGCCGACTGGCTGCTGCCCACCATCGGCGTGGTGGCATCGCTGGTCGCACTCATCATATTCCTACTGACAGTCATACCGATAGCGCGCCGTCGGCGCGTCTGCGATGCCGCCACTGACCGGCCGGCCGTCACCGGCAGCCTCTGCGGTGCATCCATCATTGTCTACTCGGCCGACGACTTCTGCGCGCTCGAACAGCTACTGCCCCAACTGCTGGCACAAGACTACGATGGCGAATTCGAAGTAATTGTCGTCAACGAAGGCGACGCACCCGCAGTGCGCGACGTTGTCGAGACGCTGCAACTCGCTCATCGCAACCTATACCTCACCCACACACCCGATGGGGCTCGCAACCTGAGCCGCAAGAAGTTAGCCATAACCCTTGGCATAAAGGCTGCCCGATACCCAGTCGTGGTTCTCACTTGCGCCTCTGCCTCCATCGACTCAAACCAGTGGCTCTCCTTGATGATGCGCAATTTCGCCAACGATAGCGACACGCGCTTGGTGCTCGGCTACGCCACTGCCGAACCCTACGAAGACACAGGCTGGGGCAAGCGCACTCGCTCGTTCGACTATGTTGCCGACTCGGCTCGTTGGCTCGCCGACGCTCTCCACGGCCGGCCGTGGCGCGGCTCCGAATTCAACATCGCTTATACACGCGACATCTTTTTCAGCGTTAAAGGTTTTTCCAGCCACCTCAACTTGCGCGATGGCGACGACGACATCTTCGTCAGTTCCATTGCCACAAAAGCTAATACAGCCGTTGAACTCAGCCTCCCGTCAATCGTCGAGATCGCCGGAAACAACTCACGCCGAACTGCTCGCGAGCGCCGACGCCGCCGCCTGTTCACCGCGCGATTTATCCGACGTCGACCCTGCCTGCTGCAATCGCTCGGCTGGCTCTGCTACTCTGCCGGCTTGGTGTTGCCGCTCATCGCCGCAGCCTTGCCGCCCTTCAACCTTGCCACTTGGGCTTGCGCCGCTCTCGCCCTTATTGTGTGGTATCCCGTCGGCTTGACCTGGATACCGGCCACACGAGCTTTATGCGGCCGACGGCTCATGCTCACACTGCCGTTCCTGGCAGCCACGCGTCCTCTGCGCCGCAGCGTATCGGCTATTGCCGCATGCTTCGGCCGCAGCAAACGATACACCTGGGAATAATTGTTTTATCTATAAAATTACGACTCACAAATCCGAAATACTCCGATATGTCACGCCAATCTTTAGACCAACTCGACCTCAACATCCTCAAAAGTCTGTCAATCAACGCTCGCAAACCCTATCTGGAAATCGCTCGCGAATGCGGCGTCTCGGGTGCTGCAATCCACCAGCGCATCCAGCGCCTCTCTCAAATCGGCATCATCAAAGGCTCGGAATGCCTCATCGACCCCGCCGCTGTCGGATACGACACCTGCGCCTATGTAGGTCTATATCTTCGCGACCCCGCACAGTACAACTCCGTAGTTACCGCCCTCGAAAAAATGCCCGAGCTGGTTGAATGTCACTACACCACCGGTCAGTACGACATATTCGTAAAACTCTACGCTCGCAACAACGACCACCTGCTGCACATTCTGCAAAAAATTCAGGCCCTCGGGTTTGCTCGCACCGAGACTCTTATCTCCTTCAAGCAAATCTTCAAGCGCCAAATGCAAATCAACGAAGACTAAGCCACTGACCGCACCATACACAAAGCTGCACGTCAGTTATTTGCTCGTTGATGCCTTCAACGTCGCACCAACTATTCACTATTATATCAGAAACAGAACAGAGCGCGAAAGACGTTTTTCGGCATATCGGACGGCGATGTTAAAAGTCAAGTTACACCCTTCGTTCTAAAGATGATTACAGCATAACCGGCTTTTTTTGCGACACACTCGGCGCTAAAAAATCGGAAGGGCTCGCGCCGCGGGTGGCGGCTGCGGTAAAAATCGGCTTGTTTTAGACAATCGTATAAAGCTGGATACCTGTAGTTTACATTAGGTGGCGAATTTTTTTACTATTTTTTTGCTCGCGCTTGTCATTTTTTTGCGCGTTGTTACGTCTTATATTCGGAATCAAAATTTGAACAGCAATTTAAGACTACACGACATTCAAAAATCTTTGAAAATGACACTCCGCACGCTATTCGCAGCAATCACACTCATCACAGCCTCGGCCGCTCAGGCCTACAACGTAAAAGCAACTGTCGTTGACACTATCGGCGAATTTCTCCCCTACGTCACCTACCGGATTTTTCCGGATTCAGCCACTGTCGCCACCATATCCGGCACTTCCACCGAGCTGGGCGAAATCAACCAAGCCATCAGCCAAGCCGGCAACTACCGATTGACCCTCAGCTATGTTGGCATGGTCGAAAGTACCACCAATTTCACCGTCGGCAACTCACAGGCCACAGCCGACCTCGGCACGCTGACCATGACTGACGACACTCAGCAACTCGAAAACATCACCGTCACGGCCCAGCGCCCGCTGGTAGTCAAGAAAATCGACCGCCTCGAATACGACGTCACCGCCGACCCGACCGCTCCAACGTCGACCCTCAACCAAATCCTACGCAAAGTGCCCATGGTGAGCGTCGACCCCGACGGCACTATCAAGGTCAACGGCTCCACCAACTTCAAAATCTATAAGAACGGCCGGCCCAGCAACTCCCTCAGCCGCAACGCTAAAGACCTCTTCGCCGCGCTACCGGCTTCGATGATTAAGCGCATCGAAGTAATCACCGAGCCGGGCGCCGAGTACGACGCCGAAGGCACCACCGCCATTCTCAACATCGTCACCGACAGCCACTCGTCAATCAAAGGCGTGCTCGGCAACGTCAGCTCGTACTGGTCGACCGACATGAAAGCTCCGTCGGTCAACACATGGATCACCTCTGAAATCGACAAAGTAACCTTCAACGTCTACGGCGGCTTCAACCCTATAGGCGGCACTCAGAGCAAGACGCGCAACGAATCGCGCACCGACTACCCCGGTGGCATCAGCCGAATCGGCAACTCAAATAGCCGCAACGACGGCGACCTCGAGTTCTTCGGCCTCGACGCATCGTACCAGCCCGACACGCTCAACCTCATCACCGCCGAAATCAGCGGCTACGCCTACGACGTGGCCAGCCGCGGCTCGGCCTACGAAGCGACAATCGGCCGCGATGCCGACGGCACAGAGCAAACCCTCGGCTCGTTCCGCTCGACCACTGACAACCCATACTCTCGATATCTCGACTTTGACGCTGCCATCAACTTCCAGCACAACACCCACCGCAAAGGCGAAGTCTACACACTCTCATATCTCATCTCGCACACCAACCAGAGCTCGCACTCGCAGACCTACTACTCCGATTTCACCGGCTCAGAGCAGCTTCCCTACTCGGCAATCCTGGCCAAGTACAACCTCAGCTTCTACGAACACACCCTGCAAGCCGACTGGACTCGCCAACTCGGTATCCACAACCTCGACTTCGGCGTCAAAGGCATCTTCCGTCGCAACCACTCAACCAACGAATTCGAATACACCGGCATGGGCACCGCCGACAACGAATTCCGCCACAACACCGACATCGCCGCTGTCTACGGACAGTACTCCGTAGCCTTGGGTCGCGTCAACCTCCGCGCCGGGCTCCGCTACGAATACTCGCACATGAAAGCCAGCTACCCCGACGGCTCCGAAGCCGAGTACTCGGCCAACCTGAACGACCTCGTGCCCAGCGCCGCTATCTCGTGGTCGATCAACGACGCCAATTCTCTGACCGCCAACTACTCAACCTCAATCAGCCGACCCGGCATCAACTTCCTCAACCCGGCCATCACCCTCAGCCCCACGAACAAAGACTACGGCAACCCCGACCTGGGCAGTGCTCGACGCCAATCGGCCAAGCTCACTTACATGCTCATCAAGAATAAGTTCAACTTCCAGCTCTCGGCCGACTACGCATTCATCAACAATGGCATAGCTGCCGTCCGCTTTCTCGACGACAACAACATCATCAACTCCACCTACCAAAACATCGGCCACGAACGCAACCTCACCATCGGCACCTTCATGCAGTGGTCGCCCACCGAGAAAACTCAATTCATGCTCCAAGGCCATGTCACCTACGCTCGCTTCTCGCAGCTGGGCATGTCGCTCTCGCGCTGGAGCCCGTTCGTCTTCACCAACATACAGCAGAAACTACCCTGGAACCTCCAGTCGAGCATCTACTTCTTCTACCACGGCGGTCAGGTCAACGACGTGTACCAGCGCTGGGCTCAATCGTTCAGTAGCGGCTCGTACTATGGCATCTCGCTCAGCCGCGCCTTCCTCAAAGACGACCGTCTGAACGTCCGCGCCGAATTGCTCAACCCTATCTCTCCCAAATACATGCGCTTGCGCAACGAAATTGTCAACGGCGACTACACCGGCTACAACAACACCTACATTCGCCGCGGCATCCAGGCCCGCATCTCGGTCAGCTTCCGCTTCGGCTCTCTGAAAACACAAGTCAAAAAGACATCGCGCAGCATCGAGAACGACGACCTTATCGGCCGCAAGACCGAATAATCACCTCGCCACATATCGCAACACCTCGGAGCACTCGGCATTCACCCCAAGTGCTCCGAGATTTTATACACCAAAAGTCATCCTTACAAAGATTATTTCCACAAAGTCATCCTTACAAAGATTACTTTTGCAAAATCATCCTTGCAAAGATTATTTTCACAAAATGATTATTGCAAAGATTATTTTTATTATATTTGCAGTCGGATAATAATTTTAAACTATGGAGACTCTGAAACGCCAATACTTACGACTTCTTAAGCGCACTTCAACTACACACGTACGCGAACTTTACAACCAAATTTCGTGGAACACCCGTCTTGTTGGCATAAAAGGTGCACGAGGTGTCGGCAAGACAACGATGATGCTTCAGCGCATAAAATTAGCTTTCCCCGATCCATCAAAAGCTCTGTATGTTTCACTCGACGATATTTGGTTTGCAAGCCACTCGCTGATGCAGTTGGCCGAGCTGGCTGAAAATGAAGGTATTACACATCTTTTCATTGATGAAGTTCACCGTCTGCCCGGTTGGGAACGACAAATTAAAAACGTTTTCGACTTCTTCCCGGATATTAACGTAGTCTTTACAGGCAGTTCACTGCTGATAATTGACCACTCAATAGCCGATTTGTCGCGCCGTTGCCTAATGTACGACCTGCGAGGGCTTTCATTTAGAGAATACCTTGAATTCCAGGGACAACGGCACGACAAACTTGAACTGGTCGATATTCTATACAATCACAAAGAAATCACGCCTGAATTGGCCGAGCACTCCGACATACTGAAAGAATTCCACACGTATCTCCGACACGGCTTCTATCCGTTCTATACCACCGAGACCGAAAACGACTACCTAATTCGCGTCAACAATATGGTATCGAGCGTAATAGACTACGATATCCCGGCTGTTGAAAAAGTAGAATACGCCACTTTAATCAAAGCGAAGCAACTACTGAACATAATCTCTGCTCAGACGCCGTCGCCGCTGAACGCTCGCACTACAGCCGAAATGCTTGGCACCACAGTCAATCAGTTAATAAAAATTCTATCACTACTCGAACGTTCACAAATTCTACGGCTTCTCTACTATAAAAATGAGCGAAACCCAAAGTCAATGTTAAAGCCTCAAAAGGTCCTATTCAACAACCCGTCAATACTATACGCATTAGGCTTTGCCGACACTGGAAAGGTTCGCGAAACATTCATCTCATCGATGATTTCCGCAACACACGAAGTTGCATATCCCAAAAGCGGAGACTTGTTGGTCGATAACCGCTACTTGCTCGAAGTCGGTGGAGCCGGAAAAGGGTTTACGCAGATTAAAGACCTGCCGGATAGCTTCATAGCTGCCGACGATATAACATTTGGCATTGGTAATAAAATCCCTCTGTGGCTATTCGGATTTTTGTACTAAACGTCGAGGAGTGTCCTAAATATCACGGCTCGCAAAACGCCACTGCTCAGAATGCCACCTTCGAAAACA